>SEGS01000093.1 GCA_004210915.1 Variovorax sp. | reverse complement strand
ACTGCCAGGCTGCCGTTGGCCGGCACGCTCAGCGCCGTCCAGGTCGTGTTCAGCCCCGCGTTGACGCCTGCGTTGCTCGCGCTCACGTACGTCAGACCCGCGCTCAGCGTGTCCGTCAGCGCGTATCCGGCCACTGCCACCGCGCTCGGGTTGCTGATCGTGATCGTGTACGTCAGCGTCTCACCGGCTTCGGCCACACCGGCGACGGCACCGCTCTCGGTGGTCAGGGCCTTGGTCAGGGCCACAGCCCCTATCGGGTGGGTAGTGGCACAGCCGGCCGCGCAGGTCGGATCCGGATCGCCGCCTGGAGGCGTACTGCCCACCACAACGTTGCTTGCCGGGCCTGTCGCATTGGCGTTGACCGTCACGCTGTAGCCAAAAGTGTAGGCCGTCGCGCTGACCGCAGCGCCAGCAGCCAGCGTGCAGGTCACCACCGTCGGACTGCCCGCGCCGCCCGCGCTGGAGCAGCTAGCCGGCAGAGATCCGGCTACCAGCGTCTGGTTTGCGCTGATCGTGTCTGTCAGGGTGATGGCTTGGGTTGTTGCAGAACCACCGACCAGTACCGACAGCGTGTAAGCGATTGTCTGGCCGGGCAGGACGGTTGCACCCGTGGCTGGATTGGATGTCTTGCTGAGCGCCGTCGTCGGCGCTTCCAACACCGGCGTGGTCACCGTGCTCGTGCAACGCGCAGGGGCAGGCGATCCACTGGTACAGGCCGTGTCGCCGCCACCGCTGACAGTCGCGGTGTTTGGCAAGCCAGGCGCAGGCACCGCCACGGTCGGCGTCACTGGAATCACGAAGTTGACAGACGCGCCAATCGCCAAGCCAGCCGGAATGGTGCAGGTCACCACCTGTCCGGACGCCGAACAGCCTGCCGGCATCGCGCCCGGGGTCAAGCCTGTCGGGATGTTGTCGGTGACAGTCGCTACTGCCGTGGTGGCTGACGTTCCACCGTTGGCTACCGTCAGCGTGTAGCTGGCGCCCTGACCCACCACGAAAGTGCTGGCACTGGCGGTCTTGACGATCGTCAGCAGCGGCGCAGTCACGACGGTGGTCTCGGCGTCCGTCCATTGACACACGCCGCCCGGGCCGGGCGTTGCACACGTCAGCGTGCTCGGCAGCCTGACGGCGGCTGTGTTGGTAACAGATGTCTGTGCGAATGCCTGCGGCGCGGCGTGCAAAGCGCCCAGGCACACCAGCCACATACATGCTCGACGGAAAAAGCTCATTGTTATCCCCCTGCAGAGGCCTCCGCCTCCATGGCCTGCGACGTTCGCACGAGCAGACATTGCGCACGTCGCGTGCGCTCAAAACTTTGCTGTGACGCATGGCAAAGGCCAATAAGTCGCAGAACTGTTCTTGAATGTATCTTCGGTAAGCTGAGGCTCTCCGCCGCTAAGTTCCCAGATTGCGGAATATTGCGCTCTTACCCAGCGACCGCGAAGACAAATCGGCACAACCGCACACGACCGTGACGCGACCGAACAACACCGAAGCGGTCGTAGGACAAAGCCTTCAATATGCGTCAGCCCGTTTCTTGCCGCACTAATTGCTGCGGGCGCTGGTTTGCAAGGGACGCGCATCGAAGCCGCGCGCCAATCGCTCTAGCTCAACTGCGCTGACCGTCCTTTGCCGGCCAGCAGCTGGCCGAGCCGGCCCCCAAGAGCTCCATCCGGCGCCGCATCGCGCGCACCGCCTTGTCCTTGCTGAGCAGGCAAACGCCATGGGCAACCGCCAGGTCGATGAAGCACTGGTCGTCGGCGTCACGGCAGGTGACGGAAGCCTTGGCCGGCACGTCGACGATGCGCGCATGGCGATCGAAGGCGGCCAGCACCCCGGCGGCGGTGCGCGCGTGGAAAGCCAGGCGCGGCACGATCTTCGGGTAGCCGAGCACGCGGGAGAGTTCGGCACGCATCGCCGCGGTCGCCAGCCATTCGACCTCGCCGGCTTCCAGCGCCGCGCGCAGCGGCGTGGCTGCGGCGTCGTCGAACACGTACAGGTCGAGGACGATGTTGGTGTCGATGACCAGCCGCGTCACGGGGCCGTCGACGCCGTCGGTGCGGGCTTGACGCGTGCGGAGCCCGACACCATGTCGAACCGGAACAGCCGGCATTCGATCGGCCCGTTCCACATCGGCACGCGTCGAGATTCCTTCAAGCGCATGCGCTTGGGCAATTGCAGGTCCGGCGTGAGGACCCAGGCGGTCCAGCCGGCGAAGTTGCGCTTCCAGTGCGTGGCCAGTTGCGGAAAGAAGTCGCCGCTGGCGTCGCCGCTCTGGACATCAGCCGCCTCGCGAGCGCCGAACCGGCCGGCGCTCTCGGGCCGCGCCACACCACCGACCTCGATGCGCTCGCCATAAGGCGGATTCAGCACGATGACCCCACCGTGTTCTGCGCCATCGGGCGGCATGCGTTGCAACGCGTCGCCGCCGCGGAATTCGATGTGCTGCGCGACACCTGCGCGCTCCGCATTGCGCTCGGCGAAGTCGACCATGCGATGCGAGACGTCGGAGCCGAACACGGTAACGGCCATCGCCCTGTCCGGCGGCGTCGCGTTCGCCTTGATCGCGTCCCACACATGCGACTGGAACGGCAGCAGCTTTTCGAAACCGAAGCGACGCAGCGACCCGGCCGGGATGCCGGCCGCGATCTGCGCGGCCTCGATGGCGATGGTGCCGCTGCCGCAGCAGGGGTCGTACAGCGGCTGCGCGGAGACCTCGCCGTTTTCCGGGTTCCACCAGCCGCTGGCGGCCAGCATGGCGGCAGCAAGCGTTTCCTTCAGCGGCGCATCGCCCTTGTCCTGGCGCCAGCCGCGCTTGAAGAGCGGCTCGCCGCTGGTGTCGATGTAAAGCGTGCAGGTGTCGGTGGTCAGGTGCGCGAACACGCGGCAGTCAGGCCATTGCGTCTCGATGCTCGGGCGCACACCGCCCGCCTTGGCGCGGAAGCGGTCGGCGATCGCGTCCTTGATGCGGAGCGTCGCGAAGTTCAGGCTCTGCAGCGGGCTGTGCTGCGCGGTGGTTTCGATCTTGAAGGTCTGCTTCGGCGTGAACCAGATTTCCCACGCGACGCCGCTCGCGATGGCGTAGAGGTCGTTCTCGCTGCGGTACGGCGCTTGCGCGAGTTCGATGAGCACGCGTTGCGCCAGGCGGCTGTGCAGGTTGAGGTTGAGCGCGTCGCGCCATTCGGCGCGCACCCGCACGCCGCCGCGCAGCGTGAGCAGGTCTTGCCCGACCCGACCGGTCAGCGCATGGACTTCCTGCGCCAGGAATTCCTCGACGCCGGCAGCGCAAGGCAGGAAAAGGGAGAGATCGTTCACCTCGCAATTGTCGCCGCCCTCCCCGCATCGCCGCCGATGGCCGTGCAGTCGCTGGCATAGTCGGACCGTCCATGAGCTCCACGCCCGCGGCGCACAGCGCCACCCTCCCGCCTGTCGACCGCTTCGCGATCGCCTGCGAGGTGCTGCGGCTCAGCGTCAAGCCGCTCGGGCCGGTGCTCCTCGCGCAGTACACGCTCAACTGCGGCGTGGCCGCGCTTTTCGCCTGGCAGTTCTCGCTGCCGCGCGCGCTCGCATGGATCGCGCTGGTCACCCTCGTCACGGTCATGCGCGGCTTCTTCGGGCAGCGGCTGCCCGACGTGCTCACGCCGCAGACGCTGCGCGCTGCGCAGCGCGAGCACACGGCGCGCGCCGGCATCTGGGAATTCGCGCACGGCGCCGCCGGCGTGCTGCTGTTCAACCCCGCACAGCCCGAACAGCAACTTCTGCTGGGCCTGATCCTGATGGGCATGACGCTGTCGTCGGCCTTCTCAATCTCGTTCTATGTGCCGGCCACGCAGCTGGCCATCACCCTCTTGCTGGCGCCGGTGATTGCCACCGGGCTCTGGCTGGGCTCGCCGATGATGAAGGCGGTGGCGGTGATCGGCATCGGGCTGCTCGCAATGGTCTGGAAGCTGGTGGCCGACCATGCGCGCCAGCTCGAAGAGAACATCGGCCTGCGTTTGAACGAGAGCGTCTTGCGCGAGCAGGCGCTGGCAGGCCTTCACGCACTTGAACAGGCGCAAACGGAGCGCCTGCGCTTCTTCTCCGCCGCCAATCACGACCTGCGCCAGCCCGTGATGGCAATTGGCCTGCAGGCCGAAGTGCTGCGCCAACAACTGGACGGCGGCGCCGACACATCCACGGTGCAACGCACCGTGGCCGCGCTCTCGCAGGCACAGACCGCGCTCGAAGGCCTGACCAACCAGCTGCTCGAGATCGGCCGCATTGAAGCCGCGGCCGACCCGCTGCGGCCGGGGCCCGTTGCGCTCGGTCCGCTGCTGCACGCGCTGGCGCGCCAGTCCGACCGCGTGCATGTGCGCTGCCCTGCCGGCGCATTGGCCTGGACCGACGCGATGGCCTTGCGCCGCGTGCTCGGCAACCTGCTCGACAACGCGCTCAAGTTCGCGCCGCAGGGTCGCGTGCTGCTGGCCGTGCGGCGTCGGCAAGGCGGTGCGATGTGGCGTATCGAAGTGCGCGACGGCGGCGCCGGCATCGCGCCCGACGCCCAGCAGCGCGTGTTCGGCGATTTCGAGCAGATCGGCAACGTGGAGCGCAACCTGCAGCGCGGCCATGGGCTCGGCCTGGCCATCGTTCGGCGATTGGCCGAACGGCTCGGCTTCGAAATCACGCTGCGCTCGGCGCCGGGACGTGGGGCGGTGTTCGGCTTTCTGCTGGAGGCCGCACCTGGCGATCTGCTGATGCCCGAAACAGCGCCCGACGCGCCCGCGCTGCAGCCCGACGCGCAGCCGCTTCCGCCCGGCCTCGCGGTGCTGGTGGTGGAAGACAACACGGTCGTGGCCGACAGCCTCGCGGCGCTGTTGCGGCACTGGCAGGCCGAGCCGCGGATCTACGCCAGCGCCGCCGAAGCACTGGCGCTGGCCGACCTGCGCGCTATCGATGTGGCGCTGTGCGACATCCGTCTGCCGGGTGAGCTCGACGGCGTGGCCTTGGCAGAGCGCCTGCAAGCGCAGCGACCCGACCTGACCATTGCGCTGGTGTCAGCCGACATCACTCCCGAGACCCTGCGCCATGCGCAGCAACGCGGCTGGCATGCGCTGCGCAAGCCAGTGCAACCCGCCGAGTTGCGCGCTGTGTTGCTGGTGGCTGCAGCACGGCGCTGAACAGCGTTCGCCAGGTTCCGCGAACCGGTCCTTACAGTGTCTTGCGCAGGTTCGCCGGCGCGATGCGCAGGGCTTCGCGGTACTTGGCCACGGTGCGGCGCGCGCACTCGATCCCCTGCTCCTTGAGCATCTCGGAGATCTGGCTGTCCGACAGCGGCTTCTTGATGTTCTCGGAGCTCACAAACTGCTTGATGAGCGCGCGCACGGCGGTGCTGGACGCGTTGCCGCCGGTCTCGGTGCCCAGGCCCGACCCGAAGAAATACTTGAGTTCGACGGTGCCGAAAGGCGTGGCCATGTATTTCGCAGTCGTCACGCGGCTGATGGTCGATTCGTGCAGCCCCAGCTCATCGGCGATCTCGCGCAGCACCAGCGGCCGCATCGCCAGTTCGCCGTGGATGAAGAAGCTCTTCTGCCTATCGACGATGGCGCTGGAGACGCGCAGGATGGTGTCGAAGCGCTGCTGGATGTTCTTGATGAACCAGCGCGCCTCCTGCAGCCGCTGGCTCAGCGCCTGGCTGCCTTCGCCCTTGTGCGCCTTGAGCGCGCCGGCATAGATGTCGTGCACACGCAGCCGCGGCATCACCTCGGGGTTGAGCATCACGCGGAACTTGATGTTCGTGCCATGCCCGGTGCGGGTGACGATCACATCGGGCACGACGATGTTGCGCTCGACATCGACGAAGCGGCGGCCGGGCTTGGGCTCGAGCCGCGCGATCATTTGCAGCGCGCTGCGCACCTCGTCCTCGTTGCTGCGGGTCAGTGTGGCCAGACGCTTGAAGTCGCGGCGCGCGAGCAGTTCCATCGGCTGCTTGCAGACCAGCAGCGCGGTCTTGCGCACCTGCAGTTCGTCGGCCGTCTCGCCGGGGTGCGCCAGCGCGCGCAGCTGGATCGCCAGGCACTCGCCGAGGTCGCGCGCGCCGACGCCGACCGGCTCCAGGCTTTGAAGAAGGCCCAGCGCCACCTGGAAGTGATGAACCAGATCGTCGAACTGGTCGTTGTCATCGCCGGCCAGGCCCGAAGCCAGTGCGGGCAGCGAGTCTTCGAGGTAGCCGTCGTCGTTGAGCGACTCGATCAGGAAGCGCAGCGCCGCCTGGTCGTTGGTGTTCAGGCGCAGGCTCAGCGCCTGCCGGTGCAGAAAGGCCTGCAGCGATTCCTGGCTGCGCGCGAGTTCCGTGGCGTCGGCGCGCTCGCTGCCATCGTTGGGGCCGAGGTTGTTGCTGCTGGCCTGCGCTTCGCCGCCCCATTCGCCGTCGTCGGGCGCCATCTCGACCGTGCCGTCGCCTTCCCAGTCGGGCTGGCTGTCGACTGCATCGGCGACCGGTGCATCGGCCTCGCTTGCGGTGGTCGTGCTCGTGCTGTCGGTCGACGGCGCGGAGGAAGCGCTGGCGAAATCGTCGTCGCGCGGCACCGGCGTGTCGGCGGCGTCGAGCCCGAACTCCTCGCGCGCGGCTTCTTCGGCCGTGCGTTCGAGAAAGGGGTTGTCGTCGAGCATCTGCTCGACTTCCTGACTCAACTCGAGCGTGGACAGCTGCAGCAGCCGGATCGACTGCTGCAGCTGGGGCGTGAGCGCGAGGTGCTGCGAAACGCGCAGCGAGAGGCCTTGCTTCATGACGAAGAAGCCCCTTACATCCGGAAATGCTCGCCCAGGTACACGCGGCGTACCTCGGCGTTGTCGACGATCTCCGTAGGCGTGCCTTGTGCCAGCACTTGCCCGTCGCTGATGATGAAGGCGTGATCGCAGATGCCCAGCGTCTCACGCACGTTGTGGTCGGTGATGAGCACGCCGATGCCGCGCTCTTTCAGGAAGCTGATGATCCGCTGGATCTCGATCACCGCAATCGGGTCGATGCCCGCGAAGGGCTCGTCCAGCAGGATGAAGCGCGGCTGCGTGGCCAAGGCGCGCGCGATCTCGACGCGGCGGCGCTCGCCGCCCGACAGCGCGAGTGCCGGCGAATTGCGCAGATGGTCGACGCGCAGGTCGGCCAACAGCTCGGAGAGGCGCTCTTCCGTCCGCGCCTTCGACAGCGGCGCCAGCTTGCCGCTGCCGTTGTCTTCCATCTGCAGTTCGAGCACGGCGCGCACGTTCTCTTCGACCGACAGCTTGCGGAAGATCGACGCTTCCTGCGGCAGGTACGAGAGGCCCATGCGGGCACGGCGATGAATCGGCATGTGCGCGATCGGCTCGCCGTCGATCGTGATCTCGCCAGCATCGGCACGCACCAGGCCCACGATCATGTAGAACGAGGTGGTCTTGCCCGCGCCATTGGGACCGAGCAGGCCGACCACCTCGCCCTTCTGCACCTCGAGCGAGACGTCCTTGACCACCGTGCGGCTGCCGTAGCGCTTCTGCAGGCCACGCGCCTGCAGGCGGCTGCCCTTGCTGTCTGCGGTCACTGCGGATTCAATCACCGGCGCTGTTCCCCACCGAGCGTGGTGCTTGGACGCAGGCCGGCTCCCGGTGCAGCGGGTGCCGGTGCCGCCGGGCTGGCAGCCGCAGGCGCACCGGGCGCCGGCTTGGGCGTCAGGATGGCGCGCACGCGCCCGCCCGAGCCGCTGGCCACGCCGGCGTTCGGCGGCAGCGTCGATCCGTTGACCGTGAAGGTGTCGTTGCTCTGGTCGTAGACGATCAGCGCGCCGCTGCTCTCGTCGTTCGGCGTCGCGCCCAGCAGGCGGCGCATCACCGCGCGGCGAATGAACTTGACGTTGTCGGCGCGGCTGTCGTACTCGATCACCTCGGACTCGCCCTCGATCCACTCGTCGGTACCTGCGTCGCGCTTCTGCTTGTAGTACGCGAGCTTGCCGGGCGCCGCCGTGACCACGCCGTACTGGTAGCCCTCAGGGTCCTGCCGCACATCGATGCGGGCGCCGCGGATGATGATGGTGCCCTTGGTCACGAGCACATTGCCCGTGAACACGCTGGTCTGCTTGAGGTCGTCGTAGCGCATCGAGTCGGCCTCGATGTTCATCGGCTTGGTGCGGTCGGCTTTCTCGGCCAGTGCCGCCGGCGCGAAGCCGCCCAGCGAAAGCGCAGCCAGGGCACACAAAGCGGACCCGAGCACGCGGCGGTAGAGGGGGGAAGACATACGCAAGGTCATAGGGGCACGAAACTTGCTGCGCATTGTATGCGTCGGAACCGGCGCCACCCGCAGCGCCGGGATGAAAAAGCCCGCCGAGGCGGGCTGGCCGGGACCGCGTCGCCGCGTCAGGCCTTCCGCGCCTCGCCGATCAGGAAGTCGGTGACCAGCAGCGCCCGGTCCATGCTCTTCGCCAGTTCGCCGTCCACATACCAGCGCCCAGCGACGCCGAGCGCCGGCACGCCGGCCACCTGGTAGGCCTCCTGCAATTGCTTGGCGCGCTGGACCTTGCTGGCCACGCCGAAGGACTTGAAAGCCTCCGTGAACTTGGCCTTGTCCAACCCGTTGGCTGCGGCCCATTCGATGATCTGCGTTTCGGTCGACAGGTTCTGCCGCTGCTGGTGGATCGCGCCGAACACCTTGCGCTGGAATTCCTCGACCTTGCCCATGGCTTCGAGCGCATAGAAGAGCTGCTGCTGCGGCTGGAAGTTGGTCCGGAACTGAACCGGAACGCGCTTGAAGGACACGTTCGCTGGCAGCTTGCGGATCCAGCTTTCCAGTGCCGGCTCGAAGGCGTGGCAATGCGGGCAGCTGTACCAGAAAAACTCGACCACCTCGACCTTGCCGGCCGGCGCATCGACCGGCGCACGCTTCTCAAGCACGGCGTAGTCGGTACCGGCCTTGAAGCTCGCACCCTGCGCCTGCGCGCCGGTGCCGAAGGGAAGCAGCCCCAGCGACGTAGCGCCGGCAGCCATCGAAAATTCACGACGTTTCATATCAAAGTTCTCCTGTGCGGCTGACAGAGCCTGCGGGGTGCCGCGAAGTTCCGTTCGCCGCGGTTTGAATGTAGCCGGACCGTGCAACATGACCGCCGCGCCGGCCCAAAAGGACGGCGCACAGGCTGACGCGCGGGCCGTGGGGCCTCAACGCTGCACGCGCACCAGGGCCGCGTCAAAGCCGCCGCCATCGAGCCGCTCTTTCAAGCGGTCGGCGTCGTCCTTCTTGTTGAAAGGCCCGGAGCGCACGCGATACACGGTGCGACCCGCCTGCTCGCGCTCCGTGATCCGGGCTTCGACGCCCATCAGCGAAAGCTTGGCGCGCTGCGACTCGGCGTCTTCGGTGCTGCGAAAGGCACCGGCCTGCACGAAATACATGAAGGGATCGGCCGCCGTGCCGGCGCCGGCGCCGCCGCCCGTGCCCGCACGCGCCGCGGCCAAGTCGCCCAGTGGATCGGCCGACGGCCGTGTGCCGCCGGTTTCCGCCGGCACGGGTGCCGGCCGCGCAGGGGCGTCGGGCGCGGTCCGGGGCGCCGCCGGCGCCACCACCACAGGGACGGGGTTGGACGGCGGGTTGAGCGGTCCGGCGCTGGCCGGCTGCGGTGGCGGCGTCGGCGCGGCGCGTGGTCGGCCGGCCAGCGGGGCGTTCGGATCCCAGTCGCGGTTCTTGCGCGCTTCGGCTTCGTCCTGCTCGGCGCCACCGCGCTGCGTCTTGCTCATGAACGGAATCGGTACCTTGGTCACATAGACCGCGATGCCCAGCGCCACACCGAGCCCGAGCACCAGACCGATGATCAGTCCGATGACCGTGCTGCCGCGTTGTTTTGTCTTCTTCATGGTGAGGTTCACATCTTGCTCGGCGCACTGACGCCGAGAATCGCGAGGCCATTGTGCAGCACCCGCGCAGTGGCCGCGACCAGCGCCAGACGGGCCTTTTTCACGCTCTCGTCGTCGACCAGAATGCGCTCGGCGTCGTAGTAGCTGTGGTAGCTCGCAGCCAGCTCGCGCAGGTAGAAGGTGACGTCGTGCGGCGCGTAGTCCTTGGCGGCCGCGGTCAGCATGTCAGGGTATTTGGCGAGCATCAGCATCAGCGCCTGCGCGGCCGGGCTCTCGAGCGGCGAGAGGTCGGCGTCGGCCAGCGCGGTGACGTCGCCACCCCACGCCGCCAGCACCGAGCAGATGCGCGCATGTGCGTACTGCACGTAATACACAGGGTTGTCGTTGTTCTTGGCCACCGCCAGGTCGACGTCGAAGGTGTATTCGGTGTCCGGCTTGCGGGAGAGCAGGAAGAAGCGAACCGCATCGGTGCTGGTCCACTCGATCAGGTCGCGCAGCGTGACGTAGCTGCCCGCGCGCTTGCTGATCTTGACCTCCTCGCCGCCCTTCATCACGCGCACCATGGTGTGCAGCACGTAGTCGGGATATCCCTCGGGGATGCGCTCGCCGGCCGCCTGCAGCCCGGCCCGCACGCGCGCGATGGTGCCGTGGTGGTCGGTGCCCTGGATGTTGACGACCGTGTGGAAGCCGCGCTCCCATTTGGCGATGTGGTACGCCACGTCGGGCACGAAGTAGGTGTACGTGCCGTCACCCTTCTTCATCACGCGGTCCTTGTCGTCGCCGTAGTCGGTCGACTTGAGCCACAGCGCGCCGTCCTGCTCGTAGGTCTTGCCGGCGGCGACGAGCTTCTGCACCGCGGCCTCGACACGGCCACTCGTGTAGAGGCTCGACTCGAGGTAGTAGTTGTCGAAGCGCACGCGGAAGGCCTTCAGATCGAGGTCCTGCTCGCGGCGCAGGTACGCCACGGCGAATTCGCGGATCGCGTCGATGTCGGTGATGTCGCCCGTGGCCGTGACCTCGCGGTCGTCGGCCTTCACGGTCTTCTTCGCCTTGAAGTCCTCAGCGATGTCGGCGATGTAGTCGCCGTTGTAGGCCGCTGCTTTTTCACCGCTCGGCCATTCGGCGTCGCCGGGCTTGAGGCCGCGCGCGCGCATCTCGACGCTGCTGGCCAGCGTCTGGATCTGCACGCCCGCGTCGTTGTAATAGAACTCGCGGAAGACATCGTCCCCCTGCGAGGTGCGCAGGTTGCAGATCGCATCGCCCAGCGCGGCCTGGCGGCCGTGGCCCACGTGCAGCGGGCCGGTCGGGTTGGCGGAAACGAACTCGACCAGCACCTTGTGGCCGTTGGCCGGCTGGCGTCCGTAAGCCTCGCCAGCGGTGAGCACTTCACGCACCACCTGCTGCTTGTCGCCGTGCGCCGCCACCTTGGGCGACTCGAACGCGGCTTTGGCGCCAGCGCCGGGCGAGAAGGATTCGAGCGTGTTCGCGAGCGCCGCGAGCAGCTCCTGTTTGACCAATAGCATCTGCGAATTTTACGGGGGCAAACCCCGAGGCCCTCCGGCCGCGTCATCCGGCCGCCGACCTGGGCCGTTAGCATGACGGGCCCCGAGGTCGGGGCTGCTGTCACCCATCTTCAACCTCGAGGACAACGCACATGAACAAGCTCTTCTCCCTGATCGCCCTGGGCGCCTGCCTTTCCTTCGGCGCAGTGCATGCGCAGGACAAGGCGCCCGCGCCGGCTGCGCCTGCCGCGATGGCCACGCCTGCGACACCGGCCCCTGCCGCCGAAAAGGCGCCGACCGCGCAGCAAAGCAAGATGGCCACCTGCAATGCAGCCCCGAAAGCCAAGGAACTCAAGGGCGACGAGCGCAAGGCGTTCATGAAGGAATGCCTGTCGGCCGACAAGGTCACGCAGCAAGAGAAGATGAAGACTTGCAACGCAGACGCCAAGACCAAGACGCTCAAAGGCGACGAACGCAAGGCCTTCATGAAGACCTGCCTGAGCAACAAGGCTTAACCCCCGGGGCGGCGGCGCACTGCGTGTCGCCTTGCCCTCCCCCTTCCAGGGGGCAACACCTGCGGCCCGGCAGAGCCGGTTCCGCGGTGTTTCACGAACAGCAAAGCCCCGCGTGCGGGGCTTTTCTTTTGTGCGCTATTTGCCGAAGCCGCGCGCGAGGAAGACGGCGACCAGCGGGATCACGGCGATCAGGTGCGCCTGCACCATCACCAGCTTGCGCGTCTTCTTGATTTCGGCTTCGGCCGGCAACGCGCCGGTCGCGCGCAGCGCCTTGCGCCAACGGAAGTAGGTCAGCGTGGGGAAGATCGAGATCACACCGATCACGATGAAGAGCGTGAGCTTCACGTGCAGCAGCGGGTTCGTCCAGTACCAGGCCGTACCTTTGACGCCCCACCAGGTGCGCGCAACGCCGGTTGCGAGCACCGCGATGGCGGCGATGCCGTAGACCAGATCGATCTTCGCGAGGCGCTCCACCACCGCCGCGTTGAGCCACTGCACGCGACACAGCGCCGCTTCGCTCGAGATGAACACGACCATCGTGAGGATGGCCAGGATGTGCAGGTAGGCGAGGATGGCTTCGAGCGTCATGCGGCGATTGTGCCGCCCCAGAACTCCGGTTGCGCGTACTGGGCCTTGAGGAAATCGAGCCACAACCGCACCCGCAGGGGCAGGTGTTTGGCGTGCGGGAACACGGCGTAGATGCCGTTGGCCGGGGCCGCGAATTCGTCGAGCAGCGGCACCAGCAGGCCGGCATCGATCTCGGCCTCGACCTCCCACGTGCTGCGCCATGCGATGCCGTGCCCGGCCAGACACCAGTCGTGCAGCACCTGGCCATCGGAGCAATCGAGCGGACCGCTGGGCTTGAGGTGAATGACTTCGGTCGCGCCATCGTCACCGTCGGGGTCCGGCACGCGAAACGCCCACCCGCGCGTCTGCGAGGCGTCGCTCGACAGCGTGAGGCAGGCGAAGCGCGCGAGGTCGCCCGGATGCTGCGGCGCGCCGTGGCGGCGAATGAATTCGGGCGTCGCCACGCAGCGGCGCCGGTTGTCCGCCAGGCGCAGGCTGACCAGCGACGAATCGGGCATGTCGCCCACCCGCACCGCGCAGTCGTAGCCCTCGGCCGCAACGTCGATCACGCGGTCGCTCAGGTTGAGCGAGATGCGCACCTCCGGGTGCAGCGCATGGAAGCGCGGCACCAGCGGCGCGACGTGGCGGCGGCCGAAGCCGGCCGGCGCGGTCACGCGCAGGTGGCCGCTGGCCTTGACGCCGCCGGCGCTGACGCTGGCTTCGGCATTGGCGAACTCGACCAGCAGGCGCTGGCAGTCTTCGAGGAACGCGCTGCCCTCGTGCGTGAGCGTGAGCCTGCGCGTGGTGCGCACCAGCAGCTTGACGCCGAGCCGCTCCTCGAGCGCGTCGATGCGACGCCCCATCAGAGCCGGCGCCACGCCTTCTGCGCGGGCCGCGGCTGTGAGGCTGCCGCGTGTGGCCACCGAAACGAAGGATTCAAGCTGCTTCAGGCGGTCCATCGGCGGATGATACTTTTGGCTAGAGTCCCACCATGTCTTTTGCAGAATTGCTCCTCATCGCCGTCGGCGCGTTGGTGGCCGGCGCGGTGAATTCCGTGGCGGGCGGCGGCACCTTCTTCTCCTTCCCCGCGCTGCTCGCGATCGGCGTGCCCCCGGTGGTGGCGAACGCCAGCAACTCGGTCGCGCTGTGGCCGGGCAGCCTGTCGGGCGCCTGGGCGTACCGGCGCGAGCTGCAGCGCTTTCGCGCCTACCTGCTGCCGATGGGCGTGGCCTCGCTGCTCGGCGGCGTGGCGGGCGGACTGTTGCTGCTGGCCGCGGGCGACGCGCGCTTCAGTGCGCTGATTCCGTGGCTGCTGGCCTTCGCGACGCTGCTGTTCGCGGCCAGCCCGCACATCGCGTCGGCGCTCAAGCGCTGGCGTGCCAAGTCCGACGTGCCCGTCGCGGTCACCGACCCGACCGCCGCACACGGCCGCGGCTCGCCGCTGGTCTGGCTGGTGCAGGCGCTGGTCTCCATCTACGGCGGCTTCTTCGGCGCCGGCATGGGCATCCTGATGATGGCCAGCCTCGCGATCGCGGGGCACGACGACCTGCACGAGGTCAACGCGCTGAAGAACCTGCTCTCGGCCGTGGTGTACAGCGTGACGGTGGTGACCTTCATCGTCGCCGGCGCGGTGAGCTGGCCGCACACGCTGGTGATGCTGGTGACCGCGACCGTCGGCGGCTACCTCGGCGCGGCGGTGGCGCGCAAGATCCCGGCGGTGTGGCTGCGCCGCACGGTGATCGCGGTGGGCACGCTGCTGAGCGTGTACTACTTCGCCAAGGGCGTGTGACTCACGCTGCGGCGGTGACGCCAGCCTGCACCAGTTTCGCGATCGCCTCGTCGCTGTAGCCGACTTCGGCCAGCAGTGCGGCGGTGTGCTCGCCCAGCAGCGGCGGCTGCAGCCGCAGGCCGGGGCGCTCGCCATCGAGCGTGAAGGGCATCAGCGGCGTCTTCGACATGCTGCCGTCGTTCATGCGGATCGGCGCGAGGCCGCCGGTGGCGTTCAGGTGCGGATCGTCGAACAGTTCCTGCGGCTTGACGATGGGCGCGAAGGGCAGCTCGTTCGCCTCGAACACGGCGGCGAGTTCGCTGGCGCTGCGGCCGGCCAGATGCGCGCGCAGGATCGGCATCATCCAGTCGCGGGCGCGCACGCGGTCGTTGTTCGATTTCAGGCGCGGGTCGGCCAGCATCTCTTCGAGCCCAAAGGCCTTGCAAAAGATCAGCCACTGCTTGTCGCTGACGGCCGCAAGAAAGATCTGTTCCCCGTCTTTTACCGTGAACACGTCGTACACCGCCCAGGACGAGATGCGGCTGGGCATCGGGTCGGCGGCGACGCCGGTGGCGGCGAACTGCATCATGTGCTGGCCGACCAGGAACACGTTGTTCTCGTACAGCGCGGACTGCACCTCGCAGCCCTTGCCGGTGAGTTCGCGCTGTCGCAGCGCGGCCATCGCGCCGATGGCGCCGAACATGCCGCCCATGATGTCGTTGACGCTGGTGCCCGCGCGCAGCGGGTCGCCGGCGCGGCCGGTCATGTAGGCCAGGCCGCCCATCATCTGCACCACTTCGTCGAGCGCGGTGCGGTGGTCGTAGGGGCCGGGCAGGAAGCCCTTGTGGCTGACGTAGACGAGGCGCGGGTTCAGCTTTTGCAGCGTCTCGTAGTCGAGCCCCAGCTTCTTCATCGTGCCGGGCTTGAAGTTCTCGCTCACGATGTCGGCGGTGGCGATGAGCTTGAGCGCCGCCTCCACGCCCTCGGGTTGCTTCAGGTCGAGCGCGATGCTCTTCTTGTTGCGATTGAAGTTGGGGAAGAAGCCCGCGCCGGAACCGAGCAGCCGCCGTGTGTCGTCGCCCGCGATCGGCTCGACCTTGATGACCTCGGCGCCGAGGTCGCCCAGCAGCATGCCGCAGGTCGGGCCCATGACCATGTGGGTGAATTCGACGACGCGGATGCCGGCATAAGGGAGGGTTGGGTTCATGTTGTCAGTCCAGTTGGGTTCGGGGCGCGTGCCAAGGCCACGGGGTATCCCCCTCCGCGAATGTCCCCCGGCTTCGCCTCCTCCTTGATTTCGCTGCGGGGGACACCCCATGCCCTCGGCACGGGACACGCCGTGCTTGTTTCGCCGATCAATGCCGGCCGGCCACCATCCTGCCCCGGAAGACGCGCAGTCATTGCACGAAGCCTTTCGGCAAGCCAGCCTCTGGCGTCATGCCGTAAACCGGCTCGCCGGGCAGTCCCGCGATGAGCGGCGCGCGCGCCGCGATGAGTCGGGCGATGTCGATGCCGGTGCGCACACCCATCGTCTCGAACATGAAGACCAGGTCTTCGGTGACGACATTTCCGGAAGCACCCGGCGCGTAGGGGCAACCGCCCAGGCCGCCGAGCGAAGCGTCGAAAGTGCGCACGCCTTCTTCGTACGCCGCGAGGCAGTTTGCCAAGCCGAGGCCACGCGTGTTGTGCATGTGTGCGGCGCCGGCGTGGTCCCCAAGTTCGGCGCGCAGCCGGCGGAACAGGCGCCGCACCTGCGCGGGGTTCGCGTAGCCGACGGTGTCGGACAGGCCGGATTCGTCGGCGCCGGCCTCGATGCATTGCGCGGCCAGCCAGATCACGTCGTCTTCCGGCACATCGCCCTGCAGCGTGCAGCCGAAGGCGGTCGATATGCCGGCTTCGAGCTTGACGTGCGGCGCGATCTGGCGGCGCAGGTCGCTGATGGCGCGCACCTCTTCAACCATCTCCTCGCGCGTCTTGCGCACGTTGGCAAGCGAGTGGGCAGCACTGGCAGAGACGGGCATGGTGAGCTTGTGCACGCCCGCGGCCAATGCGGCCTCGGCACCGCGCCGGTTGGGCACGAGCGCCATGACGGTGAGGCCGGGCAGCGTGATCGCGTGGCGCACCACCTCGGCGGCGTCGGCCATCTGCGGCAAGAGCTTCGCGGGCACGAATGACGCGACCTCGATCTCGCGAATGCCGGCCGCGTGCAGCGCGTCGATCCAGCGCAGCTTGTCGGCCGTCGGCATCGTCGCCTTGACCGATTGCAGGCCGTCGCGCGGGCCGACCTCGCTGATGAGGATGTCGGATGCGGGGGGATGCGTAGAGGAATGGAAAGAGACGGTCACTGGGGGCTCCTGCGGCGGAATACATTGTGCGATGGCAGCGCCGCTCGCTTGATTGCATCTATTTTTGTCATCAATCAATCGCTTCGACGCGTCTTAATGTTTGACGAGGTATCAAATAAAGTAGCGGCATGCGCCTTTCGCGGCGCGCCGCATTCTGGAAAGGCTTCGACGCCATCGTGACCGACCTCGCGCCGAAGAACGTGGCGCTGCTGGCCGAGCGCGATCGCATCCAGAGCGAGATGGACGCCTGGCACAAGGCCAACCCCGGCCCGATCGCCGACATGCCGGCCTACCGTGCGCATCTGGAAAAGATCGGCTACCTGCTGCCGGTGCCCAAGGGCACGAAGGCCACCACCACCAACGTCGACGCCGAGCTCGCACAGCAGGCCGGCCCGCAACTCGTGGTGCCGATCCTGAACGCGCGCTATGCGCTGAACGCCGCCAACGCGCGCTGGGGTTCGCTCTATGACGCGCTTTACGGCACCGACGCCATTCCCGAGGCCGATGGCGCGGACAAGGGCAAGGGCTACAACCCGATCCGTGGCGCCAAGGTCATCGCGTTCGCGCGCGAAGTGCTCGATCAGGCCGCCCCGCTGGCCAACGGCTCGCACAAGGACGCGACCGGCTACAGCGTGAAGGACGGCCAGCTCGTGATTGCGCTGCACAGCAGCAGCACGTCGCTGAAAGACCCGGCGCAGTTCATCGGCTACCAGGGCGACGCGTCGGCACCGTCGTCGGTGCTGCTCAAGCACCACGGCATCCACCTGGACATCCAGATCGACCGCTCGACTGCCATCGGCAAGACCGATCCGGCCGGCGTGAGCGACGTGGTGATGGAAGCCGCGCTCTCGACCATCCTCGACCTCGAAGACTCGGTGGCCGTGGTCGACGCGGCCGACAAGGTGGTGGCGTACGGCAACTGGCTCGGCATCATCCAGGGCACGCTGACCGAGGAAGTTGCCAAAGGTGGCAAGACCTTCACGCGCGGCCTCAACCCCGACCGCGAGTACACGGCGCCGGACGGCAGCGGCAAGGTCACGCTGCACGGCCGCTCGCTCATGTTCCTGCGCAACGTGGGCCACCTCATGACGAACCCGGCCGTGCTGTATGCCGGCGGCAAGGAAATCCCGGAAGGCATCCTGGACGCCGTGGTGACGACCACCATCGCCACCATCGACCTCAAGCGCAAGGGCAACTCGCGCACCGGCAGCATCTACATCGTCAAGCCCAAGATGCACGGCCCGGCCGAAGTGGCTTTCGCATCCGAACTGTTCGGCCGCGTCGAACAACTGCTCGGCCTGCCCGCCAACACCGTGAAGCTGGGCATCATGGACGAGGAGCGCCGCACCAGCGTGAACCTGCAGGCCTGCATCGCCGCCGCCGCCGCGCGCGTCGCCTTCATCAACACCGGCTTCCTCGACCGCACCGGCGACGAGATGCACACCGCCATGCAGGGCGGTCCGATGCTGCGCAAGGGCGACATCAAGGGCACCAAGTGGATCGCCGCGTATGAGAAGAACAACGTGCTGGTCGGCCTCTCGTGCGGCCTGCGCGGCAAGGCGCAGATCGGCAAGGGCATGTGGGCGATGCCCGACCTCATGGCCGACATGCTGAAGCAGAAGATCGCGCATCCCAAGGCCGGCGCCAACACCGCCTGGGTGCCCAGCCCCACGGCCGCCACGCTGCACGCGCTGCACTACCACCAGGTGAGCGTGGCGGACGTGCAGAAGGAACTGGAAAAGATCGACGCCGACGCCGAGCGTGACAACATCCTCAACGACCTGCTGCAGGTGCCGATCACCGCCACGCCGAACTGGACCGACGCCGAGAAGCAGCAGGAACTCGACAACAACGTGCAGGGCATCCTGGGCTACGTCGTGCGCTGGATCGACCAGGGCGTCGGCTGCTCCAAGGTGCCCGACATCCACAACGTCGGCCTGATGGAAGACCGCGCGACGCTGCGCATCTCGAGCCAGCACATCGCCAACTGGCTGCTGCACGG
>SEGS01000018.1 GCA_004210915.1 Variovorax sp. | reverse complement strand
TTGCAGCTCTTCAAGCTCGGCGTTGATGAAAATCCGAAGAGCCTGAAATGTGCGCGTTGCAGGGTTCTGGCCCTGCTCGCGGGTTTTGACCGTGCCAGCCACGAGCTCGGCCAGCTCGGCGGTGGTTGAAATTGGGCCCCGTTCTTGTCGGCGAGCATCAATCGCCTTTGCAATCTGAACAGCAAACCGTTCTTCGCCATAGTCACGAATCACCTCTGCAATCTGCTGGATTTCGGCTGTTGCCAGCCACTCGGCCACGCTCTCGCCGCGCGTGGTGTCCATGCGCATGTCGAGCGGGCCGTCGAAACGAAAAGAAAAACCCCGTGCGGGGTTGTCGATCTGCGGAGAGCTGATGCCCAGATCCATCAGCAGACCGGCCACGCTGGCCGGCGGCAGTTGCCCCAAGTCGCGGAAGCCCTGGTGCCGGATGGAAAAACGCGCATCGGTGATGCGCGCTGCTTCGGCCACCGCTTCCACATCCTTGTCGAACGCGATCAGCCTGCCTTCCGGCGCGAGCCGCGCGAGGATTTCGCGGGCATGTCCGCCGCGCCCGAAGGTCGCGTCGACGAAGGTGCCGGTCGCGGCCACCTCCGGCTCGGGGAAGAGCGCTTCGACCGCTTCGTTCAACAAGACGGTCGTATGGGTCCATGGCTGCTCCACTGCCGGCCTCAGAACGAAAAGTCCTGGAACACGTCGGGCATCTGCCCCTGCGTGGCTTCGGCTTCCTTGGCGTCGTAGGTCGCCTTGTCCCACAACTCGAAGTGGTTGCCCATGCCGAGCAACAGCGCGTCGCGCGAGATCCCGGTGGCGGCGCGCAGTTCGGGCGAGACCAGCACGCGGCCGGTGCCGTCCATCTCGACATCCATCGCGTTGCCGAGGAAGACGCGCTTCCACCACTGGGCCGACATCGGTAGCGCGGCGATCCGCTCGCGGAATTTTTCCCACTCGGGACGCGGGAACACCATGAGGCAGCCATGCGGGTGCTTGGTGATCGTGAGTTGGCCGGCCGCCGTCGCGCTCAGGACGTCACGATGCCGGGTCGGCACCGACAGCCGCCCCTTGGCATCCAGACTCAGCGATGAAGCGCCTTGAAACACGTGAACCAAACCCCGGTGGTGAGACATGTCCGACACCCGAACCGGGTGAACAAGGACACTTTTTCCCACTTAACTGCACTTTTTTCCACTGTAGCAGGAAACACCTACTGCGCAAGAAGGGCTCGAAGCTATTTTTTGTAATGGAATCAACGACTTAGCGGTGTTTTCGCACATGCGAAAACACCGAATTTCGTTGCAAATGAAGTACTTAGCTCACGCAATGAATGTGTTGCGTGAAGCGCCGTTGCGGCGCTCGGAGATCAGAGGATGAAACGCGAAAGGTCTTCGTCGTGACTTAGTGCCGCCAAACGGGCGTCGACGTAAGCCGCGTCGATCAGGATTGTCTGGCCGTCCAGCTTTGCGGCATCGAAGCTCACATCGTCCAGCAGGCGCTCCATCACCGTGGACAAGCGCCGCGCGCCGATGTTCTCGGTGCGTTCGTTGACCTCGAAGGCGATGCTGGCCAGGCGCCGGATGCCATCGGGCGCGAAATCGAGCGTCACGCCTTCGGTGGCCAGCAAGGCCTGGTACTGCTTGACCAGCGAGGCGCGGGTCTGCATCAGGATGCTCTCGAAGTCAGCGACCGCGAGCGACTGCAGCTCGACCCGGATCGGGAAGCGCCCCTGCAGCTCGGGGATCAGGTCGCTGGGCTTGCTCAGGTGGAACGCGCCGCTGGCGATGAACAGCATGTGGTCGGTGCGCACCACGCCGTACTTGGTGCTGACCGTCGTGCCCTCGACCAGCGGCAGCAGATCGCGCTGCACACCCTGGCGCGACACGTCGCTGCCCTGCGCATCGGCACGCGTGGCGACCTTGTCGATCTCGTCGATGAAGACGATGCCGTTCTGCTCGGCGTTGCTGATCGCCTGGGTCCGCACGTCGTCTTCGTTCAGGAGCTTGCCGGCCTCCTCGTCGATCAGGAGGCGCATCGCCTCCGCGATCTTGAGCTTGCGCGTCTTGCGCTTGCCACCACCGAGCTGGCCGAACATGCCCCGCAGCTGCTCGGTCATTTCCTCCATGCCGGCTGGCCCCATGATCTCGAGCGGTGCACGCGTCTCGGCAAGGTCGAGTTCGATCTCCTTGTCGGCGAGCGCATGTTCCCGCAGCTTCTTGCGGAAGGCCTGGCGCGTGGTGTTGTTGCCGGCATCCGGTGTGGGGCCATCGGCTGTGCGTGCGGGCGGCAGCAGCACGTCGAGGATGCGATCCTCGGCCGCATCTTCGGCCCGCATGCGCACCTTGGCGCTCTCGCCCTCGCGGGTCTGCTTGACCGCGATCTCGATCAGGTCGCGGATGATCGAATCGACATCCTTGCCGACGTAGCCGACCTCGGTGAACTTGGTGGCTTCGACCTTGATGAACGGCGCATCGGCCAGCTTGGCCAGACGGCGCGCGATCTCGGTCTTGCCGACGCCCGTCGGGCCGATCATGAGGATGTTCTTGGGCGTGATCTCGGCGCGCAATTTCTCTTCGACCTGCTGCCGGCGCCAGCGATTGCGCATGGCGATCGCCACCGCGCGCTTGGCGTCGGGCTGGCCGACGATGTGGTTGTCGAGTTCGGAGACGATTTCCTGGGGGGTCATGGACATGCGGGCTGCGCTCAGAGCGTCTCGACGGTGTGGTTCATGTTGGTGTAAATGCAGAGTTCGCCGGCAATCTCCAGCGACTTCTTCACGATCTGTTCGGCAGTCAGCTCGGTGTTGTCGAGCAAGGCCTTCGCCGCGGATTGCGCGTAGGCGCCGCCGGAACCGATCGCGATCACGCCGCTCTCGGGCTCCAGCACGTCGCCATTGCCGGTGATGATCAGCGAGGTCGTCGCGTCCGCCACGGCCAGCATGGCCTCGAGCTTGCGCAGGACGCGATCGGTGCGCCAATCCTTGGTCAGTTCGACCGCGGCGCGCGTCAGGTTGCCCTGGTGCTTCTCGAGCTTGGCCTCGAAGCGCTCGAACAGCGTGAATGCATCGGCCGTGGCGCCCGCGAAGCCCGCAATGACCTTGCCGTGATAGAGGCGGCGCACCTTGCGTGCGGTGCCCTTGATGACGATGTTGCCGAGGGTGACTTGCCCGTCCCCGCCGATGGCGACCTGGTCGCCGTTCGGGGTCTTGCGGCGCACGCTGACGATGGTGGTGCCGTGAAATTGTTCCATCGAAGTCATCTGGGGATGTCGCCGGGCAATGCAAGCCCGGCTGCCTGACGCCGTTTTGCCTTCGAAGCGAGCACAAGACGCGAAGCTGCAGACAATGCCGGCGCACGGCAAGGCGAAGCAACGCCGTAATCGCTTTGAAGCGGAACGGTATCAGTCGAAACGGGCGGAGACCATGGCGTGATCGCCGATGCCGATGACACCGAAGAAAGCCGCCACCAGCCGGTGCGCGTCGACGAACTCCACGCGCTGGCCGTGGGCGTCGCGTTCCATTACCCAGTTGAGCAAGGTGCCCGCGGCCGCAAAGTCGATGCGCACGAGTGCGGCGCAGGAAACGACCGGCGCCGGGGCCTCCAGCAACTCGGCGTCGAGCCGTTGCCAGGTTGAGAGAGACTCGCCGGCCAGATCGCCCGCCAGTGCCACTTGCAAGGCATCGGCGCCCCCTGCGATTGCCGAAGCCACCTCGCCCGTGCCTTCGAGCGAGAACGCCGACGCGAAGGCGGGTGAAGACTCGCGCGCCGCATCGATCGCCTCGTAGCCGCCTCGCGGATCCTGCCAGCCCGGTGGCGACACTTCGTAGGTGATGCAGTAGTTGAGCGCCGCCAGTTCGAAATCATCGGCCAGATGCATCACGCGAAGGGCCGCAAGGCGCAACTGCCACCACAGGTCATCGGTGCCGCGCTCGCTCATCGGCGTGGCCTCGGCCAGCACAGCCTGCAATTGTTTGCCGCCGGCAAAGCGCAGTTGCACAGCCGACTCCGCCCAGTGCGTGAACAGCGCGCGCAGCGGCCCGGCGGCTTCGGCGTCGATGCGCTTCAAGCCGCGCCAGTCGAGTGTCCAGACCGCGCCGGCCTGCGCCAGCGCGGCGGTCAGGCCGCCGAGCGCATCGCGCGACAGGCGGGCCGGACTGAGCCAGTCGGCGCCGCTCGCCGCAGCCTTCTGCCCACGCTGCGCGGCAGAGGCCGCCTGCACCGTGCGCGCCAGGGCCCGCAACGACACCCATTCAGGGCCGGTGCGCTTCATGCGCTGGGCATATCGCGTGCTGGCCGCGACGAACTTCTCTGCGTCGCCCGTGGCGCGGTAAAGGTCAAGCAGCGCACGCCAGGTGTCGTCGTGGTCGGCTTGTGCACCCTCGGGCGCGAGCGCCTGCAGCAGGATGCTCTCGGCCTCAGCGTCCTTGCCCTCGGCGAACCGGATGGCGGCCTCTTCGAGCGCGCTGCTGTACACCAACCGGGAAGGATGCAAAGCCCCGGCGCCGCTGTCGAGCGGCACGGCCAGGGCCGCGGCCTCCTGTGGCGAGAACGGGGCGGTATCGGCATAGGCGCGGGCGTGCTGTTCCGCCATGTCCGCACCGGATTCGGGCGAGTGGCCGGGGGCGCTTCCGCCCGGACCGCGGCCCTTCCACCACTGCTGGGACATCTGCTCTTCGATCTCGTCGATCTTCTTGAGCGTGAGCGCGCGGCCTTCGGATTTGCCGGAAGTGCTGTTGACGTTGAAGGACGACGGCGTGGCCGAGCCGTCCTGCACACCCGCGGCTTCGCGCTGACGCAGCTTGCGCAGCATGTCGAACTCGCGACGGCGCACGAAATCGTTGCGCTGCCGCCGCTCGATCATTTCCTTGAGCATCTCCCGGCTGTAGCCGTTTTCGGGCGATGCGGAATCCTCGGCGTCCAGCTCCGACCAATCCTTGAGCGGATTGCGGACGAACTTCGCCACCTTGGAAAACAGGCGACCGGACTCCTCCTTGGCCATCGGAAGCTCAGTCCCCGAACATCTTCTGCTTGAGCTCGCGGCGCTGCTGCGCTTCGAGCGACAAGGTGGCGGTCGGGCGAGCCAGCAGCCGGCCGACGCCGATCGGCTCGCCGGTCTCGTCGCAGTAGCCGTAGTCGCCGGCATCGATGCGCTGGATCGACTGCTCGATCTTCTTGAGCAGCTTGCGCTCGCGGTCGCGCGTGCGCAGTTCGAGTGCGTGCTCTTCCTCGATGGTCGCGCGGTCGGCCGGGTCGGGTACGACCACCGTGTCTTCACGCAGGTGCTCGGTGGTTTCGCCGGCGTTCTCGAGAATGCCGCGCTTGAGCTCGATCAGCTTCAGGCGGAAAAACGCCATCTGCTTGTCGTTCATGTACTCCGCGTCGGGCATGGCAATGACTTCGGCGTCGACCAGTTCGGCCGCCGACTTGGTTTTCCAGTTGCCTGCGAGCTTCGGGTCTTTCTTGACGGCCACGTGCGGTGGCGGGACCAGCGCGGTCGAAGGCACCGGCATGAAGCTGGACTTCGCGGCCGTGGAGGCCACGGACTGGGGCATCGACGGCACGGTCAGTTGCGACAGGCGCGACACGCGGCCACCGCGTGCGGGCGCCGGTGCGGCGGTCAGTGGGGTGCTTGCAGTTGTCGCCGGGGCGGGGGAAGAGGCGGCTGCCGTTTTTTTCATGGAGGTCTGTGAAACTGGTGGAGCGGCTTTGGCGCTGCCCCTGGAGGGTGACGGAGCACCCGTCGCGACCTTCTCGGGCTTGACGGGCTTGGCCGCGGCGGCGGCTTTCGCCGGTGCTGCGGTGGGCGTGGCGACACGCGGTTTGCCCGCCGTCGGCGCGGAGACCTTCTTCGCGACAGGCGCGGCCGCCTTGGCTGCCGTCGTCGTTTTCTTGACGGCAGGCTTGGGGGCTGGCGTGGCCTTGGCGACGGGTTTCTTCACGGTGACTGGCTCCTTGGACAAACTGGAACGCGCTTTCACTGGGTATCTCCTCCCATGGGAGCCACTGCAGGCTTGCGGCCACGCGGGCTCCACGTTGTCATCTGGGTACTCGCCGGCGGCGAACCCCGGGGGTTATACCTCCGAAGGCGATCCGGAACGGTCGTACCTCCTGCCGAAAGTCACACTTCATCCTTGCGGAAGCAGGTGTGGCCCCGTAACAGGCGCGCGATTGTATAGAGAGAAGTCAGGACCTGGCCGGCAAAAGGCGGTCAGTGCTCAAACGAGGCATTGATCGAGCCCCTGCTCCAGGATGTCCCGGGGCAGATCGATGCCGATGAATACCATCCGGCTCTGCCGCACCTCGTCCGCCTTCCACTCGGGTCCGAGGTCGCTGCCCATCAACTGGTGCACGCCCTGGAAGATCACCTTGCGCTCGGTGCCCTGCATGTGGAGCACGCCCTTGTAGCGCAGCATGCGCGGGCCGTAGATGTTGACGATGGCGCCCAGGAAGTCCTCCAGCCGCGCCGGATCGAAGGCGCGATCGGCCTTGTAGACGAAGCTCTTGACGTCGTCGTCGGTGTGATGGTGGTGGCCATGGCCTTCGTGCGCGTGCGACGGATGGTCGCAATGCTCTCCGTGCGCGTGGTCATGGTCGTGGTGGTCGTGGTCTTCTTCCTTCAGAAAGTCAGGGTCGATGTCCAGCTTGGCGTTCAGGTTGAAGCCGCGCAGGTCGAAGATGTCCTTGAGTGGCACTTCGCCGAAGTGCGCCTTCTGCTGCGGCGCGCGCGGGTTCATGTGCTTGAGGCGATGGATCAGCGCATCGGTTTCCTCGGCCGACACCAGCTCGCTCTTGCTGATGAAGATCTGGTCGGCAAAGCCGACTTGCCGGCGCGCTTCCTGGCGGTCGTTGAGCTGCTGCGGCGCGTGCTTGGCGTCGACCAGCGTGAGGATCGAGTCGAGCAGGTAGCTCTCGGCGATCTCGTCGTCCATGAAAAAGGTCTGCGCGACCGGGCCGGGGTCGGCGAGGCCGGTGGTTTCGATGACCACGCGGTCGAAATCCAGCAGGCCCTGGCGCTTCTTGGCCGCCAGCATCTGCAGGGCCTCGCGCAGGTCTTCGCGGATGGTGCAGCAGACGCAACCGTTGCTCATCTGCACGATCTGCTCTTTCGATTCGGTCACGAGGATGTCGGAATCGATGTTCTCTTCGCCGAACTCGTTCTCGATCACGGCGATCTTTTGGCCGTGGGCTTCGGTCAGGATGCGCTTGAGCAGCGTCGTTTTGCCGGAGCCGAGAAAGCCGGTGAGGATGGTCGCGGGGATGAGGGCCATGGAAGATGCTCCGGAAACGGACGGGGAACGGGGAAGGGCCGAAAGTTTAGGCCCGCGGAAGATTCCTTACTTGCGCACGACCACGAGACCCTTCAAGTACTCGCCTTCCGGGAATTCGATCGTCATCGGGTGGTCCGGCGCAGCGCCGAGCCGCTCGCTGATGTAGCCGTCGACCCCCGCGTCGAGCCCCGCGCCCGCCACGATCTTGTGGAACAGGTCGGCACCGATGCCGCCCGAGCAACTGAAGGTGAGCAACACGCCGCCCGGTCCCAGCAGCTTGAGCGCGAGGCGGTTGATGTCCTTGTAGGCGCGCGCGGCGCGCTCGGCGTGCGCCACCGTGGGCGCGAACTTGGGCGGGTCGAGCACGATCGCGTCGAAGGTGCGGCCCTCTTCGATGAAGCGGCGCAGCGAGGCGTTGACGTCGGCGTCCAGCCAATCGCAAGTCGCGCCGTCGTAGCCGTTGAGCGCGACGTGCGCCTTCGCGCGCTCCAGCGCGGGCAGCGACGAATCGATCGAGGTCAGCGTCGCACCCTCGAGCGCACCGGCCGCCTTCAGGCCCGCGAGCGCGGCGACAGTGAAGCCGCCCGTGTAGCAAAAGCAGTTGAGCACGCGCCGGAATTGGCGGTGCTGCGCGATCTCGGCAAAGCGCTTGCGGCTGTCGCGCTGGTCCAGGTAGAAACCGGTTTTGTGGCCGGTCGCGATGTCGAGGCTGAGCTGCCAGTCGTGTTCGCGGATGGAGATTTCCGTCGGGTGGGCTGCGAGGCCCTCGGCGGGCTGGCCGCGCAGCCAGCCGGTGACAGGCTTCAGGCCTTCGCGCTCGCGGCCGCTGGCATCGGAGCGCTCATACAGCTTCGTGAGCCCGGTCGCGCCCAGCAACGCATCAGCCAGCACGTCCTTCCAGCGCTCCACCCCGGCCGATCCGAACTGCGCGACCAGCGTGTCGCCGTAGCGGTCGACGATCAGCCCCGGCAAGCCGTCGGCCTCGCCATGCACCAGCCGCACGCCGTCGCTCTGCAGATCGAACAGCGCTCTGGCGTTGACCGCGCGCGCACAAAGCGATGTCAGAAAGGCGGCGTCGATGCGCTGTGTCTCGACGAAGCTCCACGCCCGTGCGCGGATCTGCGAGCTCGGGCTGAAGGCGGCCCAAGCCAGGAATTTTCCGTCGTGCGACTCGACGCGCACCGTCTCGCCGGCGTCGGCACCACCGCGCGCGATGGCCGATTCGAAGACCCACGGGTGGCGCCGCAGCAGCGACTTTTCCTTGGCCGGCTTGAGGCGGAGCGTTTTCATTCGTCGTTGTCTTTCGCCTTCGCCCGCGGGTGAAAGGCATCGTAGGTTTTGGCCAGGTGCTGGAAGTCCAGCCGCGTGTAGACCTGCGTGGTCGTGATGTTGGCGTGGCCGAGCAGCTCCTGCACCGCGCGCAGGTCGCTGCTCGATTGCAGCACGTGGCTCGCGAACGAGTGGCGCAGCATGTGCGGATGCACAGGCGCCGCGAGCCCGGCATGCAGGCTGCGCGCGCGCAGCAGCGTCCACACGGCCTGCGACGACATCCGCGTGCCGCGGGCGCCGATGAACAACGCCGCCGCCGAGGCCGGATCGCGCGCGGTGGCCGCGGGCAGCGCCGCGCAGCCGTCACGCACGGCGATCCAGGCACGCAGCGCTTCGGCCGCTTTGCTGCCGACCGGCACCAGGCGGCGCTTGCTGCCCTTGCCGAGCACGCTGGCCTCCATCGCATCGAGGTCGACCCAGCCGCGCGCCGTGCCGCTCGCGCGCAGGTCGAGGCCAGTCAATTCGCCCACGCGCAGCCCGCAGCCGTAAAGCATCTCGACGATCGCGCGGTCGCGCGCCTCGGTCCAGGGGTCGGCCTCGGGGTCGTGCCATTCGGCCAGCCGCACCGCATCGTCCACAGCCAGCGCCTTGGGCAGCGGCCGCGCAGCCTTGGGCGCGTGCACGTCCTGCACCGGGTTGGCAACCACCAACCCCTCGTTGCCGAGCCAGCGGTAGAAGCTGCGCCAGCACGAGAGCACCAGCGCGATGCCGCGCGCCTCGCGGCCGGCGCTGTGCAATTGCGTCATCCAGCGCCGCACATGCGCGGTCTGCACGCGGGCGAGCGGCAAGCCAGCGGCGGCGGCTTTCTCGCGCAAGGTCTGCAGATGGATGGCGTAGAGCTCGACCGTGCGCGCGGCCAGCCGGCGCTCCACGCGCACGTGCGTCAGGTACCTGTCGATCCAGCCGGCGTCGGCCGGTTCCGCGGTCTCGGATGCGGTGTCAGACGCGGCGGCCACGCTTTGCCTCGTCGATCGTGCCCGTGGCGCGACGCCCGGCGTTGCGCGCCTCGGGGTTCAAGGCCGCAGCCGCGACAGTGCGCCCGACGCCAGGTCCGCGATGCGCTCGAGGAAGTCGGTCCCCATCTCGGGGTTGAAGCGCTGGCCGTCGGGGGACGCGAGGATGAGCATGCCGAAAGCCGGCGCGCTGGGCTCGGCGCGCAGCGGCAGCAGCGCGATCGACACGGCGGCCTGTGCATCGGCGAGCCAGCTGGTGGCCTCGAAACCCGCGTTGAGGCCGCAGTACGGAGAGGTGAGAGAGGTGGCGAGCGCCTTGACGTCGTCGGTCACCCACTGCGCATAGGCCTCGTTCAGGTAGCTGGTCTCGCAGTCCCACACCTTGATCGCGACCTGCGGCACCAGGAACAGCGATTGCAACTGGTCGACGATCTGATAGGGCAATCCGCGCGGGTCGCGGGTGGTGAGCAGGCCCGCGGTCCAGCGCTGGAGGCGGTCGGCCGTGACGACGTTCTCGGTGCCGTGGCGCACCATGTCCATCAGCCGATGCTCGAGCGCCTTGATCTTCTCGCGCAGCATCTCGGCCTGGCGCTCCTGCAGGCTCACCGCGCGGTTGCCGTGCGGGCTGGTGAGCTGCACCGTGCCCAGCAACTGCGCATGGCGCTCGAAGAAGTCGGGCGTGTTGGCCAGGTAGTCGGCGATGTCGTCTTCGGTGATCGGGTTCATGGCGTTGTGGTTGAAGTTGTTCATGGTTTGTCCGGCACCTCGATCTCGCCCTCGAAGACGGTGGTGGCAGGGCCGGTCATCAGGACGGGTGTTCCCGCGCCTGCCCATTCGATGGTCAGCACGCCGCCGTGTGTCTGCACATCGACGCGCGCATCGAGCAGGCCGAGGCGGATGCCGGCGACCACCGCGGCGCACGCGCCGGTACCGCAGGCCAGCGTTTCGCCGGCGCCGCGCTCGTACACACGCAAGTTGATGTGGCCGCGGTCGACCACCTGCATGAAGCCCGCGTTGACGCGCTGCGGAAAGCGCGGGTGGTGCTCGATCAGCGGGCCCTGCTCGGCCACCGCTGCGGCCTCGGTATCGGCCACCACTTGCACCGCGTGCGGGTTGCCCATCGAGAGGATGGCGAGCGGCACGATCGCGTCCTCTGCGTGGGTCGACAGCGCCAGGTGCCAGGTCTGCCACGCGCCGTCGGCGGTGGGGGACAGCCCGGCCGTGTCGAAGGGCACGCGCTCGGGCTCGAAGATCGGCGCGCCCATGTCGACGGTGACGCGCCCGTCGGCCCCGAGGCGGGGCTCGATGACGCCGGCGAGTGTCTGCACGCGCACCGCGTCCTTCGTCGTGAGGCCGTGCTCACGCACGAAGCGCATGAAGCAGCGCGCGCCGTTGCCGCACTGCTCCACCTCGCCGCCGTCGGCGTTGTGGATGACGTACTGGAAGTCGATGCCCTCCGCGGCGTCTTTCGGTGGAGGCCGCACCGTGAGGATCTGGTCGGCACCCACCCCGAAATGGCGGTCGGCCAGAAAGCGGTACTGCGCAGGGCTCAGCGCGCGCGCGCCGCGGGTTTCGTCGAGCACGACGAAATCGTTGCCCGCGCCTTGCATCTTGGTGAAGCGGATTCGCATCCCCGGATTATCGGGGGCGCCGCGGCAGAGGTGCGCCCCTGTCAGGGCCGTTTGCCGATCTCGACCTCTTCGCGCGTCCAGCCCCGGACGCGCTCGCTCAGGCTCAGGCCGAGGCCGGGCCGCGTGGGCACCAGCATGCGGCCGTCCCTGGTCTCCAGCCGTTCGTTGAACAGCGGCTCCAGCCAGTCGAAATGCTCGACCCAGGGCTCGGTGGCGTAGCAGGCGCCCAGGTGCACATGCAGCTCCATCGCGAAGTGCGGGCCCAGGCTCAGGCCGGCGTGCTCGGCCAGCGCGGCGATCTTGAGGAACGGCGTGATGCCGCCCACGCGCGGTGCGTCGGGCATCAGGTAGTCGGCCGCGCGGTGGCGGATCAGGTCGTAGTGCTCCGACAGGCTGGTCAGCATCTCGCCGGTGGCAATCGGCGTGTCGAAGGTAGCGGCCAGCGCCGCGTGGCCTTCGTGGTCGTAAGCGTCCAGCGGCTCCTCGATCCAGACCAGGTTGTACTGCTCGAAGATCCGGCACATGCGCTGCGCCGTCGGCCGGTCCCATTGCTGGTTGGCGTCCACCATCAACGGCACGTGGTCGCCCAGGTGCTTGCGCACGGCCTCCACGCGCCGGATGTCGATCTTGCCGTCGGGCTGGCCCACCTTGAGCTTGATGCCGCCGATGCCGCGCTCGATCGAGGCCGCGGCGTTCACCGACAACTGCTCGATCGGCGTGTGCAGGAAGCCACCCGAGGTGTTGTAGCAGCGCACCGAGTCGCGCTGCGCGCCCAGCAGCTTGGACAGCGACAGCCCGGCGCGGCGCGCCTTCAGGTCGTACAGCGCCACGTCGAACGCGCCATAGGCCTGCACGGCCAGACCGCTGCGGCCCACCGAAGCGCCGGCCCAGCAGAGCTTGGTCCAGAGCTTGGAGATATCGCTCGGGTCTTCGCCGATCAGCGCGGGAGCGACCTCTTTGGCATGCGCGAACTGGCCGGGGCCGCCGGCGCGCTTGGAATATGAGAAACCCAGGCCCCGGTGACCGTCCCGCGTCTCGATCTCGGCGAACAGCATCGCGATCTCGGTCATCGGCTTCTGCCGGCCGGTCAGCACCTTGGCGTCGCTGATCGGATTCGCCAGCGGCAGGTAGCAGGACGACAGGCGGATGTAGGCGATGCTGTCGTGCGTCATGGAGTTATTCGATCGAGATCTTTCCCGTCTCGATGACCTTCTTCCACTTGGCGTATTCCTTCTGCTGGAAGGCCTCGAACTCAGCAGGCGTGTTGGTCACCATCTCGAAGCCGATGCTGGTGAACTGGTCCTTGATCTTCGGGCTGTTCAGCGCTTCGACAAAGGCGGCATGCGCCTTGGTGCGCACATCGGCCGGCAGACCCTTGGGCGCCACGATGGCTTGCCACGAGGTCACCTCGACATTGGGCACGCCGGCTTCGGCCATGGTGGGCACGTCGGGCAGCACGGCCGAGCGCTTGGCGCTGGTCACGGCCAGCGGGCGCATCTTGCCGCCCTTGATGTATTGCAGCACCGAGTTGACGTTCTGGAAGGACGCATCGACCTGGCCGCCCATCAAGTCGGTGTGGGCCGGTGCGCCGCCCTTGTAGGGCACGTGGATGCCCTTGGTGCCCACCTGCTGCCAGAACAGCTCGGCCGTCAGGTGGTCGCTGGAGCCATTGCCGGCCGAGGCGAAGGTCATCTTGCCGGGATTGGCCTTGTTGTAGGCCACCACGTCCGCCAGGCTCTTGTGCGGCGAGTTGGTGGGCACCACCAGCACGTTGGGCGACTGCACAGCCACGGTGATGGTGTCGAAATCCTTCAGCGGATCGAACTGCAGGCCCTTGAGCAGGTGCGGCACGATGACCAGCGGGCCCAGCGAAGTGACCAGGAAGGTGTAGCCATCGGCGGGCGCGCGCTTGACGAAAGTGGCGCCGATGGTGCCCGTTGCGCCGGCCTTGTTGTCGACCAGGAAGGAGTGCTTGAGCTTGTCCGTCAGGTAAGGGCCAACCGCGCGGGCCACCTGGTCGGTCGAGCCACCCGGCGGGAAAGGCACGACCATGGTCACGGCCTTGTCGGGCCAGCCTTGGGCATGGGCAGCCAGTGCGGCCAGGCCGAACGAGAAGGCGGTCAGAAATCTTTTCATGGAATGTCTCCTTGGGTTTAATGGGTCGTCGATGCGCCTCAGGGCAAATCGACGATTTCGATCCAGTTCGGGTTCTTGCCGACGGCCAGGCTTTTCGGCGCGCCAAGCGCCCCGCTCGCGCCATCGATCGCATGCACCGACACGCTGTGCGAGCCCTGCCCGGCCACCACGAGATAGCGGCCGGTCGAATCGATGGCAAAGCCGCGCGGCGTGGTTTCCGTCGCGGTCTGGCCCAGGGGCTGCAGCAGGCCGCTCGCAGGATCGACGCGGAACGCCGAGATCGTGCTGGACGTTCGCTCCGATGCGTACAGGTACTTTCCATCAGGCGTCAGGTGCATGTCGGCCGCCCACGGCTTGCCGGCGAAGCCCGCCGGCAGCGTGGTGGTGCGCTGCAACTCGCGCAGCGCGCCGCGCGCGGCATCCCACGCATAGACGTAGAGCGACGCGTCCAGCTCGTTCACCAGATAGAGGAAGCGCTGCGCCTTGCCCCAGACGAAATGGCGCGCGCCGGCCTTTGCGGCGGTCGTGACGAGCGCCGGTTCGTGGGGCGTGAGCTGGCCCTTATCGGCGTCGAAGCGCCAGATCGAGAGGTTGTCGCCGCCCAGGCTCGTGGCCACCACGAAGCGGTTGGCGGCATCGGCATGGATCGCATGGGCGTTCGGCGCCGTCGGAATCAGTTGCTGCACGGCGCCGACCGCGCCGTCCTTGCCGATCGAATTCACCGTGATCTTGTGGCCCGGGTACGACGCGGCGAACAGCCAGCGACCCGACGCGTCCACGTCGATGTTGGCCATGCTGTCTGCCAACGGTGCCTCGCCCAGTTTGCGCAAGCGGCCATTCGTGGCGTCGATGGCGAAGCTGGTGACGCGGAACGGCTGCGAGCGCAGCGCGGCATAGAGGAAGCGCTTGTCCGGGCTCACCGTCATCGGCATCACCATGCCCCCGATGGCCACCGTGTCGAGCGCCTTGAGTTGCCCCTGGCTCCGGTCGAGCTCGAGCACCGAGATGTCCTGGCTGTCCGCGTTGGCCACGTACACATAGGTCGCGGCATGCGCCGAGGCCGCAGCCCAAAGTCCGGCCGCGGTCACGAGCACAGCGCCGGCGCGGGACCACTTCGTACGCTGCGGCATCGAGGGTGTGTTCATGGGAGTGTGTGCAGAAGTGATTGATTCATGTCGTACGTTGTCGTACAACCTGGTGGATTATTCGAGTACGAGTGCTCGGCTGTCAATGTGCCGGACTGCGCGTAAACCCTTAACTCAATTGGCAAATCCGTCAGTCTGGCGGTAAACACGCGCCCCCCGAGTCATCAGATGACTCATGCTGGCGGCGGGGCGTCGGTCTGTCAGCTCATGTTTTTGCTGCCGGGCGCCGCCACGGTTTGCAGCGCACGCGCGAGGTCCCGCTTGCCCTTGGCGTTGGCCTCACGCCAAGCCTTTCGCGCCGCAGCGATGAAGCGCTCTTCGGCCGGGTCGGGCGGCACATCGGCCACGAGATCGTCTCGGTCCAACCAGTGCGCTTCGACCGCGCAATGCGACTCGATCTGCCGCGCCAGCGTGTCGCCGATCGGGCGCGAACTTTTGATCTGGCTCCACATACTGGGCGACACCTCGATCTTCAGCGCAAAGGCCTGATCGAGCCCCTTCGCGGGCAAGCCGGCAGCGATGGCCTGCTCCAGAAAACGGCGGTGCAGCAGCAGCACATTGCGGCGGCGCGTGACGGTGGTGTTGGGAGGCACTGTGCAAAAACGACAACGATTCGGAAAAAGGATTGTCGAGGGTGTTGACGCGGCAGTAAAGACTATTTACAGTCCAACCCACTCGCGGATCACTCCGCATATTTTTTCAGACACACCTCACACACAACGCCGACTGGACCCATCGTGAAAGCCGCACTGACGCTCACCCGCATTCGACCCGCCTCGGGCCGGACGTTCGTGCGTGCCTCGGTGGCGCTGATGAAGCCGTCGCCGTCTTTCCGCAGCCAGCGACCGCAAGGGCAGTTGCCGGCGCATGCGGATGAGGATGTGTCACCCCCGGGCGGAGGTCGCGTGTAACGCGCACTTCCCCAAGCGCTCTTTCCAGAGGCCCGGACACCGCAAGGTTCTGGGCCTTTTTGTTTTGTCTTTGATTCGCCATTTCGGGTGTGCCTTCACCCACCGCCAGAACAAGCCGCGTGGACGGTCTGGCCGGATGTGCAGGGGTTGATCGCCCTGTGCAGCGACGCATCACGAGGCCGTGCGCCAGACGCACGACCGGTCGCGTGAGGGCACAGCCGAAATGGACACGATCTGTGTGTAGCGCAGCCTGGTAGCGCGTCTGGTTTGGAACCAGAAGGTCGCTGGTTCGAATCCAGCCACGCAGACCAACCAACCCAAGCGGGACAGGGCCATGCAGATGGCCCTCCCGCGGAAACCGGCCGCAAAGATTGGGCGGCGCCGGAACCCGTAACCGGACACTTTTTTCGATCCCGCGTTAGCTCAATGGATCAGAGCACTTGCCTACGAAGCAAGGGGTTGCACGTTCGAGTCGTGCACGTGGGGCCATCCGTTTCGATGTTGCGCGTAGCTCAATGGCAGAGCCGCGGGCTGTGGTCCCGCTGACGACGGTTCGATTCCGTTCGTGCAACCCATCTTCTTCAACACAACGACCTCAGCGCCGCCGAAGGAGGCGATCACCATGCACAAGCACGTCCTGCAACTCGACATCCAGGGCACCCCGCAAGCCTGGATCTCGCTCGAGCAGGCCGCGCTGCACTACGCCAGCGATGCGGTGGCGTGGGAAGACGGTGCGCGCCCGCTCGCGCTGCTGCGCGGCGGCTTCAACGTCGCGCGCGGCGTGCAGTCGCGCATCGAGGTGGCGCCGATCATCGCGCTGCGCGGCGCGTCGAAGATCAACCTCTTCGACCTCGTGCCCGGCGTGACCAAGACCAAGCTGCTGCGCCGCGACCGCCACACCTGCGCCTACTGCGCGCAGGTGTTTGCCGAGCGCGACCTGCAGTGCGAACACGTGCTGCCCGAATCGCGCGGCGGCTCGTGGAGCTGGATGAACCTGGTCAGCGCCTGCGCCGCGTGCAACCACCGCAAGGCCGCGCGCACGCCCGAGGAAGCGGGCATGCCGCTGGTCTACCTGCCCTACGTGCCGAGCCGTTTCGAGAGCTTCCTGCTGGAAGGCCGGAACATCCGCGCGGACGTGCACGCGTGGCTGGCGAGTCGGCTGCCGAAGGGGTCGCGGCTGGGCTGAGATGTTCAGTGAGCGCCCATGCGCGCGCCCACAAAATCCAGAAAACACGCGATCCGCGCCGTCAGTTGCGTGTTCCGGTAGTACACGGCGTTGATCGCCTGCCGCACGTCCACCGTCTCCTTCACCAGCATCTGCACCAGGTCACCGCGATCGCGGTCGAGCCCGGTCATGAAGTCGGACAGGCACGCGATGCCCGCACCTTGCAGCGCGAGTTGGCGCAACGTTTCGCCGTTCGACACCTTGATGGCCGGCGCGGTGGGCCATTCGTCGCCGTGCGCGCCGCGCAGCGGCCAGCGGTTCAGCGACTCGGGCTGCGTGAAGCCGAGCAGCGTGTGCTGCGCGAGGCTGGCCACATTCTTCGGTTTGCCGTGCGCAGCGATGTACGCCGGGCTCGCGAGGATGCGCAGCCGGCTGGTGCACAGCGGGCGCGCGTGCAGCGTGGAATCGCGCAGCGCGCCGATGCGGATCGCGATGTCGGTGCGGCGTTCCAGCAGGTCAATGTTCAGTTCGTCGGTGTCCAGCTCCAGCGTGATCTGCGGGTAGGCGAGGCGGAACTCGGGCACCAGCGGCACGATGGCGTGCAGCATGAAGGGCGTGGCGGCGTTCACGCGCAAGAGGCCCGACGGCTGCTGGCGCCGCGCGGCGATCTGCTCTTCGGCATCGTCGATCGACGCGAGGATCGCGCGGGTGTACGCCAGAAAGGTCGCGCCCTCTTCCGTCAGCTCGATGCGGCGCGTGGTGCGGCGCAGCAGCGTGGTGTCGAGCTTCTTCTCGAGCCGGCCCAGCGCGCGGCTGATGCCAGACACGGTCTGGCCCAGTTGATCGGCCGCCGCCGTGATGGAGCCGGCGCCGACCACGGCGGAAAAGGCCTGCAATTCTTCGAGAGTGGTCTTCATGACTGTTGATTCTGGATCAACAGTCGGCGGCCAACTCTGACGTGGCTCTGCAGCCCCTGTGGCACGATCCCGCTCCATGTCCGACCCTGCGACGTTTCGCCCTGCCCCCCGCCGACGGCCCTGGCTGCAGTCGATGGCAGCCCTCGCCATCGCGGCCTTGATCGGCTGGGGTTGCGTGATTGGAGCGACTGAAGTGGTGGAAAGCGTGCGCAGCGGGATGCTCAACAACCGCAAAGGCCCTGACATCCTTGCCGCCGAGCGGCCTGTTCTTTACTGGGCCCTCCTCTGTTTCTACACGGCGGCAACCCTGACCGCTGCCGGCTTGGCGCTTCTGGTATTGGCCACTGCCGTGCGCGATTTGATGGGTGCACGCGGCCCTGAGCGATGAAGTCGCCTTAGTCCATACGCTTCGCAGCGGCGCGCGATTGTTGCGATTGTTGCGATTCAGTCAAATATCTTTGGCGCACTAACGGCTTTTTCTGCAAGAGCTAACCGCCCACACTCCGTGCAACTTTCAACGGAGTGCATTCCATGCCCATTGCCCTTTTCGCGCTGACCCTCAGCGCTTTCGCCATCGGCACGACCGAGTTCGTGATCGTTGGCCTGCTGCCCACCGTGGCAACTGACCTCGGCATCAGCCTGCCCTCGGCCGGCCTTTTGGTCAGCCTTTACGCGCTGGGTGTCGCCATCGGCGCGCCGGTGCTCACGGCGCTCACCGGCCGCGTGCCGCGCAAGGCGCTGCTGCTCGGGCTGATGGCGCTCTTCACGGTCGGCAACCTGCTTGCATGGCAGGCGCCGAGCTACGAAACGCTGGTCGCTGCGCGGGTGCTCACCGGGCTTGCGCACGGCGTGTTCTTCTCGATCGGCTCGACCATCGCGATCTGCTTGGTGCCGAAGGAAAAGGCGGCGAGCGCCATCGCGATCATGTTCACCGGGCTCACGGTGGCGCTGGTCACGGGCGTGCCGCTGGGCACCTTCATCGGGCAGCACTTCGGGTGGCGCGAAACCTTCCTGGCCGTGTCGGCGCTGGGTGTGATCGCGTCCGTCGGCAGCCTCGTCTTCGTGCCGAAGGACATTCGCCACACGCCGCCCGCCTCGCTCGCGCAGCAGGCGAAGGTGCTGGCCGAGCCCCGCCTCCTGCTGGTCTATGCCAAGACGGCCATCGGCTACGGCGGCTCCTTCATTCCGTTCACCTTTCTCGCGCCGATCCTCACCGACGTGTCCGGCTTCAGCGCCGGCGCGGTGGGCTGGGTGATGCTCGTGTATGGCATCTCGGTGGCGGTGGGCAACATCTGGGGCGGCAAGCTGGCCGACCGGCGCGGGCCGATTCCTGCGCTGAAGATCGTTTTCCTCTTGCTGGCGGCCGTGCTGCTCGTGTTGCAGTTCACCGCGCCGCACAAGTGGCTGGCGCTGGCCACGGTGCTGGCCTGGGGCGCGGTCGCGTTCGGCAATGTGCCGGGCTTGCAGGTCTATGTCGTGAAGCAGGCGGAACGCTTCACGCCGCAGGCGGTCGATGTGGCTTCGGGCCTCAATATCGCCGCCTTCAACCTTGGCATCGCCGGCGCGGCCTGGGCGGGTGGCCTGATCGTCACGCACCTCGGACTGATGCACACGCCGTGGATCGGGGCGCTGGTGGTGCTGGTATCTCTCGCGCTCACACAGTGGAGCGGCGTGCTCGACCAGCGCAGCGGCATTCCGGTCCGCGCCAATGGGCCGGTGCCTGCGGGTCACTGAAAGCAGCGCCCATCAGCCTTCCCCGCGAGGGGGAAGATCCATACACCTCAACACATTCAAATCATGAACACGAACACCATCCCCGCCTTCGGCCTCGGCACTTTCCGCCTGAAAGACCAGGTCGTCATCGACTCGGTCAAGACCGGCCTCGAACTCGGTTACCGCCTCGTCGACACCGCGCAGATCTACGGCAACGAGACCGAAGTCGGCCAGGCGATTGCCGAAAGCGGCGTGCCGCGCGATGAACTCTTCATCACCACGAAGATCTGGACCGCCAACTATGCGCAGGACAAGCTCGTTCCAAGCCTGACAGACAGCCTCGCGAAGCTGCGCACGGACCACGTGGACCTGACGCTGATCCACTGGCCGTCGCCGAAGAACGCGGTACCAGTCGCCGAGTTCATGGGCGCGCTGGCCGAGGCCAAAGCGCAGGGCTTGACGAAGCGAATCGGTGTGTCGAACTTCACCGTGGCGCTGATGAAGGAAGCGATCGCAGCGGTCGGCGCCGACGCGATCGCCACCAATCAGATCGAGCTCCATCCCTACCTGCAGAACCGCACGGTCGCCGACTTCGCCAAGTCCGAAGGCATCCGCATTACCTCGTACATGACGCTGGCCTACGGCAAGGTGCTGAAGGACCCGGTGATCGAATCCATCGCCGCGGCGCACGGCGCGACGACCGCGCAGGTCGTGCTGGCGTGGGCGATGCAGTTGGGCTACGCGGTGATCCCGTCGTCGACGAAGCGCGCCAACCTTGAAAGCAACCTGCAGGCGCAAGCGCTCACGTTGCGCGACGACGAAATGGCGCAGATCGCAACGCTCGATCGCGGCGAGCGCCTCACGAGCCCGGAAGGTCTGGCGCCAGCCTGGGACTGACCCGGCGAGCCGTACACCGGCACCCCGCGGACGTCGAGGCGTGTGGAAGCGGCCTCAGTCGACCAGCGCCCGGTGCTGCCGCAGCGCGACCAACACCACGTCGTCGAGGCCATCGCCGTGCTGTTCGTCGACATGGGCAAGCAACTCACGCCGCATGCGCGGGGCCCAGAACCGCTTGATGTGCTGGGCGATGTCCTGCAGCGCCTCCTGACGATCGGGCATCGCCTCGAAGAAGGCACCGATGCGGTTCGCCATGCGCACCAGGTTGTCGATGTTCATGGTCGGTGTCCTTCGCCGATGTCCACAGGCGGCTTCATTTGCCGGTCACCGCTTCTGCGGTGTGCCGCTGCGCCAGCAGGTTGGCCTGCTCTTCATTGAACCGGCTGTATTCGCGCTGCCACGCCGAGGGCTGCGCAACCGGCATCACCTGCACCGCGGTGACCTTGTACTCGGGGCAGTTGGTCGCCCAGTCGGAGCTGTCTGTCGTGATCACGTTGGCGCCCGACTCGGGGAAGTGAAAGGTGGTGTAGACCACGCCCGGCTGCATGCGCTCGCTGACGACGGCGCGCAGCACCGTGTCGCCGGCGCGGCTCTGGATGCCCACCCAGTCGCCTTCGCGAATGCCCCGGTCTTCGGCATCGTGCGGATGGATTTCCAGCCGGTCCTCGCTGTGCCACTGGTTGTTCTCGGTGCGGCGCGTCTGCGCGCCGACGTTGTACTGCGACAGGATGCGGCCCGTGGTCAGCAGCAGCGGGTACTTGCGCGTCACCTTCTCATCCGTTGCCACGTACTGCGTGATGATGAACTTGCCCTTGCCGCGCACGAAGCTGTCGATGTGCATGGTCGGTGTGCCTTCCGGCGCCTCGGCGTTGCACGGCCATTGCACGCTGCCGAGCTTGTCGATCAGCTTGTAGCTGACGCCCGAAAAGGTCGGCGTGAGCGCGGCGATCTCGGCCATGATCTCCTCGGGGTGCCGGTAGTCCATCGGATAGCCGAGCGCATTCGAGAGCAGCATCGTCACCTCCCAGTCGGCGTACTTCGCCTTCGGGGGCATCACCTTGCGCACGCGCGAGATGCGGCGCTCGGCATTGGTGAAAGTGCCGTCCTTCTCGAGGAAGGAGGAACCGGGCAGGAAGACGTGTGCGTACTTCGCCGTCTCGTTGAGGAAGATGTCCTGCACGACGATGCACTCCATCGATTCCAGCGCATGCGCCACGTGCTGCGTGTCGGGGTCCGACTGCACGATGTCCTCGCCCTCGCAGTACAGGCCCATGAAGCTGCCGTCGAGCGCCGCGTCGAACATGTTGGGAATCCGCAGGCCCGGCTCGCTTTGCAGTTCCACGCCCCAGGCCTGTTCGAACTGGTGGCGCACCGTGGTGTCGGACACATGGCGGTAGCCCGGCAGCTCGTGCGGGAACGAGCCGATGTCGCACGAACCCTGCACGTTGTTCTGGCCGCGCAGCGGATTCACGCCCACGCCCTCGCGCCCGACGTTGCCGGTGGCCATGGCCAGGTTGGCGATGCCCATCACCGTGGTCGAGCCCTGGCTGTGCTCGGTGACGCCCAGGCCGTAATAGATCGCCGCGTTGCCGCCGGTGGCGTACAGACGTGCCGCGGCGCGCATGTCGGTGGCCGGGACGCCGGTGATGGTTTCGGTGGCCTCGGGCGAGTTCTCGGGGCGCGACACGAACGCGCGCCACTCGTTGAACGACTTGTCGTCGCATCGCTCCGCGATGTACGGCTCGGCCAACAGGCCTTCGGTCACGATGGTGTGCGCCAGCGCCGTGACGACGGCGACATTGGTGCCGGGCCGCAGTTGCAGGTGGTACTCGGCCTTGACGTGGGGGGACTTGACGATGTCGATCTTGCGCGGATCGATCACGATCAGCTTTGCGCCTTCGCGCAGCCGCTTCTTCATGCGCGACGCGAACACCGGGTGGCCGTCGGTCGGGTTCGCGCCCATCACGAGGATGACATCCGCCTTCTCGACCGACTTGAAAGTCTGCGTGCCGGCCGATTCGCCCATCGTCTGCTTGAGCCCGTAGCCTGTGGGTGAATGGCAGACACGCGCACAGGTGTCGACGTTGTTGTTGCCGAAGGCCGCGCGCACCAGCTTCTGCACGAGGTAGCCCTCCTCGTTGGTGCAGCGCGACGAGACGATGCCGCCGATCGAATCGCGGCCGTACTTGGCCTGCACGCGCTTGAACTCGCTGGCTGCGTAGCCGATGGCTTCTTCCCAGCTCACTTCCTGCCACGGGTCGGTGATCTTCTTGCGGATCATCGGCGTGGTGATGCGGTCCTTGTGGGTGGCGTAGCCCCAGGCGAAGCGGCCCTTCACGCAGCTGTGGCCGTCGTTGGCCTTGCCGTCTTTCCACGGCACCATGCGCACGACCTCGTTGCCCTTCATCTCGGCCTTGAAGCCGCAACCCACGCCGCAGTACGCGCAGGTGGTGATGGTGCTGTGCTCGGGCTGGCCGAGCCAGATGACGGATTTCTCCTGCAGCGTGGCGGTCGGGCAGGCCTCGACACAGGCACCGCAGCTGACGCATTCGGACTCCATGAATGGCTCGTCCATGCCCGGCGACACCCGTGAGTCGAACCCGCGGCCGCTGATCGTGAGCGCGAAGGTGCCCTGCGTTTCCTCGCACGCGCGCACGCAGCGGTTGCAGACGATGCACTTGGAGGCGTCGTAGGTGAAGTACGGGTTGGACTCGTCCTTCGTGCTCTGCAGGTGGTTCGCGCCGTCCAGGCCGTAGCGCACGTTCCGCAGGCCCGTCACGCCCGCCATGTCCTGCAGTTCGCAGTTGCCGTTGGCGCTGCAGGTCAGGCAGTCGAGCGGGTGGTCGGAGATGTACAGCTCCATCACGCCCTTGCGCAGCTCCTGCAGCTTGGGGCTCTGCGTGCGCACCGTCATGCCGGCTTCGGCCGGCGTCGTGCAGGATGCCGGGAAGCCGCGGCGTCCGTCGATCTCGACCAGGCACAGGCGGCATGACCCGAAGGGCTCCAGGCTGTCGGTCGCGCACAGCTTGGGCACCTGGATGCCGGCCTGCACCGCCGCGCGCATCAACGACGTGCCCTTGGGCACGGTGACGGCGTTGCCGTCGATTTCGAGCGTCACTTCCTTCACGGACACACGCAGCGGCGTGCCGTGGTCGACTTCCTTCAAATGGTCCAGCATGGGTGTCTCCTGTGGCCGTTCAGGCGGCGCGACGGTCGGGGGTGGCGAGACCGAAGTCCTGCGGGTAGTGGTCCAGCGCAGACAGCACCGGATACGGCGTCATCCCGCCCATGGCGCACAGGCTGCCATGGAGCATCGTGTCGCAGAGATCGCGCAGCAGTTGCACCTGCTGCGGCCGGTTGTAGCGCGGGTTCGGCGGCGCGACGATGCGGTCGATGACCTCCACGCCGCGGGTCGAGCCGATGCGGCATGGCGTGCATTTGCCGCAGGACTCGATGGCGCAGAACTCCATCGCGTAGCGCGCCAGTTGCGCCAGGTCGGCGGTGTCGTCGTGCACCACGATGCCGCCATGGCCCACCACCGCGCCGACCGCGGCATACGCCTCGTAGTCGAGCGGCAGATCCCATTGCGATTCCGGCAGGTAGGCACCCAGCGGCCCGCCGACCTGCACGGCCTTGATCGGTCGGCCCGAGGCGCTGCCGCCGCCGAAGTCGTACAGCAACTCGCGCAACGTCACGCCGAACGCCATCTCCACCAGGCCGCCGTACTTGACGTTGCCCGCCAGCTGGATCGGCAAGGTGCCGCGCGAACGGCCCATGCCGAAGTCGCGATAGAAGGCCGCGCCGCGCGCCAGGATCAGCGGCACGCTGGCGAAGCTGATCACGTTGTTGATGACGGTCGGCTTGCCGAACAGGCCTTCGATCGCCGGCAGCGGCGGCTTGGCGCGCACGACGCCGCGCTTGCCTTCCAGGCTTTCGAGCATCGCCGTTTCCTCGCCGCACACGTAGGCACCGGCGGCCTTGCGCACTTCGAGGTGAAAGGCGCGGCCGCTGGCCAGCACGTCGTCGCCGAGGAAGCCGGCCGCGGTGGCGCGGCGGACGGCCTCGCCCATGGTTGCGACCGCGTCCGGGTACTCGGAGCGGATGTACACGTACCCGCGCGTCGCACCCACCGCGAGGGCGGCGATGGTCATGCCTTCGATCAGCATGTAGGGGTCGCCCTCCATCGTCATCCGGTCGGAGTAGGTGCCCGAGTCGCCTTCGTCGGCGTTGCACACCACGTACTTCTGGTCGGCCTCGGCGCTGGCCACGGTCTTCCACTTGATGCCGGTGGGGAAGGCTGCGCCACCGCGCCCCCGCAGCCCCGAGTCGAACACCGCCTGCGCAATCGCCTCGGGCGCCAACGCCACCGCCGCGCGCAACCCGGCGAAGCCCTCGTGGGCCTCGTAGTCGGCCAGCGACACCGGGTCGGTCACGCCCATGCGGGCGAAGGTCAGGCGCTGCTGCCGCGCCAGGTAGGGGATCTGTTCGACCGGACCGTGGCACAGCGGGTGGGCGCCGCCTTCGAGCAGGCCGGCATCGAGCAGCGCGGGCACGTCTTCCGGTGCCACCAGCCCGTAGGCGATGCGGCCTCGCGGCGTGCGCACCTCGACCAGCGTCTCGAGCCAGAACAGGCCGCGCGAGCTGTTGCGCACCAGGTCCAGCGCGAGGCCGCGTCGCGCGCATTCGGCCTGCAGCGCCGCCGCCACCTCGTCGGCACCGACCGCGCGGGCGGCGGAATCGCGCGGCACATACACGGTGACAGCGTTCGTCATGGCGTGGCTCCGAGTTGGCCGATGAGCGCGTCGAAGCGCGCCGGCGTCATGCGCGCGTGCAGCCGGTCGTCGATCACGATGGCCGGCGACGACGCGCACAGGCCGAGGCAGAACACCGGCGCGAGCGTGAAGCTGCCGTCGACGCTGCGGGCGCCATGCCCGGCGTGGACCGTGCAGCCCAGGCGATCCTGCGCGTGGGCGAGCAGCGCATCGGCGCCCATGGCCTTGCAAGCCTCGGCGCGACACACCTGCACCACGTGGCGCCCGGGCGGCTCGCTGCGAAAGTAGTGGTAGTAGGTGATGACGCCATGCACTTCGGCGCGCGACAGGTTCAGCCCGTCGGCGATCTGCTGCACGACACCGCGCGGCACATGGCCGAGTGCTTCCTGCACCTCGTGCAGCACCGGCAGCAAGGCGCCGGGCTCGTGGGCGCGGCGGGCCAGCACGGCCTGTGTCACGCTGCGGGCGTGGGCGCTGGCGGCGGCGGCGTCGGTGACGGTCCCGGGCCGGTGAGATGACATGCGGTCTCCATTCGTGAGGGCCTGCCGCCTCGGGCTCCATAGGCTCTGGCAGGCATAAGAATCTCTGTTCCTGCGGAGACTGTAGGGACGCGGCTACCATCGCGCAATATGAGCCGAAGGGCCATCCATATAGGCTTTTTCCAGCATAAGGAGCAACCCCATGCACCAGGTCAGCATCCAGCCGCAATGGACGATTCGCCAGCCAGGCGGCGCAGCGCTGGCCGAGCGCACGGTGGCGATGCTGGTGAGCGTGGCCGAGCATGGCAGCCTGCTGAAGGCCTGCCAGGCGCTGGGCGTGTCGTACCGCCACGCGTGGCAGCTGATCCGCCAGGGCGAGACGCTGCTGGGCGCGCCCCTCCTGGTGATGACGCGCGGCAAGGGCTCGCTGCTCAGCCCGCTGGCCGAGAAGCTGGTCTGGGCCGACCGGCGCATCGCGGCGCGGCTGTCGCCCATGCTGGATTCGCTGGCGTCGGAGTTGCAGGCCGAGATCGGCAGCCTGCTGGTGACCGCGCCGGCCTTCCTGCGCGTGCATGCAAGCCACGGCTTCGCAATCCAGGCCCTGCACGAGTTGCTGGGTCGCACAGGCATCGTGAATGAGCTGCGCTATTGCGGCAGCACCGAGGCGGTGGCGTCGCTGCACAACGGCGGCTGCGAGATCGCCGGCTTCCACGTGCCGCTGGGCGAGTTCGAGGCGCAGGCCATCGACCACTACGCGCAATGGCTGAAGCCGGACTCGCAGCGACTCATTCACATCGCCACGCGGCGCTTGGGCCTGATGATCGTCAAGGGCGATCCAAAGAAGATCTACGGCATCCGCGACCTGTCGCGTGGCGACCTGCGCTTCGTCAACCGGCAGGCCGGCTCGGGCACGCGCTTCCTGCTCGACCTGCTGCTGCGCAAGGAAGGCATGGACCCGGAGCGCATCCACGGGTACGAACAATGCGAGCTCACCCATGCGGCGGTCGCCGCCTATGTCGCCAGCGGCATGGCCGACGTGGGCTTCGGGGTGGAAACACCGGCGCGGCAGTTCAACCTGGATTTCGTGCCGCTCCAGACCGAGCGCTACTTCCTGCTGTGCGACGAGCGCTCGCTCGAAGCGCCACCGGTGGCGCGCCTGCTCGAGATCGCCCGCAGCGCCGAGTTCAGGGCCGCCGTCGATCGGCTGCCGGGCTACCAGGCCGAGAACACCGGCACCATCGCCGACCTGCGGGAGACCTTCGCGACACTGGCGCCGCGCAAGACCCGCCCCAGAGCGGCGCGTGGCCGGCAGCGCGACGCACGCTGACGCCACTGCCGATAATGGACCGATGGTCCGCCCTTCCCAACAACTGCATCCCCACCGTGAGCCTGCACCGCTGCGCGCGGCCGCCACGGTGCTGCTGCTGCGCGACACACCGTCCGGCCTCGAGGTGCTGATGACGCGGCGCTCGCCGACGGCCAGCTTCGCGCCCAATGCCTATGTGTTTCCCGGAGGCCGCATCGACGAGGCCGACACCGCCGCGCGCCGCATCGCCACGCGCCGCCGCACGCAGAGCCGCGTGCAACTGACGCAGGCGATCGCAGCGATCCGCGAGAGCTTCGAAGAGCTGGGCGTTCTGCTCGCCCACCACACCGACGGCACGCCCGTGAGCGCCGAGCTCATCGCCGGCATGGACCGCAGCACGGCCGACACCACCGTGGCCTTCGCCGAGCAGTGCGCCGCGCGCGGGCTGCAGCTGTCGACCGACCGCGTCTTCACGCTCGCGCACTGGATCACCGACCGCGACCTGCCCAAGCGCTTCGACGTGCCCTTTCTGGTCGCCCGCATGCCCGAGGGGCAGACGCCGACGGCCGACGAGTCCGAGCAGTTCGAGCCCTGCTGGGTGCGGCCGGCCGACGCGCTGGCGCGGCACGCCGAAGGCCGTTTCTTCATCATTTTCCCGACGGTGCGCACGCTGGAACGCCTGGCCGCCTATGCCGACGTCGATGCCGTGCTGCAGGCCTGCACCAGCCGCCCTGAAGGCGAAGGCCCGCTCTGGACCAGCTGCCCGCGCGCCGGCCTCTTGGGCGGCAAGGAAGCGCGCTACATGGAGCACGAGCATCCGTACGGCGAACTGGCGATGGTCTGCCCCGACGGGCAGATCGTGCACGCGCTCGACTGGCAGACCGAACACGCCGTGCCGCTGCTCAAGAACCTGCGTCGGCTGACCGCGCCCAACCCGAGCGCGATGACCGGCCCCGGCACCAACAGCTACATCGTCGGCGACGCGTCCACCGGCTACATCGTGGTCGACCCCGGGCCCAACGACTTCGGCCACATCGGCCGGCTGTGGAAGGCGACGCAGGGCGACATCCGGATGATCGTCTGCACGCATTCGCATGCCGACCACTCGCCCGGCGCCACGCCGCTGCAGGCGCTGTGCAAGACCACGAATCCGCCGATCCTCGGCCTGCCCTCGGCGCCGACCGCACGGCCCAACGCACGCTTCACGCCCGACCGCGCGCTGGCCGACGGCGAGCGGCTGGTGCTGAACGCCACCGCCGTCGGCGACAACGGCGAGACCCTGCTGCCGCTGCACACGCTGCGCGTGATCCACACACCGGGCCACGCGGCCAACCACCTCTGCCTGGTGCTCGAAGAAGACGGGCTGCTGCTGTCCGGCGACCACATCCTCAACGGCAGCACCACCGTGATCGATCCGCCCGACGGCAACATGACGCACTACCTCGATTCGCTCGACAAACTGGATGCCGCCTGCCAGGCGGGCGACGTCCGCTTCATCCTGCCGGCGCACGGCCATGTCATCGCCGAGGCGCGCAGCGCCATCGCGCGGCTCAAGGCGCACCGCCTGAAGCGCGAAAGCAAGGTCGCCGACGCCATGCGCCGACTGCCGGCTGGCACGATCGACGAGTGGTTGCCGCTGGCGTACGACGACGTGCCCGAGCGCATGTGGCCGATGGCAGCGCGTTCGTTCGCCGCGCATGTCGAGCGCCTGCAGAAGCTGGCGGCGGCATGAACGATTCCACCGAAGGCATCCGGCTGGCCAAGCGCGTGGCCGCGCTGGCCGGCGTGTCGCGGCGCGAGGCCGAACTGCTGATCGAGAACGGCGCCGTCACGGTCGACGGGCGGCCCGCGTCGCTGCCGCAATCCCGCGTGCAAGCGCAGCAGCGCGTGGAGATCGCGGCCGGCGCCCGGCCCGAGCCGGTGGTGCCCGTCACCCTGCTGCTGCACAAGCCCGCGGGCATGGCGACCGACAAGGCGCACACGCTGCTGGTGGCGGTCAACCACCACGAACCGGAGCGCGCCGGCCTGCGCTTGGTGCCGGCACACATCAAGGGGCAGCAGTGCATGACGCCGCTCGAGCCGGCGGCCAGCGGGCTGGTCGTCTTCACCCAGGAATGGCGGATCGAGCGCAAGCTGCACGAAGACGCCGGGATCATCGAGCACGAGGTGATGGTCGACGTCGCGGGCCCGGTCGGACCCGAGGTGCTGGCGCGGCTCGAGCGCTCGCCGGCGCGCGTCAGCATCGGCCGCCAGACCGATGCGCAAACGGGCTTGCGCTTCGCGCTGAAGGGCGCGCGGCCCGGGCAGATCGCCGACATCTGCGACCGCGTCGACCTGCGCATCCTCGCGATGCGCCGCATCCGCATCGGCCGCGTGCCGCTGGCCGGGTTGCTGCCCGGGCAGTGGCGCTATCTGGACCCGCAAGAGCGCTTCTGAGCGAGCGTCGACGGCGCGATGGCGCATCGGGCCGCGGCTAGACTGACCCGGAGGAGAGAGAAACAATGACCGAACTGGAAGCCGCGGCCGGGGCGATGCCCCTGCGCGCAGAGACCGATGCGGGCGCCGTCCCGCCCAACGCCATTGCGCCGCACGACGTGCGCTTCACCGGCGCGGGCGGCGAGTATTTCCGGGTCTGGATCGTCAACGTGCTGCTGACCATCGTCACGCTTGGCATCTACACGCCCTGGGCGCGGCGCCGCACGGTGCAGTACTTCTACGGCCACACGCTGCTGGCCGACAGCCCCTTCGAATTCACCGCGCCGCTGCGCCGCATGGTGATCGGCTTCCTGCTGTTCGTGGCGCTCTACGGCGCGTTCGAGCTCGCCTCGAACACCGGCCAGGACACCGCCGTGTCGCTGATGATGGTGGCGGCAGCCCTGCTCGCGCCCTGGTTGTGGGGCAGCGCGGTGCGGTTCCGGCTCGGCCACACGCGCTGGCGGGGCCTTCGCCTGCAGTTCCAGGCAACGTGGCGCGAGATCTACAGCGCGAGCTGGCCGGTGTTCGCCATCGCCGGCATCTGGATCGTGGTGGTGTTCGGCATGTCGGCGCTGTCGCCCGGTGCCGAACCGCGCGTCAATCCGCTGCCCCGGCTGCCGACGGTGACGCCGGCCATGTGGACGCTGCTGCTGGGCGGTGTGGCCGGCGCCTTCCTCTGCTTGATTCGCCTCGAATACAACTACAAGCGGCTGATGGTGGCGCGCACCCTGATCGGCACGGAGGCGGGCCGCTGGAAGCCGGTGTACCGCGACTTCGTGCGCGTCTGGCTGGCGGCGCTGGGGTTCTTTCTGCTGTCAGCCTTCGTGATCGCGAGCCTGATCGTGCTGGCATTCGTGGTCGGCGGGGGCCTGAACTGGCCCCAAGCGGCGGACTTCCGGGGTCGCGCCGGGGGCCTCGGCATCTTGATGTTCCTTCTGGCACTGTTCGTGGTGACACTGATCGCGCTGTTCCTGGCCATCACCCCGGCGCTGGCGTACCGCGAGGCGCGCGTCTTCCACCTGCTGTGGAACAACATCGGCGTGAGCGGCATCGCACGTTTTCGCTGCGACCTGCGTGCCGGCGCCTTCGTGTGGCTGCGCATCCGCAACACGCTGCTGACCCTGCTCACGCTCGGCTTCTACCGCCCGTTCGCGCGCGTGGCCGAACACCGCATGAAGGCCGCGTCGGTGGTGCTGCACGTGCGCGGCGGGCTCGACACGCTGGTGGGCAGCCTCAACCGGCAGCAGCAGGATGGCTTCGGCGATGCGCTGGCCGACGCGGTCGGCTTCGACATCATCGGCTAGGATGAAACACCCCCGAAGCGCCTGCGGCGCCTCCCCCTCAAGGGGGCGATACCAGCGGCCCGGCAAAGCCGGTTCCGCGGTATCTCTGGCCTTTGGCCGCGCCGGTTTCATGCGCCGCGGGTCACGCGCCAGCTTGGTGGAAAACTGACCCCCTTGACCGACCCCTCGACGATCCCATGAGCGCTCCCCTGCTTCGCGCACGCTGGTTCGACGGCCTGCGCAGCCAGCCGCGGCCGGTGCTGGTCGTGCTGGTGCCGGGCCCGCGCGGGCCCTCGCTGCAACTGCATCCGCTGGATGCCGATGGCGGACCGGTGCGCAGCTTCGCCCACGACGCGATCGGCTGGCCCGAGGCCTGGAACGCGCGGCGCGCGCAGGCCCGCGTGGTGGTCGACCTGCGCGACGCAGGCAGCCTGGAAATCGACGACGGTGCGCAATGGCACGCGCTGCGCGAAGCCGCGGGAGGCCGGCCCGGCATCGCGCAACGCATGCAGACGCACCTGCGCGTGTTCGTGGTCGTGCTGCTGGCCGCCGTGCTCGGGCTCTGGGCTTTCTACCGCTACGGCACGCCCTGGGCGGCGGCGCAGCTAGCGGGCCACGTGCCGCTGGGCTGGGAGCAGGGGCTGTCGGCCCAGGCGATGGACGAACTCGATCGCAGCTACCTCCAGCCCAGCAAGCTCGCCCCCGAACGGCAGGCCGAATTGCAAGCGGCGTTCCGGACGCTCGTGCAACAGGCGGGACCCGACCTGGCGCGCTACCCGCACTACGCGCCGGTGATGACGCTGTCCTTCCGTTCCGGCATCGGCCCCAACGCGTTCGCGCTCCCGGGCGGCACCATGGTCATGACCGATGCACTGGTCGAAGCGTCGAGCCTGGCGAAAACCGGCGACGACGCGCTGCTCGGCGTGCTCGCGCACGAGATGGGGCACGTGGTGCATCGGCATGGCACGCGGCTGGTCGTCGAACAGGGCGTGCTCAACGTCGGTCTGGGCTTGGCGCTGGGCGATGTGTCCAGCCTGATCTCGATGGGCAGCACGCTCTTGACCAGCATGGCCTATCGGCGCAGCCACGAGACCGAAGCCGACTGCTTCGCCGTTCGGCTGATGCAGAAGGCCGGCCGGCCGATCGCACCGATGGCCGACCTGCTGCTGACCATCGACGGCCCCGACGGCGATGCGCACGAAGGCCCGGACCATGGGAAGAAGAACGGCGAAAAAGACCAGAACGGCGAGAAGCGCGGCGGCAAGGCAACCGAAGGCACCACGGATGCGTCGGCCCTGGCCAGCCTGCTCAGCAGCCACCCGGCGACCGCGGAGCGCGCGCAGCGCATGAAGGCCGGCACGGTCGCGGGTTGCGTCGCGCGTTGAAGAAAAAAGTGTGAAGCGCGCCGATACGCCGGATTCTGTGCGTTGACGCTCCCTTGCGGTTGCGTCCACGTGACCGTCATTACTCTGGGCCGTTTGTCACCAAACGGCTCGATGCCACCTACCCGCCGGCTCAGCGGAACCACCTCGAAACCGGCCTACTTGGTGTTGCTGCGCGCAGAGATTGCCCGTTTCACCCGGATCGGGGTTGCCCCTTCACCGACTCGTCTCTGTTGCTCTGATCCTCACCTCACGGTGGAGAGCCGTTAGCTCCTGCGCTGTCCTGTGCAGTCCGGACGTTCCTCCAGTGCGCTCTTTCGAGACTTGCACCAGCGACGGTCCAGCGTGCTTCACGCGGCGATTATCGCCACAATGGCCGTCCGCACAGTTTCCAAGGAGCCTCCTGCATGAAAGCCGACACCATCCTCGCCACCATCGGCAACACACCGCACATCCGCATCCAGCGCCTGTTCGGACAGGCCTCGCAGCAGGTCTGGATCAAGTCCGAACGCAGCAATCCCGGCGGCTCGATCAAGGACCGCATCGCGCTCGCGATGGTCGAAGACGCAGAGAAGTCCGGCACGCTGAAGCCCGGCGGCACCATCGTCGAGCCGACCTCGGGCAACACGGGCATCGGCCTGGCGATGGTGGCTGCGGTCAAGGGCTACAAGCTGATCCTGGTGATGCCCGATTCGATGTCGGTCGAGCGCCGGCGCCTGATGCTGGCCTACGGCGCGAGCTTCGACCTGACGCCGCGCGCCGGTGGCATGAAGGCCGCGATCGCGCGCGCCGAAGAGCTGATTGCCAGCACGCCGAATTCATGGATGCCGCAGCAGTTCAACAACCCGGCGAATGTCGACGTGCACGTGCGCACCACGGCCGAAGAAATCGCCGCCGATTTCCCCGGGGGCGTCGACGCCATCATCACGGGCGTGGGCACGGGGGGCCACATCACCGGTGTCGCGAAGGTCCTGAAGGCGAAGTGGCCGAAGCTGAAGGTCTTTGCGGTCGAGCCGGTCGCATCGCCGGTGATTTCGGGCGGCGCGCCCGCGCCGCACCCCATCCAGGGCATCGGCGCCGGCTTCATCCCGAAGAACCTCGACGTCAGCGTGCTCGACGGCGTGATCCAGGTCGATGCCGAACCCGCGCGCGAGATGGCCCGCCGTTGCGCGGCCGAGGAAGGCATCCTGGTCGGCATTTCTTCGGGCGCGACGCTCGCCGCCATTGCGCAGAAACTGCCGGACCTGGCGGCCGATGCCGTCGTGCTGGGCTTCAACTACGACACGGGCGAACGCTATCTGTCGGTCGAGGGTTTCCTGCCGGCGCTGCCCGCCTGACGGTTCACTCGAGCGGAATGCCCGCGTCCTTCACCACCTTGCCCCACTTGGCCAGGTCGGATTTGATCAGCGCGGCGTAGTCCTGGGGCGTGCCGCCCTGGATGTCGATGCCCGCGCCCTCGAGCTTGGTCCGCACGTCCGGCAACTTGAGGGCCGCATTGATCTCGGCGTTGAGCTTCGCGACGATCGGCTTCGGCGTGCCGGCGGGCGCGAGGAAGCCGCCGTTGGTGTTGGCGTCATAGCCCTTGAGCCCCTGTTCGTCCGCCGTCGGCACGTCCGGCAACGACGCCGTGCGCTTGCGCGTGCTTACGGCAATGGCGCGCACGTTGCCACCTTTGACCTGCGACTGGATCGCGCTGATGGTGTCGATGTAGAGCGCCGTGCGTCCGGCCAGCAGGTCCGGATGCGCCGCGGCAGACCCCTTGTAGGGCACCAGCAGCATGTTCGCGCCGCTGGCCATCCGGAACATCTCGGCGGCCATCTCCTGCGCACTGCCGCGGCCGGACGTCGCGACCTTCGCCTGGTCCGGGTTGGCCTTCATCCACGCGATGAACTCGGGCAGTGTCTTCGCCGGAATCTGCGGATAGATCGCGAACACCAGCGGCACCTCGTGCGTGTAGATGATGGGCTCGAAGCTCTTCTCCGGGTCCCAGCCGAGGTTCTTGAACAGGAACTTGTTGATGTTGTGGCTGCCGCCCACGATGCCGATGGTGTAGCCGTCGGGCGGGGACTTGGCCAGCACGTCGGTACCGAGGTTGTTGGACGCGCCGGGCCGGTTGTCGATGACGACGGGTTGGCCCATCGACAGCGCGAGCTTGTCGCCGATGACGCGCGCGATCACGTCGATCGCACCGCCCGGCGGCGCGGGCACGATGATCTTGATGGGGCGGCTCGGGTACGCCGATGGGGCCGACTGGGCCGACGCCCAGGTCGGCGCCAGTGCCAGCACCGCCGTGGCGGCCAGTGTCTTGATCAGGGTCTTGCGTTGCATGTCTGTCTCCGTCTTTTGGTGGGTGATCTGTGTCTCTCGGCGGCTCAGCCGCGGCCGACGAATGGCATGTGGCTGGCCATGACGGTCATGTTCAGCACATTGGCTTCGAGCGGCAGCGCGGCGATGTGACGCACGGCGTTGGCGACATGGCTCGCGTCCATCATGGGCTCGGGTGCGGTCGTGCCGTTGGCCTGCAGCACGCCGCGCGTCATGCGCTCGGACAGCTCGGTCAGCGCGTTGCCGATGTCGATCTGGCTGGCCACGATGTTGTAGGCGCGGCCGTCCAGCGCGATGGCCTTGGTGATGCCGCTCACCGCATGCTTGCTGGCGGTGTAGGGCGCGGTGAAGGGGCGCGGCGTGTGCGCCGAAATCGAGCCGTTGTTGATGATGCGCCCACCCTGCGGCGACTGCCGGCGCATCAGGCCGAAGGCCGCGCGGGCGCACAGGAACACGCCGGTCACGTTGGTGTTGATGACGTTGAACCACTGGTCCAGCGGCAGCTCGTCCATGGGCACGGCAGGCGCGTTGACGCCCGCGTTGTTGAACACCACGTCGAGCCGGCCACAGGTCTTCTCGATGGTGTCGAACAGGGCCTGCACGCTGGCCGGGTCGGTCACATCGGTGGGCACGGCCAGCGCGGTCTGGCCGCGCGATGCGGCTTGGTCGGCGAGCGCCTGCAGCGGCTCGGCGCGGCGGCCGGCCAGCACAACGGTGAAGCCGTCGGTCAGCAGGCCCAGCGCCGCGGCGCGGCCGATGCCGCTGCCGGCGCCGGTGACGAGCGCGATCTTTCTGGAAGGGATGGTCAAGACGGGTTTCCTGAGGTTGAGGGGTGCGACGCCGCCTTCACGCCACGGTCATGCCGAACTCGGCAATGCCGTCGATGCCCGCCGCGATGCGGTCGCCGCGCTGCAGTGGCCCCACGCCCACCGGCGTGCCGGTGAAGACGAGGTCGCCCGGCTGCAGCGCCACGGAGCGCGACAGCATGGCGACGAGGTCGGGCACCGCCCACAGCAGATCGGCCACGTCGGCGCGCTGGCGGTCCACGCCGTTCACGGCCAGCCAGATGGCACCGCTGCGCGGATGGCCGCAGGCCTCGGCCGGCATCAGCGGCGTGCAGGGGGCCGAGTGGTCGAAGGCCTTGGCGGGCTCCCAGGGGCCACCAGCGCGCTTGGCTTGTTGCTGCAGGTCGCGGCGCGTCAGGTCGAGCCCCGCGGCGTAGCCCCAGATGTGCTGTGCCTCGACCTGCGCGGGATCGATGTCGCGCCCCCCGCGGGCGATGGCCACCACGAGTTCGATCTCGTGGCAGAAGTCTTCCGTGCCCGGCGGGTAAGGCAGCACGCCTTGCGCCGGCACGATGGCTGTCGTGGGCTTCATGAACCAGGCCGGCATTCCGGCCGGTCGCGCTTCGTCGGCCTGCCACGGGTAGTTGCGGCCGATGCAGAACACGCGCCCCACCGGGAAGCGCGCCGCGGAGCCGGCGACCGGCAGCGCCACCGGCGCGGGTGCCGGGATGACGAAGTCGGTCATTCGATCGTGATCTTGCGGGCGCGAATGATCTGCGCGTAGCGCGCCTTGTCGTCCGCGATCAGCTTGCCGAACTCCGCCGGCGTGGTCGCGCGCGGCACGCCGCCCAGCGCCACGAAGCGCGCCTTGACGGCCTCGTCGGCCAGCACGGCGCGCACATCGGCCGCGATCCGGTCCTGCACGTCCGGCGGCGTGCCGGCCGGTGCGAGCAGGCCGATCCAAGAGATCGCGTTGAAGCCCGGTGCCACGCCCTCGGCCAGCGTGGGCACCTCGGGGAAAGCACTTACGCGCTTGTCGCCGGTGACGGCCAGGGCCCGCAGCTTGCCGGCCTTGATGTTGCCGGAGGCCTCGAGCACCGTCATGAACGACAGCTGCACATGGCCGGCCAGCAGGTCGGCGACGGCCGGGCCGCCGCCCCGGTACGGCACATGAAGCACGAAGGCGCCGGTCTGCTCCTTGAACATTTCCGCCGCCAGGTGCGGCGCACCGCCCGCGCCCGAGCTGCTGTAGCTCAGCTTGCCGGGTTGGGACTTGGCCAGCGCAACGAACTCGGCCGCTGTCTTGGCCGGCACCGCGGGATTGACCATCATGGCCAGCGGCAATTCGGCCACCAGCGACACCGGGGCGAAGGCCTTGTCGGCGTCGTAGCTCATCTTGGGGTACAGCGACGGATTGATCGCCTGCGTGCCGATGTTGCCCAGGAGCAGCGTGTAGCCGTCGGGCCTGGCCTTGGCGACGAAGTCGGCGCCGATCTGGCCGGCCGCGCCGCCCTTGTTCTCGACGATGACGGGCTGGCCCCAGCGCCGGCTGAGCTGCTCGGCGATGACCCGGCCCCCGGTGTCGGTGCCGCCACCGGGTGGAAACGGCACGACCAGCGTGACGGGGCGCGACGGAAAGCCCTGCGCGAGCGCAGGTGCCTGGGCAGTGGCGGCGAGGGCGAGTGCCAGCGCGATGGCGCAGCGGCGTGCATTCATGTCGTTGTCTCCGGTGGTTTTTTTGGTTGGTCGGGATGTCAGGTGGTCAGGCTCATCGCGGGGCGCTCGCCCGCCAGCGCCTGCGCGACGCTGTCCAGGACCATCTGCGCCATGGCCGTGCGCGTCTCCCAGGTGGCGCTGGCACGGTGCGCCTGCAGCGTGGCGCGCTCGGACTGGCGCAGCGCCGCCGGGACGCGCGGCTCGTCCACGAAGACGTCCAGGCCAACGCCAGCGATGCGGCCTGCGGTCAGCGCCTCGGTCAGGTGATCCTCATTGACCAGCCGTCCTCGCGCCACGTTCACAAGAAAGCCCTGCGGGCCGAGCGCGTCGAGCACGGCGGCGTCGACGATGCCCTCGGCCTTGTCGGCAGCGGCGCACAGCACCAGCGCGTCCGACTGGCGGGCCAGTTCTACTAGGTCGGCCACGAAGGTGTGCGCAACGTCGTCCATGGCGCGCAGGTCGGTGTAGCGGATGGGGCAGCCGAAGGCCGCGGCGCGCACGGCGACGGCCCGGCCGACCCGGCCCATGCCGACGATGCCGACGCGCATGCCGCTGAAGCGGCGCGCCAGCGGGATCGCGCCGGGCTGCGGAAACTTCTCCCATTGGCCGTCGCGCACGAAGCGGTCGCCCGCGCACAGGTTGCGACAGGCGGCGATCAGGAGGCCGATCGCCAGGTCGGCCACGTCTTCGGTGAGTGCGCCCAACGTGGCGGTGACGGGCAGGCCGCGCTCGCGGCAGTACGCCAGATCGACCGCGTCGGTGCCGACGCCGTTCACGGCCACCACCCGGAGCTGTGGCAGCTGTTCGAGCATGGCCCGCGTGATGCCGGTGTGGCCACCGGTGATCGCGGCCTCGATGGCGGCGCCGTGTGCGCGCAGGTAGGCCGACGGGTCCTGCACCTCGAACAGCTTGTGAACCGTGTAGCGCTCGGCGAGCTGGTCGTTGATCTGCGGAACGAGGATCGGGTTGAGTTGCAGGACCTGAGGTTTCATGACGGTTCGGAGCACTGTTTCTGGACGTGGACGGATGCTAATGATGTGTTGACTGTCAACGCAATATTGATGTTTAAAATCAATATATAAAACTTTGTGAGCACGACGCGATGGCCTCCTGGATCTCGATGGACGACGCATGCCGCCAACTGGGCGTGCGTGCGCAAACGGTGTATGCCTACGTGAGCCGAGGCAAGCTGGGCGTCATGCCTGACCCGGCGGACACCCGGCGCAGCCTGTACCGCGCCGAGGACGTGACCGGCCTCGCCAAGCGCAAACAGGCCGGCCGCAAGCACGAGACGCTGGCCACCAACACGCTGTTCGGCGCCGAGCCCAGCATTCCCACGGCGCTGACCGCGTTCTTCCGCGGGCGTCCGCACTACCGCGGCCACGACGCCATCGAGCTGGCCCGCACCGCCACGCTGGAAGAAGCGGCGCAGCTGCTTTGGGGCGCCGGGAAGGCAGCCGATTTCTCGTGCACCACGGCGCTGCGCGGCGGTGCCAGGCCCGGCCGCGTGGCAGCTTTCAAAGCGCTGGGCGCGCTGGCCGCCACCGGGCATTCCACGCGCGGGCGACTGACCCGCGTGCTGCACCAGGAAGGCCAGGGCCTGGTCGGCGAACTGGCCAACGCCTTCGGCGCCCTGCCCGGTTCCCAGCCGCTGCACCGTCGCTTCGCGCAGGGCTGGAAACTGCCGCTCAAGGTGGCAGAGTCACTGCGCATGGCCGTCGTGCTGCTGGCCGATCACGAGCTGACGAGCTCGGCCTTCGCAGCGCGCATCGCGGCATCGACCGGCGCTTCGCTGCCGGCCTGCCTGCTGGCCGGGCTGACCACGTTGTCAGGCCCGCTGCATGGCGATGCCTCGGGCCGCGTGCAGGCCTTGTTCAGCGAAGTCGAGCGCCTGGGCGATGACGCGGTGCTCGCGCATTACCTGTCGACCGGCCTGCCGCTGCCGGGTTTCGGGCACTTCATCTATCCCGATGGCGACCCGCGCGCGGCGCCGCTGCTGGCGCTGTGCGAGCCGCCCGAGGTGATCGCGCGCTTCATCGAGAAGGCCACGCAGCTCACCGGCCTGCAGCCCAACATCGACGTGGCGCTGGCGGCACTGGTGGCGCACCACAGGCTGCCGGCGGACGCAGCGTTTGGCCTGTTCGCCACGGCGCGCAGCGTGGGATTGCTCGCGCACAGCCTCGAGCAACTGGGCGAGACGCAGGTGATCCGCCCGCGCGGGCGCTATGTGGGCCAGGTTCCGGAGATGCCGCAGCCGGCCCGCGCGCAGGGCATTGCGGCACCCCGGCTGGCCTAAAATCGGGACCCTGCTCGATAACCACGAGCCCCCAGATGATCCGCCTCTCCGAAATCAAACTCCCCCTCGATCCCCCTTCCGATGCGCTGCCGCGCGCAGTGCAGGGGCTGCTCGGCATCGATGCCGACGCGATCGCCAACATCCACGTCCACAAGCGCAGCTTCGACGCACGCAAGGTCGATCTGCTGCAGGTCTACATCGTCGATGTGACGCTGACCGACCCGGCGCGCGAAGCGACGCTGTTCGCCAAGCTGTCAGGCAACCCGCGCGTGACGCCAACGCCCGACATGGCCTATCGCACCGTCGCCGCCGCGCCGGCCGGCTTGCCCGTGCGCCCGGTGGTGATCGGCTTCGGGCCCTGCGGCATCTTCGCGGCGCTGATGCTGGCGAAGATGGGCTTCCGGCCCATCGTGCTGGAGCGCGGCAAGACGGTGCGCCAGCGCACGCGCGACACCTGGGGCCTGTGGCGCAAGAGCACGCTGAACGCGGAGTCGAACGTCCAGTTCGGCGAAGGCGGCGCCGGCACCTTTTCGGACGGCAAGCTCTACAGCCAGATCAAGGACCCGCGCTTCCTCGGCCGCAAGGTGATGGAAGAGTTCGTCAAGGCCGGCGCGCCGCCCGAAATCCTCTACGTCGCGCATCCGCACATCGGCACCTTCAAGCTGGTGAAGGTGGTCGAGACCATGCGCGCCGAGATCGTCGCGCTGGGTGGCGAGGTGCGCTTCGAACAGCGCGTTACCGACGTGCAGATCGAAGACGGCCATGTGCGCGGGCTCACGGTGCTCGACCAGCAGACCGGCACCACGAGCGAGCTGCGCGCCGACCATGTCGTGATGGCGCTCGGCCACAGTTCGCGCGACACCTTCGAGATGCTGCACGCGCGCGGCGTGCACATCGAGGCCAAGCCCTTCTCGATCGGCTTTCGCGTGGAGCATCCGCAGGGCCTGATCGACCGCGCGCGCTGGGGCCGGCACGCCGGGCACCCGCTGCTGGGGGCGGCCGACTACAAGCTGGTGCATCACGCAAGCAACGGCCGCAGCGTCTACAGCTTCTGCATGTGTCCGGGCGGCACGGTGGTCGCGGCCACCAGCGAGCCGGGGCGCGTGGTGACCAACGGCATGAGCCAGTACTCGCGCAACGAGCGCAACGCGAACGCGGGCATCGTCGTGGGCATCGAGCCCACAGACTACCCGGGTTGGGAAGGTGGCCAGACCGGTTCGCCGCTGGCGGGCATGGTGCTGCAGCGCGAACTCGAATCCACGGCCTTCGTGCTCGGCGGCAGCGACTACCGCGCGCCGGCGCAGTTGGTGGGCGACTTCATCGCTGGCACGCCGTCGACCGAACTGCGCAGCATCACGCCGTCGTACAAGCCCGGCGTCACGCCGACCGACCTGCACCAGGCCTTGCCGGCCTACGCGATCACCGCAATGCGCGAGGCTTTCCCCGCGTTCGGCCGCAAGATCAAGGGCTTCGACACGCCCGACGCGGTGCTGACCGGCGTAGAGACGCGCACCTCGTCGCCGATCCGCATCACCCGCGGCGAAGACTTCCAGAGCCTGAACACGCGCGGCCTGTATCCGGCGGGCGAAGGCGCCAGCTACGCGGGCGGCATCCTGTCGGCCGGCGTTGACGGCATCAAGGTGGCCGAAGCCGTGGCGCGCGCCATGCTGCAGGATGCGGAGCGCCAGCGCGTGGCAGCCTGATGCGCTACCCGACACCTTCCCTCGCGCAGTTCGCCGCCGCCACGCTGGCGATGGCGCTGGTCGTGCTGGCATCCAACATCCTGGTGCAGTTCGCTCTCAACGACTGGCTGACCTGGGGCGCGTTCAGCTACCCGGTCGCATTCCTCGTGAGCGAGCTCATCAACCGGCGTTTCGGCCCCGGGCCCGCGCGCCGCGTCGCGTACATCGGCTTCGCCATCGCGGTGGCCGCCTCGCTGGTGCTGGCGCCGGTGCGCATCGCGCTGGCGTCGGGCCTGGCCTTCATTGCCTCGCAACTGCTCGACATCCGCGTGTTCGACCGGCTGCGCCGCGGCACCTGGTGGCGCGCGCCGCTGGTCGCCACCGTGGCCGCGGCCGTGCTCGACAGCCTGGTCTTCTGGGGCATCGCCTTCGGCGGCACCGACGGCCCCTGGCTCACCTGGGCGCTGGGCGACCTGGGCGTGAAGCTCGCCGTGGGCCTGCTGATGCTGCTGCCCTTCCGCCTCCTGATGGGCCGCGCATTCGGCGCCGGCGCACCACCGGTCGCCGGGCGCTGAACGCCCGAGCAGAAAGACGCCATGTCCGACAGCACCTTCCATTTCTACGAGCCCGCGAAAGGCCACGGCCTGCCGCACGACCCGTTCAACGCCATGGTCGGGCCCCGCCCGATCGGCTGGATCTCGTCGCAGAGTGCAACGGGCGTGCGCAACCTCGCGCCCTACAGTTTTTTCAACGGTTTCAACTACACGCCGCCGATCGTCGGCTTCGCGAGCATTGGCGCCAAGGACAGCCTGAACAACATCCGCGAGACGCGCGAGTTCGGCTGGAACCTGGCGACGCGGCCGCTGGCCGAGCGCATGAACGCGTCGTGTGCGGCCGTGCCGCCCGAAGTCGACGAGTTCGAGCTGGCCGGCCTGACCCCGGCCGCGTCGCGCTGCATCGCCGTGCCGCGGGTGGCCGAAAGTCCGGTGTCTTTCGAATGCAAGCTGACGCAGATCGTGCAGTTGGAAGACATCGACGGCATGCCGGTGCAGAGCTGGCTGGTGATGGGCCAGGTGGTGGGCGTGCACATTTCGCGTCACCTGCTCGTCGACGGCATCTACGACACGGCGGCGGGCGAGCCCATCCTCCGTGGCGGGGGATCGGCCGACTACTTCACCGTCACCCGCGACAATCTCTTCAAGATGTTCCGCCCGCGTTGAGCGCGGCGCAATCCCTTTCACGCTGCGCTTCGCGCGCGGCCTCACACGAACCGTATCGATGACAGACGCTCCCGAGAACATTTCCGCGCCGACGACCGAAGCCCCTCCCGCCGCGCCACAGCCCGCAGAGGCCCCCGCCGGCGCCCAAGCGGGCCACGCTGACGCAGCGCTGCCGACAGGCGCCGCCACACCAACGGACCGCGCGCCCCGCTCGCGCGGCGGACGCGGGCGCCGGGGCGGACAACGCGACCGTCAGGCGGTTGAAGGCGAATCGCCAGCGCCGGCAAAGGGCGCCAAGACGGCGCAGCCGCAAGCTGGTGCGGGCCGCAAGGGCCCGGCGCCGCGCAAGGTGCACCCGGTGCTCGAGCGGCTGTTCGAGCTGTACCCGAAGCTCTTCGGCGCACGCTTCCTGCCGCTGAAGCTCGGCATCTACCAGGAGCTGCTGGCCGCGCACGGCGAGGAGTTCAAGGCCGAAGACCTGAAGCTCGCCATGGGCCTGCACGCGCGCTCGACGCGCTACCTCGAATGCGTGGCCGCCGGTCACCCGCGGCACGACCTGCAAGGCAACCCGGTCGAGCCGGTGGCGCCCGAGCACATCCATCATGCGATCCTCGAGGTGTTCCGCCGCCGGCAGGGCCGTACCGCCGACGACCTGAGCGGTCAGCTGCGCGACCGCATCGTGGCCGCCATCGAGGCCTCGGGCATCGGCCGCGAAGCCTATGCGGAGCGCGTGCGCGCGCGCGACGAGACAACCAATGCGGCGCTCGACGACGCCCTCGCCGAACTGGGCCGGCAAGCCGCGAAGCGCGAGGCGCTGCTGCGCGCCTTCGAAGCCAGTGGCAAGACCGAGGCCGAGTTCGCCGACATGTACGGCATGAGCCCAAAAGAGGTCGCTGCCACGCTGGCACGCGCACGCGCCGACAAGGCGACCGTCTGACACGGGCGGCCAAGCTGCCGTTTCGCGCCCAGGAAAAAGCCCCGCACTGCGGGGCTTTTTCGTTGCGAGCCGGGCGGAATCAGCCTTGGGCGTTCTGCAGCGCAGCGATGCGCTCTTCGATCGGCGGGTGGGTCGCGAACAGCTTGCCCATCTTGCCGGTGATGCCCATCGCCTCGACCGCCTTCGGCAGTTCGCCGGCCGGCAGGCCGCCCAGGCGGGCCAGTGCGTTCATCATCGGCTGCTTGCGGCCCATGAGCGCGGCGGCACCGGCGTCGGCACGGAACTCGCGCTGGCGCGAGAACCAGGCGACCACGATGGCGGCGGCGAAGCCCAGTACGATGTCGAGCACGATGGTGCTCACGTAGTAGCCGATGCCCGGGCCGGAGTTGCTGTCGCTGCCGCGGCGCAGGAACGAGTCGACCGCGTAGCCGATCACGCGCGAGAGGAACACAACGAAGGTGTTCATCACACCCTGGATCAGCGTCATCGTGACCATGTCGCCGTTGGCGATGTGCGCGACCTCGTGACCGATCACGGCCTCGACCTCTTCGCGCGTCATGTTCTGCAGCAGGCCGGTGGAAACCGCGACCAGCGACGAGTTCTTGAACGCGCCGGTGGCGAAGGCGTTGGGCTCGCCCTCGAAGATGCCGACTTCCGGCATGCCGATGCCGGCCTTGTCGGCGAAGCCGCGCACGGTCGACACGATCCACGCCTCGTCGGGCGTCTGCGGGTTGTCGATCATGTGGAGCTTACTCGTCCACTTGGCCATCGGCTTGCTGATGAGCAGCGAGATGATCGCGCCACCGAAGCCCATGACCAGCGCAAAGCCGAGCAGCGCCGTCAGGTTGAGTCCGTTGGCCGTCAGGAAGCGGTTGACGCCCAGCAGGCTGGCGACCACGCCGAGCACCGCGACAACCATCACATTGGTCAGGACGAACAGAAGAATGCGTTTCAAGTTGGTTTCTCCGTGGGGGGAACTGCCGCACAGATGGGGGCCAGGCGGCCCGCTTCAAGCGGTGCGACGTTCGCGCAGAACCGGGTTGTGTGTGCGTTGTTCTGGGGACCTGCGCGGACGAAAAACGTCCGAATCATCATAGAAGGAAAAGTTCGCGTTTTCCGCGCACCAATCCGGCACACCGAGCACCGGCAGCGGCACAAAAGGCTTGGTCGCCAGGTGGGCCGCTTCGAGCGCCGCGCTGATCGCGGCGTCGTCGGTGCCGATCGATCGGGCGGCGCCCGGTGCCCAGAGCACATGGGCCGTGGCCGCCTTGCGCGGCGAGACCAGTTTTTCCAGGAGCGCATGGCCGAACACCAGCAGGCGGGCCTCCTGCCAGCGTGCGCGCTCGGTTATGAAAAGGCGCTGCCAGTCGCGCGCGATCAACGCGTCCCAAAGCTCAGGCGGCGCGTCGAGCACGGCGCCGTTCTCGTCGAACAGCGTCAGCGCATCGCGCAGCGGCCCGCGCGTCGCGCCGATCCCGGCACGGGCGATTTCGCCCGCCTGCAGCGCGTTGAGCCGGCGCTTGGTGCGCGGGAAGGCCAGCCAGATCAGGCCGTTGAAGAAGTCGTGGAGGTTGTCGCGGGTGGGGACGGTGCCGGTGGCGAAGATGTGCGCCTCGTAAGCGGCGCCCGTCGGCAGAGCCTCCTGCGGCACAAAGTCCGGCGCCCCGGGTTGTCGCGCCGCCTGCAGCGCGCACGCGACGCTCGTGTGCTGCGCCGTCTGCGCAACCGCCTCGCCCTGCGCGCAGACAGGAGCCAGCCAGGGGCGGGCCCAGTCGATCTGCGCCAGCAGCGTCAAGCGGCGGGCGCTCCGGTCCAGCGAATGCGGTCGGGATGCTGCAGCACAGCGAACTCCGCGGTCAGCTTGTCGAACAGCTTGAGCGAACTGCCGTTCTTGCCCAGCAGGCCGGCCGCGCGCAGCGCCTGCGCGGCGTCATTGAGCGCGACCTCCCGGCCGGTGCGCAACGCAGGCACGGCGTTGAGGATGAACTCCGCCGCTTCGGAGGGCGGCGGTGGCGGTGGCGGTGTTGCGGACTTCCGCGCAGCCGCCTTGCGCGCGGGCGCTTTGACCGTGGCGACCTTCTTCACGGCAGGTGCGGCCTTGGCACGCGCCGTCCTGGCGGCTGGTTTGGCGGCCGCTGTCTTGCGTGCCGGCGCCGCGGCCGGTCGTGCACCGTTGTGCGCCAGATCGATGAAGCTGTCGTAGACACCCACGGTGTCGTCGCCGGTTTTGCCCTGCTGCCCGATGCCGCACACGCGACAGCCCTTCTCGCGCAGGCGGATCACGAGCGGCGCGAAGTCGGAGTCGGAAGAGACCAGCACCACGATGTCCGGTCGCTCGGCGATGACGAGATCGATCGCATCCACCGCCAGCGCGATGTCGGTGCTGTTCTTGCCGGCCGAGATGTTGACCATCGGCCGCACCGACAGCCGCTTGAACAGCGCCTGCTGCTTCAAGGCCGTCTCGGCGTTGCAATAGGCCCGGCGCACATGCGCTGCTCCGTGCTCGGTCATCGCGTGCTGCACGGCCTGCTCGATGACATCGGAGGAGACGTTGTCGGCGTCGATGAGGAGCATCACGCGGGGTGTGGAATTCATACGAGCTTCCAGTTCAGCGTATCGCCACCGCGAAGCGGCTTGAGCACCGCATCGCCATACGGCACCGTCTCTGGCACCGTCCAAGCCTCGCGCTTGAGCGTGATCGTGTCGGTGTTGCGCGGCAGGGCGTAGAAGTCCGGGCCGTGGAAGCTCGCAAAGCCTTCGAGCTTGTCGAGTTGGCCGACGCTGTCGAAGGCTTCGGCGTACAGCTCGATCGCGGTCGACGCGGTGTAGCAGCCCGCGCAGCCGAAGGCGTGCTCTTTCAGCTGCGCGGCGTGGGGCGCGCTGTCGGTGCCGAGGAAGAAGCGCGCGCTGCCGCTAGTCGCCGCGTCGACGAGCGCGAGACGGTGGATCTCGCGCTTGAGAACGGGCAGGCAGTAATAGTGCGGCCGGATGCCGCCGGTGAAGATCGCGTTGCGGTTGTAGAGCAGGTGGTGTGCGGTGATGGTGGCCGCGGTAAACGGGCCGGCGTCACGGACGTAGTCCGCGCCCTCCTTCGTGGTCAGGTGCTCGAACACGATCTTGAGCTCGGGGAAGTCGCGCCGCAGCGGGATCATCACGCGGTCGATGAACACGGCCTCGCGGTCGAACAGGTCGATGGCCGGGTCGGTGACCTCGCCGTGGATCAGCAGCAGCAGGCCGTGCTTCTGCATCGCTTCGAGCGTTTTGTACGTGTGGCGGATGTCGGTGACGCCGGCGTCGCTGTTGGTCGTGGCACCGGCCGGGTACAGCTTGAGCGCGCGCACGCCGGCTTTGGCCGCCAGTGCGATTTCTTCGGGCGGCAGCTTGTCGGTGAGGTAAAGCGACATCACAGGCTCGAAGGTCTCGCCGGCCGGCACGGCGGCCAGGATGCGTTCGCGGTAGGCCATCGCCTGCTGCGCCGTGGTCACCGGCGGACGCAGGTTCGGCATGATCAGGGCGCGCCCCATCTGGCGGGCCGAGTGCGGCACGACCGCTTCGAGCGCGGCGCCGTCGCGCACGTGCAGGTGCCAGTCGTCGGGGCGGATGAGGGTGAGGGTGTCGGGAGCGTCGGCGGGGCGTGTCATGGCGCGATTCTCCCATCGCGATCCATCCCGCCCCGGGGGCGCCGAGCTGTCGCGCGTGCGCCGCGGTCAAGGTAAGTCCTAGGCGCCGGGACATGTCACAGCCGTTACGATTCGGCGCCGCGCGCCCTGCCGGCGTGTGCGCTGCCTCCTATCCACTCTGCCCCCACGATGTCCGATCCCACCGAGTCCGGCCCCCGAC
>SEGS01000132.1 GCA_004210915.1 Variovorax sp. | reverse complement strand
GATGAACATGTCCTTCAGGCGCCCCGTGATCTTCAGGTAACCCGCCTCGTCAAAGACACCCAGGTCGCCGGTCCTGAACCAGCCGTCGGGCGTCATCACCTCTGCGGTCGCCTGCGGGTTCCTGTAGTAGCCCATCATCACCAGATGTCCGCGTACCCAGACCTCGCCGGTTTGGCCGGCAGGCATTTGCGCGCCGTTTTCGGCATTGCAGACCTTTACCTCGAACTCGCCGATCGGCTTCCCCTTGTTGTCGCAGAGGATCTCCAGCGGCGCATCGAACTCGCTGAAACTGGTGGCCCCGGTCGTTTCGGTCATGCCGTAGACCGCCAGCAGGCCGTCGATCTGAAGCTCGGTTTTCGATGCCAGCGCGACATCCGGGGTGACCGGTGCGCCGCCGATCCAGGCCGACTTCAGGCGCGAGGTGTCGCGCGGCGTGCGGCGTATCGAGTCGAGGCAGTCGACGAAGTGCGTCGGGATGCCGCCGAAGATCGTCACCTGTTCGCGCTCGATCACTTCCAGTGCTTCGTCGACGACCCAGTGCGGCAGCGTTACCAGGGCGCTGCCGCTCAGCAGCGCTGCGGAGACCGCCGTGAACGCGCCGGCCACGTGATAGAACGGCATGTGGCCGAGGATCACGTCGCCCGCCTCGATGTGCATCCAGCGGCTGATGTTGGCGACGTTGCGCAGGATGATATGGGAGTGCATCGCACCCTTCGGATGCCCGGTGGTTCCCGACGTGTAGACGATGATGATCGCGTCCTGCGGATGGGCCGGCGGCAACGTGGCGCCGTCCCGCATGCGTGCCGCGCCTCGCTCTGTGAGCTGGTCCAGGTTGAAAGTGCCCGGTATGCCGAGGTCTTTCCAGACGATGACTGAACGGAGCTCGGGCAGCTCGCTGCAATCGATCTCGCCCGGCTTTGCGCTGTCCAGTACGGGAACCATTTCGCGCGCCATCTTCAGGAAATCGATGTTCCAGAAGCGGTCCATCATGATCAGCGCGCGTGCATCCGAATGGCGCAGGATGTAGTGCACCTCTTCGGTTTTGAAGCGGGTGTTGATGGGAACGACAATGGCGCCGATGCGCGAACACGCGACCCAGCACGCCACCCATGACGCGCAGTTCGTCAGCCACACCGCAACCCGGTCGCCGCGCTGCACGCCGGTGTCGCGAAGGCCGTGCGCCAGCGCATCGGCGCGGTGGTCCAGTTCGGCGAAGGTGATGCGCTCCTGGCCGTCGATGATGGCCACCTGGTCCGGATAGCGCGCCGCGCTGCCAGCGAGCGCGCCGCCCAGCGTGAGCGTCTCCCAGTTCCACTTCGAGTTCCAGCTTCTGTCGGTGCCGGTGGTGTCACCCATGCCGGCGCCGGTGCCCGCATGGCCGCTGATCGCCGCGTCCACGGCTTGCGTTTGCTTGTCCTGTGTCATTTCTTGTCTCCTCGGTGGTGAGTGCTCACGACCCGCCGCTGGGCGGGATCGCCAGCCGGTGGACGTCGTCAGCCGCATGGGCCGCGTGCATGTCGTTCACCGTCACTCTCTGGCGCCGGCGATGCGCAACGCATACCCGGTCATGTGCGCGCGAATCTCCTGCGCGGAAAGACGGCCGCCCGGGCGATACCAGCTGTAGCTCCAGCTGATCATGCCGCCGATGGCCAGGGCCGCGACGCGCAGGTCGTCGATTTCAAAATCGCCCGAGCCCACGCCATCTTCCAGCAAGCGTGCGAAGACCTCGTCGATGCGACCCTTGACCTCGTGGATCACGACCAGGTGCTCGGGGTCCAGCAAGCCTTCCTCCCTGAAGAACACGGCCACGCTGACCCGGTGCTCCATGCAGACGGCGGCCAGCCCTTCGGCCATGCGCACGAGGCGATCGCGCGGCGATCCGGCCGCCTGACTGGCGGCCTCCACCGCTTCGAGCGATAGCGTGCTGACCCGCAGCGAGATGTCGAAAAGAATATCGCTTTTCCTGTCGTAGACGCCGTAGACAAAGGGCTTGGTCATGCCCATCGAATCTGCGATGGCTTCCAGGCTGGTGCCGCCGAAACCGCGCGCATGGAAAAGGCGGCCGGCCTCCTGCATGATCCGCTCTTTCTTGAAATTCCGGAGTTGCTCGCGCATGGGCATGAAAGGCTGATCGGCTTTTAAAGTTGCTGTGGGCGTAGCAGTGGCACCGGTCAGTGCGAAGAAACCACTGGCGCGGCCGGCACCACCTCAGCATCGTTTCTGGCCTGCCCGGCCACCACGAAGCGCTGGATCTTGCCGGTCGGCGTGCGCGGAAAATCATCCACGAAACGGATGTGGCGCGGCACCTTGTAGTCGGCCATGCGCTCACGGCAATAGGCCGACAACGCCGGTGCCTCGACCACCTCGCCTTCATGCAGTTGCACGAACGCCATGCCGACCTCGCCCAGCCGCCGGTCGGGTACCCCCACGACGACCGCCTGCTTCACCTGCGGATGGCTTTGCAGCATGCGCTCGATCTCCGCCGGATACGCATTGGAGCCGCCGACGATGAACATGTCCTTCAGGCGCCCCGTGATCTTCAGGTAACCCGCCTCGTCAAAGACACCCAGGTCGCCGGTCCTGAACCAGCCGTC
>SEGS01000092.1 GCA_004210915.1 Variovorax sp. | reverse complement strand
TCATGGCGTTGGGCGCGCGGCGCGGTGGGCGGGATCGATCGCGGGCTCATACCGTGGCGGTCGGTGCTGCGCACCGACTGCACTGCGATGCTCGGCCGGGGCTGGCGTCGCAGAACTCGCTGCGCGGCCTGCAGCCGCTTCGCTCAGACAGCTGCGACGAGTCAGATCACAAAGCGCGCTGCGCGCGCCCATCCCCGGTCTGCGCTTCTCGTCGCCACGCAAATCGCCCGCGCCCGATCCCGCCCACAGCGCTGACAGGCTGCGTGGGCTCGACGCGCAAACCGCCACCGCGCCGCCAACGCGCAGCGCCGGTGGCCCGAGCATCGCAGGGAAGTCGGTGCGCAGCGCCGACCGCCACGCCGGCGCGCTGCCCGGGGCCCGTGCCCGCCGGTGCCGGGCGCGGCGGTCGCACGCCGTGTTCTGGCGGCCGAACGACCACGCGGTCACGTCAGCAACCGCACGAACCCGTCGCACGCCACCACCTCCGCCACGTTGCGCATGTCCGCCAGCGAAATCTGTTGCCGCTCTTCGCCGAACGCGGCGCAGCCGTCTTCCAGCACCAGGGTGCGGTAGTCGCGCATGTGGGCGTCGCGCACCGTGCTGGCCACGCCGCCATTGGTGACGATGCCGCACACCGCCACCGTGTCGATGCCGGCGCGGCGCAGCACCCAGTCGAGCTGGGTGTTGAAGAAGGCCGAGTACGCGACCTTGGCGACGGCGACATCGACCAGCCCCGCCAGCGCGTCGACGTTGGCCTGGCCCCAGCTGCCGGGTGCGAAGTCGCCCTGCGCCAGGTAGGGGCGCAGCTGCTTCAGGTGCGGCGAGATCATCGGCGCGCCCGACGCGTCGGGCCACAGCGTGAACTGGCTTGCGACCACCAGCCCGCCGGCGGCCTTGAGCGCGCGCGCCACGGCGGCGACACGCTCGGGCAGCAGCAACGCCGGCGGGTTGGTGTCGCCGCCGCGCGCATAGGCGCCCGTCGCGTCGAGGAAATCGTTCTGCAGGTCGATGATCACCAGCGCCGTTGTCGGCCCTGCGATGGGCGCGCCTGCCGCGCTCATGACGGCCGCACCAGCAGGTTGCCGAAGCTGTCGACCTCGGCGTGGAAACCGGGTTCCAGCCAGACCGTGGTGTCGGCCTGCTCGAGGATCGCAGGGCCGTCGATTCGCGCCGCCACCGGCAGGTCGAGCCGCGCATAGCGCACCGCGTCGTGCCACCGGCCCTGATGGAACACGCGCTGCGTGCCGAGCGGCGCGGTGCTGCCGGCGCCTTCGGGCGCGAGCACCGCCAGGTCGAACTTCGGCCGCACGCCGATGCGCGCATAGCGCAGGTTCATCACGCGGACCGCGATGCCGTCGAGCACGCGGCCGAAGGCGGCGGCGTACGCGGCCTCGAACGCCGTGCGGACCGACTTGCGCGTCAGCGTGGTCCCGCTGCCTTCGGGCAGAGTGACAGGCAGCGTGTGCGTCTGCCCGGCGTAGAGCATGTCGAGCGCGACCACCTCGCGCACCGCGTCGAAGCGCACGCCAGATGAATCGAGCCGCTGCTGGCATGCGGCCGCGAGCGTTGCGATGCGCTGCTGCAGGTCGGCCACGTCGAGGTCGTCCAGCGGTCGGTTGATGGTCTGCACCGCGTCGTGCCGCATGTCGGCGATCACGCAACCCAGTGCGGACGTGACGCCGGGGTAGCGCGGCACGATGCCGGTGGCCACGCCGACCTCGCGCATCATGGCGCACACGTGCAGCGCGCCGCCGCCGCCGAAGGGCATGTAGGCGAACTTGCGCGGGTCGTGCCCGCGCTCGATCGACACCAGCCGGATGGCGCCGGCCATGCGTGCATTGGCCACCGTGAGGATCGCTTCGGCAGCCGTGTGCACGTCCAGGCCGAGCGGCAGCGCGACGTGCGTGTCGATCGCCTCGCGCGACTTCTCCGCGTCCAGTGCGGCCAGCAGCCCGCCACCGAGCGGCCGGTCGGCGGCGATGCGGCCGAGCAGCACGTTGGCATCGGTCACGGTCGGGCGCATGTTGCCGCGGCCGTAGCAGGCCGGGCCGGGCACGCTGCCGGCCGACTCGGGGCCGACCTGCAGCATGCCGCTGGCATCGACCGAGGCAATCGAGCCGCCGCCCGCGCCGATGGTCTCGATTTGGATCATCGGCGAGCGGATCACCATGCCGAATTCGATCGCGGTCTGCGCGGCCAGCGTCGCCTCGCCGGCGGCGACCAGCGACACGTCGAACGATGTGCCGCCCATGTCGCCGGTGATGGCATCGGGGAAGCCCGCCGCCCGCGCGATGGCCGCGCAGGCGATCACGCCCGCGGCCGGGCCCGACAGCGCGGTGCGCACCGGCAGGTCGCTCGCGGTCTGGCGCGACATCACGCCGCCGTTGCTCTGCACCACCAGCAGCTCGCCGTCGAAGCCCTGCGTGCGCAGATCGGATTCGAGTCGCGCCAGGTAGCTGCCCACCACCGGCTGCAGCGCCGCGTTGAGCGTGGCGGTCGAGCAGCGCTCGAACTCGCGGATCTCGGGCAGCACCTCGTAGGCCGAGGTCACGTGCGCGTTGGGCCACATGGCGCGCACCGCCGCCACGGCTTGTTGCTCGTTCACCGGGTTCGCATAGGTGTTGATGAAGAACACGCAGACCGCCTCGCAGCCGGCGTCGAGCAGCGCCTGCGCCTGCTCGCGCACCTGGTCGAGGTCGACCGCGGTGTGCAGCGTGCCGTCGGCCAGCACGCGCTCGTCTACTTCCAGCCGCAGGTCGCGCGGCACCACCGGCAGGAACGCGCCGCGCAGGCCCCAGGTCTGCGGCCGGTCGCGCCGCCGCATCTCGAGCACGTCGCGAAAGCCGCGCGTCGTGACGATGCCGGTGCGCGCCACCTTGCGCTCCAGCAGCGCATTGGTGCCGACCGTGGTGCCGTGCACGATGGTGGCGATGGCCGCGGCCGAATCGGCGACGCGCGCCACGCCGTTCATGAAGCCGCGCGCTTCCTCGCCGCGCGTGGAGGGCACCTTGACGATGCGCGCGGTGCCGTTCGCTTCGTCGAGCACGAAGAGGTCGGTGAACGTGCCGCCGACGTCGACGCCGACCACGAGGCCGTTGTTCTTGTTCTCTGTCATTTCACGTAGCCCATCGCGTGGTCGTTCTTCTGCGCTTCTTCGCTGCGATCGGCAAACGCGCCCCAGCCGCCGCCGCCCGGCGTCTCGAGGCGCACGCGCTCGCCCTGCACGAGCCGGATGCCGTGCATCTTCGACACCATCGGCGGCGTGTGCCAGGTGCCGTCGTTCTCGTAGCGGAACACGTTGAGCGCGCCGTCGCCGCCTCCCGCGATGCCCTTGGGCGGCGAGCTGCCGCGCTCGCCGAAGAGGTAGACCTCGGCGTCCTTCTCGAGCAGCTCGATCTCGTACACGGCGCCGAGCCCGCCGCGATGGCGCCCCTCGCCGCCCGAGTCGGGCCGCAACGACCATTCGGTGAAGCGCACGGGGTACGCGGCCTCGAGGATCTCGAGCGGCGGAATGGTCGCGGTCGAGATCGGCGCGTTGGCATGCGAGAGGCCGTCGCCCGTCGAATGCCCGCCGTGGCCGCCGCCGAAGAAGCTGAACAGCACCCAGCGCTGGCCACGGCGGGCGGCATCGGTGCGGTGCCCCGCGATCGACAGCGCGTTGATGGTGCCGTACGCATGCGCCACCGCGCGCTGCGGGTCGGCCTGTGCCGCGGCGCTGAAGATCACATCGATCATGCGCAGGATGGTCTCGGTGTAGCCGCCGACCGGGCGCGGCCGCTCGCAGGTGATCACCAGCCGGTCGGGCAGGATGAAGTCGACCGCGTCCAGCACGCCGGCGTTGGCCGGCACGTCAGGGAACAGGTGCTTGAGCGCAACGTAGCAGGCCGCGACCGAGGTGGCGCGCGAGATGTTGACCGGCCCCGCGCACTGCGGCGACGTACGCGAGAAGTCGAGCGTGAGCCGATCACCGGCCACCGTCATGTCCAGCGCGATGGTGAGCGGTGCGTCGACGATGCCGTCGTTGTCGAGCACGTCCTCGAAGCTGTAGCGGCCGTCCGGCAGCGAGGCGATGTGCGAGCGCATGAGCTTGAGCGCGCGGCTGCGCAGCTCGCCCAGGGCCTGCAGCACGAGGGCGTCGCCGTACTCGTCGAGCAGGCCGTCGAGCCGCCGCGTGCCGAGCTGCAGCGCCGCGAGCTGCCCGTTCAGGTCGCCCCAAAGGCTGTCGGGCAGGCGCGTGTTGGCACGCAGGATGGCCAGCACGTCTTCGTCGAGCACGCCGCCGCGCACGATGCGCACCGGCGGGATCTGCACCGCCTCCTGCCAGCATTCGGTGGCGGCCGGGTTGTAGTTGCCGGGCACCGCGCCGCCCACGTCGTGCCAGTGCGCGGCCGAGGCCATGTAGCAGTAGAGCTGGCCGTTGCGGAAGAACGGGCGCACCAGCTTGAAGTCGTTGGCATGGGTGCCGCCGTCGTAGGCGTCGTTGCTGATCCAGATGTCGCCGTCCTGCATGCCGCCGCGCGGCGCGGCCGCCCTGGCGGTGGCGCGCACCGCGAAGGCCATCGCGCCGACGAACACCGGCAGCCCCGACTTGCCCTGCACCAGCGTGTCGCCGGTGGTCGCGTCGTAAAGGCCGTGGCAGGCGTCGTGCGCCTCCGCGATGATCGGGTTGAAGGCGCTGCGGTAGAGCGTGGCGTCCATCTCGTCGGCCACCTGTTCGAGTCGGCCGCGCAGCACGGCGAGCGTGACGGGATCCATCGGCGGGGCGGGGGTATCAGGCATGCAGGGGTTCCTTGCCAGCGCGCTGGCGTAACTGGTTCATCAGGCCGCCGGCACGCACCATGTCCATGAGGAAGCCGGGGATGGGCTCGCAGGCCAGGCGCGTGCCGTCGGGTGCAATCACGGCGGGCGCGGCAAGGTCGAGGGCGATGCGGTCGTGCTCGGCAAGGCGCTCGGCCTCGGCGCAGGTCAGCAGCAGCAGGCCGAGGTTGAAGGCGTTGCGAAAGTACAGGCCGCTGTACGACGGCGCGATCACCGCGGCCACGCCCAGATGCACCAGCGCTGCGGCCGCCTGTTCGCGCGAGGAGCCGATGCCGAAGTTGGGGCCGGCCACGATCACGTCGCCGCGCTGCACCTCGCGCGCGAATTCGGGCCGCACGGTCTCGAGGCAATGCGTCGCGATGATGTCGATGCCGTGCTTCATCGCGTGGCCCGGCGCCAGCAGGTCGGTGTCGATGTCGGCGCCGAGCCGCCACACGCGATGCGTCGGGATCGTCATGCCAACACCTCGCGTGGATCGGTCACGCGGCCGCGCAGCGCGGCGGCCGCTACGGTGTATGGAGAGCCCAGGTAGACCTGCGCGCTCGGCGAGCCCATGCGGCCCTTGAAGTTGCGCGCCGTGGTCGACATGACCGTGACGTCGTCGCCCATCGGGTCCCCGTAGCCGGCACACGCGCCGCAGGCGGTGGGGAAAAGTTCGGCACCGGCGTCGAGCAGCGCCTGCAGCACGCCTTCGTCCCGCGCCTGCGCCTGGTCCTGCAGGCTCGCGGGCGCGACGATCAGCCGCACGCCCGCAGGCACCGCATGGCCACGCAGCACTTCGGCGGCGGCGCGCAGGTCGTCCAGCTTGGCGCCGGTGCAGGCGCCGATGTAGGCCACGTCGATCGGCGTGCCCGCGTAGTGGCTCACGCCGTGCGCGTTGGCCGGGCTGTGCGGCGCGGCCACATGCGGCTCGAGCGTGGCGGCATCGAAGCGGTGGTCGACCAGCGCGGCACCGGCATCGGTGAACCAGGGCGCGGCGTCGACCGGTGGCGCGCCGGCCCCAGCGAGGAAGCGCGCGGTGGTCGCGTCCGGCGCGATCAGGCCGGCCTGCGCGCCGAGCTCGGCACTCATGTTGGAGAGCGTCATGCGCTCCTGCATCGACAGCGCCGCGACGGCCGGGCCGGCGAACTCGACCGCCTGGTAGCGCCCGCCGTTCATGCCGAAGCGGCCGATCATGTGCAGCATCATGTCCTTGGCGGTCACGCCGCGTGGCAAGGCGCCGTCCCACCACATGCGGATCGTCTCCGGCACGCGCAGCCAGATCTCGCCGGTGACGACCACGCCGAGCATCTCGGTGCTGCCGACGCCGAACATGTAGGCGCCGAAGGCACCGCCGGTGGGCGAGTGCGAATCGCCACCCACGCACAGCATGCCGGGGCGGATGTGGCCGTGCTGCGGCACCACCACATGGCAGATGCCCATGCTGTCGTAGACGTGCGGCAGCGCCTGCTCGCGGGCCCAGTCGCGCGCGATGCGCACGATGCGGCGCGCGTCGTCGTCGCGCTCGGGCACGTAGTGATCCATCACCAGCACCACGCGCTGCTTGTCCCAGATCTGCGCGCCCAGTTCTTCCAGCATCGGCTGCAGGCGGCGCGGGCCCGACGAGTCGTGGAACATCGCCAGGTCGACCCGGCACGTCACGATCTCGCCGACCGCCACGCTGCCGCGGCCACAGGCGTGCGCGATGAGTTTCTGCGCCAGCGTCTGCGGCGCACGGGCAGCTGCAGCGGGCAGACTCATTCCGGCCGGGCTCCCGAGAACTTGACGACCGAGGACCAGCGCTTGATCTCGGCCTCGACGAACGCCGAGAACTGCGCCGGCGAATTGCCGACCGCCGTCGCGCCTTCGGTGTCCAGGCGCCTGCGCATCTCGGGCTGGGCGATGCCCTGGCGCGCGGCACCGCCGATGCGCGCTGCCAGCTCGGGCGGCATGCGGCCCGGCCCGAACAGGCCGAACCAGGCACTCGATTCGTAGCCCGGCAAGGCTTCGGCGATGGCCGGCACGTCCGGGAACTCGGGCAGCCGCTTTGCGCTCGTGACGCCGAGCGCCCGGAGCTTGCCGGCCTTGATGTGCGCCTGCACGTTGCCGACGGCCGCGAACATCAGCTGCACCTGGCCAGCCAGCACGTCCTGCACGGCCGGTGCGGTGCCGCGGTAGGGAATGTTCACGATGAACACGCCCGACTGCATCTTGAACGCCTCGCCCGCCATGTGCAGCGAAGAGCCCAGCGCGCCGATGGCGAAGTTGAGCCGGCCTGGCTGACTCTTGGCCAGCGCGATCAGCTCGCGCACGTCTTTCGCGGGTACCGACGGATGCGCTACCAGGATCGAAGGTGAGGTGGCGACGCAGGTGAGCGGCGTGAAGTCTTTCACCGGGTCGAACGGCAGCGTCGGGTACAGCGTGGCGTTGATCGCGTGGCTCGTGAAGCTCATCAGCAGCGTGTTGCCGTCGGGCGGCGCCTTGGCCACCGCATCGGCCGCAATGTTGCCGCCTGCACCGGGCTTGTTCTCGACCACCACCACGCGGCCCAGCAACGGCCCCATGCTGGCTGCGAGCGTGCGCGCCAGCGTGTCGGTGGAGCCGCCCGCCGGCGCACCGACGAGGATGCGGATCGGCACGCCGCCGAGCTGGGCCTGCGCGTTGCCGGCCAGGGCCGCAGCGGCCGATGCCAGCACGAGTTCACGGCGTCTCATCATCTTGTGTGTCTCCGTTTCAAAGTCCGAGGTAGGCCCGGCGCAGTTCGTCGCTGCCCAGCAGGTCCTGCGGCAGGCCCGAGAAGCGCACGCTGCCGTTCTCCAGCACGTAGGCGCGATCGGCGATCTCGAGCGACTGGCCGACGTTCTGTTCGACCAGCAGCACCGCGAGGCCTTCGTCGCGCAGCCGGCGGATCAGCGTGAACATCTCTTCCACCAGCAGCGGCGACAGGCCGAGCGACGGCTCGTCCAGGATCAGCAGCACCGGCTCGGCCATCAGGCCGCGGCCGATGGCGAGCATCTGCTGCTCGCCGCCGCTCATGGTGCCGGCGTGCTGCTGCAGGCGCTCCTTCAGGCGCGGGAAGATGCCGAACACCTTCTCGAGATTGACCGCGCGCCGTTCGCGGGCGCGGGTGAAGGAGCCGAGCTCCAGGTTCTCCAGCACGCTGAGATTCGGGAACACCTTGCGGCCTTCCGGCACCTGGATCAGCCCGGCCTTCACCACATCGCGGTAGTGCGCGCCGCTCAGGTCGTGACCGTCGAAGCGCACGCTGCCGCTCCAGGCCGGGGTAAGGCCGCAGACCATCTTGTTGAGCGTGGACTTGCCGGCGCCGTTGCTGCCGAGCAGCGCGACCATCTCGCCCGCGTTCACGTTCAGGTCGACGCCGCGCAGCACCTCGACGCGCCCGTAGCCGCCGCGCATCGCCTTGATCTCCAGCAACGCCGTCATACCGCTGCCGCCTTGCGCAGACGCGCCGCCGTGCCGTGGCCGAGGTAGGCCTCGACCACCTTGTCGTTCGACGTGACCTCGGCCGGGTTGCCTTCGGCGATCAACTGGCCCTGCGCCAGCACCCACACGTGCTCGGCCAGGTGCATCACTGCCTGCATCACGTGCTCGATCATCAGCACGGTGACGCCGCTGTCGGCGATGCCGCGCACCACCGGCATCATCTCGGCGATCTCCTGCGGGTTCAGGCCGGCGAGCACCTCGTCGAGCAGCAGCAGGCGCGGCCGCGTGGCGAGCGCGCGGGCCAGCTCCAGCCGCTTGCGGCCCGCCACGGTGAGGTCGGACGCGGGCTTGTCGAGCTGCGGCGCCAGGCCGACCTGCTGCGCCACCTGCTCGGCGCGCTGCAGCGCCGCGCCACGGCGGCGCTCGTGCAGGTGCACGCCGACGGCGATGTTCTCGCGCACGGTCTGCGCCGCGAACGGCTTGACGATCTGGAAGGTGCGCGTCATGCCGAGCGACGCGTTGCGGTGCGGCTCGCACCCGGTGATGTCCTGCCCGGCGAAGCGCACCGTGCCGCTGTCGGGCCGGAGGAAACCCGACATCAGCGCGAACAGCGTGGTCTTGCCCGCGCCGTTGGGGCCGATCAGCGCGCTGAGGCTGCCCTCGCGCACCGACAGGCTCACGTTCTGCACCGCCTTGAGCCCGCCGAAAGAACGCGACAGGCGGTCGATGGCCAGCAGCGGCTCAGTCATGGCGGCGACCCTTGATCCCGGCCCACAGTTGCCGCACCGACAGCCCGATGCCCGCAATGCCGCGCGGCAGGAAGATCATGATCAAGACCAGCACCACGCCATAGATCACCATGTTGATGCCTGGCAGCTCGCCGAACAGGTTGCGCGTGAGGTCGGCCAGCACATGCAGCACCACCGCGCCGAGCACCGGGCCCCACAGCGTGCCCATGCCGCCGACGATGGCCGCGACAAGAGCCTCGACCGAGGTGACCGAGCCGTAGGCGATGGCCGGATCGATGTACTGGAACACCTGCACGTAGAACGCACCCGCCGAACCCATGAACGCGGCCGACAGCCCGATGGCCGCCAGCTTGATGCGGAACGGGTTGACGCCGACGGCGCGCGCCGCGTCCTCGTTGTCGCGCACCGCCTGCAGGTAGGCGCCGTAGCGGCTGTTTCGCAGCCACCAGGTCACCAGCAGCGCCGCGACCACGAACCCGAGCACCAGCCAGAGGTAGCCCGCGCGCGTCGCGAACTGCATGTTGGCGACCGACTCGCGCAGCGGCACCATCAGGCCGACACCGCCACCCGTGAACGACACCGACAGCGCGACGATGCGGAACACTTCGGCGAACGCCAGCGTGACCAGCGCGAAGTACGAGCCCTTGAGCCCGTAGCGGAAGCTCAGCGCGCCGACGAAGAGCCCCACCGCCGCACTGCCCGCCACCGCCAGCGGCAGCGCCAGCCAGGCGTTGAGCCCGCCCTGCAATTGCGCGATCGCCTGGATGTACGCGCCGGTGCCGAAGAACAGCGCGTGGCCGAAAGAGAACTGGCCGCCGAAGCCGCCGAGGATGTTCCAGGCCTGCGCGAGCAGCGTCGCATAGAGCGCCATCATCGCGAAGTTGAGCGCTGCACCCGAGGTGGTGACCAGCGGCAGGCAGGCCACCGCCACCGCGAACAGCGCGATGCCGGCCAGTTGCCGCATGCCCGACGACGGGCGCGTCGTGTCGGCGCTCATGCCCGCGCTCCGAACATGCCCTGCGGCCGGAACAGCACGACCCCGATGAAGATCGCGAAGATGCCGATCTGCCCGAGCGACTCGCCCAGGTACAGCCCGCCGAGCGACTCGACCACGCCCACCAGGAAGCCGCCGATCAGCGCACCGACGAAGCTGCCCATCCCGCCCAGTACGACGATGGTGAAGGCCACCAGCACGAAGCCGCTGCCGACCTGCGGGTTCACGTAATAGGCCGGCAGCAGGAAGCAGGCCGCCGCGCCGAGGCAGGCCAGGCCGATGCCGAAGCTCATCGCATAGACATGGTCGACGTCGATGCCCATGAGCTTCGCGCCCTCCTTCTCCTTGGCGACGGCGCGGATCGCGCGGCCGAGGTCGGTGCGGCCCATCACCCAGAACAGCAGCGCCGACACCACCAGGGCGCCTGCGAACGCCACCAGCTTGGGCACCGCGATCATGGCCGGCCCGATCGCAACGGTGGCGAGCGAATAGGCCGTGTCGATGTTGCGCGTGTCCGACTTGAAGAACAGCAGCGCCAGGTTCTCCAGCACGATCGAGATGCCGAGCGTGGCGAGCAGGATGTTTTCGTCCTTGCCGTGGCCGGCGCGGTTGATCACGATGCGCTGCAGCCCGTAGCCGAACGCGAACATCGCGGGGATCACGATCGGCAGCGCCAGGTACGGGTCGATGCCCAGCCGCTCCTTCAGGAAGTACACCGCGTACAGCGCCAGCATCAGGCAGGCACCGTGCGCGAAGTTGATGATGTGCAGCACGCCGTAGATGAGCGTGAGCCCGAGCGCGATCAGCGCATACACCGCGCCGGTCGTCAGCCCGTTGAGCACCGACGAGAACAGGATTCCGGGATCGAACATGCGGTGCCGCGCGCGAAAACTGTCAGGCCTTGAGCGGGAAGACCGGGTCGACCTCGCGGTAGTCGCGCGGGATGATGACCTTGATGTCGTTCTTGACGACCTGCGTCATCAGGGGCTGCGCGCCCTGGTTCTGGCCGTTGACGAATTTCGTCGGGCCGTACGGCATGATGTGATTCGAGAAGGTGCTCGAGCCCAGGGCGTCGATGATGGCGGCGCGGTCGGTCGACTTCGCGCGCTCGAGCGCATCGGCCAGCACGCCCATCGCGGTGTAGGTCATGAAAACCTCGTAGCTGAAGAACTGGCCCTTGGCCTCGACCCGCTTCTTCAGTTCCTGCGCGCGCTTGTCCTTCGGGTTGAACCAGTGGTTGCAGTCGATGATGCCGTTCGCCGCGTCGGGAAACTCCTTCACGAACTTGTAGCTGGAGGCCGCGCCGCCGAGCACCGAGAAGATTGCCTTGGGCGCCACCTTCTGCTGCTGCATGGTGCGCACCAGCAGCGCGTATTCGTTGTAGTAGTTGGCCGGGATCACGATGTCGGGGTTGATCGACTTCATGCGCAGCACGATGTTGTTGAAGTCTCGCGTCGGGTTGGCGTGCTTCACCACTTCCTTCACGTCGAAGCCATAGCCCGGCAGCTCGCGTGCCAGCAGGGCCGCGGTGCCCGAGCCGAACAGCGACTCCTCGTGGATGATCATCACCGTCTTGGCCGGGTTGCCCGCCGCGCGGTTGAGCACCAGCAGGTTGGCCATCGCCACCTCGGTCGACTTCTTGTAGCCTGCACCGAAGCGGAAGGTGTTCTTCAGCCCGCGCTCGACGATCTGGTCGGCCACGCCGACGTCCACCACGTGCGGCAGGTTGTACTTGGCCGCGGCCTGC
>SEGS01000131.1 GCA_004210915.1 Variovorax sp. | reverse complement strand
TGGCTGCTGCTTGTCTTCGCTTTGCTCTGTCTGGTGCTGGCCGTGATCGGCGTGGTGGTGCCAGGCATGCCGACGACTGTGTTCGTGTTGCTCGCCGCCTGGGCTGCCGCGCTCAGCTCACCGCGTCTCGCAGCGTGGCTCGAGGGCCACCGTCTGTTCGGCCCTTTGATCCGCGACTGGCGCAACGGCGGCCACGTGCGTCGTCGCGCCAAGTGGAGCGCGACCTTCGCGATGGCGGTCTGCGCGCTGATCCTGCTTTTCACGACGCCGTCGCGCTGGATCGCTGCGGTAGCGATCGGGATCATGGCCATCGTGCTGACCTGGCTGTGGCAGCGGCCGGAGCCGCAGACGGCAGAACGCCCGCCGCTTCCGCCATCGGAAGGCTAGCGGGCGGACGAGTCGCCTCGCTTACTTCGGCAGCAGCACCTTGTCGACCACGTGGATCACGCCATTCGACTGGTAGACGTCGGCGATCGTCACGGTGGCGCTGCCGCCCTTCTCGTCCGTGATCATCACCTTGCCGCCCGAGGCCTTGGCGGTGAGCGAGCCGCCCGCCACCGTCTTCAGCATCGCCGTGCCCTTGCCGTCCGTGATCTGCTTGGTCAGCGCGGCCGCGTCCAGCTTGCCCGGCACCACGTGGTAGGTGAGGATCGTGGTCAGGGTGCCCTTGTTCTCGGGCTTGAGCAGGGTGTCGACCGTGCCGGCCGGCAGTGCCGCGAAGGCCGCGTTGGTCGGTGCGAACACGGTGAACGGACCCGGGCCTTTGAGCGTTTCGACCAGGCCTGCCGCCTTGACCGCGGCCACCAGCGTGGTGTGGTCCTTCGAGTTGACGGCGTTGTCGATGATGTCCTTGGTGGCGAGCATCGGCGCGCCGCCGACCATCACCTGGGCGGTGGCTGCCACCGCGCCGGCAGTCATGGCAACGGCCAGCGTGAGGGAGGCGAGGCGGTGGAATTTGCGATTGGGCATGAAAGACTCCTGTAGTGGATGAAACCCTTGCGAAATGCGCAGTGGTTCCAGCCAATACGGGTCTGCCGCTGATGCAGATTCGTGCGCTGGCTGCAATGCAGCGTTTCAGCGCACCGCCAGCGGTTCAGGCAGCGCGTACGCAGTCTGCGTAGTAACGCTTCTTGCCGGTCTCGTCGAACTTGGCCACGAGCCCGTGGATGTCGGTCTCGAAGCCCGGGCATTCGGTGTTGAACTCACGCGCGAACTTGAGGTAGTCGACGATCTTCTTGTTGAACACTTCACCCGGAATCAGCAGCGGAATGCCGGGCGGGTACGGCGTGATCAGACTGGTGGTGATGCGCCCTTCGAGCTCGTCGATATCGACCCGTTCGGTTTTGCGGTGCGCGATGTGCGCGAAGGCATCGCTCGGCTTCATGGCCGGCGTCAGGTCGCTCAGGTACATCTCGGTCGTCAGGCGGGCCACGTCGTGGCGCGCGTAGAGCTTGTGGATGTGCTGGCACAGATCGCGCAGGCCGAGCTTTTCGTAGCCGGGGTGCTGCTGGCAGAACTCCGGCAGGATCCGCCACATCGGCTGGTTGCGCGCATAGTCGTCCTTGAACTGTTGCAGCGCGGTCAGCAGCGTGTTCCAGCGGCCCTTGGTGATGCCGATCGTGAACATGATGAAGAAGCTGTAGAGCCCCGTCTTCTCGACGATCACGCCGTGCTCGGCCAGGAACTTGGTGACCACGCTGGCCGGAATGCCCGTCTCGGCAAAGTTGCCCTCCAGGTCCAGACCCGGCGTGACGATCGTCGACTTGATCGGATCGAGCATGTTGAAGCCGTCGGCCAGATCGCCGAAGCCGTGCCAGTTGCGCGGGGACTTCTTGGTCTTGCGCTTGGCGTCTTTCTCGCCCTTCATGATCCAGTCTTCGGCCCGACCGATGCCCTCGTCGACCAGCTTCTCCGGGCCCCAGACCTTGAACCACCACTCTTCCGAGCCGAACTCTTCTTCGACCTTGCGCATCGCGCGGCGGAAGTCGAGGGCTTCGAGGATGCTCTCTTCCACCAAGGCCGTGCCGCCGGGCGGCTCCATCATCGCGGCCGCCACGTCGCAGCTGGCGATGATCGCGTACTGCGGGCTGGTCGACGAGTGCATCAGGTAGGCCTCGTTGAACAGGTCGCGATCGAGCGCGCGGTTCTGCGAGTCCTGCACGAGCACATGGCTGGCCTGGCTGATGCCGGCCAGCAGCTTGTGCGTCGACTGCGTGGCGAACACCAGCGAATCCTTCGGCCGCACGCGCCGCTTGCCCATGGCGTGATAGGCGCCATAGAACGGATGGAAGGCCGCATGCGGCAACCACGCCTCGTCGAAGTGCAGCGTGTCGACGTAGCCGTCGAGCATGGTCTTGATGGTCTCGGTGTTGTAGATCACGCCGTCATAGGTCGATTGCGTGAGCGTCATCACGCGCGGCTTGACCTTGTCGGGATCGACGCCGGCGAGCAGCGGATTGGCCTTGATCTTGGCCTTGATCGCGCTCTGCTCGAACTCGCTCTTGGGGATCGGACCGATGATGCCGAAGTGGTTGCGCGTGGGCTTCATGAAGACCGGAATGGCGCCGGTCATGATGATCGCGTGCAGGATCGACTTGTGGCAGTTGCGGTCGACCACCACCACGTCGTCGGGCGCCACCGTGTGGTGCCACACCATCTTGTTGCTGGTGCTGGTGCCGTT
>SEGS01000130.1 GCA_004210915.1 Variovorax sp. | reverse complement strand
TACCACGTCGAAACCGAACGCGGCATGGTGTCCTTCCTCGACACCCCGGGTCACGAGGCGTTCACCGCCATGCGTGCCCGCGGTGCGCAGGCCACCGACATCGTCATCCTGGTGGTGGCGGCCGACGACGGCGTCATGCCGCAGACCAAGGAAGCCATCAAGCACGCGAAAGCGGCTGGGGTGCCGATCGTGGTGGCGATCAACAAGGTGGACAAGCAGGACGCCAACCTCGACCGCGTGAAGCAGGAACTGGTGGCCGAAGAGGTCGTGCCCGAAGAGTACGGCGGCGAAGTGCCGTTCGTGCCGGTGTCGGCCAAGACCGGCCAGGGCATCGACGACCTGCTCGAGCAGGTGCTGCTGCAGGCCGAAGTGCTGGAACTGAAGGCGCCGGTGGATGCCGCTGCCAAGGGTCTGGTCATCGAAGCCAAGCTCGACAAGGGCCGCGGCCCGGTCGCGACCGTGCTGGTGCAGTCCGGCACGCTCAAGACCGGCGACGTGGTGCTGGCAGGTTCGACCTACGGCCGCGTGCGCGCCATGCTCGACGAGAACGGCAGGACGATCAAGACCGCGGGTCCGTCGATCCCGGTCGAGATCCAGGGTCTGACCGAAGTGCCGCAAGCGGGCGACGAGTTCATGGTGATGGCGGACGAGCGCCGTGCGCGCGAAATCGCCACTTACCGGGCCGGCAAGTTCCGCAACACCAAGCTGGCACGCCAGCAGGCCTCGAACCTGCAGAACATGTTCACGGACCTGTCGGCGGGCGAAGTGCAGACGCTGCGCCTGATCATCAAGGCCGACGTGCAGGGTTCGCAGGAAGCGCTCGCGCAGTCGCTGCTCAAGCTGGCGACCGACGAGGTCAAAGTGCAGATCGTGTACGCCGGTGTCGGCGGTATCAGCGAGAACGACATCAACCTCGCGATCGCGTCCAAGGCCGTGGTCATCGGGTTCAACGTGCGCGCCGACGCCGGTGCGCGCAAGCTCGCCGAAGGCAACGGTGTGCAGCTGAACTACTACAGCATCATTTACGACGCTGTGGACGAGATCAAAGTGGCGATGTCCGGCATGCTGGCGCCTGAACGTCGCGAAGAGATCATCGGCACGGCCGAAATTCGCACGGTGTTCGTCGCGTCCAAGATCGGTACGGTGGCGGGTTCGTACGTCACGTCCGGCTCGGTCAACCGCAGCGCGCATTTCCGCCTGCTGCGCGACAACGTGGTGGTCTACACGGGCGAGGTCGACTCGATCAAGCGCATGAAGGACGACGTTCGCGAAGTCCGCGAAGGCTTCGAGTGCGGTATCAAGCTCAAGAACTACAACGACATCAAAGAAGGCGATCAGCTCGAATTCTTCGAGATCAAGGAAATCGCCCGGACGCTGTAAGGCGCCGAAGCGATACGGACCATGCCGAAAAGAAAAGCCGCAGCCCCCAACCGCTCGTTCAAGGTGGCCGATCAGATCCAGCGCGATCTGACGGAACTGATCGCGCGCGAGTTGAAGGACCCGCGGGTCGGCATGGTCACGATCCAGGCTGTCGAGGTCACGCCCGACTATGCGCACGCGAAGATCTTCTTCAGCGTGCTCACGGGCGATGTGGCCGAGACGACCGAGGCGTTGAACCAGGCTGCGGGGTTTCTCCGCAACGGCCTGTTCAAGCGCCTGCACATCCACACGGTGCCCACGCTGCATTTCCTGTTCGATCGCACCACCGAGCGTGCGGCCGACATGAACGCGCTCATCGCGCAAGCCGTCGCTTCTCGTTCGAAAGAAGAGTAACGATGAACGCGCCACGCACACGGGTGCAGCGGCGCCCCGTGCATGGGGTGTTGCTGCTCGACAAGCCACTCGGCCTTTCCAGCAACCAGGCGTTGCAGCGGGCCAAGTGGTTGCTGCGCGCCGAAAAAGCGGGCCACACCGGCACGCTCGATCCGCTCGCGACCGGCGTGCTGCCGCTGTGCTTCGGCGCCGCGACCAAGTTCAGCCAGTTGCACCTGGACGCTGACAAGACCTACCAGGCGACCGCCCGCCTTGGCGTGAAGACCTCGACCGGCGATGCCGAAGGCGAGGTGATCGCCGAGCGCCAGGTGCATGTCACGCCGGGTGACCTGGCGCGCGTCGAGGCGCAGTTCACCGGCCCGATCCGGCAGGTGCCGCCGATGCACAGCGCGCTCAAGAAAGACGGCAAGGCGCTGTACGAGTACGCACGCGAAGGCGTGGAAGTCGAACGCGCGCCGCGCGACGTCACCATCTACGAGCTGTCCGTCGGCGAAACGATGACCGATGCCGCGGGCATTGCGGTCCGCCTGATCGCCAAAGTCAGCAAGGGCACCTACATCCGCACGCTCGGTGAAGACATCGGCGAAGCGCTCGGTTGCGGCGCCCATCTGACGGCGCTGCGCCGCATCGCCACCGGCGATTTCGGCGAGGCGCAATGCATCACGCTCGAAGCGCTTGAAGCGATGGACGAGGACGAGCGCCTCGCACAACTGCTGCCGGCCGAATGTCTGGTGTCCGGCCACAGCCGCGTCACGCTGGGCACGGAAGATGCGGCGCGGTTCCTGTCGGGCCTGCGCCGCCGCGGCGACTGGGCCGACGCCGCCCACGTGGCCGTGTTCGGCACCGAGCCGGCGGCTTTTCTCGGCACTGCCCACATCACGGCCGGCGAACTGATCCCGGGGCGCTTGCTGAACCCCATCGAAATCCAGCAAATCCTTTTGAACGCAACCGTTCCTCATCTACTGACTGAAGCGACACCATGAGTACC
>SEGS01000017.1 GCA_004210915.1 Variovorax sp. | reverse complement strand
GTTTTTAACCACCAACGGAGCGCCGCTCACGGCAGCGCTCGCGTATGAAATTGAATCATGACCGACGCTTTTGAAGCGCAGGGCGAACTCGCGCCTGTGCAATCCACCGAATTTTCCGCCGCACTCGACACCGTGTCCGAGGCGCCCATCCTCGAAGCACTCGACGCTGTCGAGCCGGCGGTTGAAGAGCCCGCATTGCCCAACGGCTTCGTCCGCCTCGGCCTTGCGCCGGAACTGGTTGCCGCCACGACCGACCTGGGCTTCACCCAGCCGACCACCGTGCAGGACAAGGTAATCCCGCTCGCGATGGGCGGTAATGCCGAAGGCGCTTCGCGCTTCGTCGACCTGATGGTCTCGAGCCAGACCGGGAGCGGCAAGACCGCCGCCTTCCTGCTGCCCGTGCTGCACACCTTGCTCAAGCGCCAGGCCGAAGCCGAAGCCGAAGCCAAGGCCGAGTTCCAGCGCCAGGCTGCCGAAGCCGCTGCACGCGGCGAAGCGCCGCTCAAGAAGCCCAAGCGCAAGGACCCGACCAACGCACGCCATTTCAAGGCCGCCACGCCCGGCGCCCTGATCCTGTGCCCGACGCGCGAACTCGCGCAGCAGGTCGCGCACGACGCCATCGAACTGGTCAAGCATTGCCGGGGTCTTCGCATCGCCAGCGTGGTGGGCGGCATGCCTTACCAGCTGCAGATCGCCAAGCTGCAGAACGCCGACCTCGTGGTTGCCACGCCGGGCCGTTTGCTCGACCTGCAGCGCTCGATGCAGATCAAGCTCGATCAGGTCAAGTTCCTGGTCGTCGACGAAGCCGACCGCATGCTCGACCTTGGCTTCTCGGACGACCTGGCCGAAGTCAATCAGCTGACCATCGAACGCCAGCAGACCATGATGTTCAGCGCGACCTTCGCGCCGCGCATCCAGCAACTGGCCCAGCGCGTGATGCGTGAACCGCAGCGCATCACGATCGACAGCCCGCAGGAAAAGCACGCGAACATCAAGCAGGTGCTGTTCTGGGCCGACAACATGCAGCACAAGCGCAAGCTGCTCGACCACTGGCTGCGCGACACGACCATCAACCAGGCCATCGTGTTCGCCAGCACCCAGGTCGAATGCGACGGTTTGGCCAATGACCTGCAGCAGGACGGCTTCAGTGCCGTGGCATTGCACGGCGCGCTGAGCCAGGGGCTGCGCAATCGCCGCCTGATGGCGCTGCGCCAAGGTCAGGTGCAGATCCTGGTGGCGACCGATGTGGCCGCGCGTGGTATCGACGTGCCGACCATCACCCACGTCTTCAACTTCGGCCTGCCGATGAAGGCCGAGGATTACACCCACCGCATCGGTCGCACGGGCCGTGCCGGCCGCGACGGCATCGCCGTGACCTTCGCCGAGTTCCGCGATCGCCGCAAGATCATGGACATCGAGCAGTACAGCCGCCAGCAGTTCAAGGCCGAGACGATTCCGGGCCTGGAGCCACAGCAGCGCATGCCGCAGTCGCGCCCGCAAGGCGAGTTCCGTGGCCGCGACAGCCGTGACACGCCTTCGCGCGATCGCAAGTTCGGCAACGGCAACGGCGGTGGTTACCGCGGCGGCAACGCCGGCGGCTTCGGTGGGGGCAGCAACTACGCAGGCGCTTCCGGCTTCAACGACCGCGCATCGCGGGCACCGGGCGCCGGTGCGCCGCGGGGCAACTTCGAAGGTGCAGGCCGCGGCCACAACGCCGGCTTCGGCGCCGGTCGCGAAGAAGGCTACGGCCGCAAGCCGGGTTGGGGCGACAACGCACCGCGCGGTGCAGGTCCCGGCCGCGGTGGTGAAGGCTTTGCGCCGCGTGGCAATGGCGCCGGGCACGGTGCGCCTGGCAAGGTGTTCGTTCCGCGCGACGCTGCCAAGCGCGCCTTCAAGCCGGCGCGCTGATTCACAGCCGTCCCGCTCCCGCAATGAGCGCGTCTTCGATGGAAGGCGCGCTTTTTTCGTTATAAAGTGCAAACGTTTCTGCCCACCGACGGCCGCCCTGCAGTCGTCAGACACCCCGCATCGCGCCTTCATCCATGAGCCAGGAACCCCTCCAGATCACCATCGGACCCCGCTGGTCGTTGTTTACCTATGCCCGCGACGACATGCGGCTGCTCGGCACCGTGCAACGCGGCATGCAGATCGGGGCCTTGGCGAGCCTGCCCGACGGCGGCTATGCGCAGGTGAATGGGGATATCGTCGAGCCCTTGAATGCCAGCCGCGTGCTCTATGCGCTGCGGGCCACGCATGGCCGGCCGGTGGAGCCAGCCCGGACTGCCCCGCCTGCCACGGTGATCGTCAAGAAACGCCGCCGGGTCGTGCTGCCTGGCGCCACGCCGCCGCAAGACTGAACGGCTGATCTCCGACCGACGCTGGCGGGCCTGCCCAGCGTCTCGAATTGCAGTTCACATTCCATTCGATCCCGGCCGCGCAGGCAGCGCCGTCGACGGAAGAATCGCGCTTGTAAACGAGTACGAACAATCATTGACATTTGTTCACACTCTGTGGCATCGTAATACAAAGTTACCAATTCGGTAGTACGACCTATGGGCGGGAATCCGATTGGTTCCATGCGCCCGCCCCTCTGCAGGAGCCACAGCATGCATCGCCACTCGTCCATGAACCGCGTCTACCGAATTGTGTGGAGCGACGCGTTGAGCATGTGGGTCGCTGTGGCAGAAAACGCAAAGGGCCGCAGCAAGGGCGGCACCGGGCGGAAGCGACTGGCCGCACTGCTGGCTGCGCTCACGGCCGGTATCGGTCTGGTGCCGCCGGCGACGGCCGGCCCGATGACGGGCATCGTGACGGACGGCCGGACGCAAACGGCAGTCACCAATCCCGCAGGCAACGTGGTCGACATTCGCACCACCACCGTCAACGGCGCGAACGCCTTCAACTCCTTCTCGACCTTCGGGGTTCAGCAGGGCGTCACGGCGAACATGTACCTCCCGGCCGGGACGGCGAACCTGATCAACATCGTGCGCGACGGGCGCACGGACATCAACGGTGTCCTGAACAGCATCAAGGACGGCGGGATCGGCGGCAACGTCTGGTTTGCCAATCCCTACGGCCTCGTGGTCGGCATCAACGGCGTCGTCAATGTGGGTTCGCTGAATGTCAGCACGCCGACCGTTTCCTTCGTGCAGAGCTTCTTCGGCCCCGGTGGCACGCCGAACACGGCCTCGGTCCAGCAGCTGCTGAACGGCACGGCGCCCATCAGCGGCAACGGCGTGATCTCGATCCTGGGACGCGTGAACGCGATCAACGGCGTGACGCTCAGTGCCGGCGCAATCAACGTGAGCGGCTCGATCTACAGCGGTGCACGCTTCATCGGCAGCGCGCCAGACTTCAGCGATGTGGTGAATGCCAATGGCCTGGCCGTGGCCACAGGCATCGTCGAGCAGGAGGGACGCATCCGCATCGTGGCGAGCCAGTCCGAGGGCGGAGCGGCGGCCATCAACCTGCAAGGCGCGGCCATGCTCGCCACGAGCATCGATCTGGCGGCTGCGTCGACACTGGACACGGCATCGCTGGCGGTGTCCAGCGGCATCTCGGCCGCCGAGGCGAGCGCCACGATCGACATCCAGTCGAGCCAGTTGCGCGCCATCGAAGGCGTGACAGCGAAGGCGACGACCGCCGTCAACACCCGCACCTACACCTTGCCGGTGGCCGTGACCGTGCAGCGGGTGGACGCCAACGCCGGCGTGACGGTGGGTGGCACGACCACGATCACCGCCGGCAGCGATGTCGCACTGCAGGCCAGCTCGGCGGTCACGACGCAGGCCACGCCCACCTCGGCGCTGGCCAACCTGGCCGGTGATGCCGCCGTGGCCGTGTCCGACGTGAAAAGCGCCGCAGCGGTGCGCGTGACTGGCGATGCCGCCATCCTTGCGACGGGTCGGCTGGCACTGTCGGCCGACAACACGGTCAGCACTCAGTCGGTGGCGGATGCATCGGCAGCGGGCAGCACGGCCGCAGGCGCGGCCGTGGCAGTCAGCGTGATCGACAGCCGTACCTCGGCGGTGATCGACGGCAACGCGCGCATCGCGGCCGCGTCGCTCGACCTGGCCGCCACCTCGCGCAACACCGTCGAAGCGACGGCCAAAGCAGCGGCGCAGGGCGCGCAAAAGGACGAGAGCGGACAGAGCCAGGGCAGCCAGACGCTCGACAAGTACAAGGACAGCGCGAGCACGGCCGACAGCCAGGGCGGCAGCGGTATCCAGGTCGCCGGCGCGGTGGTCGTGAGCGACCTGACGAGTCGCACCGAGGCCTTGATGGCGTCGAGCCAGGCCGCCACCGTGGCAGGCGCCGCGGCGGTTCGCAGCGAAGAAAGCAACAGCGTTACCGTGAGCGCCGACAGCAGCGCGACCGGCGGCGCGCAAGGCATTGGCGCCGCGGTCGCGATCAACCTCGCATCGCTGGGCAATCAAGCCGCCGTCGCGCAGACGCTGCAGGCCGGCAGTCTGGACGTGCGCGCCACGATGGCGGCCGCGGCACCGGTCAACAGCTTCGTGACCACCGCCGTGTCGGGTGCCGGTGCGAGCAATGTCGGCGTGGCCGGCTCGCTGGCCGTCAACGCCATCGACAGTGCGACCACCGCCGCCCTGCGCACCGGCGCGAACGTGACGCTGACCGGCCCCGCGGCCAACGCCGCGCTGACCGCACGGAACGCGAGCCAGAGCAACACCAGCGCCACGCCCGCCGAAGGCGGCGCGGCGGGGGACAAGGTCGGCATCGGCGCCTCGGTCGCGGTCAACGTGATCGGCACGCGCACTTCGGCGCAGATCGGCGATAACGCCGTGCTCGGCGGCGCACGCGATGTGCGCATCGATGCAGCCAGCGCCCACACCGCCAGGACCGAGGTCGAGGCCGGCTCCGAGGGCGGCATCTCCATCACGCCGGCTGCGGCGGTGTCGATCGTCAATCACACGACCGGGGCGAGCCTGGGTGCGGGCGCAGCCCCGCTCACGCTCACCGGCGACCTCGCGTTGCAGGCGGCGCAATCCTCCGCAACGACAACGACCGCCAAGGGCAGTGCCTTGGGCGGCAAGGCGGCCATCGGTGCCGCTGTCGCTGTCGCGCTGGTCGACGACATCGTCGAGGCGCGGACGGCGCGCGCCGTGATCGCGACCGGCACGGCCGGCGCCGGCAAGGGGCAGGTCTCGCTCGATGCCAAGGGATCGTCCGCCAGCACCGTGAGTGCCACTGCCAGCGCCAGTGGCGGCCACGGCGCCGAGGATGCGGGTGCGACCGATGGCGCCACCGGCGCTCCGAAGGAAGACGCGACCGTCGACCAGAAGGTCGGCAAGCAACTGGCCCTGGGCAAGAAAACGCAGGCCGCCAACAACGTCGGCGACAGCAAGCAGCAGGCATCGACGGGCAACGCCGTGCAGGCGCAGAAGGACGGCAAGGGATCGGCCAGCACCAGCGAAGGCCAGGTGGCCGTGGCCGCAGCCGTGGGCATCAACCTGCAGAACGCCACCGTGCGCGCCGAGGTACCCGCCAATGTCCAGTCGGCCGGCGCGTTGAAGATCTTGGCCACGGGCAACACCGACGCCGCCGTCGCCACCGATGGCCGCGCCTTGCCCGAAGTGGGTGAAGACGGTCAGGCGGCCGGCGGTACGACCAAGGTCGGCATCGGGGCCGCGGTGGCGGTCAACTTGCTGGCGTCGGTGACCGAAGCGCGGATCGGCAGCCAGGCGAACATTCAGTCGAACGGTCTGTACCTGGCCGCCGGCATGACCGACGTGGCGGGCGACGCCACCCACACCGTCGACACGCAGGCCAGCGCCGGCGCGGGCGGCAGCAGCGTGGGGGTGGCCGGCGCGCTGGCGCTGAACCTCATCGACACCAGCAGCCAGGCGCTGTTGCAAGGCGGTGCGCTCGTGAACGCGGGCACGGGCGCGGTGTCGATCCGTGCAGAGAACAACACCGACATCACGGCCAAGGCCGCGCCGGTCGACAAGGGCGCGACCGGCGGCAAGGTCGGCATCGGCGCCTCGGTGGCCGTCAACATCACGGGCAACCGCAGCACGGCCGAGATCGAGGACGGCGCCGCACTCAGCGGCAGCGGCGACGTCTCGCTGGACGCCAAGAGCGCGCACGCGGCCACGACCGAAGCCGAAGCCGGCGCCGCAGGCGGCATCGCCATCACCCCCGCGCTGGCGCTGGCCATGCTCAACAACACAACGACCGCCCGCCTGGGCACGGGTGCCGCGCTGCAGGGCGCGGGCGCCGTGTCGGTGAACGCTGAACAGTCGAACACGACCACCACCACCAGCAAGGGCAGCGCGGCCGGAGAGAAGGCCTCCATCGGCGCAGCCGTCGGCATCGCGCTGGTCAACGATGTCACCGTGGCAACGACCGCGCGTGACATCGTGAACGCCACCGGCGACGTGGTCATCGCTGCCGCAGGTTCGTCGCAGCACACCACGTCGGCCAGCGCCAGCTCCAAGGGCGGCAAGGACGACGACCAGGCGGGCAAGACCGGCGCCGACGGCAAGAAGCAGGAAGACGCCACGGTCGACGACAAGGTCGGCAACCAGCTCGACTACGGCAAGCAGCAGCAGACGAAGGCCAACGTCGGCAGCACCGAGCAGAAGGGCGCCACCGGCACTGCCGCGGGCGGCAAGGCCTCGGCCTCGTCAAGCGAAGGCAAGTTGTCGGTCGCCGCGGCGGTCGCGGTCAACGTGGTGGATGCCAGGGTCACGGCCTCGATCGGCGATGGCCGGACGGTCTCGACCACCGGCGCTGTGGAAGTGGCTGCGAGCGGCCAGACCGATGCCAAGGCCAGTTCCGACGGCACGGCGGTCGGCAAGACCGCGCAGGTCGGCATCGGCGCGGCGGCGTCGGTGAATCAGGTCCTGTCGCAGACGACCGCGCGAATCGGCAGCGATGCGCGTGTCACCGCGGACGGGATTTCGGTGGCAGCCTCGATGACCGACCGGGCCGGCGACAAGCAGCATGCGCTCGAGGCGAAGGCCGAGTCCGGCGCCGGCGGCAGCAAGGTCGGCATTGCCGCCTCGCTGGCGCTGAACCTCGCGAACACCTCGGGCCGGGCCACGGTGGGCGACCGCGCCACGCTGGTGGCCAGCGGCGGCAATGTGGCGGTGAGCGCCGAAGACCGCGCGAGTCACGCGGCCCTGGCAATGCCGACAACCAACGGCGGCGCTGCGGGCGGGAAGGTGGGCGTCGGCGTGTCTGTGGCGCTGAACGTGGTCGATACGACCTCGGTCGCGCAGATCGGCACCGGCGCCTCGGTGTCGGACGCAGACGACCTCACTGTTTCGGCCGTGTCCGCAGTCGACACCAGGGCCGAGGCGACCGCCGGTGCGCAGGGCGGCAAGCTCGCGTTCGACGCGGCGGTTGCCATCACTACGCTCAACCAGAGCACGCAGGCGAGCATCGCATCCGGTGCCGCCATCGCCACCGCTGGCGACGTGTCCCTGAAAGCCACAAGCAGCGGCACGCACACCGCAACGGCGAAGGGCGAGGCCAAGTCCGGCACCGCCGCCATCGGTGCGGCCGTCGGCGTCATCACCAGCAACAGCGCTACGCAGGCCACGCTCGACCGTGACCTGGCGGCGGCCGGCAAGCTCGAAGTGGCCGCGGCGGCTTCGCGCGCCTACACCGCCGATGCCTCGGCGAGCGCGGGCGGCTCGCAATCCGACCAGACCTACGCCGACAACAAGGCGCAGGCGAGCAGCGCAGCGAGCACCAGGACGCTCGAGAACAACCAGAACAGCAAGACCAACCAGGGCACCCAGGGCGGCGGCAAGGTCGCCATCGCGGCCGCGGTTGGCGTGAACGTGCTCAACGACGACGTGCAGGCCGCCATCGCTGCGGGCCGCACGGTGGCTTCGGGCTCGTCGCTCGACGTCATTGCGAACAACGACACCAACTTCAGCGCGCGCGGCGCGGGCGATGCGGTCGACGCCAAGGTCCAGGTCGGCGTCGGCGTGGGCGTGGGCATCAGCATCGCGAACAACAGCACGGTGGCGTCGCTGGGCGACAACGTCCAGGTGACCAGCGCCGGCGACATGACCGCGGCGGCCGCGTCGACGCAAAACACCTCTCCGGACTTTGCGCGCAAGCTTGCCGCCGAAGGCGTGGCCGGTGCCAGCGCGAGCAAGGTCGGCGTCGCGGGTGCGTTCGCGGTGGCCGTGTCCAACGCGCAGACCCTGGCGTCGATCGGCAACAACGCGCGCATCGGCCAGGCCGGTGACGTCCGCATCGAAGCGACCAACACCAGCATGCTCGGCGCGAAGGCCTGGGCGGCTGCCAAGGGCGGCAACGTGGGCGTGGGCGCCTCGGTGGCGACCGTGGTTTCGGACAATGCCTACCGCGCCACGCTCGGCAGCGGTGCGCAGGTCAACGCGGACAGCCTCGCGCTGAATGCGGAGAACCGCAAGGTCACCACGCCCGGCGTGTCGTTGCAGGTCAGCGGCGTCGACGACGTGAAGAACCTGCCCGATCGCCTGACGAGCGGGCCGCTGATCGGCGGCACCAACTACTACACCGAGGCCGTCTCGGGCGCGGCCAGCGACAAGGTCGCGGTCGCCGGCGCGGTCGCAGTGAACGTGTTCACCGACCAGACCGAGACCGCCATTGGCGCGGGCGCGAAGGTCACGACGACGGGCGAGGTCGCACTGACCGCCCGCAACGACACCGGTGCCACGTCGCTGGCCGCTGCAGCCTCCGTGGCCGGCAAGGTCGGCGTCGGCGTCTCGGCCGCGGTGGTCAAGAGCGAGAACAACACGCGCAGCCACATCGATGCGGGTGCCGAGGTGAACGGCGCGGACGGCATCCGGGTCGCTGCCGAGAACGTGCAGGACGTGAACCTGATCGGCTTCAGCGGCGCGGTCGGCGGCAAGGTCGGCGTGGCCGGGGTCGCCAACGTGCTGTTGTCGAAGAACGTGGCCGAAGCCTCGGTGGCCGATTCGGCCGCCACCCGCTTGCGGACCGCCGGCGGCCTGACGGTGGAAGCGAAAAACGCCCTGACGGCCCTGGATATCGTCAGCGGTGTGGCCGTGGGCGGCTCGGTGGGCGTGGGCGTCGCAGCGGCGGTGCACACGCTGGAGAACGAAACGCGGGCCTTCATCGGCAAGGGCGTGCAAGCCACGGCGGGCGGCGCAACGCGCGTCGCCGCGCAGGCGGGTGATGACCTGACGACCTTCGCCATCGGCGCGGCAGCCGCCGGCTCGGTGGCGGTCGGTGGCGCAGCCATCGTCAACGTGATGCACGGGCAGACCGAGGCCTACATCGGCGACGGTGTCCAGCTCAACAAGGGCGCGACGCTCGCGCAGCAGAGCGTGGACGTCTCGGCCGCCAGCGACACCTCGGTGTTCGACGTGGTCGTGGGCGCGGGCGGCGGCGGTTCGGTCGGCGGCGGCGCCGCCGGAGACGTGGGCGTGCTGTCGAAGTCGACGCAGGCCTGGATCGGCGGAAACGCATGGGTCGAGGCCGGCCGCAACCTCACGGTGCAGGCGAACGCGCAGGAAGACCTGCGCCTGACGAGCATCGGCTTCGGCGTCGGCGGCTCGGCCGGCCTGGCCGGCTCGGCGGCGGTGTTCACGCTCACCACGGACACGCAGGCGCGCATCGACGACGGTGCGACCGTGCGGGTGCGCGGCAGCGCGCTGGTTGCGGCCGACGGCCGCACCGCGGTCGACCTGATCGCCGGCAGCGCAGCCGGCGGCGGCAGTGCCGCGGTGGGCGCGGCAGCCGGCGTGGTGGTGCTCGACAAATCGACGCTCGGCCGTATCGGTGCCAACGCCGACGTGCAGGCGCTGGGCGAGGGCGATGCGTTGCAGGCTGCCACCGGCCACTACGACATCAGCTACGGCGGTGCCATCACCGGCGAGGGCCGCGTCAGCAAGTCGGGCCTCAAGCCGACCGATGCCGAAGGCAACGCCATCGGCGGCCGCGACGCATTCAACGCGCTCACGCAGGAACGCGTGGCCGCGCGCCAGACCGACGCTTTCCGCGGTGTGGCCGTGACGGCGACCAACAGCGACAGCGTGAAGTCCTATGCGGTGACCGGTGCGGGTGCAGGCGCGGCGGCCATCACGGTCGGCGCGAACGTGTCGACCGTCGACACCGAAACGCAGGCGGTGATTGCCGGGGGCGCAAAGATCAATCAGACGGCCGATGCAGCGAACGCCGCGCAATCGGTCCGCGTGGCCGCGGGCAACGAGCAGTTCCACCTGGGGCTCGCAGGGGCCGCCTCGGGCGCGGGCGCCGTGGCGGTGGGTGCCGGCGCCGACGTCTTCGTCGCGAAGAACGACACCCTGGCCGCCATCGATACCGGCGCGCGGGTCAAGGCCGCACGCGATGTGCAGGTGCTGGCAGAAGGCAGTACGCAGGTGCTGGACATGGGCGTCGGCCTCTCGGCGGCCGGCACGGTGGCGGTGGCGGGTTCGGTGGCCGTGGTGTCGCTGGCCAACCAGACGCAGGCGCTGGTCGGCGGCGGCACCACCCGCATCGATGCGGGCGGCAACGTCCGCGTCGCGGCACGTGACGACACCAAGACCGACGTGGTTGCGGGTGCGGCCGCGGCCGGCTTCGGCGCGGCCGGGATCGGTGCGGCCGTGGGCGTGAGCAGCATCACCAAGACGACCGAAGCCGCCATCGGCGGCGGGGCGACCGTCAATGCGCTGGGCAACGGCACGGCCGGCATGAGCGCGTACACCGGCGACAGCGTGGACGCGCTGCACACCGTCGCGCGCGGCGTGCAGGTCGAGGCGACCTCGTCGGAAGACCTGTTCACCGTGGTCGCAAGCGGCGCGGCCGGCCTGTACGCAGGCATCTCCGGTGCGATCTCGGTGGAATCGGTGCAGTCGGATACCCGGGCGACCATCGGTGCCGGCGCGAAGATCAACCAGACCAACGCCGGCGCCAACGCCGCGCAGGACGTCAACGTGACGGCGCGCAACCAGTTGCGATCGCAGGTGGTCACCGGTTCGGTCGCGCTCGGCGCGGGCGCGCTGGCCGGCGGCGTGGATGTGGGCACGATCAACAACCGCACCACGGCCTCGGTCGGTGCGGGTGCACAGGTCCAGGCGGCCCGCGACATCGCGGTCAATGCACTGGGCAAGCAGGACATCGAAACGACCGTGGTCAGCGGTGCGGGCGGCCTGGTGGGCCTGGCCGGCGGCGTGGCGGTGTACGGCGTCGGCGAGACGCTCGGCCAGGACGCCAGGGATCAGCTGTCGCATGAAGGCAGCAGCCGCAACGTGAACCAGGAGGCCGACGCACAGGCCAGCGACGACACGGTCGGCCGCATGCTGGCCGGCTCGGACGACGCCCGCATGCGCGACATCGGTGCCAGCGCGCAGGCCAGGCGCTCCGCGGTCAGCATCAGCAACGGGCTGGTCAACCCGCAACCTTCGGGCAATGCCGCGCAGGTCGGCAACGGCGCCGTTCTGGTGGCGGGCCGCGACGTGGGCGTCAATGCCCACGGCAAGATCGACTTCGGCATGACGACCGGCGCGGTGTCGGTCGGCGCACTGGGCCTGGGCGCCGGCGTCGGCATCGGCAAGATCGCCTTCAACAACCAGGCCGTGGTGGGCGACAACGTGTCCGTCACCGCGGCCGCCACGCAGGCGGGCGGCGATGTCCGCATCCGCGCTTCGCTGGCAGAGAACGCGCAGGCGACGGCGTTCGCGGGCACGGGCGGCGTGGTGGCGCTCAATGCCGCCTACGCGGGCCTGTCGGACGACAGCGTGACGCGCGCCTCCATCGGCAGCAACGTCGCGATCCACCGCGCCGACGAAGTGATCGTCAACGCGGTCGATACGCGCTCGCTCGAATCCGAAGCCTATGGCGCGAGCGTCGGCGGCTATGTGGCCGGCGCTTCCATCGCCGACAGCCGCATCGGCGGCTCGACCAGCGCCTCGATCGGTGGCGACGCCGCCATCGGCTCGGCCGCGGGCGACGCCGTGCGCGCGCTCAACGTGACTGCCAGTGCCGACATGCAGGCGCAGAGCCATGCTGTCGCCGCGGCGGCCGGTCTCGGCCTGGCGTTGAGCGGCGCCGTGTCGACCGCGAGCGCAAAGCCGCAGGTCGACGCCTTCGTCACCGGCGGCACGCTGGTGCTGGGGCAGGACGCGACGGTGTCGGCCACGGGCAAGACCCGTGCGCAGGCCGAGTCGCTGGGCGTCAACGTCGGCTTCGGCGCTGCCGCCGGTGGCTCGGTCGCAAAGGCCGATGCCGTGTCGCGCGTCAATGCCTATCTGGGCAGCAACACGCAAGTGACGGGCCGCAACCTCACGGTATCCGCCACGCAGGCGCTCGCTGGCAGCGGCGCCAACGTGTCGGCCGATGCGACCGGCGCCTCGGGCGCCTTGTTCGCCGGCCTGACCGCGACGGCTGCACACGCCGACCACGACAGCCGCGTGAGCAGCACGGTGGGTGACGGCAGCAAGCTCACGCTCACCGGCACGGCGCTCGTCAAGGCGACCAACGACACCCACCAGCAGGCCGATGCGTCGGGCTTCGCGGCGGGCATCGTGGCGGCGGGCTTCAACGAGGCGCGGGCCACGTCGAACACCGTCACCACGGCAGCGCTGGGCGACAACGTCCACGTAGCCGCGCCGGTTGCTTCACCGGCCACGCTGATGACGGCGGTGAGCGTCCTGGCGGACGGCACCGACCGCAACCGCGCGGACGCCACCTCCGGCAGTGGCGGGTTGATTGCAGGTTCGGCCGCCACGGCGACGACGTCGAGCACCAGCCGCACCACCGCGATCACGGGCAGCGGCGACGATGCGCGCCGGATCGCCGCGAAGACCTTCACGCTCAAGGCCACGCACCTGACCGACTACAACGCGGTGGTCAACAGCGTCAATGCGTCGGTGGTGGGCGCCAGCGGCGCACGCGCCGTGAACGCGGTCGACAGCACCGTGCGCGCCGAAGTCGGCGCCGGCGGGCGCGTGTCGGCCAACGACATCGTGGTGTTCGCGGGCAACAGCAGCACCAAGCGCTGGATCGGTTCGGCAGCGGCCGACTCGGCCGCGTTCAACGTCGACTCGGGTTCGGGCGGCGTGATCGACCTGCCGGCCGCATCGAGCAAGACCGCCATCAGCCAGACCACCATGGCGGCCGTGGGGGAGGGTGCCCGGGTGCATGCGCTCATGCCATCGGCCGGCCGCGCCAGCTTCAGCATGGACGCCTATAACGACATCATGGCGCGTGACAAGACGCGCCTGGATTCGGGTGGCGTCATCTCGGTGGCCAAGTCGGTCTCGCATATCAACGTGAACAAGTCCGATGCGACCGTGGCGATCGGCGACAGCGCCGAGGTGACGAGCGACATCGGCGACATCAACGCCGGGGCGCGGGCCAACGTGTCCCTCGATTCGCGCGCGCAAGCCAATGTGTATGGCCTGGCGGGTGCGCCATCGGGCGAGGCCCATGCCAACTACACCGGCAACAACGTGGCTTCGGTCGGCGCCAACGCCCTGGTGCGGGCCGACGACGGCTCGGTGCTGCTGGCCGGTGGCCAGAGCTCGAACGGCACCGCCACGCGCATCGATGCGAATACCGCCGTCAATCTGTGGAACAAGACCGCGATTCCGATCGACACCGACCCGGACGCCCAGGCCAACATCGTCAACAACGCGCGCGTCACGCTGGCCGCGGGCAGCAAGGTCGAGACCGCGCAGCACATCGCGTTGTATGCGGACAAGGGCCTCGTCACAGCCGAGGCCAAGGGCATCGGCAAGGACCTGTACCGCGAAGCACTCGCCGCGGCCGCCAGCGGCATCAGCAATCTGTTCGGTGGTGGCGATGTGTCCTTCGACATCATCGGCGGCTCGACCAGCGTGGCCGGCCGTGCGGTCGTGCATGTCGACGGCATCGCGATGACCGGCATCAACCGCCGCGCCTCGCTGACCTTCGAGATCGAGCTGGTGGACGCGCAGGGCAACCTGTCGGCCGTGCCGGTCTACAAGTACACCTATCTCCAGGATGCGCAAGGCCGCTACCTGGACAAGGACGGGAACGTCACGACCACCGCCAGCCAGTACGTCGAGATCGACCGGCAGGTGCTGTGGCGCATGAAGGCCACCGGCACCAAAGGCGTGACCCACACGGTGGAATACGGCAAGGGCATCGGCGCCGACATCCAGGAGCGCATCAGCAAGCTGCGCAACCTGATGGAGCAGTACGCCGCGGACGACGTGGCGCGTGGCGCCTACGAGGCCGAAATCAACTTCCTCATGTTCAAGCTGGCGGAGCTTGGCCTGGCGAAGGTCACGACCGACGAGAACGGCAACCAGCAGGTCGATCCCGGCCGCAGCGGCAACCCGAGCCCGTACGAGATCGCCACGGCGCAGATCAAGCAGTACCAGATGCAGCTGATGAGCGAGACCGGCAAGGCCAGCGGCAGCGGGCAGCTGATCTCGAACACGGCGACCTCGGTGGTGGCTGCGGGCACCACCATCGGCACCAGCGGCACCACGATCACCACCAAGGGCGCGACGCTCGCAACAGCGCACGGCAGCATCGACACCAGCCTGAAGGCGCTCGACCGCTTCGATGCGGCCAATGCCACCTACGTGGCGATGCAGGCGCTCGTCGCCGACAACGCGACGCAACTGGCGGCCATTGCGACGAATCGCACGGCCAACGCGACCGCGCTGGGCACCATCGCAACGCGCAACACGACCATCACGACCCTGCTCGCCGAGATCGAGACCCGCCGGACCAGCCTGCAGTCGCTCACGTACGGCTCGACCGCGTACATGGCGGTGCAGGCCGAGATCGATTCGCGCCAGGTCAGCATCCGCGCCGCGTCGGGCGAGATCCAGACCCTCCTCTCGGGTGTGTCGACGCGCAGCGCGGCGATCCAGACGGCGTCGGACAAGGTCGTTGCGAACAACGGTGTCATCGCCACCAACCAGGCGGCACTCGCGACAGCCTTCAAGAAGGCCGACGGCTCGCAGGACACGGCTGCCACGGCCATCGGCACGGCGGTGAGCAACACGCTCGCGACGCGCAACGACATCAGCGCCGCGGCCACGGCCATCGGCGCCGAAGCAGGCAAGTTCGCAGGCACAGCCGGTTTTGTGAACGTGGTCGCGGTCAACAACACGGCGATCGACACCGCGATCAGCGGCAAGACCAGCGCCACCACCAATCTGGCGCAACTGCGCAACGATCTGCCGAACCAGTCGAAGGTCAGCGCCGACGGCCCGATCGCGGACTTCATCACCGTGGACGACATCACGGTGAAGCTCGGCAACATCCGCGCCAAGGGCGATGTGCTGCAAGGCAGCGGCCAGCTCAATGCGCCTGGCGATGCACGCATCGACATCACCAACAACACGCCGAACTTCCTCAAGCTGGGCAACCTCACGGTCGACAGCGAAGAGGGCGGCACGGTGCGCTTCAACGACGTGCTGGTCAACTCGGCCGCCGACATCAACCGCATCAACGGCGGCGGCACGCTGGCGAACAACCTGACGGTGCTGACGCGCGACACCAGCAGCGCGCCCCAGCCTTCGATCAACATCACCAGCACCTACAACCCGAACGCGGCCGGCACGAAGGTGCTGGCGGCGGCGCCGAACATCGAGCTGGCCGGCGACATCAGCAACCTGCGCGGATCGGTCACGGTGCGCAGCGAGGCGGGCAGCATCCTGTCGAACGGCAACATCCGCGCCGGCACGGTGGACATCGAAGCGAAGAACGGCGACTTCGTGCAGAGCTACGTCGACAACTTCTTCCACGTCGGCGGCGATCCGGGCTCGATCCAGGACCTCGGCACCCCCGTCGGTGGCGGCATCGTCGCCAACGGCAGCGTGTTCCTGAGCGCGCGTTACCTGAACATCAACAGCCTGGTGCAAAGCGGCATCGAGAACTGGCACATCAACCTGCCGGCCGCCCCGAAGCTGACCGGCAGCGCCAGCTTCTTCGGCCTGTCGCAAGCGTCCCTTGATGCGGCGGTCAGCGCCTACAACAGCGCTGCAGCCGGCGACAAGCCGGGCAAGGCCTACGTCTACTTCACCGTGGCCGGCGGCCAGGTCGGGTACGACGTGGTGCGCAACCGCCTGGAAGTCGACATGGCGTTCGCCCGGGCGGACCGCGACACCGCGGGCTGGGCCACGCGCACGGCGGTCAGCGGCGGGCTCTACCAGCTGGTCGGCGACTACGGCAACATCGGCGCGAACTACGACGCGGTCAACAACCGCTTCGAACTCGACGGCACGCAGGTCAGCGGCGGCTACATCCAGCTGTACGGGCAAATCATGAACACCTCGAGCACTGGCGGCGGCACGCTGCGCGCGCTCGACGGCTACGGGCAGATCGTGGTGAACAACCCGACCGGCCTGTCGGTGGTCATCAACAAGCTGGACACCGGCAAGGACGCCAGCGGCACCGGCCGCGGCATCGCCGGCATCATCGACATCACGGACATCCGCAGCATCGATGGCGGCAAGGCGCAGACCACCCGCACCGTGTACCGGCGTGAGAACGGCAAGGTCACGATCAACGGTGCCGAGGACGTGACGGCCACCAGCGGCCGCGCGACCACCTACGCGCCGCAGACGGGCCTGCGCTATGCCTGGACCACAGGCGCCGACTTCCGCACCATGACCTACTGGCAGTACAAGGGCGCGCAGTACTTCGGCACGTCGAGCCTGCGCACCACGCCCCAGGGCTCGGTGGTCAGCCAGGACGGGCCGTACCTGCTCGATTCCTACCGGCTGGACAACGGGACCTACCTGTACAAGGACACCAACGCCGTCAACGTGGTTCACACCAACCCCGGGGCAGTGACGCACCAGACCAGCGAGTTCTGGCTCAAGACCAAGGAATGGTCCAAGTGCAACTGGTGGACGCTGTGCATCGCCGGCAACTACTACCAGAACTGGACCGAGACCGAGGGAACCACCAAGATCACGACGCAGACGCTGAAGGCCGACAACAAGATCAACATCCAGTTCAGCGGCTACGACACGGGCGCGGTCACGATCAACTCCGCGGCCGATGTGCTGCTCAAGGGCGACATCAACAACGCCAGCGGCAATGTGCGGATCAACGCCGGCAGCGGCGTGACGCCGTTGACTGGCGTGGCCACCACCGACCGCTCGATCGTGCGGCTCTCCGACACGGCGCTGGTGACGGGCAAGAACGTGGCGCTGAATGCCACGGGCGACGTCGGTGGCGCGCGCCCCGGTGCGCTCGCGGGTGACCCGGTGCAGGCCGTGGCCGTGGTCGTGAAAGGCGGGCAACTCGACGCCGTGGCGACGAACGGCAACGTGAACGTGACGCAGACCATCGGCGACCTGCGCCTGGGCAACGTGCGTGCCGGCGGCAGCACGCTCGACGGCAACGGGCGCGTCACGCTGGTCTCCGACGGCAGCATCGTCGCCGCCTCGGCCGCGTCGCTGGTCCAGGGCGACCGCATCGACCTCACGTCGCAGAACGGCGGCATCGGTGGCATCGCCTCGCCGCTGAAGCTCAACGTCGGCTACAGCGACGACCTGTCCAAGCGGGCGCTCTATGGCGTGCGCGCTGCGGCACAGGACGACATCGGCATCGAAACGGCGGCCTGGTCGGGCAACACCGCGGGCCACATGCTGGTCGACACGGTGGTGTCGACCGGTGGCGATGTGCTGCTCAAGACCCCGGGTCGCATCATCGACAACAACCCGATCGAGTCCATCGACACGCGCACGTGGGCAGAGCTGCTGGCGTTCTGGGACGCCTCGGGTCTGCGTGCCGGGACTGCCGAGAACAACGCGAACAAGGCCCAGGCCATCCGCTCCTACGAGCAGGGCCTGACGCAGGAATACAAGCTGTACTGGCAGATCCGCAGCACGCAGACCGACCCCGCGAGCTACCAGCCGGACTTCCGCTACACCGCCTCGGCTGCGGAGCGCCAGTTCCTCACCGTGGCGGGGCAGACGCCGCAGCAGACCGCCGATGCCATCAGCGCGTTCGAAACCGAGCGCACCGCCAGCTACCACGCACTGAACACCCGCGTGGGCGGCATCAGCGCGAGCTACGACAGCGGCTTCAAGTACAAGGCCAGCGGCCCCGAGAGCGACGCCATCCTTGCGAAATCCTCGTGGACAGACCGCGAACTGGGCATCTCGATCAGCGCGGGCTTGCTCAAGGACGTGACCAACACCAACCCGGTCGTCAAGAGCGCGAACGTGTCGGGCCGCACCGTGACGCTGCAGGCCGGTCAGGCCATCGGCGAAACGCAGGCCGCTGTGGTGGTGCCCACCAACATCAACCCGGCCGATCTGACCGACGAGATGAAGGTCGCGCTGGCCTCGGCCGAGCGCTCCGACATCGTCGTGACGGACGGCAGCATCACCGTGCTGCGCCGTGCGCCGGTCAATTTCAACGCCATCGATGCGCTGAATGTCTCGGTCACGGCCGCGCCGGTGCCGGGCACCGACCTGGGCTCGGCCTTCCTCGCCTCCATGGGCAATGGCCGCCTGGGCAACATCGATGTGAGTGGCGACACGCGCATCAAGGTGCGCGGCTCGATCACGCATGCACAGGGGACTTCGCCGGCGGTGCAGACCGGCAACCTGGTGCTCGAAGCGGCGTCGGGCGGCATCGGCTTCGTGCCGGGTGACGGCGTGACGCCGGGCACCTCGCAACCGCTGCGCCTGAACCTGCGCGGAGGCGCGACGCTGACGGCGCGTGCCGCCGACAACGTCGAGGTCGAGGAAGAGGACGACCTGAACGTCGACACGATCTACTCGCGCAAGACCGTGAAGGTGAAGGCCGGCGGTTCGATCCTGGACGGCGTGGGCGACAACGAACTCAACGTGCTGGGCAACCAGGTGGAACTGACGGCCGCTGGCGACATCGGCGGGCCGGGCGCCGCGGCGCTGGGCGTCGGGGTGTCGGGCACCACGGGCCGCGTGACGGCGACGGCGGCGGGCGACGTTCACCTGAACGGGCCCAGCGGGCGCCTCTTCAGCCTGGGCGACGTGACGGCCGGCGGCGACGTGAGCCTGACCGGCAGCATCGACACGCTGCTCGACGGCGCCGTGCGCACCGCCGGCGCGGTCGACCTGCGCGCCGGTCAGACCCTGGCGTTGACGGCGAATGGCTCGGTGGCGTCCACCGGCGGCGACTTGCGCGCGGATGCCGGCGAATTGCGCATGGCCGACGGCAGCAGCCTGCGCGCCGATACAGGCACCGTGCACATCGCGACGGTGAATGACGCGACGATCACCGGCATTTCGACCGGCAACGGCACGGCGGACGCGGTGCGCATCCAGGCCGGCGGCGACGTGCGCGACGGCGGCGACACGCGCCTGGACATCGTGGCCGACAGCGGCCCGGCCGCGGGCGTGACCCTTGTGGCAGGTGGCGACATCGGCAAGGGCAACGCGCTGGAGATGCGCCTCCTGAACCTGAACGGCAGCGCCGGCGGCAGCGTCGACCTGGCGGTGCAGGGCGATGTCGCTGTGGGCACGTTCACCGCGGTCGACAGCGTGACCTTGAATGCGAGCGGCGACATCGCCACCGCTTTGATCGACAGCGCGCTGGGCAGCGTGACCCTCGCGTCGACCGGAGGCGGCATCCGCGCGGGCACCACGCGCGCCTTCGGCGACGTGTCGCTCACAGCCGGCGCTGGCGACGTGAATGCCGGCACGACGCAGGCCGGCAGCAACGTGGCATTGACCGCGGTGACGGGCAACGTGCAGGCGGCCGACACCACGGCCGGTACGCGCGTCGATGTAGACGCCGCGCAGTCGGCGACGCTCGCCAACACCACGGCCAGCGGCGACATCGCGGTGCGCGCCGGCAACGACGTGCAAACCGGCACGACGCAGGCCGGCGGCAACGTGGCGTTGATCGCAGTCACGGGCAATGTGCAGGCGGCCGATACCACGGCTGGTGGCCGCATCGACGTGGCCGCCGCGCAGTCGGCGACGCTTGCCAACACCACGGCCAACGGCGACATCGCGGTACGTGCCGGCACCGACGTGCAAACCGGCACGACGCAGGCCGGCGGCAACTTGGCATTGACCGCGGTGGCGGGCAATGTGCAGGCGGTCGACACCACGGCCGGCGGCCGGATCGACGTGGCCGCTGCCGGTCAGCTCTCGCTCTTCAGCGCGAACGCGGGTGGCGACATGGCGCTGGGCGCGGGCGGCAACCTGGTGGCGAACACGCTCACCAGCCAGGCCGGCAGCATCACGGCCCGGGCGACCGCTGGCGACGTGCAGACGGGCAGCGTTCGCGCTGCGGGCGACGTGGCGTTGACGGCCGAGGCCGGATCGGTCCAGGCCGACACCACGGCGGCCGGCGGCAGCATCGCGATGAATGCGGCACAAGACATCGCGTTGCAGACCGCCACGGCCGGCCGCGACATCGTCCTGAACGCCGGACGCGACCTGCAGGCCGGCGCGCTGGTCGCGGGTGGCGGCATCCGCGCCACCAGCGGCCGCGACATGGACATCGGCAGCGCCGTTGCAGGCGGCGACATCGCGCTCGACGCGGGCCGGCACCTGCGCGCGGGCACGCTCGCCAGCACCGGCGGCAGCGTGCATGCGATGGCGCGCACGGGCAACCTGCGCATCGACGATCTCGATGCGGCGCAGAGCGCGTCGGTCGTTGCACCGCTGGGGCAGGTCGAGCTGGGCCGGGTGCGCGCCACGCAGGACTTCACGCTGGTGGCACAGAACGACGTGTCGGTGCGCGAAGGTACGGCGGGCGGCACCTTCACGCTGTCGTCGACCGGCGGCAATGCCAGCGCCGGCACGATCACGGCCGATGCGGTCGTGATGAGTGCGTTGGGCCGCGTGTCGGCCGACCGCCTCAATGTGCAGTCGATGTTCAGCCTGGCGGGCGACGGCGTGAATGCGCAGGTGTACGGCGGCGCCATCCCGGTGCGCGGCACCGTCACCGGCTACAACGGCGGCATCGCCAGCGACGTGGTGCTGGGCCTGTCGGGGCAGGGCGGTTTCACCATCGACAGGTTCTATGCGCAGACGGCTGCCATCACCAACCCGGTGGGCCCGCTCTCGATCGACCGCATGTGGGTGACGCGCCAGGGCACCGTGACCAACCCGCTGACGCAGGTGGTGATCAACCAGTTCGACCGCAGCATTCAGCCGGGTGCGGACGTTCAGCTGTTCTCGTTCGGCGCGCCGTTCAGCTTCTCCATGTACGACAACCACGCGTTCACCAGTGCGTTCGTGGTCTACCGGAGCCCGCAGCACGACGACATCGCCGACATGGGCTGGAACCGCAGTGCGGTCGAGTTCAGCGAACTGGCCCTGTCGGTGGCGCGCAAGAACGACGACGCGACATTGACAGCCCGCCAGGGCAACGAAGGGCAGGGCGACGCATCGCCTGTCCGTTATTCAGGGGTGCCCGTGGCGCTGGAGAGCGACTGCGGCAAGAACCTCGTTCCGGAGTGCGCACGATGATTCGTTTTTCCCTCGTGGCCGGCGCCGTGCTGGCCGCGCTGGCCCCCTTGTCGGCGGTGAGCCAGGTGCTGCCGCCGCTGCTGCTCCCGCCTGCGGCGGACCCCGGCGCATTGCAACAGCGCCAGATCGAAGACGAGCGCCGGCGCCGCGAAGCCGAACGCGAATTGCAGCAGCCGGCCCAGCCGCTGACGCGGCCCGCGGCACCGGTGGCGCCGACCGTGGCAGACGCCAGCGGCAAGCGCATCGCCGTGAACGACATCCGCTTCACGCCCTCCGAAATCCTGGACGCAGCGGCGCTGGAGCGGATTGCAGCCGACTACCGCGGCAAGCAGGTCACGCTGACCGAGCTGCAGCAATTGGCCGACAGGGTGAACGCGCTCTACAAGGACAAGGGCGTGGTCACCGCCCTCGCAACGATTCCGCAGCAGGACGTGACAGCCGGCGTGATCGAGGTGCGACTGGTCGAAGGCCGCGTCGGCAAGGTGAACATCGAGGGCAATGCCTCCACCTCTGCCAGCTTCATCACGCCGCGGTTGGGACTGGTCGGCGGCGAGCTGGTCGACCTGCAGAAGCTCGAAAACGGACTGGTGCGCTTCAACCGCACGAACGATGTGCGCCTGCAGGCCGACTTGAAGCCCGGCGAGGTCTTCGGCACCACCGACCTGCAGGTCAGCGTGGTCGAGCCGCCGAAGCACGAAATGCTCGTCACCGTGGACAACCTCGGCAGCGCGCTGACCGGTGAATGGCGCGCCGGCCTGTCGTACCGCAACCGCAGCCTGTTTGGCTGGCGCGACGATCTGTCGTTGTCGTACACCCGCGCGGCCGGGCAGGACAGCCGCGCCATCAGCTACGCAGTACCCGTCAACCGCTGGGGCGGCCGTGTGAGCCTGGGACTGTACGAAGACCGGACACAGATCCGCTATGGCGCACTGGCCAGCCTGAACATCACTGGCGAATCGCGCGCCCAGGTGCTGATGCTTCGGCAGCCGGTGTGGATCGACACGCGTTCGCAGTGGGACGTGGTCGCCGGCGCCAAGCGGCGGGTCAGCAGCAACGACATCGACGGTGTCTTCCTGCAGCGCACCGACAGCAAGGACCGCAGTCTGGGTGTCGAATGGCAGTGGGCCGCGGACACCAGCGCCCTGACGGCGAGCTACATCAAATACTGGGCGAATGCGACGGTGCTCGAGCGCAACGAGTACGACATCGACCGCGCCTCGCTGCGCTACAGCCAGGGCCTCCCATGGGGCCTGACGCTGCGCACGGCCCTGACCGGGCAATCGGCACGGCAGAAGAACCTGCCGTCCGGCGAGCAATTCTTCCTGGGTGGCGAAGGCAGTGTGCGCGGCTATCCGGTGGGCAGCTATTCGGGCGACGAGGGCTACACCGCCAGCGTCGAACTGCACCACCCGCTGTTCAATACGCAGATCGGCTCCCAGGCGCTGACCACAACCGGCTTCTTCTTCGCCGACCATGGCCGTACGATGCCGTTCCGGCCACCGGATTCCCTGCTGCCTCACCACGAGAAGCTCACCGGCATCGGATGGGGTTTGAACGCTGCGCTGGGGAAGCGCACCAGCTTGCGGCTGACGCTGGGCTATGGCCTCGACGAAATGCCGCTCGCCAAGCGCAACTACCAGGTGACCGTGCAGTTGGTGTCGAGCCTGCTGTAAGGCACCCGAGGGCCGATTCGCCGATCAGTCGGACCGGGCTACTGTCTCGTCCCGCCGCAGCGCAGGCAGCAGCACGCTGGCGGCTTGCTGCAGCAACGCGAACTCGGGATCGGGGAGGGCGTGGCTCGCCACGTCGAAATGGCACAGCGTGCCCCAGAGTCGGCGCGACTCGTCGGCGATGGGGACGCCGTGGTACGCGAGCACAGCGCCCTGGTACTTGTGGCCGTCGAGCCGCCGGTCGGCGCTCGAATCCTGTGTGGTGAAGACGCCGTCGCGCAAGACGAACTGGCAGAAGCTGTCTTCGAACGGCACGACCTCGAGGAACGCGGGAATGATCTCGCCTTGCTTGTCGTGCAGATGGATGTTCTCGAACTTGTCGCCGTCCACCAGCCGGTAGATGGCGGTGTAGCGGTGTGGAACCCCCGCGTTCAGGTACGCCAGCGCGGCCGGCACGCCAAGGGTGGGAAACAAGGCCAGGAACTGTTCAGGGCTGCGGGGGATGGTCATGACGGCTCGAGGAGGCAGGCGCATCTTCTTGGGACAGCCATTATGAATCGCAACACCTGCACTGAAAAGCCTTGAGGTCTCCGCAGGGATCGGCCCGCTGCCGGGCTCGGCGGCCCCGCAGCGCGCGCATGGCGCCCTTCCTCGGATGCGCTTGTCGCGGGGCGCCAGGCGCATCGGCATGGTCAGCCCGTAAAGGCCCGCCAGACCGACCAGCACGTAGACGATCCGGCTGGCGATCGTCATCGGCCCGAGGAGCGCTGCAACCAGGTCGAACTGGAACGCGCCGACAAGGCCCCAGTTGACAGCGCCGACGATCATCAGCACCAGGGCGATCCAGTCCATGTCGATCCCTCGAGACCTGGAGGCTCCTGCTCGGGTGTGGAGAACGGTGGCACAGGGGCCGCAGTGCGCGGGTCTGTCATCTGGAGTCCTTTCGTTGAACCCCTTGTTTTCCGCGACGCTCGCGACCGCAATGTAGGAACTTGACGCTTTGTGCGCGCAGGCTTGCAGCAGTGCAGCCAGGACGGCGATGGGTGCTTTATCGTCCGAGCCCGGCCCAAGCCATCAAATAGCGCAACACCAGCGAGGCGGCAGACACCGAGAGCACGCCGCCTGTCCAGAGCAGGACGAGCCAGCCGATGCGCCGTGCCCAGCGGCGTCCGGCTTTTTCAGTGGTATCCGTCACCGTGACGAACCTTTCCGCGGAACACCCAATAGCTCCACGCGGTGTACATCAGGATGACGGGGATGATCATCAAGGCGCCCACCAGCGCGAAGCCGAGGCTCTGCGCTGGACCTGCGGCCTGCCATATCGAGATGTCCGGCGGGATGACGTTCGGCCAGAGGCTGATGCCCAGGCCGGTGTAGCCCAGGAAGAGGAGGCACAGCGTCAGCACGAACGGCGACGCGTGGCCTTCGCCGGGGACTTCCCTCAGCAGCTTCCAGACCACCAGCAAGACCAGCAGCGGAACGGGTGCGAAGTAGAAGAGGTTGGGCAGGCTGAACCAGCGTTGCGCGATGGCGCTGTGCGCCAACGGCGTCCAGGCACTCAACGCGACGATGACCGCGAGCATGACCCAGACCAATGGCTTCGCCAGCGCCCGCATCCGCATCTGCAACTCGCCTTCGGTCTTCATGATCAGCCAGGTCGCGCCGAGGAGGGCGTAAGCGGCCAGCAGCGCGAGTCCGGTGAAGATCGAAAACGGTGAGACCCAGTCGAAGGAGCCGCCCGCGAAGTTGCCATCGACCACGCGAAGACCGCTAAGGAAGGCGCCGAGCGTCACGCCCTGGAAGAAGGTCGCAGTGAAGGAACCGCCGATGAATGCCGCATCCCACCAGCGTCGCTTGCCCAGGCGGGCCTTGAAGCGGAATTCGAAAGCGACACCCCGAAAAATGAGGCCGATCAGCATCAGGATCAGCGGCAGGTAGAAGGCGCTCAAGATCACCGCGTACGCCAGCGGAAAGGCGGCCAGCAATCCTGCACCGCCGAGCACGAGCCAGGTCTCGTTGCCGTCCCACACGGGCGCGACGGTGTTCATCATCACATCGCGATCTTCCTTGGCAGGAAGGAATGGAAAAAGGATGCCGATCCCGAGATCGAAGCCGTCCATCACCACGTACATCATGATGCCGAACAGGATGATCACGGCCCAGATCAGCGGCAGATCGATGCCCATCATTTCACCTCGGGCGCGGCACGATCGCCTGCCTCATCAATGCCTTCAGGCGCCGCAGACAGCGGTCTCATGGGTTGGCGCGGCTCACCGGGTCCCCCTTGGGCTGGCAGGTCGCCCTCATCCGACTCGGGGCCTTTGGCAATGATGCGCAGACCGTAGGCGGTGCCCGCGCCGAAGACGACGAAGTACACCACCACGAACATGGCCAGCGTGAACCCGACCTGCGCGGCGGAGTGCTGGGGAGAGGCGCCTTCCGAGGTGCGCATGAGCCCGTAGACGATCCATGGCTGGCGCCCGATTTCGGTGGTGTACCAACCGGCCAGGATGGCCACCACGCCGGCGGGCGACAGCAGCACCGCGAAGCGAAGGAAGCGGCGGTGCAGGAACAGCCGGCCGTGTCGCCGCAAGAGGAGGCCCCAACCCGCCAGGGCAATCATCAGCAAGCCGAGGCCCACCATGACACGGAAAGTCCAGAACACGATCGTCGAGTTGGGGCGGTCTTCCGGCGCGAAATCCTTCAGCGCGGGAATCTTCCCGTCCCAGCTGTGCGTGAGCAGCAGGCTTCCGGCCCGGGGAATCTCGATGGCGAACCGCGTCGTCTCTGCCGCCATGTCGGGCAGGCCGAAGAGGATGAGCGGGACCCCTTCGCCTTCTTCGCCATGCTCCCAATGACCCTCGATGGCCGCGAGCTTGGCCGGTTGATGCTCCATGGTGTTGAGCCCATGCTGGTCTCCGATCACAGCCTGGATGGGCGCCGCGATCAGGAGCATCCACATCGCCATCGACAGCATGGTCCGGACGCGTGTGTTGTCCGTTCCACGCAGCAGATGCCAGGCCGCAGCGCCGGCGACCATGAGCGCCGTCGCGATGTAGGACGCGACCACGGTGTGCGCGAGTCGGTAGGGGAAGGAGGGATTGAAGATCACGCGGAGCCAGTCGACTGGCACGACACGGCCGTCGATGATCTCGTGGCCCTGGGGCGTGTGCATCCAGCTGTTGGAGGCCAGGATCCATGTGGCGGAGATGAGCGTGCCGACGGCAACAGCCAGTGTCGAGACGAAATGCAAGCCCGGGCCGACACGATCGCGCCCGAACAGCATGACGCCGAGAAAGCCCGCCTCGAGAAAGAACGCCGTGAGCACCTCGTACGCCAGCAAGGGCCCGGTCACGCCACCGGCGAAGCGGGAGAAGTTGCTCCAGTTGGTGCCGAACTGGTAGGCCATCACCAGACCCGACACCACCCCCATGCCGAATGCCACCGCGAATACCTTGATCCAGAACTGATAGAGGTCGATGTACACCTTGCGCTGGGTGCGCAGCCACAGCGCCTCGAGCACCGCAAGGTAGCTCGCCAGCCCGATGGTGAGGGCCGGAAAAATGATGTGGAACGAAATGGTGAACCCGAACTGGATGCGGGCGAGCAGTATTGAATCCATGGGTTGGAGGGTCCGGACTTCCTTTCGACAGCGCTCCTTCGACTGGATCCCATTAGATGGCGTCAGCGGTCAGGTTGCAACCAGCCCGCTGATTCCGCTTCACGGCGCCGGCGGCGCCACGCACATGCTGTGGACGTTGAGTTTCGACAGCGCGCCCAGCACCGCGCCCTTCTCGATCTCCACCGCGTCGAAATCCTTCGTGGTGTCCATTACAAGCAATTGCTTGCTGGCGTCCCCATTCAGATTGAGCAAGCGCAACGTCAGGAGGCTGGATGCGCTGGCCGACTGCTGCGCCACGCCCGCCCGGTAGGTGGTCAGCTTCAGGTTGGACAGCAGCGAGAGATTCAGCAAGCCCGAAGGCAGGCTCACCAGGAAGCCCGCGCGTCGCGGACCGGTGTAGGCAGCGGCATCGTTCTTCACGGTGCCCCAGACGCTGGCCGCCACCGCCACAGGCGTAGAGAGAGTGGCCGCGTCGTCGATCGTCCCGGTCAGCGCGGTGGGATTGGTCACACCGCAGCCCAGACACAGCAGACCGCGCAGGCCGGTCGTGACTGTGCTGGCCGTCGTAGCAAGCACGGGCTCGAACAGCTTGCCTGCACCGCAGGCCACGTCTTCCGCGGCGTCACATGCGTCGCCGATGCCGTCTCCGTCTGCATCGGCCTGGGTCGGGTTCGCGACCAGCGGGCAGTTGTCGATCGCGTTCGCGACGCCGTCGCCATCCACATCGGGATCGCAAGCGTTGCCGATGCCATCGCCGTCGGTATCGGCCTGATCGGCGTTGGCGACGAGTGCGCAGTTGTCGCTGGCGTCGGGCACGCCGTCGCCGTCGCTGTCGCCGTCGCAGGCATCGCCGATCCCGTCGGCATCGCCGTCGGCCTGCGAGGGATTCGCCACCAGGACGCAGTTGTCCACGGCATTGAGTACGCCGTCACCGTCGATGTCGGGATCGCAGGCGTTGCCGATCCCGTCGCTATCGGTGTCGAGCTGGTTCGGATTGGCCACCAGCGGGCAGTTGTCGACGCCGTCGGCGATGCCGTCGCCATCGGTGTCGGTGACCGGGTCGCAGGCGTCGCCGATACCGTCGCCGTCGGTGTCGGCCTGACCGGCATTCTGCGCAAGCGGGCAGTTATCGACCGGATTGAGCACGCCGTCACCGTCCACGTCGGTGTCGCAGGCGTCACCGATGCCGTCGCCGTCCAGATCCTGTTGACCCACGTTGGCCACCAACGGGCAGTTGTCGACCGGGTTGAGCACGCCGTCACCGTCGGTGTCGCCTGCGCAGGCATCGCCGATGCCATCGCCGTTGAGGTCTTCCTGGCCCGGGTTGGCGACCAGGGGACAGTTGTCCACCGGGTTGAGCACGCCGTCGCCGTCACTGTCCGGGTCGCAGGCGTCACCAATGCCGTTGCCGTTCGCGTCGGCCTGGGTCGGGTTGGACACCAGGGGGCAGTTGTCGCTGGCGTCGCCCACGCCGTCGCCGTCCCTGTCGGTCAGGGCATCGCACGCGTCACCGACGCCGTCACCGTCGGTGTCCTTCTGATCGCCGTTGGGCTTGAGCGGACAGTTGTCGGAAGCGTTCGGCACACCATCGCCGTCGCTGTCCGGGTCGCAGGCATCGCCGATGCCATCGCCATCGGTGTCTTTCTGGTCGGGGTTGGACACGGCGGGGCAGTTGTCTGCAGCATCGGGCACCTGATCGTGGTCTGTGTCCTGCACCGCCGGGCTGCCGGGATCTCCGGGCATCCCCGGATTGGTGGGGACCGTGGGCAATGACGGCAGGGGCGCCAGTGACCACGGCCCCGTGCCGCCGCCTCCACATCCCCCCAGCGCCAACAAACAAAACACCACCGTCGCCAGACAACGTTGCAGCATCGCATTCCCCAAGATCGTGCCGACTCCCCTTTGGGCGGATTGTTAGCAAATGTCTCGCGCATGTCGATTAAGGCAAAGGGACACATCCGGCGGGGTGAGAGGCGTCCCTAGCGTTGGGCGTTCGCCGCTGGCCGGACTAGCGAACTGGCGAGAAATTCCACGAAGGCCCTCACCCGCGCGGCCAGTTGGTGCCGCTGCGGGTACAGGGCATGGATGTCTGCGTCGGGTGTTGTGTACTGTGGCAGCACGTGCACCAATGTGCCGTCGCGCAGGTGGCGCTCGACTTCCCACTCGGTACACATCAGGATGCCGCGACCGTCGAGTGCCCAATTTACGGCGATCTCACCGTCGTTGGTGGCCAGGTTGCATCGCAACCTGATCGCTTCAGAGAGTGCATTCGGACCTCGACCGCTGGTCAGGCGCCAGGTGCCATAGGCTTCGTCGCCTTGACGAACACCGATGCAGTCGTGCTTCGTCAGATCGTTGGGGACCTTCGGCGCTCCATGCGTTTCCAGGTGGGCCGGCGCGGCGCAGAGCAGCCCACGGTTCGCGGCGATGCGCCTCGCCATCAGCCGGCTGTCTGCCGGGGCGCCAAAACACACGCAGACATCGAAGACGTCATCGGTCAGCGCTGGCGGGTCGACCGACAGTTGCAGCTGAACCGAAACTCCCGGGTAGGAGTGGACGAACCTGGAGATCAGCGGCGCCACATGGTTGCGCCCGAATGCCGGCGTCGCGTTCACGCGCAGAAGCCCCTGAGGAGTCGCCTTGGAGAAGCCCAGTTGCTCTTCCATGCCGTCGATCTCTGCAAGGATCCGTCGGGCATGCGCCAAGTACATCACGCCCTCAGGGGTCAGGCTCATGCGTCGCGTGGTAGCTGACCAGCAGGATGCCGGCGCGCGACTCCATCACCGCCAGGCGCTTGCTCACCGCAGGCGTGGTAACCCCCAGCTCCAGTGCCGTGGCACTGAAACTTCCAGCGCTTGCGAGCGTCGAGAAAAAGCCCAGATCCGCGGGCTGGATGACGGAGGGCATCGGCGCTCTATCGTTGATTTCAGGTTAACAATGGACTCATCAGTCATCCATTGCATGCGCATCTCCTGAATGTGTGGGGCGCCTTGTCGGGTTCCCGGAGACGTTGGCCTTGGCATGGCACTGGCGAGGAGGTCGGACACGCCAGGCATGCATTGGCCGTCGCGCTCGCAATCGGCAGCAGCAATGCAAGTTTCAGTTTCTGTTTGCGTGCTGACTTTCCGGGCGCGAAGGCGGAGTGATGCCAGACGATGCCTCGAAGCGCTGAGAGAAGAACGAGAGGTGTTCGGCCTGGACTTTCGAAAACCTTCAGACGCTTGGGTCGCGGTCGGTGAGCACGACGCCGACAAGGCCAGGCCCGACGCATGCGCGTTGCTGCGGAAATAAAAAAGCCTGCTACCGTTTTCGGTAGCAGGCTTTTCAAGAGCCGCGAGGGATGTTGGTGGTGGGCCCTGAGTGACTCGAACACTCGACCTACGGATTAAGAGTCCGCTGCTCTACCAACTGAGCTAAGAGCCCCTGATCGACATTGCTGTCTTCAGGCAAGACCGAGATTATAGCCACAGAAAAAGTGGCTGTCGTACGATGGCTGCATTTGCCGCGAGAGAAATGAAGATGACCCCTGTGACCTCCATGCACATCGTGATCACCGGCGCCGCTGGCGCCCTCGGCCGCGCAGTCGCCCAACATTTCCTGGACGCGGGCGCCCGTCTCGCGCTGATCGGCCACAGCGACTCGCAATTGGCCGATGCGTTTCCGGGGCTCGACAACTCGCGCCACCTGCTGATCGGCGCCGACGTGACCTCGGCTCCCGGCATGCAGGCTGCAGCGGCGCAGATCCTTCAATCCTTCCAGCACGTCGATGCCGTGGTCCATGTGGCCGGCGGATTCGAGATGGGGGCCGAAGTCCACACGCTGGATCGCGCCAGCTGGGACCGCATGATGGACCTCAATGCCTGGTCGTTCGTTGCTGTGGCGCAGGCCTTCGCGCCGACGATGATCGCGCGCCGAAGCGGGCGCGTGATCGCCGTGACCGCCAAGACCGCTGCGCGCGGACTGGCGGCCATGTCCGCCTACATCGCATCCAAGAGTGCGCTGCAGCGGTTGGTCGAAGCGATGGCGGCAGAACTTTCTCCGCGCGGCATCCAGGTCAACAGCATCGCGCCGAGCGTGCTCGACACACCGGCCAATCGGCAGGCGATGCCGGACGCCGACCCGGGCGAGTGGGTGTCGACCGCGACCGCCGCGCAGACGATCGCCTTCCTGGTTTCGCCGGCGGCCCTGGCGCTGCATGGTCAGCATGTCGTGCTCGACGCCTGAACCGTGACCGAGCGCGCACGGCTCCCCAAGGGAAAGAACACGATGACCTTGCCCGATCCCGCCTGGCTGGACCGCATGTACAACAACCGGGCGCGCGTGCCCGACCATCCGGCGTACTTCGCGCGCTGGGCAGAGGCGTCGGCCCGCGTGCGAGCAGCGCAGCCCGATGCGCTCGACCTTGCTTACGGCGAAGGCATGAAAGAGACGCTCGACGTTTTCCCTGCCGACGCGCAGAACTCGTCGAAGGCGCCGGTGCTCTTCTTCATCCACGGGGGCTACTGGCGCTCGCTGGACAAGAGCGACCATTCCTTCGTCGCGCCGGGGTTCAACGCGGGCGGCGCGTGTGTGGTCGTGCCCAACTACGCGCTGTGCCCCGGCGTGCCCGGGCGGCCGGTGACGATTCCCGACATTGCGCTGCAGATGGCGAAGGCGCTCGAATGGACCACGCAGCACATCGCCACCTACGGCGGCGATCCGCGGCGCATCACGCTGGCGGGGCACTCCGCAGGCGGTCATCTGGCCGCGATGCTGCTGTGCTTGCGCGGTCAGCCGGCTCGCAAGGCGCTTTCGCTTTCTGGGCTCTACGACCTCGCGCCGTTGATGCGCACGCCCTCGCTACAGGAAGCGCTGCGCCTCACTGACGCCGACGTGCGGCGGGCCAGCCCGGCGCGCTGGCCGGCGCCTTCGCAGGGCGAGCTCTACAGCGTGGTCGGGGGTGACGAGAGCGAGGAGTTCTTGCGCCACAACACGCTGATCCGCCAGGCATGGGGGCCGCGCGCGGTGCCCGGCTGCGACGTGCTGCCGGGTCTGAACCATTTCAGCATCGTCGATGCACTGGCCGATCCGGCGCATGCGTTGCACCGCAAAGCGCGGGCGTTGCTGAACGCCCCGGACTGACTTTTTCCGGGTACACCGCGGAACCCGCTTCGCCGCCCGCGGGTGTTGCCCCGTTGAGGGCCAGGGGGCTACATCAATAGATGCTCGCCATCGTTGGTGCCGCCCAGCGTGACGTAGTTGACCTTGCGGATGTCCATCAGCTTCTTGCCACCGGCATAGCTGATCGAGCTCTGCACGTCCTGCTCCATCTCGACCAGCGTGTTGGCCAGCTTGCCCTTGATCGGCTCGAGGATGCGCTTGCCTTCGACGTGCTTGTACTCGCCCTTGTTGAAGTCGCTCGCGGAGCCGTAGTACTCCTTGAAGAGTTCGCCGTCGACTTCGACCGTCTTGCCTGGCGACTCTTCATGGCCCGCGAACAGCGAGCCGATCATCACCATCGATGCGCCGAAGCGGATGCTCTTGGCGATGTCCCCGTGGTCGCGGATGCCGCCGTCGGCAATGATGGGCTTCGTCGCCACGCGCGCACACCACTTGAGCGCGCTCAGTTGCCAGCCACCGGTGCCGAAGCCGGTCTTCAGCTTCGTGATACAGACCTTGCCCGGGCCGATGCCGACCTTGGTTGCGTCGGCGCCCCAGTTCTCGAGGTCGATCACCGCTTCGGGTGTGCCGACGTTGCCGGCGATCACGAAGGCGCCCGGCAGCTTCTGCTTCAGGTAGCCAATCATGTTCTTCACGCTGTCGGCATGGCCGTGCGCGATGTCGATCGTGATGTATTCCGGCACCAGGCCCTTGGCGACGAACTGGTCGACGGTGTCGTAGTCGGCCTTCTTCACGCCCAGCGAGATCGAAGCGAACACACCCTTGCCCTGCATCTCTTCGACGAACGCGATGTTGTCGAGGTCGAAGCGGTGCATCACATAGAAGTAGCCGTTCTGCGCCAGCCACAGACAGATGGTCTCGTCGACCACGGTCTTCATGTTGGCCGGCACGACCGGAAGGCGGAAGCTGCGCCCGCCGAGCGTGACGCTCGCGTCGCACTCTGAACGGCTTTCCACACGGCACTTGCGTGGCAGCAGCAGGATGTTGTCGTAGTCGAAGATTTGCATGGGGAACCAAGCTCCTGTTGAAGGTGCGCCGCGGAACCATCTCCGGCGGCGTGGGCGCTTGGTCTGACCCCGGTCTCCGTCGCCTTCGGCAGGCGAAAAAAAACCGGGCGACAAGAATCTTGGGCCCGGTGCGCGATTCTAGGCGGATCGGGTCGGTGCCTTCTGGGCACTTTCGTATAGACCCTATGCGCCGGACAGTCTCGGAGCGCAATCAACCCGCGCTGCCAGCCCAGAGGCCCCGGCTTTCTACAATGCCCGGATGTCCCTTTTCGGCTCGCACGACGCCCCCGCCGGCGCCCCCCCTTTCCCAGCGGCCGCCTCGCCCCTGCTCGCCAATCTCAACCCCGAACAGCTTGCCGCGGTGGCGCTGCCCACCGGCAACGCGCTGATCCTCGCAGGCGCAGGTTCGGGAAAGACGCGTGTGCTCACGACGCGCATCGCCTGGCTGCTGCAGACCGGGCAGGTGTCGCCCGGCGGCATCCTCGCGGTGACCTTCACCAACAAGGCCGCCAAGGAAATGATGACGCGGCTGACAGCGATGCTGCCGGTGAACGTGCGGGGCATGTGGATCGGCACCTTCCATGGGCTGTGCAACCGGTTCCTCCGCGCGCACTGGAAGCTGGCCAACCTGCCATCGACCTTCCAGATCCTCGACACGCAAGACCAGTTGTCGGCCATCAAGCGGCTCATGAAGCAATACAACGTCGACGATGAGCGCTTTCCGGCCAAGCAGACGCAGTGGTTCATCGCGGGTGCCAAGGAAGACGGCCTGCGGCCGAGCGCGGTCGAGATCCGCAGCGACGACGATCGCAAGAAGGTCGAGCTCTATCAGCTCTACGAAGAGCAATGCCAGCGCGAAGGCGTCGTCGATTTCGGCGAACTCATGCTGCGCAGCTACGAACTCTTGCGTGACAACGCGCCGGTGCGCGAGCACTACCAGCGGCGCTTTCGCCACATCCTCATCGACGAGTTCCAGGACACCAACCGCCTGCAATACGCGTGGATCAAGATGCTCTCGGGCAACACGGTCGACGGCCGCTTCGTGCCGGGCGACAACAGCGTGATCGCCGTCGGCGATGACGACCAGAGCATCTACGCCTTCCGCGGCGCGCGCGTGGGCAACATGGCCGACTTCGTGCGCGAGTTCGAGGTGTCGCAGCAGATCAAGCTCGAGCAAAACTACCGCAGCTTCAGCAACATCCTCGACTCGGCCAACGCGCTGATCAGCCACAACACCAAGCGCCTGGGCAAGAACCTGCGCACCGACCAGGGCCCCGGCGAGCCGGTGCGCGTCTACGAATCGACCAGCGACTTCGCCGAAGCGCAGTGGATGGTCGAGGAGATGCGCCAGCTGGTGCGCGACGGCTTCGACCGCAAGGAAATGGCCGTGCTCTACCGCAGCAATGCGCAGAGCCGGGTGATCGAAACGGCGCTGTTCAACGCGGCCGTGCCGTACCGGGTGTACGGCGGCCTGCGCTTCTTCGAGCGCGCCGAAATCAAGCACGCGCTGGCCTACCTGCGCCTGCTCGAGAACAGGGACGACGACACCAGCTTTCTGCGCATCGTCAACTTTCCGCCGCGCGGCATCGGCGCGCGCACCATCGAGCAACTGCAGGACGCGGCGCGCGCCGCCGGCCGTTCGCTGCACGACGCGGTGCATGCCGTGCCGGGCAAGGCAGGCGCCAACCTCACGGCCTTCGTCGCCAAGATCGACGTGCTGCGCGAGCAGACGCAGAACATCTCGCTGCGCGAGATCATTGAACTCATCCTCGACCACAGCGGTCTCATCGAGCACTACAAGGCCGACCGCGAAGGCGCCGACCGCATCGAAAATCTGGAGGAACTGGTCAACGCGGCCGAGAGCTTCGTCACACAGGAGGGCTTCGGTCGCGATGCGGTCGCGCTGCCCGTCGACGAACTGCGGCAGTCGCCGGCAAGCCAGGGTCTGAACCCGAACTTGCCCGTGCTCGACGAGGCGATCGAGCTGGCGCCCGATGCCGAGACCGGCGAAACCTTGAGCCCGCTGGCCGCGTTCCTTACGCACGCCGCGCTGGAATCGGGCGACAACCAGGCGCAGGCCGGTCAGGACGCCGTGCAACTAATGACGGTGCACGCGGCCAAGGGGCTCGAGTTCGACTGCGTGTTCATCACCGGCATGGAAGAGGGCCTCTTTCCGCACGAAAACTCGATGAGCGACTACGAGAGTCTCGAAGAAGAGCGGCGCCTGATGTACGTGGCGATCACGCGCGCCCGCAAGCGGCTGTACATGAGCCACTCGCAGACGCGCATGCTCCACGGCCAGACGCGCTACAACGTCAAGAGCCGCTTCTTCGAAGAGCTGCCCGAGGGCGCGCTCAAGTGGCTGACACCGAAGAACCAGGGCTTCGCACCTTCGGCCTTCGGTTACGGCGGCGGCTACGCGACCTCGCGGGGCGGCAGCACCGGCGGCTACGCGAGCAGCAGCGGCAGCAAGGAAACCTTCGCCAGCCCGCCGGTGCCGCCGCAGAAGGCTGCGCCGTCGCACGGGCTGCGCTCGGGCATGCAGGTGTTCCACAACAAGTTCGGCGAAGGCACGGTCATCGGCCTGGAAGGCGTGGGCGATGACGCCCGCGCGCAGGTCAAGTTCGCGCGCCATGGCGTCAAGTGGCTCGCGCTGTCGGTCGCCAAGCTCACGCCGGTTTGAGCCCCGCCCGAAGCGCGCGCTCAGAACTCTTTGAGCAGCCAGCCGCTGCCGAAAGCGAAATACTCGCGCAGCCAGGCGTTGTAGCGCAGGTAGAGCGGCGTCGGCGCACCCGCACTCGCCACCTGCCGGTAGCCGGCGCGGTAGGCGATCAGGCGCGCGCGCAAGGCGTGGAAGTCGCTGGTCACGATCAGCACCGGAGGCGGCCCGCCGCGGCTGGTCGCCGGGTCTTGTGACATCAGCCCGTGCGCAGCCATCACGGGAAGGCTGAAGCGCAGGTTCTCCTCGGTGCTGGTGCTTTGCGGCTCCTGCAGCAGCCGTCTTTCATTTATGCCGCGCGCCCGCAGGTACTCGGCCATCACGCCGGCCTCGGTGCACTGCCGTCCGAAGTCCGGGCCGCCGCTGACCAGAACGGGCGCCTGCGGCCAGAGCGCGGCTTGCGCCAGCGCCACATCCAGACGCGCGGCCAAGGTGGACGATGCCGCGCAGTTCGGCGTGCCGGACCCCAGCACGAGGATGACGGCCGGCGCACCCGTCTTGCGCGCGTCCACCGAGTGGTCGGCGCCGATCAGGCCGAAGAACAGCGCGACGCTCGCCAGCCACGCGAAAAAGCCGACCCAGCCGGCCCGCCACAACCATCCACGCCATCGCGGCGCCGGCGGCGCGCGCCAGTGCTGCAGCGCGGACCAGCGCCATGCAAGCCACAGGAACGCTGCGCCGATGAGCCCGGGCAACACCACACCGAAATGGAAGCGGCCGGTGGCCAGCAGCGCGATGCTGTCGAGCAGCAACAGCGCGCCGATCAGCGCCAGGGCAGGGCGCAGGATGCGCGCAGAACGCGGGGAACCGCTCACGGCATTCGGGCGGTGATCCGCCAGGGCATGACGGCGTTCAACGCCGCTCAGTCCGCGTCGAAGCTGTCGCGGAAGGTGAACCAAGTCGAGCTCAGCGACATGGCGGCCAGCACCATGGCGCAGCCGATCATCAGCATGGTGCCCACCGAGGCCACGCCGCCTGCGCCCATGGCCACCAGCAAGGTCGCGACCAGGCCCAGCAGGATGCCCGCGATCATGAAGACGCCGAACCAGGTGATGCAGAACATCGCGTAGGCGGTGAAGTTGCGGAACAGCGCCACCACGCTGAAGAACAGGCTCTTGACCGGTTCCACGCCGTGCCAGTGGATCAGCGCCGGCGCGTGCCACATCGCGAGAGACAGCGGCAGGTTCAGGCACATGACGAGCAGTCGCGCCGTCTGGAATTCGCTACCGGCCATCACCTCCGGCGTGACGGTTTCATCGAGCAGGTAGGCGCCGGCCAGCACCCCGCCATCCACCAGGGCGGACAGCGCCACGGCGGCGACAAAGTAGACGGCCGAGATGACCCCCAACACGATCAGCGGGCGCCGCTGCGCGCGCACCGCCTCCATGGCGGCGATGAACATCGCAGGCGCGGTGGGCTTGCCGGTCTCGTTGGCGTGCGCGACGGAGGTGGCCACCATCAACGCCAGCGTCATGAAGGGCAGCAGGATCGGCGCCACGATGCTGCCAACCAGCGGCAGCTGCGACGCGATCGAGATCAGCGCCATGAACAGGAAGAACAGCGACACGAAGGCCAGCGGCTGGCGCCAGAAGGCCCGCAGGCCGAGGCGAACCCATTCGACGCCGTTGCGTGCCGGGACGATGTGCAGTTTCATGGTGTCGGTCAGGCCACCATCGGCTCGGGTGCCGTGGTCGAAAGGGAAAGGCGCGCCACGCGCTCCCGCAGCACGCGCTCGAAGTGCGTGGGGTCGTGGGGTGTGAGCATGCTGGCTTCGCGCGGCAAATGAAAGTCCCACAGCCGCGAGATCCAGAAGCGCAGCGCCGCGGCGCGCTGCATGGCCGGCAGCAGCGCGCGCTCTGCGGCGTGCAGCGGGCGGACGCGCTGGTAGGCCGACAGCAGCGCGTCGGCGCGTTCGGCATCGTGCACACCGGTTGCCAGATCGATGGCCCAGTCGTTCAGGCAGACGGCGAGGTCGAACAGCCAGCTGTCGGTGCCCGCGAAGTAGAAGTCGAACACACCGGTTAGACGCGGCGCATGCGCATCGCCCTCGGTCGCAAACATCACGTTGTCGCGAAACAGGTCGGCGTGCACCGGACCGCGCGGCAGGGCTGCCCACGCGGACGAGGCCGCGACGTGGTTCTGGTAGGCCAGCTCGCTGCGGAGCAAATCCGCTTGCGCCGCGTCGAGGTGGGGCAGGACCACCGGGGCCGTCTCGTTCCACCACGGCAGCCCGCGCAGGTTGGGCTGGATGCGCGCGAAGTCCCTGCCGGCCAGGTGCATGCGCGCGAGGAGCTCGCCCAACTGCGCGGCGTGGGCGGCTGTCGGTGCCAGCTCACTGCGGCCCGAGAGCCGCTGCACCACCGCCGCGGGCTTGCCGGCGACGCGATGCAGCAGTTCGCATGGCGCATCGGCCGCGACGGACAGCATCGGGCCAGCCGGCGGCGCGACAGCCGGGTCGGCCACCGGCTCCGGGACCGGGATGCCGCGCGATGCCAGATGTTTCATCAGGCACAGGTAGTACGGCAACTGGTCGGCGCCGAGGCGCTCGAACAGGGTCAGGACGAATTCGCCGTGGGCGGTCGTGGCGAAGTAGTTGGTGTTCTCAATCCCGCCCTCGATGCCGCGCAATTCTTCCAGCGCCCCAAGGCCCAGGCGTTGCACCAGTGCGTCGGCTTCGTCGAACCCGACTTCCGTGAAGACTGCCACGGGCCGCTCAGAACTTCAGCACGTTCCAGACGCGCGGGCCATTGCCGCTCGAGCTGGTCTCGCCCGCGCCCTGGCGCGAGCGGCCGCCGTCGTCGGGGAGCACCTGGTAGCCGGGCACATTCGCCTTGGGCTGCACGGTGATGCTTTGCGTCCGGCCGCCATAGCGCACTTCGTCGACCGAAGCGCCGCTGTCCTCGACGTGGATGTTCTCGACCTTCTGGGTCTTGCGGCCTTCATCGGCGCCCGGGGTGGCCTGCACGTCCGGCGGCGCCGGGGCAGGCTGCGGCGCCGTCTGCGCGTGCGCGGCGAAAAGAGGTGCGGCGCAAGCCAATGCCAGTGCAGTACGGCGGGCGATGAGGAGGAGGGTGGAAGCCATGGCGCGATTGTAGGTGGCGACCCGCACGCGCGCTGTCAGCCGCGGGCCCTGCAGGATGTCTCGAGGCGCCCCGCGGCCGCGCGGCAAAATGCCGCGATGACCGACAAGAAAACCCTGCTGCTCGTGGACGGTTCGAGCTACCTCTACCGCGCCTTCCACGCCATGCCTGACCTGCGCGCGGTGCCGGGCGACGCCAGCAGCCCCGCGACCGGCGCGATCCGCGGAATGATCAACATGATGACCGCGCTGCGCCGCGAGGTGCGCGCCGACTACGCCGCCTGCATCTTCGATGCGCCCGGCAAGACCTTTCGCGACGATTGGTACCCCGAATACAAGGCCAACCGCTCGCCGATGCCCGACGATCTGCGCAGCCAGATCCCGCCGATCCACGAGGTGGTGCGGCTGCTGGGCTGGCCGGTGCTGACGGTGCCCGACGTGGAGGCCGACGACGTGATCGGCACGCTGGCCAAGGTCGCGGCCGCGCAGGGCGTCGAGGTGATCGTCTCCAGTGGCGACAAGGATCTGAGCCAGCTGGTCGATGAACACATCACCATCATCGACACCATGAACGGCAAGCGGCGCGACGTGGCGGGCGTGACGGCCGAGTTCGGCGTGCCGCCCGAGCTGATGGTGGATTACCAGACGCTCGTGGGCGACACGGTCGACAACGTGCCCGGCGTGCCCAAGGTCGGCCCGAAGACCGCTGCCAAATGGCTGCTCGAATACGGCTCGCTCGACGCACTGATCGAGCGCGCGGCCGAGGTCAAGGGTGCGGCTGGCGAGAACCTGCGCGCCGCGCTCGACAAGCTGCCCTTGAGCAAGAAGCTCGTGACCATCCGCACCGATTGCGACCTGGACGGCCACGTCGCTGGTCTGCCCTCGCTCGAAGGCCTGCCGGTGGGCGCGCCGCAGACCGAAGCGCTCAAGCCGTTCTACGAGAGGTTCGGCTTCAAGAGTCTGGTGAAGGGCCTCGAGGCACTGGAGGTGCCGCCTGAACTCATCGAAGAAAACAACAAGAAGAAGTCCGCCTCGAAGACGAGTACCGACCAGAGCGGCCTGTTCGACGAACCTTCCGAGATCGCTGCGCTGGAAGCCGCCGCGCCCGCGAGCAACCTGAAGTACGACACGATCACCACCTGGGAGCAGCTCGACCCCTGGCTCGCGAAGCTCGACGCGGCGGAGCTTGCCGCCGTCGACACCGAGACCACTTCGCTCGATGAGATGGTGGCGCAGATCGTCGGCGTGAGCTTCAGCGTCACGCCGGGCGAGGCGGCTTACATCCCGCTCGCGCACAACTACCCCGACGCGCCCGCGCAGTTGCCGATCGACGAGGTGCTGGCCAAGCTCAAGCCCTGGCTGGAGAACGGCGAGAAGAAAAAGCTGGGCCAGCACATCAAGTACGACCGCCATGTGTTCGCCAACCACGGCATCGAAGTACTGGGCTACGCCCACGACACCATGCTGCAAAGCTATGTGCTGGAAGTGCACAAGCCGCACGGCCTGTCGAGCCTGGCCGAGCGGCACCTGGGCCGCAGCGGCATCAGCTACGAAGACCTGTGCGGCAAGGGCGCGCACCAGATCTCTTTCAGCCAGGTCGACATTGCAAAAGCCGCCGAGTATTCGTGCGAGGACAGCGACCAGACACTCGACGTGCACCGGACGCTCTGGCCGCAGCTGGAGAAAGACGACAAGCTGCGCTTCATCTACGAGCTCGAGATGGAATCGAGCGAATCGCTCTACCGCATTGAACGCAACGGCGTGCTGATCGACGCGCCACTGCTCGCCACGCAAAGCCACGAGCTGGGGACCCGCATCATGGCGATCGAGCAGGAGGCCTACGAAATCGCCGGCCAGCCCTTCAACCTGGGCAGTCCCAAGCAGATCGGCGACATCTTCTTCAACAAGCTCGGCCTGCCCGTCATCAAGAAGACGCCGAGCGGCGCACCAAGCACCGACGAAGAGGTGCTCGAGAAGCTGGCCGAGGACTATCCGCTGCCCAAGAAGATCCTCGAGCACCGCAGTCTCTCCAAGCTCAAGGGCACCTACACCGACAAGTTGGGCCAGCTCGCGAACCCGCGCAGCGGCCGCGTGCACACGCACTACGCGCAGGCCGTGGCGGTGACGGGGCGCCTGTCGAGCAACGACCCGAACCTGCAGAACATTCCGATTCGCACAGCCGAAGGCCGGCGCGTGCGCGAGGCCTTCGTGGCGCCCGCGGGCAGCGTGATCGCGAGCGCTGACTATTCGCAGATCGAGCTGCGCATCATGGCCCACATCAGCGGCGACGATTCGCTGCTGCGCGCCTTCCGCGAGGGCATCGACGTGCACCGCGCGACGGCGGCCGAGGTCTTCGGCAGCACGCCCGACCAGGTGTCGAGCGAGCAGCGGCGCTATGCGAAGGTCATCAACTTTGGGCTCATCTACGGCATGAGCAGCTTTGGCCTGGCGCGCAACCTGGGCATCGAAACCAAGGCAGCCGCCTCGTACATCGACCGCTACTTCGCGCGCTACCCGGGCGTAAAGATCTACATGGACGAGACCAAGGCGCTGGCCAAGGAAAAGGGCTATGTCGAGACCGTGTTCGGCCGGCGCCTCTACCTGCCCGAGATCAACTCACCCAACGGGCCGCGCCGCGGCGGCGCCGAGCGCGCAGCCATCAACGCGCCGATGCAGGGCACCGCGGCCGACCTCATCAAGCTCAGCATGAACAAGGTGCAAGCGGTGCTCGATGCCGAGCAACGCGGCACGAAGATGATCATGCAAGTGCACGACGAACTGGTGTTCGAGGTGCCCGAGGCCGAAGTCGAGTGGGTGCGCACCGAGATCCCGAAGCTCATGGCCGGCGTCGCCGACCTGCAGGTGCCGCTGCTGGCCGAGATCGGCTTCGGGCCGAACTGGGAGCAGGCGCACTGAGCGCGCCGCTCGCCCCGATCACTTGCCCAGTGCAGCGGCCACCCGTTGCGCAGACCCGAAAGCCAGCGTGAAGCCCAGCGCACCGTGGCCCGTGTTGAAGAGCATGTTCTGCGGTGCATTCGGCAGGCGGCCAAGGATGGGCAGGCCGGTTGGTGTGGCCGGGCGCATGCCGGTCCAGGGTTGCAGATCGGTCATGGCGCTCGCGCCGGGGAACACCGCGCGGGTAGCGGCCACGAGGCTGTCGATGCGTGCCGCCGGAATGCTCGCGTCGTGGCCGACCAGCTCGGCCATGCCCGCCACCCGCAAGCGGCCGCCGATGCGCGCGAACACCACCTTGCGCGCGCTGTCCGTCACGCTGACCTGCGGCGCCGCCCCGGGCGCCGGATCGACATCGACCGTGATGCTGTAGCCCTTGAGCGGGTACACGGGCAGCCAGGTGCCCAGCGTGCGCGCCAGGCGATGCGATGCCGTTCCCAGCGCCATCACAAAGGCATCGGCAGGGAGGTCCCCCTCACTGGTTTTCGCCGCGGCGATGCGCCCTTGTCGCACATCGAAGCCGCGCACCTCGGTGTCGAGCAGGAAGCGCGTGCCGCGCGCCTGCAGCGCGCGCGCCAGCGCTTCGCAGACCTTGAGGCAATCGGCCGCGCATTCGCTGGGCGTGTGGACTGCGCCGACGATCTGCCCGGCGTAGCGGGCCAGCGCCGGTTCGATGGCAACGCATTCATCGGGCGACACCAGGCGCTGCACGCTGCCCATCGTGCGCTGCAGCTCGACCTGCGCCCGCGCGCCGGCCAGGCCCGCCTCATTGGCGTAGAGCACGAGCTTGCCGGTGGCTGAAAAGTCGCAGTCGGGTGCGAGCTCTGCCCGCATGCGCTCGAAACCGGTGCGGCTTTCGGCGGCCAGTGCGAGCAGGCGGGCGGTGGTGTCGCGCGACGTGCGCGCGTTGCAGGCGGCCAGGAAGGCCACCCCCCATCGCCACTGCAGCGGATCGAGCTGCGGCCGCAGCTTGAGCGGCGAATCAGGCGACAGCAGCAGCTTGGGCAACTGGGCCCAGATCGACGGATCGGCCAGCGGCTGCACATAGGAGTAGCTCAGCTGCGCCCCGTTGCCGCCACTGGCGCCTGCGCCGGGCACTGCACGGTCGAGCACGGTGACCTCGTGCCCCTGCTGCACCAACAGCCATGCGGTGGCGAGGCCGACGATTCCGGCGCCGAGCACACAGACATGCATAAAGAAGACTCCTCGAGAAAAAAGCGCAATGCCCGCACTGTAGAGCCAGGCGGCGTGCGGCCTTGACCCCGGTTGCGCAGGGGGCGTGCCAATCCCCTACATTGCGGCGTGCGCGACCGCGCACCCCGTCCGTCCGACATTCATGGAGATCCGATGACCTCACTCGACAGCCGTTCCGACCTTCAAGCCGATTTTGATTCGCTGCGTCCTGGCGCCAGCACCGAACAAGGCGCCACCCGTCGCACCGCTTTGAAGGCGGCGCTGGGCGTGGGCTACGCCGCCGCGGTGTTGCCCGTCACCGCGCAAACCGTGATCAAGACATCGGCCGACGGCCTAAAGGCCGGCCCGGTCAGCTTCAAGGTCAATGGCTTCGATGTGCCGGCCTACATGGCGGCGCCCGCCGGCAAGACGGGGCTCCCGGTGATCCTGGTGATCCAGGAGATCTTCGGCGTGCACGAATACATCGCCGACACCTGCCGCCGCTTCGCGAAGCTGGGCTACCTGGCAATCGCCCCTGAAATGTTCGCGCGCCAAGGCGACCCCAAGGGCTACACCGACATCCCCAAGCTGCAGGCCGACATCGTGAGCAAGGTGCCCGATGCCCAGGTGATGGCCGACCTCGACGGCGCCCTGCAGTTCGCCGCTGCCAACGGCGGCGACGTGTCGAAGGCGGGCATCACCGGCTTCTGCTGGGGCGGCCGCATCACCTGGCTGTACGCGGCGACAGGCAAGGTCAAGGCCGGTGTCGCCTGGTACGGCCGGCTGGTCGGCACCGCCAGCCCGACGACGCCGACGCACCCGGTCGACATTGCCGCTGCGCTCAAGGCGCCGGTGCTCGGCCTCTATGGCGGCAAGGACCAGGGCATCCCCCTTGACACGGTTGATAAGATGAAAGCGGCCCTCGCCACCGGGACTGCGGCAGCGAAGGCTTCGACCTTTGTCGTGTACCCCGAAGCGGGCCACGCGTTCCACGCCGACTACCGGCCGAGCTACATCGTGGGCCCGGCGGACGACGGCTGGAACCGCGCCCTGGCCTGGTTCAAAGCCAACGGTGTCGCCTGACGGCACCGCCAGCCGCCACGCCACCCTGCGAAGGCCGTCCCATGGACGGCCTTCTTGTATTTGTGAACTGCATCGGGCCGGAAGGTCCGCCTTATCGCGCGAGTCGCCATGAATTTGATCGTCATCCTCGGCGCCACCCTGGTCGCTGGCATCGGAAGTGTCTGGATTGCCGCACTGCTGCTGCGCGTCGGCGTGCGCAACGAAGCGGGCGGCGTGAACCCGCAGCACCTCTTGAGCCTGGCGGCCGGCGCGCTGCTGGCGACCGCGTTCATGCACCTGCTGCCTGAGGCCTTCGAGAGCCGGATCGCGCCCGCGTTGCTGTTCGGCGTGCTGCTGTTTGGCCTCGTGTTCTTCTTCCTGCTCGACAAGGCCGAGCTCTGGCACCACGGCCACGAACACAACCACGACGCGGCCGACGGTGCGGCGGATCACGCACATGCGGACCACGCCCACCACAGCCATGGTCACCACCAAGGGCACCATCATCACGCCCACGCCCACGCCCACGCCCACGGCCGCACCGGCGGCGGCTGGGCCGTGCTGACGGGCGACAGCGTGCATTGCTTCGGCGACGGCATCCTGATCGCCTCCGCCTTCATCGCCGACACCCGGCTCGGGCTGGTGGCCGCGCTGGCCGTGCTGGCGCACGAGGTGCCGCACCACATCGGCGACCTGATCGTGCTGCGGCAGACCTCGCCCAACCCCCGCGCCGCGCTCGTCAAGGTGTCGCTCGCGGGCACCATGACCGCGCTGGGCGGCCTGGTCGGCTGGTGGCTGGTCGACCAACTCAAGGGCTGGTTGCCCTATTTCCTGGTGCTGGCCAGCAGCAGCTTCGTCTACGTGGCACTGGCCGACCTGATTCCGCAGCTGCAGAAGCGCCTGCCCGCGCGCCAGACCGCCGCACAGATCGCCTGGCTGGTCGCGGGCATCGTGCTGGTCACGGCGGTGAGCCGGCTGGCGCATGGCGATCACCACGGGCACGACCATGGTCAGGCGCATGGCGACCACAGCGGTCATGCGCATGAAGCGGGTGAGGGCGCCGCGGCGCACAAGGACTGATCCAGGCGACGCCGCATGCTTCCCTCGGCGCCGTCTCCGACACGGACGATGAAGGGCGCGGGGGCATGATCTGCCCATGACGCCCTCATCTTTTCAGGAAGGAAGTTTCGCCATGACCGATGCAACTGACGCGACCCGCCGTGCGGGTACACCGTCCAGCCCGACCGACGAGGCCGATGGTTTGATCGATGAAGGCTTCGCCTCGCCCGAGGACGAAGGCACGGACGTTTTGTCCGAAGAAACCGGCATCGACCTGAGCGACGCCAGCGGGCTCGACGCCGACAACGTGCCGGCCGACGAGGAGAGTGGGCGGACCGTTCAGGCGCCCGACTGAGCTTGCGGCGCCGGCATGCGGCACGCGGGTCCAAGGGCGCGTCGCCGTGGCTCCGCGGGGACGGTGCCTCAGGTCGGTCCGGGCGACGAGCAGACGCTGACGAGCACCTTGCACGGCTCCGTCGGCAAATGGCGTCCGCATTCCGCGATAGCCGCCTGGCCCGCGATGCCCGCGGTTGCGCCCGTCGCTGTGCCCCATTCCCCGTAATTGCCGGTGGCCAGTGCGCCGCAGGTTTGCGCGAAGGCGGCGCGCACCTCGCACGGCTGTGCGCGGCCCGCCGCGCGGTTGCATTGGGCCATCGCTTCCCGCTCGGCGTCGGCGCGCGATGCGCGGTTGAAGGTGTAGCCGTACCAGCCCTGTTTGGCTGCGATGGCGCCCCAGCCCGCGGGCGCCGCTGTTCCTGCGGGGGCTGACACGGTTTGAGCAGGCAGGTGGACGCAGGCGAACAGCGCCAGCGCGCCCAGCAAGACGCGTGGGCTCCACGGCGTTTTTCCGTCGCTCATGGCGCTGGTTTCTCCCCGCACGGACGCGTTCCTACTTGGCGCCGCCGGTGTACTTGCTCACGCTGGCGGCCGTCATCTGGTAGCCGCTCACGCCCATCATTGAATCGTTGCGCGCGGTCTGCAGCTTGCCGCTGACCCAGACCGTGTCCATGGCGCGGAACTTCGCGCCTTTTTGCGGCCGCACATGCAGGATCTGGTTGGCCGGCGGCGGCGGCGTGTGGATGCAGGCGCCGAAGTAGGGCACCAGCAGGAACTCGGTGATCTCGCCCTTGTTTTGTTCGAGCGGGACGATGAAGCCGGGCAAGCGAACCTCCACGCCGTTCATGGCCGGATTGGTCGGCGCGTTGTTCGAGACCTCCTGCATCTTCAGCAGCAGTTCGTTGGCCCGCGGGTCGCCGTCCTGCAGCGCACCGAGGTCGAGGCCCTTGAATTCCTTCATCGGGTCCCAGTCCTTCGGCACCAATTCCTCCCAGGTGATCTGGCGCGGCTGACCGGCGGCCGCCTTCGGCGCGGCCTTGCCGCCCAGCGGTTGCGTGGGCGAAGTCGGTGGTGGCGGCGGATCGGCGGCACCGGCGGTCATGAGCGCCGCGGCCAGGAGGCCGGTGCCGGCGACGAGGGTCAATGCGAGGCGGAGTTGCGGGTGCATGGGCATGGCTTCAAATCCTGGGTGAAAGCCCGTCGGCGAGCGACAACCGGTAGGCGCGGATGCCGGGCAGCAGGCTGGCCAGCCATCCCGCCGCCAACAAGGCGGCCAGCAGCATGGCTTCGTTGAGTGTAGGAGCCGACAGGCTGAGCGCGAGGCCGAACTGCGCCTGCAGCCATGGCGAGAGCAGGGCGATGCCCAGCACCGCGAGCACGGTTCCGAGCACGACGCCGAGCAGCGTGACGATCGCGCCCTCGATCGCGAGCAGCGCCATCACATGGCGCAGGCTCGCCCCGACGGCGCGCAGCACCGCAAGCTCGCGGCGGCGCTCGTTCAGGCCGGCCATCACCACCGAGACCAGCCCGGCCAGACTGACCAGGGCCACCAGCGCGGACATGGCCAGCAGCGCGTTCTCGCCGATGCCGATCACGCCCCACAGCTCGTCGAGCGCGACGCCGGGCAGGATCGCCATCAGCGGTTCGCCGTCGTAGGTCGACACCCAGCGCTGGACGCCGAACACGGCCGCGCGGTTCTTCAGGCCGACCAGGGCGGCCGTGACGCTCTTGGGAGTGAGGTCGAACTTGCGCACCTGATCGGCCGGGATCTTGACGCCGGGCATCGGCGCGCCGCCGGCCCATTCGAGGTGGATCGCCTCCATCGCCGCCAGCCCGATGTGCACGGTGCGGTCGACCGGCGTCCCGGTACGCGCGAGCACGCCGACCACGGTGAAGGGCTTGTCGGTGTGCTCCGCGATGTTGAGCTCGCCGCTGCCGTGCGCCAGGGTGATCTTCTGCCCGACGCGGTAGCCGAGTTTGTCGGCCACCTCGGCGCCGACGACCGCATCGAACAGCGAATCGAAGGCCTGGCCTTCGCGAAGCGCGAGCGGCTGACGATTGCCGTAGCGAAAGTGCGCGAAGTAGGCGGGCGTCGTGGCCAGCACCGAGAAGCCCCGGTGCGAATCGCCGAGCGACAGCGGCACCACCCAGTCCACGCCCGGATGCGCCTGCAGCGCCTGCACGCTCTTCCACTGGATGTTGTTGGTGGCGGCGCCGATGCGGAACACCGAATACAGCAGCAGCTGGGTCGAGCCCGTGCGCGCACCCACGATGAGATCGGTGCCCGACACCGACGAGGCGAAGTTGTTCCGCAGCTCGGTGCGGATGCGCTCCACGCCCAGCAGCAGCAGCGTCGACAGCGCGATCGATAGCACCGTGAGGGCGAGCGTGAAGCGCCGGTTCCAGGCGCTGCGCCAGGCGAGCGAAACGAGGGCTTTCATGGTCGTGCGGCCCGGTTGATCTCGGGCAGCAGGATGTGCCGGCCGAAGCGCGCCGCAATGCGCTGGTCGTGGCTCACGAACACCAGCGCGCTGCCGCTGGCGGTGCACGCAGCCAGCAGCACGTCGAGGAACGCTTCGCGCCGGTCTTCGTCCAGGGCCGAGGTCGGCTCGTCGGCGATCACCAGTTCCGGTTGCCCGATCAGCGCACGGGCAGCGGCCACGCGCTGTTGCTGGCCGACCGACAGGTGCATGGCCGGGCGCACCCAGAGCGTGTTGTCCAGCCCCATCTGCGAGAGCAACTGGCCGGCCTGCTGCCGCGCGCTGCCGTCGCGTGCGGCCCGGGCGTCACGCCGCTGCGAAAAGCGGCAGGGCAGCAGGACGTTGTCGATCGCGCTCAGGTACGGCAGCAGGTTGAACTGCTGGAAGATGTAGCCGACATGGTCGACGCGGCTGCGGTCGCGCCCGGCGCCCGACAACGCGGCCCAGTCGCGGTCGAGCAGCGTCACCTGGCCCGCGTCGGCCAGCAGCACGCCGGCCATCAATGAGAGCAGCGTGCTCTTGCCGCAGCCGCTCGGCCCGTGCAGGAACACGGCCTCGCCGGCGGCGATCTCCAACTGCGCGATGTCGATCACCGGCTCCGCAGCACCGGGCCAGGCGAAGCGCAGGTCGCGGACGGCAAGAACGGTCACGCGATCACTTGCCCCAGGCGAGGCGGGCGGTCGGGCGCTTCAGGTTGCGCTTGAACTGACCCTGCGATGTAGCGATCTGCGCGTCGATCTGTCGCGCGCCCTTGAAAGCGGTGAACAGTGCGACGTCGATGTAGCGCGCCGCTGCCGCATCGCCGCACTCGAACGTGAAGGTGGCATCGAGGTCGGCATGGCCGGCCTGCGCCTCGGGTTCCGCCTTTCCGACGCCCAGCGCTGCCGAGCGGAGGTCGACATCCCCCGCCTTGCAGCGGGCCGCAGGGTCGATGGCGAACAGCTGGTCGGCCGCGCGGAGCTTGGCCAGGGCGCTCTCGACCGTCTTCTTCTCGGCATCGTTCTTCGGCGCGCGTTCGAAGCCGACGATGCTGTCGAGCGGGGACGCCAACTCGATCACGAGGCGGGGTCCGTCGACGGCGACCGTCAGTTCCATCTGGCCATGCACATGGGCGTGCTGGTGGTTGTGCTTCTGCGCGCCGGCGACGCCAGCAAGGCCCAGGCACAGAGCGGCGATCGAAAGGTTTCGGAAAAGACTCATGGTTCTGCGCCTTGCCGGGTCGGCAGCCCCGGCGTGTTGCTCCATTCGCTCCAGCTGCCGGCATAGAGCGCGGTCGTCCCGAAGCCGGCGATCTGCATCGCGAGCAGGTTCGGCACGGCGCTGACGCCGCTGCCGCATTGATGGACGACCGTCGACGGATTGCGGCCCCCGAGCAGCGCCTCGAACTCGGCGCGCAGTTGCGCGGCCGGCTTGAAGTGGCCATCGGGGCCGAGGTTGTGGGCGAAAGGGCGGTTGAGCGCCCCGGGAATGTGACCTGCGATCGGGTCCAGAGGTTCCACCTCGCCGCGATAGCGAGCGCCCGCGCGGGCGTCGACGATGGTTTGCGATGGCTGGCCAAGGCCAGCCGCCACCGTGGCCGTGTCGACCAGGCGCGCCAGCGGTTCGCCCGGCACGAAGTTGGCCTGGAAGTGCGCCGGCTCCTCGCGCGCAGTGACCTCGCCACCGGACGCCTGCCATGCCTGCAGGCCGCCGTCGAGCACGGCAACAGCCTCGTGCCCCATCCACTTGAGCATCCACCAGAGGCGGCCGCAGTAGTTGGCGCCGTTGCGGTCGTACACGACCGCCTGCATGTCGTTGCGAAAGCCCACGCTGCTGAGCCAGGCGGCAAACTTCTCGCGGCTGGGCAGGGGATGGCGACCGCCGGAGGCGGGTTCGCCGGCTTCGTGCGACACGATCACCTTGCCATCGTGGCCCGGGCGGCCGTGCGGCGCGCTGAGGTCGGTGTCGAGGTTGGCGTGCACGGCGCCGGGGATGTGGGCCTCTGCGTACTTCTGTGCGCCGGCCTCCGGCTTCATGAGTTCGAAGCTGCAGTCGAACAGCATGTGCGGCGTGCCGGCGCCCTGCAGGGCGCGCAGTTGCTCGATGCTGATGAGGGTGGTGTACATCGGTGACTCCTTCAATGTTCTTCGGCCGGGGCCTTGGGCACGGTGCGCTGGCGCAACACAGTGGCCGCAATGCCGCTGGCCACGATCAGGGCCATGCCGGCCCATCCGGCCGCGTCGATCTTGTCGCCAAACAGCACGACGCTGTAGATGGCCGCGAACACGATGCCCGAATACTGGAGATTGGCCACCAGCAGTGTGCCGCCCTCGGTCTTGGCCGTGGCATACGCGCGCGTCATGCACAGCTGGCCGAGCGCGGCCAGGACGCCGATCGGCAGCAGCCAGAGCGCGGACATCCAGCCCGGCCATGCCGAGAAGCCATCGACCACTGCGGCCAGGCCGCCGGCGACCGCCGAGCCCACGGCAAAGTAGAAAACCGTGCGCGCCTCCGGCTCGCCCAGCCGCGACAGCGCGACCACCTGCATGTAGGCGAATGCGGCGGTCAGTCCTGATAGCAGCCCGATCAAACCGGCGAAGGCCTGGTTGTCGTCGAGCGAGGGTTTGAGCATCAGCACCACACCTGCAAAGCCCGCCAGCACGGTGAGCACCAGCATGCCCTGCAGCGGTGGGCGCTCGATGCGCCCGTCGCGCCCGGGCATCGGCACCCATGCGAGCAGGGCGCCACCGATCAGGAAGGCCGCGATCCAGACGCTGCTCATGTAGTTGAGCGTCACGGCCGTGGCCAGCGGCAGTTTCGCGATCGCATAGAACCAGGCGCCCAGCGAGAC
>SEGS01000091.1 GCA_004210915.1 Variovorax sp. | reverse complement strand
CCGCGGGCACGCATGGCGGTGAACGCCTCGTGACCCGGGGTGTCGAGGAAGGACACCATGCCGCGTTCGGTTTCGACGTGGTAGGCGCCGATGTGCTGCGTGATGCCGCCGGCTTCGCCCGCAGCGACCTTCGCGCGTCGGATGTAGTCCAGCAGCGAGGTCTTGCCGTGGTCGACGTGACCCATGACCGTCACCACGGGAGCGCGCGGCAACGATTCGGCCGTCTGACCGGCGACGTCGTCGTCAGTGAACGCTTCCGGGTCGTCCAGCGCAGCAACAACAGCCGTATGACCCATGTCTTCCACGATGATCATCGCGGTGTCCTGGTCGAGCGACTGGTTGATGGTCGCCATCATGCCGAGCTTCATCAACTGCTTGATGACTTCCTGCGCCTTGACGGCCATCTTGTGGGCGAGTTCGGCCACGGTGATGGTTTCGGGCACGTGCACTTCAAGCACGCGCGCCTCCACCGGTGCGGCCTGCACCTGCTCTTCGTGACCACCACGGTCATTGCCGCGACGGCCGCGCGGGCCTCCGCGCCAGTTGCCGCGACCGACACCCCCCGAGGCGTCGCCACGGGTCTTGATTTCCTTCTTCTTGGCCGGATCGCCGGCCCAGCTCGACGAGAGCTTGGCGGACTTGACGTCCTTGCTCGCGCCCGGTGCGGTGCTGCCGGGAGCGCCCGCGGCGCCGGTGCGCGGTGCCGGCGTGGCCGGCTTGTGCAGCGTGCCCTTGACGGCCGGCTTCGGCACTTCCTTCTCGGGCGCCTTGTGCGGCACCAGCACGCGGGCCGGTGCATTCATCATGGCGCGAATGGCTTCGGCTTCGGCCAGCGCCTTGCGGCGGCGCTCGTCCAGATCCTTGGCGCGCTCGGCTTCCTCGTCGGCGCGGGCCTTCGATTCGGCCGCAGCCTTGGCTTTGGCGTCTTCCTTGGCCTGCGCGGCGGCGCTTTGCGCGGCGAGCTTGGCGTCGGCGGCCTGCTGTTCAGCGGCGGCAAGCGCCGCAGGCCTGGAGTGCGCGTCCTTGGTGGCCGCATTCACTGCAGCGGTTTCCGCGAACACGGCGGCTTTCTTTGCGGCGGCAACGCGTTCGGCCTCCTGCTCCGCCTGTTCGGCGCGCTCGACCTTTTCTGCCTTCTCGCGTTCATGCGCCTCGGTCTCTTCGCGCAGGCGACGCTTCTCGGCCAACTCTTCTTCCTGGCGGCGAATGAGCTCGGCTTGGCGGCGCGCTTCTTCTTCGCGGCGGGCCAGCTCGGCCTCATCGATGCGCGGCGCGGCGGGTTCGGCAGGCACTTCAGCCTGCGCGATCTGTTCGGCCGGGACTGCCGGGCCGTCGTCACGCTGGATGAAGGTGCGCTTCTTGCGGACCTCCACCTGGATCGTGCGCGCACGGCCCATGGCGTCGGCTTGCTTGATCTCGCTGGTCGACTTCTTCGTCAGCGTGATCTTCTTGCGCTCGGGCTCGGCCGTGCCATGGCTGGCCTTGAGGAAGCCGAGCAGGCGTTGCTTGTCGGCCTCGGTCAGGGCATCGGTCGGCGCAGCCTTGGCTACTCCGGCGCTCTTGAGCTGGTCAAGCAGGGTTTCGGGGGTCTTCTTGAGCTCGTTCGCGAACTCGGCGACAGTGGTACTGGACATATTGGTTTCGTGCCTCCATGACCGTCACTCTTGGCCGGCGAACCAGTGTTCGCGGGCTTTCAAGATGAGGGTTTTGGCGTCATCGGCGCTGTGGCCGGTGATCTCGGTAAGTTCATCGACCGCAAGGTCGGCGAGGTCGTCACGGGTATGCACACCCGCCTCGGCCAGCTTGGGAATCAGCTCGGGATCGAGCCCTTCGAGGTCGCGCAGATTCTGCGAGACGGTCTCGACGCTTTCTTCCCTGGCGATTTCCATCGTCAGCAGTGCATCCTTGGCACGCGTGCGCAGCTCGTTGATCGTGTCTTCGTCGAAGCTCTCGATTTCGAGCAACTCGGAGATCGGCACGTAAGCCACTTCTTCGAGGCTGTTGAAGCCTTCGGAGATCAGGATGTCTGCCATTTCCTCGTCGACATCGAGCTTTTCCATGAACAGCTTGCGGCTGGCGTCGGTCTCGACGGCCTGCTTCTGCGCCGATTCATTGGCATCCATGATGTTGATCTTCCAACCCGTCAGGTCGGACGCCAGGCGCACGTTCTGGCCGCCGCGGCCAATGGCGATGGCGAGGTTTTCCTCGTCGACCACCACGTCCATGGCGTGCTTCTCTTCGTCCACCACGATCGACGACACGTTGGCCGGGGCCAGCGCCCCGATCACGAACTGGGCCGGGTCTTCCGACCACAGCACGATGTCGACGCGCTCGCCGGCGAGCTCATTGGTCACGGCGTTGACACGGGTGCCGCGCACCCCCACGCAGGTGCCGATCGGATCGACCCTCTTGTCATGGGAAAGCACGGCGATCTTGGCGCGCGAACCCGGATCACGGGCGCAACTCTTGATCTCGAGCAGGCCCTGCTCGATTTCAGGCACTTCCTGGCGGAACAGTTCGATCATGAATTCCGGCGCCGAGCGCGACAAGATGATCGGCGCACCGCGCAGCGTCAGGTCAACCTCCATGATCATGGCCCGCACGCGGTCGCCGCTGCGCAGGTTTTCCTTGGAGATCATCTCGGTGCGGCGCAGGCGCCCTTCGACGCGGCCGGCTTCCACAATGATGTCGCCCTTGTCCAGGCGCTTGACGGTGCCGACGAAGATCTTGTCGCCGCGCGACATGAAGTCGTTGAGCAGCATCTCGCGCTCCGCGTCACGGATCTTCTGCAGGATGACCTGCTTGGCCGCCATCGCGCCGATGCGACCGATGGGCACGGATTCAACCGTTTCCTCGATGTACTCGTCGACCTCGATGTCGGGCATCTCTTCCTTGGCCTCGAACAGGAGGATTTCCTGGTCGGGCAGCTGCAGGCCGGCTTCATCGGGAACAACGTGCCAGCGGCGGAAAGTCTCGTAGTCGCCGCTGTCGCGGTCCACGGCCACGCGGATGTCCACGTCGCCCTGGTGAAGCTTCTTGGTGGCTTGCGCCAATGCGGATTCGACCGCGCCGAAAACAACGTCGCGCTCGACGTTCTTCTCGCGCGAGATCGCATCCACCAACATCAACATTTCGCGATTCATACCACTGCTCCTCGATCAATCCGTTCCATGGCCTGTGGCGGCCTGGCCCGTTCTGGCCTTGCGGCCCTTGAAGTCCACGATCGGCGCCAGCCGCGCATCGCGCAGCTCATCCAATCGGAAGCCGAGCGCCTGCAACGGTGCGGGCTCGCGCTTCTTGCTAATCTTTTGTCCAGGCTTGGTCTTGGGCTCGTCGCTCCAGACGATCTGCCATCCACCGCCGTCGGCACGCTCCAGCGTGCCGCGAAACTTCTTGCGGCTGGCAGACACCAGCGTGCCCGCCGCGGCACCCATGGGCGCCTTGAGCGTCAGGTCGATCACCTCGCCGACGAAACGCTCGAAATCCTGTTCGTGGCGCAAGGGCCGGTCGATGCCCGGCGAAGACACTTCGAGCCGTTTGTACTCGGCGCCGTCGACCTCGAGCGCAAACTGAAGCTGCCGCGTGACCTTCTCGCAATCCTCGACCGTCACGAAGGGCTCCGGCGTGCCGGCAGCCACAGCTTCCGAGGTGGGGGCCGTCCACGGCAAATCAATCGTGACGCGCAGCAGTCCCCCGGCCGATCTTTCGATCTCGACCAGGTCGTAGCCGAGCCCGGCAACGGTTTGTTCCACTGTCTGCTGCAATGCCACGTGTTCGAAGATGTCCTGTAGAGGTCCGAATGCGCCGCCCGCCAGCACACCCGAGAATGCATAGACCAAAAAAAACGGGCGGTTGGTACCCGCCCGTTTGGTCGTGAGCCTCGGATTATATGCTTTTCACGTGACAAATAAAGGGTTTCTCCGCGGTCAGGCGCGCCGAATGCGCCTCGACCGCCACCAGACCAGGCCGAAAAGCACCGATCCCAGAGCCAGCACGCCGGCCGCGACGAGCAAGGGGATTGCGAAGGAACCGGTGCGCTGCGCCAACGGCGCCGCGAACAACGGCCCCAGGATCTGCCCCACCCCGTAGGACGCCGTGGCATAGCCGATCAGCCCGGCGGCCGCGTTGCCGCGCAGGCGCCGCGCTTCCCGCACTGCGAACAGGGTGATGGCCGTGAACGGCATGCCGAGCAGCAGGCTGCCCAGGGCGAAGCCGGCGATGGTCGGCCAGGCCACGGACAGCACGACCCCGATCGCCTGCAGCGCGTAGGCGACGGCCAGCAAAAGCCTGTTGTCCCAGTGCCCCGGCGCCCGCGCACCGATCAGCGCGCCCGGAATGATCGCCAGGCCGAACAGGGGCCAGAAAAAATCCGGCCAAGGCGAGTCCGGCAACGCCTGCCGCGCGATCACCGGCAGAAAAGTCGCCGTGATGATGTAGCCGAAGCCGGCCAGCCCGTAGAGGCCGACCATCCAGAGGGCATCCCGTCGCGCAGACGCGGATTCGGCAGCACTCTGAGTGGGCGCGGCGGTCGCCGCCGCGTTCGAGCTGGGCGCCGCGCCGTCATCAAAGACACGCCAGATCACGGCGATCAGTACCAACGCCACCAAGCCCAGCCCGATCCACCCAACCTCCGAGCCCCACCGGCCCATCGCGCCGCCCAGCAGCCCCGTCATGGCGATCCCGATGCCCGGACCTGTGTAGATCACACCGCCGAGCGCGGGCGACTGCGTCTCGGCCAGCCGGCGCAAGCCCCAGCCCGAGGCGAAAACGAAGACCCAGGCGCTCATCACACCGGCTGCCGTCCGCAGGACGCCCCAGGCGGTGAACCCCTGCAAGAGACCCATGCCGAGCAACAGCGCCGCTGTGGCGACCAGCCCGCCCCGAACCATGGTGGCCGGCTTGACGCGGATCGCGGCGCAGCTGACGGCGCCGACGAAGTAGCCCAAGTAGTTGAGCGACGCCAGCAAGCCGCCGCCCTGCAACTGCAATTTGCCCTCGTGCAGCATGACCGGCAGCATGGGCGTGAAAGCAAAGCGCCCCAGGCCCATGGCCACCGCCAACGTCACCATGCAGGCCAATGCCGCGCGCCAAGCCCCGCGCCGTTGAGCCGCCTCCAGTTCCGCCATCTTTTTCTTTCTTGTGTTGCTCGGGATCAGGCCAGCAATGCCGCGGCCACCAGCGTCTGCGTGTAAGGGTGTTCGGGCGCATCGAGCACGCGCTCGACGGGCCCGCTCTCCAGGATCGCGCCGTCCTTCATGACGATGACCTGGTGCGCCATCGCGCGGATCACTTCGACGTCGTGCGTGATCAGCAGATAACTGAGGCCGCGCTCGCGTTGTAGACGCTGCAGGAGGCCGAGCACCTGCTTCTGGATGGTCACATCGAGCGCACTGGTCGGCTCGTCGAGCACCAGCAACTCCGGACCGACGATCAGCGCGCGCGCGATCGCCAGGCGCTGCCGTTGCCCGCCCGAGAATTCGTGCGGATAGCGATCGAGCAAGGCCGGGAACTGTGCCTCGGTCAGGCCGACGTCCGCCAGCGCGACCAGGGTGCGGGCGCGGCGCGCCGCAGTGTCGAGCTCGGGCGCATGGACCTGCAGCCCCTCCCCCACGATCTGCTCGACCGTCAGACGCGGCGACAGCGATGAGAACGGGTCCTGGAACACCACCTGCATCTTTCGGCGCAACGCGCGGTCGCTCGCCGTGCCGCCACGCCATTGCCGCCCTGCCACCTGCAGCGACCCCTCGTGGCGAAGCAGCCCGAGCGCCGCGAGCGCCAGCGTCGACTTGCCCGAGCCCGACTCGCCCACCACGCCCAATGTCTCGCCGGGCGCGATGCGGAAGTCGGCGCCCTGCACGGCAACGAAAGTGCCTTTGCGGAACCAGCCGGCGATGCCGGGCCGCGGCACCGGATAACTCACGCGCAGGCCCTGTGCCTGTAAAACCGGCGGCGCAGTGGCATCGGGCACCGGCGCGACATCGCGTGACGGATGGCTGTCGACGAGCTTGCGCGTGTAGGGGTGTTGCGGCGCGTTGAAAACCGCCTCGACCGGGCCGTGCTCGACGATCCGTCCGCTTTCCATCACCGCCACGCGGTCGGCGAAGCGGCGCACCAGGTTCAGGTCGTGCGTGATGAGCAGGACCGCCATGCCGTACTTTTGCTGCAGATCAGCCAGCAACTGCAGGATCTGCGCGCGCACCGTGACGTCGAGCGCCGTGGTCGGTTCGTCGGCCAGCAGCAGGCGCGGCTTGCAGGCGAGCGCCATCGCGATCATCGCGCGCTGCCGCTGCCCGCCCGAGAGCTGATGCGGCAGCGCCCTCGCCCGCCGCGCCGGTTCGGGAATGCCCGTGTCGGCCAGCAACTGGACGGCGGCCGCGTGCGCATCGCGCTTCGACAGCCCCTCGTGCAGCTCCAGCACTTCGGCGATCTGGTCGCCCACGCTGTAGAGCGCGTTGAGCGCGGTCATCGGCTCCTGGAAGATCATTGCGATCTCCTTGCCGCGGATGCCGCGCAGTTCGCGGTCCGGGATCGAAAGCAGATCACGCGCTGTGGCACCGCCTTGCGCGTCGGCTGGACTCGACAACTTGGCCACACCCGCCAGATCGGCGTTCTGCACCAGCCGCAAGAGCGACAGCGCCGTCACCGTCTTGCCGGAGCCGGACTCGCCCACCAGCGCCAGCTTTTCGCCCGCGCCGATCCGGAAATCGATGCCGTGCACGACCTCCTTGTCGCCGAAGGCCACGCGCAGGCCTTTCACGTCGAGCAGCGGCGCGGTCACTTGTCCATCTTTCTCGGGTCGAGCGCATCGCGCAGCGCGTCGCCCATGAAGGTCAGTAACGCGAGCGACACCACCAGCACGCCGAAAGTGCTGAGCGAAATCCACCACGCGTCGATGTTCGATTTGCCCTGGTTCAGCAGCTCGCCGAGCGATGGCACATTCGGCGGCACGCCCAGGCCGAGGAAGTCCAGCGAGGTCAGCGCCAGGATCGCCGCGCTGATCCGGAAGGGGAAGAAGGTCACGACCGGCACCATGCTGTTGGGCAGGATGTGGCGCCACATGATCCGCAGGTTGCTGACACCCAGCGCCCGGGCTGCGCGCACGTAGTCGAGCTGGCGGTTGCGCAGGAACTCGGCACGCACGTAGTCGGCCAGCCCGATCCAGCCGAACAGGCTCAGGATGATGAGCAACAGCGACACGCTGGGCGCAAAGATGGCGCTGAAGATGATCAGGAGGTAGAGCTCGGGCATCGAGCCCCAGATCTCGATGCCGCGCTGCATCAGCAGATCGGTCTTGCCCGCGAAGTAGCCCTGGATGGCGCCCGCGGCGACGCCGATCACCGTGCCTATCAGCGCCAGGGCCAGCCCGAACAGCACGCTGACCCGGAAGCCGTAGAGCAGTTGAGCCAGCAGGTCGCGCCCCCGGTCGTCCGTGCCGAGCCAGTTGGCGCGCGACGGCCGACCGGGCGCCGGGTCCTTCGCGAAGTAGTTGATGGTGTTGGCGCCGTAGCGGTTCGGCGCGAAGAGCGCCCAGTTCCCATCCGCGCTGAGGCGCTGCTCGATGAAGGGATCGAGGTAGTCGGTGGGCGTGTCGAAGTCCCCGCCGAACACTGTTTCAGGGTAGTCGCGCACCAGGGGGAAATAGGTCTTTCCCTCGTACCGCACAACCAGCGGGCGGTCGTTCGACAGCAACTCGGCACCCAGGCTCAACACGACGAGCACGCTGAAGATCAGGAAGCTCCAGTAGCCCAGCCGGTTGCGCTTGAAGCGCTGCCAAGCCCGGCGGCCCGGGCTCAGGCTGACGCTCAGCGGAACGGCTGGGGGCACGTCGGCCGCACGCATCGCTTCGGCGTTGGCCGGGGCGATGGAAGACTCAGTCGAAGCTGACACGCGGGTCCACCCAGACGTAGCAAAGATCGCTGATCAGCTTGGTCAGCAGGCCGATCAGCGTGAAAAAGTAAAGGGTGCCCAGCACCACCGGGTAGTCGCGGCGGATCACGCTCTCGTAGCTCAACAGGCCTAACCCATCGAGCGAAAACAGGGTCTCGATCAGCAATGCCCCCGTGAAGAACGCGCCGATGAAGGCTGCGGGAAACCCCGTGACGATGGGGATCAGCGCATTGCGGAACACGTGCTTCCAGAGCACCTGCGAATCCTTGAGCCCCTTCGCGCGCGCGGTCAGCACGTACTGCTTGCGGATCTCTTCCAGAAAAGCGTTCTTCGTGAGCATCGCGGTCACGGCGAAGCTGCCGAGGACCATCGCCGTCACCGGCAGCGCAATGTGCCAGAGGTAGTCGACGATGCGCGCCGCCCAGCCCAACTCCTCCCAGTTCGACGAAGTGAGGCCGCGCAGCGGGAACCACTGGAGTTGCCCGCCGAAGACCACCAGCAACGCCACGCCGAGAACGAAGCCGGGAATCGCGTAGCCGACGAGCACGAGGATCGAGGTCCAGAGATCAAACCGTGTGCCCGCGCGCACGGCCTTCGCCACGCCGAGCGGAACTGCCACCGCGTAGCTGATGAGGAAGGTCCAGAGCCCGAGGCTGATCGATACCGGCATCTTCTCGACGATCAGCTCCCAGACGGACTTGTTCTGGAAGAAGCTGCGTCCCAGATCGAAGCGCGCGAACTGCGCGAGCGTTTGCCACAGGCGTTCCATCGGCGGCTTGTCGAAGCCGTAGAGCGTCTTGATTTCGGCGACCCGCTTCGGGTCGACGCCCTGACCGCCGCGGTAGCCGCCCCCGCCGGACTCGGCACCGCCGCCACCGCCGGCGCGCGCCTCCATCAGGTACTGCTCGACCGGCCCGCCAGGCACGAACTGGATCACGCCGAAGGTCACGATCACGACGCCAAGCAGCGTCGGGATCATCAGCAAGAGCCGGCGCAGGATGTACGCCGTCATGGCCGCGCTCCCGCGGGGGCGGCCGCGTCGGACCGCTCACGCGCCCACCAGGCCAGCATCGCCCACTGCTCGGCGCGCGCATAGGGCGGCATCGGCGCCTTGTGCGCGGTGCGCCACGCGTTGTAGGCAATCCGGTGCGCGGTCAGGGTCCACTGCGGAATCAGGTAATGGCTGTGCATGATCACGCGGTCCAGCGCGCGGCAGGCGGGCAGCAGCTCCGCCTTGTTCGGCGCGCGCACGATGCGTGCCACGAGATCGTCCACGGCCGGGCTCTTCACGCCGGTGTGGTTGCCCGAGCCTTCGACGTCCGCGGCCTTGCTGCCGAAGATGTCGGCCATTTCCTGCCCCGGGTTGTGCGTCCCCTGGAAGTTGATGGTGACGATGTCGAAGTCCCGCTGGTCCATCCGCTGCTGGTAGAGCGCGTAGTCGACCGAGCGGAAGTTCAGGCGCACGCCCAGCTTCATGAGGTTGCGCTGCCACGGGCTCACCGTGCGGATGCCGCCTTCGCGGCTGTCGAGGTACTCCAGCACGAAGGGCTGACCCTCTGCATTGCGCAAGGCGCCATCGCGGTAAGTCCAGCCCGCTTCGCGCAGCAGTTCGCGTGCGCGGCGCAGGTTGTCGCGCAGCGACAGGCCCTCGCCTTCGGTCTTCGGCGGCTGGTACATCGGGCCGAACGCGGCATCGGGCACCTTGCCGCGCCAGCGTGCGAGCAAGGCCTGCTCCGCTTCGGACGGCAGGCCCGTGGCCTCGCAATCGGTGTTGCCGAACAGGTCGTGCACGCGCGGGTAGCCGCGGTAGAACAACTGGCGGTTCATCCAGTCGTAGTCCAGCGCCAGGCCGAGCGCTTCGCGCACGCGCACATCGCTCAACAAAGGTCGGCGCGTGTTGAGCACGTAGCTCTGGTAACCAGACGGATGGCGGTGCGGAAACTCCTGCTTGACCAGTTCGCCGCTGTCGAAGCGCCGCCCGGTCACGCGGCGCGCCCAGTCGCCCGCCGAATAGAAGCTCATGAAGTCGAACTCGCCGGCCTTGAGCGCTTCCAGGCGCGCGGTGTTGTCCTTGTAGATCTTGACGGTGATGCGATCGAAGTTCGCCAGGCCGCGCATCACGTTGAGGTTGCGTGCCCAGTGATTGGGGTCGCGCACGTAGGTGATGTCGCGGCCGAAGCGAACCGGCCCGATCTTGTACGGCCCGCTGCCGATCGGCGTGTCGGTCACGATCTGGTCGAAGGGCTTGCGTTTGCCATCCACTTCGCCCCAATGGCGACTGAAGACCGGCACGCCGCCGGCCAGCAGTGGCAGCTCACGGTCGGGTGTGCGGAAGCGAAAGCGGATCGTGAGCCGGTCGAGCACTTCGGCGTCCTGCACCTGCTGCAGCTGGGTCGCGTACATCGGCGCGGCCTGCGCGCTGCGCAGCATGTCGAAGCTGTGCTTGACGTCGGCGGCCTCGACCGGGGACCCATCGTGGAAGCGCGCCTCGGGCCGCAAGCGGAAAGTGGCACTCAAGCGATCGGGCGCCACGTCGACGTCCTCGGCCAGCAGGCCATAGCCGGAAGCCGTTTCATCCATCGGGCCCATCGTCAGGCTCGACCCCGTCAACAGCGACTCGAACATCAGGGTTTCGAGGTACGCGGGCGGCGAACCCTTGAGCGTGAACGGGTTGTATTTGTCGAAGGTCGACAGCCGGAGGTTGCTGACCAGCCGCAGTTCGCCGCCTTTCGGCGCATCCGGGTTCACGAAATCGAAGGCCTTGAACCCCGCCGGATACTTGAGGTCGTCCCACAAGGCATAGCCATGTGCCGCCCAGCCGGGAATCGCGGCACCGCCCACGCACAGGGCCAGCACCAGTGAGGAAAGTCGCATGCGAGAATTCTGCCCCAGACTTTCCACGTGACACGCGAAGGACATTTCAGATGGGTTTTCTCTCCGGCAAAAAACTGTTGATCACGGGCGTGTTGAGCAATCGCTCCATCGCCTATGGCATCGCCAAGGCATGCCACGAACAGGGGGCCGAGCTGGCCTTCAGCTATGTCGGCGAGCGCTTCAAGGACCGCATCACCGAGTTCGCCGCGGACTTCGACTCGAAGCTGATCTTCGATTGCGACGTGGGCGATGACGCGCAGATCGACAAGCTCTTCGCCGATTTGTCGCAGACCTGGCCCAAGTTCGATGGCTTCGTGCACAGCATCGGTTTCGCGCCGCGCGAAGCGATCGCAGGCGATTTCCTCGAAGGCTTGTCGCGCGAGAGCTTCAAGATCGCGCACGACATCAGTGCCTACAGCTTTCCGGCGATGGCCAAGGCGGCCCTGCCCTACCTCAACGACAAGTCGGCGCTGATCACGCTCACTTACCTGGGCGCGCTGCGCGTGGTGCCCAACTACAACACGATGGGCCTGGCGAAGGCGAGCCTTGAAGCTTCGGTGCGCTATCTGGCCGGCGCGCTCGGCCCCAAGGGCATCCGGGTGAACGGCGTGAGCGCCGGCCCGATCAAGACGCTGGCCGCCAGCGGCATCAAGGGCTTCGGCAAGCTGCTGCCCGCCGTGGCCGCGGTATCGCCGATCCGCCGCAACGTGACGATCGAAGACGTCGGCAACGTGACGGCCTTCCTGCTCAGCGATTTGGCCGGTGGCGTGACCGCGGAGATCACCTACGTCGACGGCGGCTTCAGCCAGGTCGTGGGCGGCATTGACGAGCCGGCGGCTGCGGCCTGATCCGATCTTGTTGAATCGGCGCCGCCTTCTCCTGGCGTTGATCGCCAGCGGCGCGGCGCCGGATCTGCTGGCGCGCGATGCCAAGCCGGCGCTGATGCTGGCAGACAGCTACCGCCCGGGCATGTCGCTGGCCGACTATTGGGTCAGCGAGAAGTACGACGGCGTCCGCGGCTTCTGGGACGGCAAGCAGCTCTGGACGCGCGGCGGCGAGCGGATCGCGGCGCCGGCCTGGTTCACCGCCGCTTTCCCTGCGATTCCCATGGATGGCGAGCTCTGGGTGGCGCGCGGACGTTTCGATTTGTCCGTATCGACGGTGCGCAGCCAGACACCAGTGGACGTGGCCTGGCGCGAAATGCGCTTCATGGTCTTCGACCTCCCAGCGCAGCCCGGCACCTTCGATGTGCGGCTCGCGGCCTTGCGCAAGTTGCTGCCGGTCACGGCCGCGCCCTGGCTGATCCCGGTGCCGCAGGAACGCGCCACGACGCACGCCGCATTGCAGGCGTTGCTTGACAAAACCGTCCGGCTTGGCGGCGAAGGCCTGATGCTGCACCGTGGAAGCTCGCTGTACCGCAGCGAGAGGAATGCGGACCTGCTCAAGTTCAAGCCATTCGACGATGCGGAAGCGCGCGTCGTGGCCGTGCTGCCGGGGCAAGGCAAGCACCAGGGACGCATGGGTGCGCTGCTTGTCGAAACCCTCGAAGGTCACCGCTTCAAGCTGGGCAGCGGCTTCAGCGATGCACAGCGCGAGCAGCCGCCCGCCATCGGCAGCTGGGTGACCTATCGCTACAACGGCACGACGGCACGCGGCTTGCCGCGGTTCGCGCGCTTCATGCGCATCCGCGAAGACCGTTGAGGTGACCGAGCCCGCGCCCAGACGCCCCCTGCCCGCGCCTTTGCGCTGGCTGCTGCTTGTCTTCGCTTTGCTCTGTCTGGTGCTGGCCGTGATCGGCGTGGTGGTGCCAGGCATGCCGACGACTGTGTTCGTGTTGCTCGCCGCCTGGGCTGCCGCGCTCAGCTC
>SEGS01000016.1 GCA_004210915.1 Variovorax sp. | reverse complement strand
GGCCTGCGGCTGGAGGGATAGGAGCCCCCACGCTCCCCACTGCGTGTGGTTCGCTGCCCCCTCAGGGGGCGTCGCCTGCAGTCCGGCAAAGCCGGGCCTGCGGCTGGAGGGATAGGAGCCTCCACGCTCCCCACTGCGTGTGGTTCGCTGCCCCTTCAGGGGGCGTCGCCTGCAGTCCGGCAAAGCCGGGCCTGCGGCTGGAGGGATAGGAGCCCCCACGCTCCCCACTGCGTGTGGTTCGCTGCCCCCTCAGGGGACGTCGCCTGCAGTCCGGCAAAGCCGGGCCTGCGGCTGAAGGGATAGGAGCCCCCACGCTCCCCACTGCGTGTGGTTCGCTGCCACCTCAGGGGGCGTCGCCTGCGGACTGGCAAGCCAGTCCACGGCTGGTGTTTTGCCCGGGCGGTTAATTGGCGGTTGTGATTTGCTGGATGCGGGTGCGGGGAACGCTTCGTTCCTGGCCGCTCATCAGCACACTCACAGCTTTCCCAAAAACTTCTCGACGATGACGCGGGCGTACTGGCTGGCGATGTCGCGGACGAAGGCCGGGAAGTCGGTGTGCGCGTTGTCGTCGGCGCGGTCGGAGATGGTTCTCACGGCGGCGAAGGGGATGGCGTAGTCGTGGCAGACCTGTGCGACGGCGGCACCTTCCATTTCCACTGCGAGCACGTGGTGGCCGGCTGCGCTCAATGACTGGCGCAGTTCATCGCTTTCACGGGTGCCTGATATGAACTGGTCGCCGCTGGCCATCAGGCCGTGGTGAACTTTTGCGCCGGCAAAGGCGAGGCGGCCATCTTCGGGCCAGCTGTGTTCCAGCGTGGCGGTGGCTGCCGCCTGTACCAAAGCAGTCAGCGCCGCGTCGGCATGAAAGCGGGTCCTGCCGTAAAGCGGCATTTCGTATCGAGGAAAGAGGGGCGACGCGTCCATGTCGTGTTGCAGGAAGTCTTTGGCGACGACGATGTCGCCGACTTCGACGCCATCGCCCAGCCCGCCCGCTACGCCCGTGAACAGAATCCGGCTGACCTGGAAGCGTTCGATCAGCGCAGTCGCGGTCGTCGCGGCCGCCACTTTGCCGATACGCGACAGCGCCAGCACGACCGGTTGGCCATGCAGCGTGCCTTGCCAGAAATCACGCCCCGCGTGTACCGTCTTGCGCGGCTGCTCAAGCAGCTCGATGAGGCCTTGCTGCTCTTCTGCCAGGGCGCTGAGGATGGCGGTAAGGGGACTTTGGGGAGCTTTTTTGTCGAAGGACGTCATGCAGCGATTCTGCCGAAAAGCCGGCCTCGCGCTCTTTGCGAGCGATGTAAGAATCTTTCCGCGCACAAAGGCGGCTCAAGCACCCCTCTTCGCAGATCAGGACGTCGATTAACCGCCAGGGCCAAAAAACCAGCCGTCGAACCGGCTTTGCCGGGCGACAGGCGACGCCCCCTGAGGGGGCAGCGAACCACACGCAGTGGGGAGCGTGGGGGCTACTTCTTGTCCCGCAATTCGCGGCGCAGGATCTTGCCGACCGGGGTTTTGGGCAGATCGGTGCGGAATTCAATGACTCGAGGCCGTTTGTAACCGGTGAGGTTGGCCCTGCAGTATTCGCGGACCTGTTCTTCGGTCAGCGCGGGGTCTTTCTTCACGATGACGAGCTTGACGGCTTCGCCTGAATTCTCGTCCGTGACACCGACGCAGGCGCATTCCAGCACGCCCGGCAACTTGGCGACCACGTCTTCGATTTCATTCGGGTAGACGTTGAAACCGCTGACGAGAATCATGTCTTTCTTGCGGTCGACGATCTTGTAGAAACCGTTTTCGTCGACGGTGCCGATGTCGCCGGTCTTGAAGTAGCCGTCCGGCGTCATGGCCTTGGCGGTTTCGTCCGGGCGCTGCCAGTAACCGGCCATCACCTGCGGGCCCTTGATGGCGATCTCGCCGGGCTGGCCGGGAGCCGATTCGGTCCCGTCATCGTTGATCAGCTTGAACCAGGTGCCGGGAATCGGCACGCCGATCGTGCCGGTAAACGCTTTGCTGTTCGTCGGGTTGCAACTGGCGGACGGCGAGGTTTCGGAGAGGCCGTAACCTTCGCAGATGGGGCAGCCGGTTTTGTCGAGCCACAGCTTGGCGACGGCGCCCTGCACGGCCATGCCGCCACCGAGCGAGATCTTCAGGTGCGACCAGTCGACCGTGTTGAAGTCCGCATGGTTGGCCAGGCCGTTGAACAGCGTGTTGACCGCCGGAAAGCTGTGCACCTTGTGCTTGGACAGTTCTTTCAGCACGGCCGGCAGGTCACGCGGGTTCGGGATCAGGATGTTCTTGCCGCCAGTGCGCATGCCCAGCATCATGTTCACGGTGAACGCAAAGATGTGATACAGCGGCAGCGCGCAGACGTAGTTCGGCTGGACGCCTGCTTCAAGCGACGCCATGGCCGGCCGGTTCCACGCTTCGGACTGCAGCACGTTGGCGATCACGTTGCGGTGCAGCAGCACCGCGCCCTTGGACACGCCGGTAGTGCCGCCGGTGTATTGCAGCACCGCGACATCGTCGGGCGTGAGCTCGGGCTTTTTCAGCGTGCCGCCTTTGCCTTTGGCGACGGCGTCGTTGAAACGCACGGCCGTCGGCAGGTTGTAGGCCGGCACCAGTTTCTTGACGTTGCGAACCACATAGTTGACCAGCGCGCCCTTGAGCAGCCCGAGCTGGTCGCCCATCGCGCACAGCACGATGTGCCTGACCGGGGTGTTGGCCAGGCACTGCTCGAGCGTGGCGGCGAAGTTTTCGACGATGACGATGGCTTTGGCGCCGGAGTCTTTCAGCTGATGCTCGAGTTCGCGCGGCGTGTAGAGCGGGTTGACGTTGACGACGACGTAGCCGGCACGCAGGATCGCCGCGACGGTGGCCGGGTACTGCGGCACGTTGGGCATCATGATGGCGACCCGGTCGCCCTTGACGAGGCCCAATCCCTGGAGGTAGGCGCCGAAAGCCACCGACAGGCTGTCGGTCTGCGCAAAGGTGATGTCCTTGCCCATGAAGCTGTAGGCGACGCGGTCCGCGTGCTTGCTGAAACTTTCTTCCATCAGGCCGACGAGGGAGCTGTATTGCGAGGCGTCGATATCGGCGGGCACGCCCACGGGGTACGACTTCAGCCAGGGCCGGTCAATGGTCGATGCGTTCATGCTTGGGAGTCTCCAGATGGCTTATAGGTGATCGGGTGGATTTTGAAGGCAGGCACTGGTCGTGGCTATTGTGTTTTCCCTAGGAAAACCCTTTGCCAGCGCGTGGATTACGGGTGAAAGTCGCCCAGGTGACTACCTTGAATGACCAGCGGCCGGGCGGCTGAAACAGGGCGCTTCAACCGGCCGGCCGCCAGGCGAGAAAAACAGAACGACGATGGCAAGGAAAAAAGAACAAGCGCAAGGCGCGACCTTACTCGATCGCCTTGCCCATGTCTTCAATGACCTTCTTCGCATCCCCGAAAACCATCATGGTCTTGTCCATGTAGAACAGCTCGTTGTCCAGGCCCGCGTAGCCTGCGGCCATCGAGCGTTTGTTGACGATGACCGTCTTGGCCTTGTAGGCCTCCAGGATCGGCATGCCGTAGATCGGGCTGCCCTTGACGTGCGCGGCCGGGTTCACCACGTCGTTGGCGCCCAGGATGATCGCCACGTCGGCCTGGCCGAATTCGGCGTTGATGTCTTCCATCTCGTGCACCTGGTCGTAGGGCACTTCGGCCTCGGCCAGCAGCACGTTCATGTGGCCCGGCATGCGGCCGGCCACCGGGTGGATCGCGTACTTGACGGTGATGCCCCTGTCGGTGAGTTTTTGCGCGAGTTCCTTGACCGAATGCTGCGCACGCGCGACCGCCAGGCCGTAGCCCGGCACGATGATCACGGTTTCGGCGTTGCCGAGGATGAAGGCTGCGTCGTCGGCCGAGCCCGACTTGACCGGGCGCTGCTCTTTGGCTGCCGCAGCCGGTCCGCCCGCCTCGCCGCCGAAGCCACCCAGGATCACGCTGAAGAACGAGCGGTTCATCGCCTTGCACATGATGTAGCTCAGGATCGCGCCGGACGAGCCCACCAGCGAACCGGCGATGATCAGCATCGCGTTGTTCAGGCTGAAACCGATGCCCGCCGCCGCCCAGCCGGAGTAGCTGTTCAGCATCGACACCACCACCGGCATGTCGGCGCCGCCGATCGGGATGATGATCAGCACACCCATCACGAAGGCCAGCGCCAGCATGATGAAGAAGGCGTTCCAGTTCTCGGTCATCGTGAAGACCAGGCCCAGGCCGACCGTCAGCAAACCGAGCACCAGGTTCAGCAAATGCTGGCCCTTGAACGAGACCGGCGCGCCCTGGAACAGGCGGAACTTGTACTTGCCCGAGAGCTTGCCGAAAGCGATCACCGAGCCGCTGAACGTCACAGCGCCGATGGCCGCGCCGAGGAACAGCTCGAGCCGGTTGCCCGCCGGGATCGGCGCGCGGATGAAGCCTTCGAAGACAGCGTAGCCTTCCTTGAGTTGCGCGCCAATCGTCGCCGGTTCAGGTGCGCCGGTGATGCCGAAAGCCCAGGGCTCGACGACGGCGGCGACGGCGATGAAGACGGCGGCCAGACCAATCATGCTGTGCATGAAAGCCACCAGTTCGGGCATCTTCGTCATCTCGACGCGCTGCGCCATCACGGTGCCGGCCGTACCGCCAGCCAGCAGGCCGACCAGGACCCAGCCCAGGCCGAGCGGCGCGCCGTCGGCGAGGTTCCAGATCAGCGCGGCCGTAGTGAGCACGGCGATCGCCATGCCGGCCATGCCGAAGGCGTTGCCGCGGATCGAGGTCGTCGGGTGCGACAGGCCCTTGAGCGCCTGGATGAAGAAGACCGACGCCACCAGGTACAGCAGCGTCACGACATTCATGCTGAGCATCATGCTTTGTCTCCGTTCGCGGCAGCAGCCGTAGCTGTCGCAGCCGGTGTCTTCTTTTCTTTCTTGCGGAACATCTCCAGCATGCGGCGGGTCACCAGGAAGCCGCCGAAGACGTTAACCGCCGCCAGCGCCACCGCCAGCACGCCCATGGTCTTGCCGAGCGGCGTGGTGGTCAGCGCGGCTGCCAGCATGGCGCCGACGATGACGATGGCGGAAATCGCATTCGTCACCGCCATCAGCGGCGTGTGCAGCGCGGGCGTGACGGTCCACACGACGTGGTAGCCGACGTAGATCGCCAGTACAAAAATGATCAGGTTGATGATGGTGGGTGACACGGCATCCATGGTCTTCTCCTCGAATGGGTTCAAACGTCCGCCAGCCTCGGAGCTGGGCGGGCTGGTTTACTTGCGCTTGACTTCGCCGCCCTGCGTCATCAGGCAGGCCAGCACGATGTCGTCTTCCAGGTCGATGTTCAGCGCGCCTTCTTTCGTGATGACGAGCTTCAGAAAGTCGAGCAGGTTGCGCGCGTAGAGCGCGCTGGCGTCGGCCGCGACCAGCGCCGGAACGTTCGTCTCGCCGATCAGCGTGACGCCGTGCTTGACCACGGTCTTGCCCGGCTCGGTCAGCGGGCAATTGCCGCCTTGCGGCGCGGCCAGGTCGACGATCACGCTGCCCGGCTTCATCGCCTTGACCATGTCTTCGGTGACCAGCACCGGCGCCGCGCGTCCGGGGATCAGCGCGGTCGTGATGACGATGTCGGCCTGCGCCACGCGCTTGGCGACTTCGGCCTTCTGGCGTTCGAGCCAGCTCGCAGGCATCGGTTTGGCATAACCACCGACGCCGACGGCCGCTTCGCGCTCTTCGTCAGTTTCATACGGCACGTCGATGAACTTGCCGCCCAGCGATTCGACCTGTTCCTTGACCGACGGCCGCACGTCGCTGGCCTCGATCACCGCACCCAGCCGCTTGGCAGTTGCAATGGCTTGAAGTCCCGCCACGCCAACGCCAAGGATCACGACCCGAGCGGCCTTCACCGTGCCCGCCGCCGTCATCAGCATCGGAAAGAAGCGCTGGTATTTATCGCTGGCCATGATCACCGCCTTGTAGCCGGCGATGTTGGCCTGCGACGACAGCACATCCATGCTCTGCGCGCGGCTGGTGCGCGGCGCGGCTTCGAGCGCGAACGAGGTGAGTTGTGCCGTCGCCAATCGCTGCAGGCCGGCAGCATCGAACGGGTTCAGCATGCCGACCAGCACACCGCCGCTGCGGGCGAGGCCGATTTCAGAATCCAGCGGGCAACGCACCTTGAGCACGATGTCGGCGGCGTACGCGCCAGCCGCATCGGTGATCTCGGCGCCGGCCGCGACATAGGCATCGTCGGTGACGCTGGCTGCAACGCCGGCCCCCGACTGCACACGAACCGTGTGCCCCTGGGATTTCAGTTTTTTGGCCGTTTCCGGCGTGACGGCGACGCGTGTCTCTCCGGCCGTGATTTCGGCAGGTACCCCGATCAGCATGGGTTTCTCCTCAGTGCATGGTTCTTCTGGCGGACAGCCCTGACCGGCGCGGCGACCGTGAGCCGGCGCGAGCTGGTCAATTCCTGTCAGCTAGCTTACATGACTTTTTTGCCGATTTCGTGCGCCATTCCGCACTTTTAGCCACCTAATGCTTTGCATTCACGCACAACGCACGGCGATCCTTCAGACAAGAAGCGAGCCCTCCCCAATCAACCGCTACAAGCCGCGGGACCGGCTTCGCCGGACCGCAGGCGGGCAGCCCCCTCGGGGGGCAGCGAACCACACGAAGTGGGGAGCGTGGGGGCTCTACTTGGCGGTTGGCATCACGAACTCGGCGCCCTTGGCAATGCTTTCCGGCCAGCGCTGCATGATCGACTTCTGCTTGGTGTAGAAGCGCACGCCTTCTTCGCCATACGCGTGCATGTCGCCGAACAGGCTCTTCTTCCAGCCGCCGAAGCCGTGCCAGGCCATCGGGACCGGAATCGGCACGTTGATGCCGACCATGCCGACCTGGATGCGGCGGCCGAATTCGCGCGCCACGTTGCCGTCACGGGTGAAGCAGCTGACGCCGTTGCCGAATTCATGCGCGTTGATCAGGTCGACGGCTTCCTTCAAATCGCCGACACGTACGCAGGACAGCACGGGGCCGAAGATTTCTTCCTTGTAGATTCTCATCTCGGGCGTGACGTGGTCGAACAGCGTGCCGCCCATCCAGAAACCGTTGTCGCAACCGGCGCCGGCACGCGCGCCCTTGAACTCGCGACCGTCGACCAGCAGTTTCGCGCCTTCTTTTTCACCCTGGGCGATGTAGCCGGTGATGCGTTCGTGGGCGGCTTTCGTGACGATCGGGCCCATTTCTGCTTCCAGGTTTTCACCGTTGAGCACCTTCAGCGCCTTGGTGCGTTCGAGCAGTTTCGGGATGACCTTGTCGGCTGCGTCGCCAACCAGCACGGCGACGCTGATCGCCATGCAGCGCTCGCCGGCCGAACCGTAACCCGCGCCGATCAACGCGTCGACCACCTGGTCGATGTCGGCGTCCGGCATGACGACCATGTGATTCTTCGCGCCGCCCAGCGCCTGCACGCGCTTGCCGTGGTGCGCGCCGGTTTCGTAGATGTAATTGGCGATCGGTGTGGAGCCGACAAAAGAAATCGCCTTCACGTCCGGGTGCACCAGCAGCGCATCGACGGCTTCCTTGTCGCCCTGCACGACGTTGAAGACGCCGTCCGGCAGGCCCGCCTGTTTCAGCAGTTCAGCCATGAAGAGGCTCGCGCTCGGGTCGATCGGGCTTGGCTTCAGCACGAAGGTGTTGCCGGCGGCAATCGCGACCGGGAACATCCACATCGGCACCATCACCGGGAAGTTGAACGGCGTGATGCCGGCGACCACGCCCAGCGGCTGGCGCAACGTCCAGTTGTCGATGCCGGTGGAAACCTGGTCGGTGAAATCGCCCTTCAGCAATTGCGGTATGCCGCAGGCGAATTCGACGATGTCAATGCCGCGCGAGACCTCGCCCTGCGCGTCGGTGAAGACCTTGCCGTGCTCGGCGGTGATCATGTGCGCAAGTTTGTCCTTGTGCAGGTTCAGCAGCTCGAGGAACTTGAACATCACGCGGGCGCGGCGGATCGACGGGATGTCCGACCAGGCCGGGAAAGCAGCTTGCGCGGCCGCGACGGCAGCATCGACATCGGAAGCGCTGGCCAGTGCGACCTTGCCCGACACCGCACCGGTGGCGGGGTTGAAGACATCCTGGCTGCGGCCGGTGCCGGGAACGGTTTTTCCGTTGACGTAATGGCCGATGGCGGCGGGAGCGGTGGACGGTGACGACATGTGGATCCTTGAACGGTGACGATTGAATCGGGTGACAGCCGCGCTGCAGGCAAAGCCAGACAGGGCCGCGGCGGCAAGGGCAGGTATCTGGCCGAAGTCTAGGGCGCACCACGCGCTTTGATAACTCCCTTATTCGTGATTACATTGTTCATAATGCTGAACAGTTGACGCCAACTTATGCTTTATCTGCAAACAGCACCATGTCCTCAGACCAGCTTTCGCCACTTGTCGCCGACCTTCACCTGCTCACCGTGCTGGCCGCGACCCGCAGCTTCACCGAAACCGCGCGCCGTCTCGGCATGTCCAAGGCGTCGGCCAGCATGCGTGTCAGCGAGCTCGAAAGGGCGGCCGGCGTCTCGCTGGTGCGGCGCACGACCCGGTCGGTCTCGCTGACCGAAGCCGGCCAGCAACTGGTCAATGAGATGCAGCCAGCGTTCAACCGCATCAGCGAAAGTTATACGGCGGTGCGCGACCTGGTCGGCGCGCCGCGTGGCTTGATCCGGGTGACCGCACCTGTCGCGCTGGGGCGCCAGCACCTGATGCCGCTGGTCGCCAGTTTCCTCAAGATCTACCCTGATATCCACATCGAGCTGGAGCTGACGGACCGTTTCGTCACGCTGGCCAACGAGGGTTTCGACCTGGCGATTCGCCACACCCAGGCACCGCCTGAAACCCACGTCGCCTGGGTGCTGTGCGAGACCCGTGCGGTGCTGCTGGCGAGCCCTGAGTACCTGGCGCGGCGCGGCACCCCGTCGCACCCGGCCGAGCTGGCGTCGCACAACTGCCTGCAATACCTGCGCGGCAACCAGGCGCAAACCTGGAGCTTCATCCTTCAACCGGGCCGCAAACCGGCGAAGTCGGCGAAATCAGCAGGAACAGCAGCAGCCGCAACGGCAGACGCACCGGTCGGTGTCGGCATCAGCGGCTCGCTCAAGGCCAACAACAGCGAGGTCTTGCGCGAAGCACTGCTGGCCGGCGTGGGCATCGGTTTGCTGCCCGACTTCAGCGTTCCGCCCGGGACCACGCAGGGGCCGAACCCACAGCTGGTGCGCGTCCTGCCGAATTGGGAGGTCGACGGTTTTTTCGGCCAACGGATCTACGCGATCCGCCCGTGGTCAAACCAGGTGCCGAAATCGGTGCAATACCTGATCGAGCACCTGCGGCAACACATGACCAAAGGGTTCGCGCTGGCGGTCTGACGGCGCTTCAGCGGCCAGTGGAAAAGACTTTGCAGGGCAAAAACGTCTACTTGCCGCCGAAAACGATGATCGCGGTCACCGCGACCACGCCGATGACCACCGCCCACACGATCTGAACCAGCGCTTCGGCCTTGAAAACAGTGGTCCAGAAGCCGCCGTTGCCTGACGTCGGGTTGTTCTTGTCTGCGTTCATCCGGTGTACTCCCTGAAAGTGGACGTCACAGTATAGGGAGGGCAGGAGCAGGCCTCCAGCGCGACCATTTCAACATTCCGCGTATTCTCCGCGGTGGGGCGATGCGATTGCGCCACAGCTGCACGGATTTACGCAGGCTGAGGCCATCCGGGTGGACCGCCGGATGTTCATCCCACAGATAATCTCGCGCATGAATACACGATGGAAGCCCAACGTCACCGTGGCTGCAGTGATCGAAAGCACGGTCGACGGGCAGCAAAAATTCCTGCTGGTCGAAGAGCAGACGCGTGACGGCCTGAAGCTGAACAACCCGGCCGGCCACCTCGACCCGGGCGAAAGCCCGTATGAAGGCTGCGTACGCGAGACGCTGGAAGAAACCGCCTTCCACTTCAAGCCGACCGCCCTTGTCGGCGTCTACATGACCCGCTTCGAACGCACGCCCAGCGGCAATCCCGGCGATTTGCATGCCACGGACGTCACCTACATGCGCTTTACTTTTTGCGGCGAACTGGGTGCGCATGCCGTCGGCCAGCCGCTGGATGAAGGTATCGTGCGGGCGGTCTGGCTGACAGAGGCCGAGATCAGAGCGTGCGCTCACATGCACCGCAGCCCCCTGCTGCTGACCTGTCTGGACGATTACCTGGCCGGAAAGCGTTTTCCGCTGGATTTGCTCACCATCGACCCGAGTGTCTACAAGCACGCATTTGGCGAAGTCGAGGCGCTCGACCCGCAGCCGGCCCTTGCCAGCGCCTGAGCTGTAAGCCCCCCCGCCTCAAGGGCAAGCGCCGAAACCTAAAATAGCCGGATGCAACAAGCGGGCACCTCCGGGAAACATCCAGAACACCAAAGAATCGTCGTCGGCCTGAGCGGGGGCGTCGACTCGGCCGTCACTGCCCACCTGCTCAAACAGCAGGGCCATGAAGTCATCGGCATCTTCATGAAGAACTGGGAAGACGACGACGACAGCGAGTTCTGCTCGTCCAACATCGACTTCGTGGACGCCGCCGCCGTCGCCGACGTGATCGGCATCGAGATCGAGCACGTCAACTTCGCCGCCGACTACAAAGACCGTGTGTTCGCCGAATTCCTGCGCGAATACCAGGCCGGTCGCACGCCAAACCCGGACATCCTCTGCAACGCCGAGATCAAGTTCAAGGCTTTCCTCGACCACGCCATGCGCCTGGGCGCCGAGAAAATTGCGACGGGACATTACGCGCGCGTGCGGCGCAACGAGGCGACCGGCCTGCACGAACTGCTCAAAGGCCTGGATCCGGCCAAGGACCAGAGCTACTTTTTGCACCGCCTCAACCAGGCACAGCTGTCGAAGACGCTGTTCCCCGTCGGCGAGCTGAAAAAGACCGAGGTGCGCCGCATCGCGGACGAGATCGGCCTGCCGAACGCGAAGAAAAAAGATTCGACCGGCATCTGTTTCATCGGCGAAAGGCCATTCCGCGACTTTTTGAACCGCTACATCGCCAAGGCACCTGGGCCGATCAAAAACGACCAGGGCCGGGTGCTCGGCGAACACTTTGGACTGAGTTTTTACACGCTGGGCCAGCGCCAGGGTCTGGGCATCGGCGGCGTGAAGGCGCGCGGCGCTGAATTGAAAGCGATCCAGGCGAGCGGCCTGCGCGGCGCAGGCGAGCACGAGCCGTGGTTCGTCGCCCGCAAGGACCTGCAGACCAACACGCTCTGGGTCGTGCAGGGCCACGACCACCCCTGGCTGCAGTCAACGGTGCTGACGGCCCAGGATTGCAGCTGGGTCGCCGGCACCGCGCCAGCCAGCGGCCGCATTGCCGCCAAGACCCGTTACCGCCAGGCGGATGCAACGTGCGACGTCCTGGCCTCGACGATCGACAGCTGCGAGCTGCGCTTCGAGGACGCGCAATGGGCGGTGACGCCGGGCCAATCTGCCGTTCTGTACGACGGCGATGTTTGTTTGGGCGGCGGCGTGATCGCGTCGAGCAACGTCCCGGCTGGGACCTGATCCGACCGGGGCAGTTTTAAAGCGCGGTTTCGATATACGTGTAGATATAGTTCGAGCCGCCGTTGACGTTGCCCAACAGGCGCGACGAGCCAAAAATACCCGAACGATGCGAGACGCCGAAGCCGAGGTAGGTGTCTTTCAGCGAGCGCACGCCCATCAGGTCGCCGACGCTGAAGTCAATGGTCGGGTCGAGGAAGTTGAGCACCTTGGAAGCCGCCTGGCCGTTGGCGGTCTGGCTCGACACCTCGGTGTACGGTACGCGTTGCGCCACCGACACGCCGACGCCCAGCCCAAGCCGGGTGTTCACGCGGTCGCTCCACGGAAAGCCTGAGTAGATCGCCTTCATGAACAAGTCGAGCTGCAGGCTGTTGTCCTGCAGGCCGCGCTCGTTGTGGTGCGTCAGGCCGACGTAGCCAGCAAAGTCGAGCGGCCAGCCATTGAGCTGGTTGATGAAGGGCTTTCCGACCTGGATGCCAGTGATGCTGGTGGCGTTGTTTTGGGCGGTGGAAAAGCAGCGCGCCGTGATGATTTTGGCGAGGTGGCAGCCGTCTTCGGTCGCCTTGCCGTACAGCAGCTTGAAGTAGGTCGGCGAACTTTCTTCGGCCCACTCCCTTTTGTGGCCGCCAAAGTCGTAGACCGCGCCGGCATACACCGCCGGGAGGATGCCGCCGCGCACGACCGGGCTGTTGGTGACGCTGCTGTCCAGGCGGGTGGCCGAAACACCCGCCAGCAGCCGCCAGCGCCGGGACAGGTCGTAGGAGCCGTACAGGCCGAGCGAGACGTCGGTGCCTGCGCCGGCTGAATACGCCGGGCGGCCGGGCAGGGCTTCGCTGGAACGCACGCCGTAGTAATAGTTGTTGAGCCTGGCGTCACGCACCGCGACGCTGAGGCTCGGTCGCAGCATCCACGGGCCGGACCGCCAGTCGTAGGTGTAGGCGAGGCGGAACTCGGTGCCCTCCGACGTGTTGTCGACGTTGCGCAGCAGTTCGGCCTGCACCGTGCCCCAGGATTGCCGGTTGCGGTAAGCCAAGCCGAGGTCGAAGCCCGAATCACGCGACGCCATGCCGCGCAGGCTGGAGGGCAGGTTGTCGGGCGGAAAACCTTCCAGGCGCTGCTCGACGAAGACATCGACGCGCTGCGTGTCGTCATGCAGCAGCTTGATGCCGCCGCGGTTGGCGTGCAGGAAAAACCGGTCGCCTTCGTACAAATACAGCGGCAGCAGGTCGTAACGCACGCCGGCGCCCTCGTAAGGCGACTGCTCGATGCGGGTGATGGCGCCCAGGCCTGCGCTGCCGGGGGTCGACAGGATGTCGGTGAGCGGGTCGGTGTTGCCGGCGGCGTGTGCCGGTGCGGTCGCGAGGAGCCCGACAGCCAGTGCAGTTGCCAGCGCGGATCGGAATGTGGACAAGGATTTCATTACCCATCCTAGCCAAAAACCGCCGCGCAGCCGCGAATACCCCTCAGGTCCGGGCCACGCGCGAAATCAGGCCACGCGCGCGATGGCGGTTTCCATCAACTCCAGCCCGAGGTCGATCTCATCGTCGCTCACCGTCATCGGTGGCGCGATGCGGAACACGCCGCCCATGCCGGGCAACTGCACGATGTTCATGCTGAGGCCCAGCGCCATGCATTCGCGGGTGATGGCGGCGCCGAGTTCGGGTGCGGCTTGTTTGTCGCTGCGGTTGTTGACGATCTCCATGCCGAGCAGCAGGCCGCGCCCGCGCACGTCGCCGACGCAATCGAAGTGCTGCTTCAGCGTGTTGAGGCCGGCTTCCAGGCGCTGCCCGGCGACGCGCGCACGCTCGACCAGCCCGTCGCGGGTCACGATTTCAAGCACCTTCAGCCCGACGGCCGCCGGCAACGGGTCGGAGACGTGGGTCGTGTAGAAAAGAAACCCGCGCGCGTGGCAGGTTTCCTCGATGGCGACGGAGGTCATCACTGCGGCCAGCGGCAGGCCGGCACCCAGCGTCTTCGACAGCGTCAGGATGTCGGGCACCACGCCATCGCGCTCGAACGCGAACATCAGCCCGGTGCGGCCGATGCCGGTCTGGGCTTCGTCCAGGATCAGCAGCATGCCGCGCGCGTCGCACTTCTCTTTGAGCGCCGCCAGATAGCCCACAGGCAAATCGAGCACGCCGCCCGAGCTGAGGATCGGCTCGGCGATGAAGGCCGCGAGGTTGCCGCTGGACTGGCGGTCGATCAGATCGAACGCGTAATCGAGCTCGGCGCGCCAGTCGAAAGCACCGTTGCGCTCGAACTGCGGCCGGAATGCGTTCGGTGCCGGGATCGCGAAAGAGCCGACCGCCGCCGGGCCATAGCCCTTGCGCCCAGCGCTGTAGGTAGCCGACGCCGCGCCGCCCGTCATGCCGTGCCACGACTGCGCGAAGCTCACGATTTCGAACTTGCCGGTAAACAGCTTGGCCATCTTGATGGCGGCTTCGTTCGCCTCGGCGCCGGTGCTGAGCAGCATCGTGCGGTCAAGGCCTGCGGGCGTGATCTCCGCCAGCCGCGTGGCGAGGCCGACCACCGGCCGGCTCAGCATGCCGCTGAACAGATGGTCGAGGTTGGCGGCGTAGTCGGCCACCACGGCTGCAATCTCTGGATGGCCGTGGCCCAGGATGGAGCTCATCTGGCCCGAGGTGAAATCCAGGATCGCCTTGCCGTCTGCGTCGTAAACGAAGCTGCCTTTGGCGCGCTCGATCACCATGGGCTCGAACTTGCCGCCGTAACGAATCAGGTGGTCGGTGGCGTTTTTCCAGAACTGGACATCGGCTTGCGGCGGGTTTTGGGTCATGGTTTTCTCGCGGGTTGTCGGCACGGGCGTTGGCAGAGGATGAATCAGGATTCAGATTACGCAAACATCTCCTACAAATAAAGCTAATATTTCTAAAACCGGATATCAACAAATCTGATGCCCTCAACAAGGGAGTTCTTCCATGGCTCGCAACCTCGACATCGACCTGCTCCGCACCTTCGTCGCCATCGCCGAATCGCATACGCTGGGACGCGCCGCAGCGACCATCGGCCGGACGCAAGCCGCTGTCAGCATGCAGGTGCAGAAGCTCGAAGAACTCGTCAGCCAGCCGCTGCTCAACCGCACCGGGCGCGGCGTCACGCTGACGCTGCATGGCGAGCGGCTGCTGGTGCACGCACGCAGCATCCTGCGGTCGCACGACGAGGCGCTGGCGCAGATTTCCGGTGCCGGACTGTCGGGCACGATTCGCTTCGGTTGCCCGGACGACTACGCCGCGGCTTTCCTGCCGCATCTGTTGCGCGGTTTCGCGGTGCGGCATCCGCAGGTGTTCGTCGAGGTGCTGTGCGCGCCAACGCCGCGTCTGCTGGACCGCGTGAAGTCCCACGCGCTCGACCTGGCGCTGATCTCCACCAGCCTGCCCGGCGACGGCCGGCCGCTCGCCCGTGTCATTCGCCAGGAGCCGCTGGTCTGGGTCGGCAAGCCCGGCGACAACGCCCTGCAGATGGCGCCCCTGCAACTGGCGCTGACCGACCCCGATGCGCTCGATTACCAGGCGGCGTGCAGTGCGCTCGACACCGCCCGCGTGCCCTATCGCATTGCGTATGCCAGCGGCAGTTTGTCGGGCCTGACGGCGGTGGTGCGTTCGGGTCAGGCGATCGCCGTGCTGACCCGTGCGGCCGTACCGGCAGACCTGCAAATCCTGCCGCCATCGGCGACGCTGCCCGAGCTGCCATCGGTGGGCCTGACCTTGAAATTCGACCTGGCGCGGCCGCCCGCCGTGGTACGCGAATTCGCAGCCGAGATGGAGGCGATGCTGCCGAATCTTTGAGTGGGTAGCGGGGCGCAACGTGCGTTGACCGCGCTGACAAACTGGTGACGTTGTTAAAGTCGCTCAACTCCGCAAGGGCAACAGGTCCACGCGGCGACAGACCCGCAGAACTCGCGGTCAAGACAAGGAACATCAACCGTCATGCACGAAATCATCTGCCCGCATTGCAGCAAGGCCTTCAAGATCGACGAGGCCGGCTACGCAGACATCCTCAAACAGGTTCGCGACAGCGATTTCGACAAGCAGTTGCACGACCGTCTGGCGCTTGCCGAGCAGGACAAGCAGAACGCAATCGAACTTGCGCAAGCCCGGGTCGCCAGCGAATCGCAAAAGGCCGCGTCGCTCAAGGACGCTGAAATCCAGGACTTGAAGGCGAGGCTGGATGCCGGCGACGTCGCCCGCAAGCTCGCAGTGGCCGAAGCCCTGGGTGCGGTGGAAAAAGAACGTGATGCGCTGGGCAATGCGCTCGAGCAGGCCAGGCACGACCAGCTGGCTGCATCGCGGCTGGCCGAGGCTACGCTGGCGAGCGAGGTGCAGAAAGTTGCCGCCACGAAGGCAGCAGAGGTCCAGGAGCTGAAGGCCCGAATCGATGCCGCAGAGGCTGCGCGCAAGCTCGCGGTTGCAGAAGCCCTCAGTGCTGCCGACAAGAAGCGCGACCTGCTCGCCAGTGAACTCGTGCAGGCGCGGCACGATCACGAGTCCGCTTCCAGGCTGGCGGAGGCCCAACTCGCGAACGAGCTGCAGAAGGTCGCGGCCACAAAAGAAGCCGAGATCCAGCAGTTGAAAGCGACACTTGAAGCCAGCCACACCACGCACAAGCTGGCCGTCACGGAAGCGGTCGGCCTCGTTGAAAAAGAGCGGGATGAATTGAAGAACGGCTTGCAACGCGTTGAACTTGAAAAACACCTCGCCGAGAAATCGCTGAAAGAAAAATACGAAACCCAGATCAGGGACCGCGATGACGCGATCGAACGCCTGCGGGACATGAAGGCGCGGCTGTCGACCAAAATGGTTGGCGAAACCCTGGAGCAGCATTGCGAAATCGAATTCAACCGTATCCGCGCGACCGCCTTCCCGAGGGCGTATTTCGAAAAGGACAACGATGCGCACGGCGGCAGCAAAGGTGACTACATCTTCCGCGACCTGGAGGCCGATGGCACGGAAATCGTCTCCATCATGTTCGAGATGAAGAACGAGAGCGATGCGACCGCCACCAAAAAGAAGAACGAGGATTTCTTCAAGGAACTGGACAAGGACCGCACGGAAAAAGGCTGCGAGTACGCGGTGATGGTTTCCCTGCTGGAACCCGAGAGCGAGTTGTACAACAGCGGGATCGTCGACGTGTTCCACCGCTATCCGAAGATGTACATCGTCCGGCCGCAGTTTTTCATTCCCATGATCACGCTGTTGCGCAACGCCGCGATGAAGTCACTCGCCTACAAGTCAGAGCTGGCGCTGGTCAAGGCGCAGAACCTCGACATCACCCAGTTCGAGACACAGCTGGGCGACTTCAAGACAGCGTTTGGACGCAACTGGCGCCTCGCCTCCGACGGTTTCGAGGACGCCATCAAGCGAATCGACGACGCCATCAAGGACCTGGAGAAAACAAAAGAGGCGCTTCACAAGTCGGCCAACAACCTGCGGCTCGCGAACGACAAGGCGGAAGACCTCACGATCAAGAAGCTGACCCGGGGCAACCCGACGATGGCGGCGAAGTTTGCTGAACTGAAGGATCAGCCTGCGCCGGACCCGGAGTGAATGGAGGCGACGACTGGCTTACGGTCGCCAACTAGCAAATCACTACGGACAGCAAATGCACCCGCCGCCAGCGTGCCGCATGCGCGGGTAACTACCGGCCTGGGACGCGCTTCCGGCATCGCGGTTCCCTTCGCGAGCAAGACGCCGGCCCCCGCGCATCGAATCCGGCACGCCGAAGCTGCGCGCGCCAGCAGCGCCGCAGGACGGACAGGGTGACGGCTGATCGAAGAGGGCGATTTTCTGCACCGCCGTGAACGGACCGCAGGAGCCGCAGTCGTAGTCGTAAGTCGGCATGGCGCGGGCGCTATCTGGAACAGTGGAACAGCCAAACAGGTGCAGCCTACCAGCCGCCCGATTCGCCGCGCGAAATAAACTGCCCGCCGCCAGTCTTGCCCAGCCACTGTTCGCCGTCGACGATGAGGTCGCCGCGCAGGAAAACTTTCTTCACCTTGCCCGTCACTTCGTGGCCCTCGAACAGCGTGAAATCGGTATTTGAATGCTGCGTCGCCGCGGTGATCACATGGCGTTCACCATCGTCGAACAGCACGATGTCGGCGTCGCTGTCGACGGCGATCGTGCCCTTGCGCGGGAACAGGCCGAACAGCTTGGACGGCGCGGTCGAGGTGAGTTCGACCAGCCGGTTCAGCGAGATACGCCCCTTGCGCACGCCGCCGTTGTGCAGCGTGGGCAGGCGGGTCTCGACCCCGGGAATACCGTTCGGGATCTTCGAGAAATTGTCCCTGCCATATGGCTTCTGGTTGACCTTGCCGAGGTGGCCTTCCTTCATGCAGAAAGGGCAGTGGTCGGTCGAGACGAGCTGCAAGTCGTCAGTGCGCAACGCCGTCCACAACGCGTTTTGCGCGTCCTTCGAGCGCAGGGGCGGGCTCATGACGTAGCGCGCGACGTCGAAGTCTTCGCTGTCGTACGCGGAGTCGTCGAAGAAGAGGTAGTGCGGGCAGGTTTCGGCAAAGACCGGCACGCCCATGTCGCGCGCCTCGATCACATGCTTCAGCGCTTCTTTCGCCGACAGGTGAACAAAGTACACCGGCGCCTCGGCCAGCTCGGCCAGCTTGATGCCGCGGTGCGTGGCTTCGCCCTCCATGATGGCCGGACGGGTCAGCGCGTGGTATTTCGGCGCGGTGTGTCCTTGCGCGAGTGCTTCCTTGATGAGCAGCTCGATGATGGTGCCGTTCTCGGCGTGCAGCGCGATCATGCCGCCATGCTGGCCGACCATGCGCATGGCCTGGAAGATCGCGGCGTCGTCGACCATCACCGAACCTGGGTAGGCCATGAACATCTTGAAACTCGAGACGCCTTCATGGCGGATCGCATGCTCCATGTCGGCCAGCACCTGGTCGTCGACGCCGGTGACGATGACGTGGAAACCGTAGTCGATGCAGGCGCCCGCCGCCCCTTTGGCGCGCGCGCGCTCGATGGCCTCGAGCACGGTCACGTCCTTTCGCTGGAAAGCAAAGTCGACGATCGTGGTCGTGCCGCCGAACGCGGCCGATCGCGTACCCGACTCGAAGCTGTCGCAGGTGGTCGAGTCGCCGAAGGTGTTGTCCATGTGCGTGTGGCAGTCGACGCCGCCCGGCAGCACCAGCAGGCCCGTCGCGTCGAACGATTCGACGTCGGGGCCAACCACCAGGTTGCGGCCGATGGCGGCGATGGTGCCGTCGTCGACGAGGATGTCGGCAATGTAGTCGTCGACCGCAGTCACGATGCGGCCGTTGCGGATGATCTTGCGGGACATGGCGGTGCTCCTCGGGAATGTGTAATCGGAAAAGTCTTTGGGGCTTCAGGCGTTCAGGCGTTCAGGCGCGCAGCCGATCAGGCAGTGACGCCGGATTCGGCCAGCGCCTTTTCGAGGCGGCCGGCTTCGGTCGTCGACAACGGCCCCATCGGCAGGCGCATCGTGTCGCGCGGAATGCGGCCGAGCAGCTTCAGGCAGGTCTTGAGGCGCGCGGTCGCGTAGCCGCCGGGCGCGGTGCCGTAGATGGCTTTGGCGAGCGGGTAGATGCGCTCGTTCAGGCGACGCGCTTCGTCGAGGTCTTTGTCCTTGAAGGCGCGCTCGAGCGCAATGATGAGTTCGGGCACGACGCAGGCCAGGCTGACGAGGCTGCCCTGGCTGCCCACCGCGAAACAGGTCAGCAAATGTTCATCGCCCGACGCCATCATCGCGACCTGCGGCGCCACACGTTTGACGAGGCGCAGGTTGGCTTCGTAGGCTGCGGCTTCCCAGCTGCCTTCCTTGATGCCGACGACGTTGGGCAATTGCGCGAGGCGCGCCAGCACGTCCGGCTGGTAAGCCATGGTGCCCGCATTGACGCCGGCCTGGTAGAGCATCAGCGGCATCTGCGCATTCCCGTTGGCGACGGTGTGATGTGTGACGGCCATGTCCGCGTCCTGCGACAGCGCCCACGAAAACGGTGGGAAGACCAGCACCGCATCGGCACCGGCGGCTTTTGCGTCGTCAACATGGCGTTGCGCTTCACGGCTGTCCTCGGCATTGATGCCGTTGACGAGGATCGAATGCGTACCGCAGACCTCGAAGGCAATCTCGACGACGCGGCGCTTCTCTTCACGCGACAGCGTGAAGTTCTCGCCAGCATGGCCGTTAATCAGCAGGCCCGCCATGCCGGGTACGAAGGCATTGGCCTCGAGGTGGCGGGCGAGTGTCGCTTCGTCGATGGCTCCGTCGTCCAGCAGCGGGCAAATGGTGGCGGCGTAGATGCCATGGAAGGGATTAGGGTGGTCAGGAATCATGAATGAAGCTGTTGGTAGTGCTGTCAGTAGTGCTGTCAGTGAGGCGATCTGCGGAGGTGCCGGGGCGGCGGATTCTTCAAGCACCCGGCATCGGCATGCCGAGCAGCCGCGCGGGATCGAAAAGCGGAAGATCAGTCGGCTGGCCGAGGATGTGCTGGGCCATGATCCGGCCCATGAAAGGGCCGCTGGTGTAGCCTGAGTGCGCACTGCCGACGACGAACGCGTCTTTCACGCCGGGCACGTCGCCGATGATCGGCATTGCGTCGGCGGTCTCGGCTTCGAGGCCCAGCCAGATGCGCGCCACGCGGGCTTCGGCCAGCGCAGGCACGGCATAGGCGGCCAGGCGCATGTTGCCGACCAGGTTGTCGGGCCGTGCCTCGACACCGCCGCGTTCGCGGTCGCCACTGCCTTGCCAGCCGCCACCGATCAGCACGGTGCCGTTGGCGAACTGCTTGAGCGACAGCAAGCCGTTGGCGACACTCAGCACGGTGCGCATGACCGGCCGGATGCGCTCGGTGACGATGAGCTGGTTGATCAGCACCTTGATGGGGATTTTCACGCCGAGCCAGGCCAGCATGTTCTCGATCCACACACCACCGGCGAGCACGATGCGCGTGGCCTGCAGCGGCTGCAAACCGCTTGCCGCCGCGAACCTGATCGCGTGACCGGTGTCACTCGAATCGATGCCTTCGACGGGTGCATTTTCGAGCACCTCAACGCCGGCGTTGAGCAGTGCGTGGCGAAACGCGCGGCCTGTCAGGTAAGCGCTGGCGAAGCCGTCGATCTCGCAGTAGCCGGCCTTCAGCAATGAAGGGTGGATTCCGGGTTCGATCTCGCGTGCGCGCTCGGGTGAGATCACCTCGATCGGCGCGCCGAACTCGCGGCGGGCCTTCGCGCGCAGTTCGACCAGCTCGCATTCGGCTTCGGTGAACGCCAGCGTCAGGCCCGGCACATGCGTCTCGAGCACACCCATACCCAGCCATTTTTCAGCGTCCATCCACATCTGCCAGGCGCGCATCGCGTAGGGCACCAGGGCTGCGCGCGTCATGTGCAGCGTGAGCGTGCCTGCGTTCACGCCCGACGCTTCGCGGCACAACTGGCCGCGGTCGACGAGCGCGACGCGCATGCCGCCCTGCGCCAGATGCAGCGCGGTCGAGCAGCCCATCACGCCGCCGCCAATGACGACGGCGTCAAAACGCGAACCCTGCGCGGTTTGCGAGCCGTGCACCATGCCTGGCGTGAAAGCGGTGTTCATAACGGCGCCGCTTTCGGGATTGGAATGTCTGCGTAGACGTAGTCACCGGCCACTTCAGCCAGCGACACCGGCCGCAGCGGTGCACGGCCGGTGAACATGCCTGCGCTTTCGCGGCTTCCGGTGTGCTGTGCCATCAAGGCACCGGCGACGTCACCGCAGGTGCGCCCCTGGCAAGGGCCCATGCCGCAGCGTGTCCAGGCCTTGAGCTGGTTCATGTCGCGCGCGCCATGGCGGGCCGCATCGTCGATTTCGGCGCGGGTGACGTCCTCGCAGCGGCAGACGATGGTCTCGGGCGTGATGCCTTCGACCAGGCCTTCGCGCATCGCCATCAGCCCGGCCATCGCGCGGCCGAATCGTGCGCTTTTGTTCCACTGCGACAAGAGCGCCGTGCGGGCTTTTTCATTCGCATCGAGTGCCAACGCACCGAGGTCGAGCGCAACGGCCAGCGCTGCCAGCTCGCCGTGCGCGCCCGCAGCTGCGGCACCTGCGATGCCCGCGCCGTCGCCGGCAATGTAAAGGCCAGGCACAGAGGTGCGGCCGTCCGCATCGGTCTCGGCAATCCAGCCGCCGCGCTCGCGCATATAGCGATGGCGCGCCCGCAACAGCCGCGTGACATCGGTGCCGGGCACGAGGCCGTGGCCGACCACGACACTGTCGCCTGCCAGCTCGCGCAGCGGCGTGCCGACGATGTCGCGGCCATCGGCGTCGATGCGCTTGACCTTCACGGTGAAGCGCTGTCCGTCCGCATCGACCGAGGCGATTGCGCTGCCGTAGTAAACCGGCACGCCCGCCTGGCGCAGCTTCAGTTGCCACTTCGCGCCTTGCCACAAAAGATCTGGACGCCCCAGCAAAGACGGCAGGGTTCCAAGCCATTCGCCCTGGCTGGCCTGGTCGATCACCGCCGCGACCCGCCCGCCGGCTTTCAAAATACCGTTTGCGACCGCGAGCAACAAGGGCCCGCTGCCGGCGACGATGGTGTCGTGGCCCGGCAGCATGTTTTGCGATTTCAGCAGGATGGTCGCCGCCGCCAGGCCCATCACGCCGGGCAAGGTCCAGCCGGGAAAAGGCACGACGCGCTCGGTGGTCCCGGTCGCCACCAGCAGCGCACGCGGCTGCCAGTTCGCCGAGCCCGACGGGCCGAGGATGTCGCAGCGAAAGTTCGAGCCGATGTTCCAGACCTTGTGGCCGAACAGGCAGGGGATGCCTGCGAGGCGCAGCTCGTCACGCAAGGCATCGCCGTCACGTGCTTCGGGCGTCGGTGTCGTGTCTGCGCGGCGCGAGAACCCTGCAGGTATCGGGCGCCAGACCTGGCCGCCGGCATCATGGTTTTCGTCCACCAGCAAGACGGTCAGACCGCAGGCTTTGGCCCTCAGGGCGGCACGCGCGCCTGCCGGACCCGCGCCGATCACCAGAAGGTCAACCTGATTTTTGACAGCGTTTTGAACCATGATTTCAGGCATGCTTCAGCTCTCGAAAAGGCAGGGTCTCGACGACCAGCCCGGCGGTCACCGGCAACTGGCAGGAGGGAAGCTTTTTTGCACCGGCCCAGACGAGGCATTCCTGGCACGAGCCCATCATGCAGAAGACACCGCGCGGCAAATCAGCGCGCGGGCTGCTTCTCAGCGCGCGCCGGCCGCTGGCGTAAAGCGCCGCCGCCACGCTCTCCCCTTCAAACGCCTGGACGGCCTGGCCGTCGACGAAAAACGAGACACCGCCGCCCCGGGTCACCGCGTTCAGGATGCGCAGCGAATCACCCGGCGGGGTAATGGATGGGGTGGGCGCAGTTTCAGGCAATGCGGCGGGGATTGTCATGGAGATTCTGGATAAAAAAAGCGACATCCTGCGCAGTTCGGGTCTGCAGGTATCGACGCCATGAAGTTTATTGTATACATTGCGTATGCCAATTTAATATTTTATGAAGACACATTGAAAACTGGCACTGGTCTTGCATCCATTGCGCCATGTGGGCAGCGCTGCAAGCAACAGTTCGCCTCAATCACTTTTTTCATTTCCAGGAGTTCCACCATGAAAAACAGACACGCATCAGGTACCCCGGGCACGTCACGCCGCACGCTGCTGATCGCGGGCTCCATCGCCCTCGGTTCCGCGCTGCTCGCCACCTCGCCCTTCGCATCGGCGCGCACGCTCGAAGAGATCATCGCCAGCAAGAAGATCGTCTTCGGCGTCAACCCGACGCTGCCGCCGCTCGGCATCTTCAACGACAAGAACCAGATCGATGGTTTCGACGTTGAAATCGCCAACAAGATCGCCGAAGTCCTCGGCGTCAAGGCCGAGATCGTGCAGGTCGGCTCGCCAGACCGCATTCCTTTCGTCAGCAGTGGCAAGATCGATGCCGTGCTGGGCGCGATGACCATCACCGCCGAGCGCGCCAAAGTCATCGACTTCACCGTACCCGTGCACACCGAAGTGCTGGGCGTGCTGACCACCAGGGGCAAGCCTTACAAGGACTTCATGGAGCTGAACGACCCTGCGGTCCGGCTGGTCGAAGTGCGCGGCTCCACCCCGGTCAAACTGGTGCAGGAAAAGCTGCCGAAGGCCCAGTTGCTGCTGCTCGACAACTACCCTGACGCCGTGCGCGCCATTGCGCAAGGCCGCGCCGACGCGATGATCGATGTGATGGACTTCATGACCGAGCACACGCGCAAGCACAAGGTCGACTGGCGCATCGTCGAGGCGCCGATCGACACCTACTACTGCGCCATCGGCGTGCAAAAAGGCAACGACGCGCTGCGCGAAAAGCTCACCGGCGCCATCAAGACACTGCATGCGAACGGCTACATCGACGAGCGCTGGAAGAAGTGGTTCGGCGCACCGATGCTGAGCGACCCGCGCGTTTATCCTGGCTATAAATAAACCGCGACCCACCTTCACTTCCAGAAGGTATTGACCCGACGCCGCGGCAGTTCCTGCCGGCGGCGTTTGGCTTTTTTCAAACCATCGCTTCCTTCGCTTTCTTTCGCCTTCATTTGCTTTCCCCTTCACCGATGCCAACCCTGTCACTGTCACAGTCACTGCCATGCAACTCGATTTCACACCGGTAATCGAACGATTGCCCTACCTCGCGGCCGGTGCCTGGCTGAGCCTGCAGATCGCCTTCCTCGCGGTCGCGCTAGGCATGGTGATCGGCCTCGTCGGCGCGTCACTGCGCGCGTACGGGCCCGGCTGGCTGCGGCGCATCGTCAGCGTCTACGTCGTGTTCTTCACCAACACGCCGCAGCTGATCCAGATCTTCTTCATCTTCTTCGCGCTGCCGGACGCCGGCATTTTGTTGTCGCCGTACCAGGCCGTGCTGATCGGCATGACGCTCAATGCTGGTGCATACCTCACCGAAATCATGCGCGCAGGCTTCGAATCGGTGCGCCGGCCCGAGCTCGAAGCCGCCGAGACGCTCGGCTTTTCGCGCGTGCAGATGATCCGCTATGTGATCGTGCCGCACATCGTGCGCGTGCTGTTCCCGCCGCTGTCCAACCAGTTCATCCTGATGACGCTCGGCACGTCGATGGCAGCCGTCTTCGGCGTTGAAGAACTCACCGGCCGCGCTTACAACATCAACTCCGAAACCTTCCGGTCGGTCGAGGTGTTCTCGGTGGCCGCCGTCTTCTACATCATCATCACGCTGCTGGCCACCTGGTCGCTGGCGCTGATCGGCAAGAAATTCTTTCGCGCGAAAATGAGGTGGTTCTGATGTGGGCGCAAATCATTGAAGAGCTGCCGCGCTTTTTCAGCTACTACAACCTGCTGTTTTTCGCGAAGGCACTCGGCGCGACCTTCCTGCTGTCGGCCGTCGGCTGCCTCGTCGGCTTCACGCTCGGCTTCGGTATCGCGGCCTTGCGTTTGACCACGCGCGGCGCGGCAAAACCGTTTCGCATTGCAGCTGCGGTGTTCACCGAGATGTTCCGCCGGATTCCTTTCCTGGTCACGCTGATGCTGGTGTTCTTCATCTTCCAGGGCATGAACGCCGACCTCGACATGTTCACCGTGGCCCTGATCAGCGTCTGCCTCATCGCCACCGCGTTCATTGCCGAGATCGTGCGCAGCGGGCTCGAATCCGTGCACCAGAACCAGTGGGATGCGGCCGCGACCCTGAACTTCGGCTACCTCCAAACGCTTCGCTATGTGATCGTGCCGCAGGCCTGGAAGATCATCCTGCCGCCGGTCTTCGGCTTCTTCGTGCTGTTCATCAAGGACACCGCGCTCGCCTCCCAAATCGGCGTGATCGAACTCGCCTTCGCCGGCAAGACCATGAGCAACAAGGGCTTTTCGGCCGCGCTGGTCTACGGCACGGTGCTGGCGCTTTATTTCATGCTGTCGTACCCACTGGCCTGTTTCGGCAAATACCTGGAGAAAAAACTTGCCCCAACTCGAAATCGTTAACCTGAAGGCCAACTACGGGGCGCACACGGTCCTGCAAAGCATCAACCTGTCCGTCGAGAAAGGCGAGATCGTCAGCCTGATCGGCCCGTCAGGTTCAGGCAAAAGCACCTTGCTGCGCGTGCTGATGGGGCTGCTGCCGCCGGTGTCCGGCACGGTACGCATTGAAGGCACCGAGCTGGATTATTCGAACCGTGCGCAGCTGCGCCAGGTGCGCTCGGAGATGGCCATCGTCTTCCAGCAGTACAACCTGTTCCAGAACATGACCGTGCTCGACAACGTCACGGTCGCGCCGATCAAGGTCAAGAAACGCCCGCGTGCGGACGTCGTGGCTTATGCGACGCAGCTCCTCAACAAGGTCGGCATGGGCAGCAAGTTGCAGTCGTATCCGGACCAGCTCTCGGGCGGCCAGCAGCAGCGGGTCGCGATCGCCCGCGCGCTGGCGTTGCAGCCCGGCATCCTGCTGCTCGATGAAGTGACGGCGGCGCTCGACCCCGAACTCGTCAACGAAGTGCTCGACACCGTCCGCCTGCTGGCAGCCGAAGGCATGACGATGTTCATCGTCTCGCACGAGATGGGTTTCGTGCGCGAAGTCTCCAGCAAGGTCGTCTTCATGGACGGCGGGCATGTGGTGGAAATCGGCGGCCCGAAACAGATCTTCGACGAGCCAAAAGAAGCACGCACCCGCGAATTCGTCGGCAAGATCCTGCGGCACTGAACAGGGGGCGCGCAGCGAGTCAAGCCGCGCGCGCAACAGGCATCAGGTGAAGTCCGTCACCAGCCCATTGCTCAGCCGCGAGAGCGTGTAGCGCGCCAGGTTGCGCAGGTGCGCCACCACCGCTTCTTCGGCCGCCTTCACGTCGCCAGCGCCATACGCGTCGAGGATGGCGAGGTGCTCGTTGCGGTCTTCCTCGATGCGGTTGAAAGGGTCAACGACCTCGAACAGCCGGCAGAGCACGCGCAAGTGGCCGATGGTGTCGGCCAGCATCTCGTTGCCCGACGCACGCGCGAACATGCCGTGCACTTCGTCGTCCGCCTGCCAGTGGCTCGCGCCCTGCTGGCTCAGGTCCAGCGTCTCGATGCCGGCGCGCAGGCGCTGCACGTCAGCCGGCGAAATGCGGCCGATCGCCAGCGAAACCGCTTGCGACTCCAGCCGTTCGCGCACCTGCAAGCACTGGAAATAATGCGACGCCGTGATGCGGCGTACCGCGTAAGAACGCGCATTGGCCCGCACCAGCAGGCCTTCGCCCTCAAGCCGCAGCAAGGCCTCGCGCAGCGGCGTGCGCGACATCTTCAGGCGCTCCGCGAGACGGCCCTCGACCAGCACCTCGCCGCCGGTCAGCTTGCGTTGCAGGATCAGCTTGCGCACGACCTCGTAGGCGCGGTCGGTGAGGTTGTTGGATTTGCCGGGGATTTCGTCGGCGTAGTCTTGTGAGTCATCGACGCTGTTGTCATCGCTGTCGAGACCTATGTCCATGGCGGGGGCCAGCTTTGACGCGGGACGACCTCCCTTGCGCAAATTGGCGGCCTGCGTCTTGCGTTCGACTTTCTTCTCGATCTTCCCGGATATCGCAGCCGTCGCGTTTACCCCCGGCAAAGCCTTGAGGGTAGCGGCACGCGCTGTAGCGGCGGAGACGGCTTGCGCTTTTGACTTCATATGATTTGTCTACAAATTGTGTGCATTGTTCGCAAGTGACAGCATAAGTGAGTCGCGCAATGAACGCCACCGCTTTGTCGCGCTGCCGCTGTGTTGCGTATGCAAAAAACAAACCTCAAATCCATGCACCGCAAACCTGCCGCCAGAAAGCAAAAAGCCTGGAATCCAGTCGATCCCAGGCTTTTCGTACGCGGCATTCATTCAATGCCCGGCGAAGCAGGCTTCAGAACGGAATATCGTCATCCATATCATCAAACCCGCTAGCCGCACGCGAAGGCGCAGCCGGTGCGCGCGGGGCTGCTGCCGGCGCGCGGGGCGCTGCTGCAGGCGGACGCGAATACTGGCGTTCGCCGCCACCATCGCCACCGTCATCCTGCCCGCCGGGGCCGCCCATGCCCTGGCGGCTGCCGAGCATCTGCATCGAATCGGCGCGGATCTCGGTGCTGTATTTTTCGACGCCGTCCTTGTCGGTGTACTTGCGGGTGCGCAGGCTGCCTTCGACGTAGACCTGGGAGCCTTTGCGCAGGTACTGGCCGACGATTTCAGCGAGGCGGCCGAAAAAGCTGACCCGGTGCCATTCGGTGATTTCCTTCATCTCGCCGGACGTCTTGTCTTTGTAACGGTCGGTCGTGGCGATGGTGACGTTGGCGATCTGGTCGCCGTTGGGGAAGGTACGGGTTTCCGGATCGCGGCCGAGGTTGCCGACGATGATGACTTTATTGACGGATGCCATGGTGTGTCGCCTCTTGCTCTGATGGGTGTTGGGGGATGGAAAACTGGATCTATGAAAACAGCGCGATCTGCGCGGCGCCGGGGGGCGCGAACCCGCCATTGTGCCGTATTCCGGCCCCGGACAGGCCGGCCCGGGCGTCGCCGGCAATGACCGCGACAACCGTTACAAACGCGGCTGGTGCTGCCTCATCCAGTCCAGCCAGCGGGGGTGCGTGCCCAGCGCGACATTGAGCCTGAACCACGGCACCGGGCCGTCGCCGGAGCTGAAGACCTTGCCCGGCGCGATGGCGAGGCCGGCGGCGTGCGCGGATTCGGCCAGCAAGCCGGCGTCGGCGAAATCAGGGTGCCTCGCCCATGCATATTTGCCGCCGGTGGGCGGGCCGAAGCAGACCAGGCCGTGCTGGTGCAGTGCGGCGAGGGTCGCGCCGCGCGCTTCGTCGAGGTGTGCGCGGATGGCGCGCAGGTTTTTGGCGCAGGCCGGGTCACCCAGCGCCTGGGTCGCCACCCGCTCCTGGAACTGGAAATTCGCCATGCCCGAAACCAGTTTCAGCGCGCTCGTTTCACGCGCCAGCTGGTGGTTGCAGGCGAGGTAGCCGATGCGCGCCGGTCCGGTGATCGATTTGGCGCAAGCACCGATGTAGATGCTGGACGAGAGCTGGTCGAAGGCGTTGATGCGGGCGCGCGGCTGGGGGTCCAGGTCGACGTAGTAATCGCCCTCGATGACCCGAAGGCCGTGTTCACGCGCGAAGTCGGCGAGGCGCGCGACCTCGCCGCTGGTATAGCTGGTGCCGGTCGGGCCGTGCAGCGCGGTCTGGGTGAAGTAGAGCGCCGGCCTGAAGGTTTTGACCGCTGCTTTCAGCGACGCGAAATCAGGGCCGGTCGCCAGCCGCGGCACCGGGATGACCTTGGCGCCGCGTATGCGCAGCATCACATGCAGGCCGAAATAGGTGGGTTCGTCCAGCAGCACGCACTGGCCGGGTTTCACGAGGGTATTGATCACGAGCGAGAGCGCCGCCGTCGCGCCGGGCGTGATGACGATCTGCTCCGGGTCGCAATCGATGTGCAGGCGCGACAACCGCTGCTGGACCAGCGATCGCAGGGGTGCGTAGCCGTAGGGCTCGGCCGGTGCGCTCAGGAGCGACGAGGTCCGGCCGCACACGGTTTTCAGCGCCTTGGCCACCAGCCGTGCCTCGCCCCAGCCGGCCGGCAACGCGCTGCCGCTCATCTCCAGCAAGCCGCCGGCCTGGCGCTCCTGGCGCTGCTTTTCACCGAGCAGCCAGGGCCAGTCGTGCGCGGCCGGAGCCGTGGCATCGCCTTGTGTGACAGACACGCCGCGGATGCCGCCCATGCCGTCGCGTCGGCTCGCCACCTGCACGCCGCTGCCGTGCTGCGCGGCCAGCAGTCCTTCGGCGGCCAGGCGCGCGTAGGCCGACGACACGGTATAGGCGCTGACCCCCAGCCGGGTCGCCAGCGTGCGGATCGAGGGCAGGCGCTCGCCCGCGGCGATCTCGCGCGCGGCGATGGCCTTGCGCAGGCCGTCGCTGATCTGCGTGACCAGGGGGATCGCTGAAGCCGTGTCGAGCGGCGCGGTCAGGAAGTTGGGCATGGGGAATCGAATCTGCCTGGAACGGAGGGCGAAGAAATAAAGCCAGTGAAAGCCGGTGAGTACGGCCACATGATGGTCAACACACTTTTCCCGTGGCCTGTGACACTGTGATGACGCGGGTACAAAACACTGGCCGCAGTCCGGCGACGCCACCACCCGTGATCACGCGGCAAAAAGCCGCATTCAAACCCCGTGCACGCCAAAACAGTTGACCCTTTGTCACTGTTTTGTCATTTCCATGGGGCATCCTCACGGGATTCGCAGACCCGCCTGCCCACCATCGATCCACCCGCCAGTACAGGAATTTCCATGTTGAACAAACGCGCATCTTCAACGGCCTCCAGCCGCCGCTTCATCCTGACCCTCGCCGCTGCTGCCACGGCGCTTGGCCTGTCGGGCCAGGCCCTCGCACAGACTGCCAACGTCTCCGGCCCGCTGGTGCTCTACAGCTCGCAGCCCGAGCGCGACCTGAAGGAAACGCTGGCCGCCTTCAACGCCCAGTATCCGAACGTCAAGGTCGAGACCTTCCGCTCCGGCACCACCGAAGTCATCAACCGTTTGCGCACCGAAATCGCTGCCGACGCGCCGCGTCCGGACCTGCTGCTGATCGCCGATGCGGTCTCGATGGAGCAATTGAAAAGCGAAGGCCGCCTGATGCGGATGCGCAACATCGACACGTCGGCGATTCCCGCTGCGTTTTTCGACGAACAGCGCACCTACGTCGGCACCAAGCTGATCACCACCGGCATCGTCTACAACACCAAGTCGAAGTTCAAGCCGACCTCGTGGGCAGACCTGCAGAACCCGGCGCTGAAAGGCCAGGTCGTGATGCCGAGCCCGCTGTACTCGGGCGCGGCTGCGATTTCGGTCAGCACCTGGGCCGCGTCGCCTGACCTGGGCTGGAAGTTCATCGAAGGCCTGAAGGCCAACAACGCCGTCGCCGTGCGCGGCAATGGCGCGGTGCTGCAACAGGTCGCCAGCGGCGAGAAGCAGGTCGGCGTGCTGGTCGATTTCATGGCGCTGACGGCCAAGGCCAAAGGCTCGCCGGTCGAGTTCGTCATTCCGAAGGAAGGCCTGACCTTTGTGACCGAGCCGGTCGCCATCCTCAATACCGCCAAAAACATCCCGGCTGCCGAAGCCTTCGTCAACTTCCTGATCTCTGCCAAGGGCCAGGAGTTCTCGACCACGCTGGGCTATGTGCCGCTGGCCAAGTCGGTGCCGGCGCCGAAGGGCTATCCTGCTGGCTCCACCTACAAGTTCATGAAAGTCGTGCCGGGCGACATCATGAAGACCACCGAAGAAGAGAAAAAACGTTTTGGACAGGTTTTCGGCGGCTGAGCCGCAACGTTCACGTCATGACAAACAACCCGACCCGCCAGGCGGCGGATCGCGCGGCGCGGTGACGGCCGGCGCGGCCGTGCTGGCCAACGCGCCTGCCGTAAAAGCCATTCCCCGTTTCGCGTCGTTCTGGCGCAGTGAAAAGCTGGTCACGGCCGCCCTGCTGGGCTTCATGCTGATCATCTGCGCGCTGCCGATCGGGCGGCTGGCCTGGGAGTTCGCGGCCGCGCTGATGGGGCCGCAACGCGAGGCGGTACTGGCGTCAGCCACATCAACCGCAGCATGGACGGCGACCAGACACTCGCTGCAGGTCGGCCTGATTGGCGGTGCGCTCGCCGCCGTTTACGGCTTGCTGATGGCAACGGTCGTCACGCTTGGCGACTTGCGGCACCGGCAGTTTTTGGTGTTCGGTTTCGTCGCGCAGGCGATGATTCCGCCGCAGGTGATCGCGCTGGCGTGGCTGCAGGTCTGGATCCCAGCGCGTGACCTGCTGGTCGTGATGGGCGTCGACGATGCGATGGGCTGGGGCAACCCGCTGCAGGGCGCGAGCGGCATCAGTTTTCTGCTCGGCGTGCACTATGCGCCGCTGGTGTTTTTGACCGTGCGCGCCGCGCTGCTGAATGTGCCGGCCGACGTGATCGAGGCGGCGCGCGTTTGCGGCTCGCCGCCGCTGCGGGTCGTGACGCGGGTGATCTGGCCGCTGATCCTGCCGGCACTGGCATCGGGCACGGCCCTCGCGTTCGTCTCATGCATCGGCAACTTCGGCATCCCGGCGTTGCTCGGTATTCCGGGCGATTACCTCGTGCTGCCCACGCTCATTTACCGCGAGCTGTCGGGCTTCGGTCCCGCGGTGATTCCAAACGTCGTCATGTTGTCGGGCATCGTCGCGCTGCTGGCCGGGATCGGCGTGCTGGCGCAACACTTTTTCGTCAAGGGCGAGCATTACCGTGTCGCCGCCGTGCGCAGCCCGCGCGCGCCTTTCAGCTTCGGGCGGTTCCGGCGCCGCGTCGAATGGGCGACCGGCTCGCTGGTGGTGTTGCTGCTGGTCGTGCCGTTGCTGGCACTCATCGCCAAATCGCTGAGCCCCGCCCCTGGCGTACCGCTGACCCTTGCCAGCGCGACGATCGAACACTACGCCTATGTCGTCGTCGGCAACGACTCCACGGTGCGCGCGTTTTTCAACAGCAGCGCGCTGGCCGTCGGCACGGCGCTGCTGCTCGGCGTGGTGTCGCTGTTCTACGCCTACCTGCTCGAATATCGCCGCGTGCGGCTGCTCGCGAAACTCGGCTTCCTGGTCGAAGTGCCTTACGTGATTCCCGGCGTGGTCCTGGCGATGGCCATGATCCTGCTTTACCTGCGCCCCCTCCCGATGACGTCGATCTCCCTCTACAACACGCTTTTCATCCTGCTGCTCGCCTACCTCGCGCGCTTTTTGACGATCCAGCTGCGGCCCGCGATCAGCGGCTTCCGGCAGTTCCCGCGCGAGATGCTCGAGGCCGCCGAAATCTTCGGCGCCAGCTTTCGGGTGCGCATCCAGAAAATCGTGCTGCCCGTGTTGCTGCCATCGCTGACGGCCGGTGCCACGCTGGTGGTGCTGCTGGCGATGAACGAGCTGACCGTCTCGGCGCTGCTCTGGGCGACCGGCACCGAAACCCTCGGCGTCGCCGTGTTCAGCCTCGAGCAGGGCGGTGAATCCGCCGCCGCCTCGGCGCTTGCGGTGTTGACCGTGGTGATCGCCATGGGCCTCATGTGGATCGCCAGCCTCGCCGGCCGCCGGCTGCCTTCGGGAGTCCTGCCATGGCGAGCATAAAAATCCGCAACATCAGCAAGACCTACGGCAGCGGCCCCGGCGCGCACACCGCGCTGGCCGACGTGTCGATGGACATCCCGGACGGCGGCTTCGTCGCGCTGCTCGGGCCGTCGGGCTCGGGCAAGACGACGATCTTGCGCGCCATAGCCGGGCTCGAAACACTCGACGGCGGCACGATCGAAGTCGGCGGCGTCACCGTCTCCGGCGCCGGCGTGCACTTGCCGCCCGAGCACCGCCGGGTCGCCGTGGTCTTTCAGAACCACGCGCTGTGGCCGCAAATGACGGTCGCCGAAAACGTCATGTTTCCGTTGCTGGTCAACCAGAAACGCAACGCCGATATCGAGCGCCGCGTGGCCGAGGCGCTGGTCAACGTCGACCTGGACGCGCTCGGCGAGCGTTACCCGGACCAGCTGTCGGGCGGGCAGAAGCAGCGCGTCGCGCTGGCGCGCGCGATGGTCGGCAACCCGCAGGTGATTTTGTTCGACGAGCCGCTGGCCAGCCTGGACGTCGAGTTGCGCCGCGAGATGCAGCGTTTGATCGCCCGCGCCCGCAGCCCGCACACGGCGATCGTCTACGTCACCCACAACCAGGAAGAAGCGCTGGCGCTGGCCGACCGGGTGGCGGTGCTGTCCGGCGGGCGCATCCACCAGCTCGACACGCCGCTGGCGCTGTCGCAGGAACCGGCCACGCGCATGGTGGCGTCGTTCGTCGGCGGCCGGAATATCCTCAAGGCCCGCATTGTCGCCAGCGAGTCTGACGGGCGCGTTCAGGTTGAGGCCTGTGGTTACGCCTTCACCGCGCGTTGCGGCGAGATGCCCGCACCAGGAGCGGCCGTCTGGGTGACGGTGCAGCCGGGCGGGTTCACGGCCGCAACCGACGGCACGGCCGGTGCCGGCTTGCCGCTGGCGGTCGACTATGTGTTTTTCCAGGGCGACGGATACCTGGTCGAAGGACAGGTGCCCGGCGACGACGGACCAGTGATGCTGACCGTCAGGCTGCCTTTGGATGGCCAACCGGCGGTTGGCGAGCTGTGCAGATTGCAAATTGCGGATGCATGGGTGTTGCCCGGCGTGGTAGCTGGATAGCGAACATACCTGCAGAACGCCGCATCACATCCGGGTGATGGCAAACGCGATCAGCTCCGCCCCGCTTTTCAGGCCCAGCTTGCGCTTGATGTTCGCGCGGTGCACATCGACGGTGCGCGAGCTCAGGCCGAGGTCGAAGGCGATCTCTTTGGTGGTCTTGCCGTGCCGCAGTTTCTCCAGCACCTGAACCTCGCGCGCGCTGAGCTGGTTTTCGCCCTCGTCGCCGGTCTGGTGGATGTTGATCGCCGTGCGCTTCATCACCCGGTTCAGGATGCGCGAGCTGACCTTCGGGCTGACCCAGGTCTCGCCGCGCAGCAGCGCAAAAGCAGCCGGCGCGACCATGGCATGGGCGTTCTCCTTCATGACGTAGCCGCGTGCGCCCAGCACCAGCGCCTGTTCGGCGTAGATCAGCTCGTCGTGCATCGAGACCACCAGCACCGGCCGGTCTTCCTGCGCCCTGACGACGGCGGCGACGGTGTCCAGCCCCTTCGATTCGCCGAGCGACATGTCGGTGATGACGAGGTCGGGCCTGAGCTCGCCAATCTGCCGCAAACCCGCCTGCAGCCCCGCGGCCGCGCCGACCAGCCGCAGCGACGGCGCATAGCTGCCGACGAGGGTCTCAAGGCCGAAGCGCACGATGTCGTGGTCGTCGATGATAAAAACCGAATTCATGGCGCGCGATGAGCTGTGAGGAGGTGGCGTTGGTGAGATACGAACAGTTTCACATGCAGCTTAACGGGAGTGGATGGCGCTACGCAGCCTGCCTAGGTAGGAGTACCTAGCGACGACCCGCCGGCTGTGGCGCGGCGCGTACAGTCGCGGGTTTTCCAGGGTCTCGCCGGTCACGGTTCCGGCATGCCGGGCGCGGCCCGCACTTAACATGGAAAGCCAGCGCCTTCTTGCAGCCACCCCCGACCGCATCGCGCCATCGACCCAACACGCTATCGACCGACCATGACCCCCAGCGCTGATCACACGCCGCCCGGCGCCGATACCCGCCCACCGCTGGACCAGCAGTCGCAACACATGTTGCGCACCATGGTCGAGGGGGTGCGCACGGGCGTCGTCATCTCGAGCGACGAGTCCGTGATATACGCCAACCCGGAGTTCATGCGCCTGCTGGATTACGGCCCTGACGACAACCTCGAAGGCACGCCGGTGCTCGACCTGATCGCCGACAGCGACCGCCTGCTCGCGCAGCAGCGTCGCAAGGTCGTCGCCGCCGGCCGGCCGGTGCCGACCGGCTGGGTCAAGCTGAAAGCCAAAGGCGGCGCGCGGGTGCAGATGATGCTGAACGAGTCGCAGGTTTTCTGGAACGGCAAGCCGCACTTCATCACGGCGGCGAACCGCGCGTCCGACCAGGACCTGCTCGATATCCAGGTGCGTAAAACGCGCGCCAGCTATGAAAAGCTGCTGGTCACCGAACTCGAACGGCAGCAGGCCGCCATCGCCCGTGAACTGCACGATTCGCTGGGCTCCGAGCTGGCGGGCATGTCGCTGATGCTGGGCGGCATCAAGGCGATGCGGCCCGAAGACCCGGTGTTGGCCATGCGCCTGGACCAGGTGCAGGGCCAGTTGCAGACCGCCATCGAGATGACCCGCGGGCTGGCGCACGGCCTGATGCCGGTCGACCACCACGCCGGCGCTTTCTGGCGCGCGCTGGAAAGGCTGGCAAGCGACTGGACGCTGCTCAAGGGCGTGCCGTGTGAGTTCAGCATGGCCGGGCCGTTCGACCACGTGGCGGCAGAAACCGGCACCCACCTGTACCGCATCGCGCAGGAGGCCATCGCCAACGCGCTGCGCCATGGCCAGGCCACGTCGTTGCGGCTGAAGCTCACCGAGAACGCGCCCGACCTGGTACTGGAAATCGAGGACAACGGCAGCGGCTTCAAGGCCGGCATCATCAACGCGGTGCATGGCAGCGGGCTTGGGGTGCGCTCGATGATGGCGCGCGCCAAGGCGATTGGAGGGCGCATCGAGCTGACCGCAGCCCGCCCTGTCGGCACCTGCATTCGCGTGACCTGGCCGGCTGGCCCGCACAGGCATCCGCAGGCACCTTCGCGCTGAATGCGCGCGGCCCATGGCGCTGCGCAACCCCCTAGTGCGGACTGGTAGAACTACCTAATCCAGTGCGATTTCGGGTGACAAACTGTAAACACAGGACTCGCCCTCACCCATGACTCCAGCGTCGCACCATCCATCAAAAGGCAGGCTGACCATGCCCAATCTGCAAACCGGCATGCACCAGGACTGCGGCCCGTTCACCTACAGCCTGCGCGAGGTCGCGTCGCGTGACGAGATCGTTTTCAAGTCGGTGCTGCGCGTGCTGCAGGGCAAGACGCGCCACGCCTGGCAGCACATCGACGGCGACGCCGACCTGGTGGTGCGCAGCCGCTTCCACGCGGAGACCGGGCCCCAGAATGAATTCGGCCACAGCAGCGGCCACAGCCACCCGGGCACGCACCCCGACCTCAGCATCGGCGTCGCCGGCAGCCCGGCCAGCCGCGTGCTGGCCTGGCCGCTGCGCATTGCCGACGTCATCGAGTGCCTCGACCAGGCCGGCGACGAGATCATGCGGATGGCGCGGCGCGCATTGCCCGGCGGCGCGGAGCAAGCGGCGCACAGGCCCACGCCCGCCACGCCAGCGGTTCCGGCCGGCGTGCGGATCACCGAAGACGTGACGAGCGAAGTCTTCCCGGCCAACCGCCGCATGGTGCTGACGCGCTGGCCCGGCCCGGGACTGTTGCAACGCGACCTGCGCTACATCAAGCTGGCCGCGATGCTCACCGGCCAGCCCGTCAACCTGCTCGAGATGGCGTCACGCTCGGGTTTCGACATGCAGCTGTGCCGCGATTTCGTGCACGCGCTGCGGGCGGAATCGCTGATCCGGGTGCTCGACGGCACGCCCGCCACGCCAGCCGTGCAAGCGCTTGAACAGCCGCGCCCGCCAATGCGCCGCATCAACCCGCCGCAGCCCGGCCTGATCGCCCGCATCCGGCAGCGCCTCGAGATGATCGTCGGAAGCCCCACCGCCAAGTAGTCGCCGCCCTGTGAACCGAAGCCACGCCACACGGCAACGCTCCCCCTGATGAACGAATACAAACTGTTGCTGACCGGGACGACCGGCGCGGGCAAGACCACCGCCATTGCCGCCATCAGCGAGATCACGCCGGTGCGCACCGAAGTCAAAAACAACGACGCCTCATTCGCCAAGGCAACGACGACCGTCGGCCTCGACTACGGCGAGCTGACGCTGGACAACGGCGACAAGCTGCGCCTGTACGGCACGCCAGGCCAGCCGCGCTTTTCGTTCATGTGGCGCATCCTGTCGCAGGGCGCGCTCGGGCTGGTCGTGCTGATCGACAACTCGCGCCCCGACCCGCTGGCCGATCTGGCGGTCTACCTCGAAGGATTCCGCGGCCTGATCGACGAAGCGGCGTGCGTCATCGGCGTCGGCCGCATGGAAACCCATCCCCAACCCGGCCTGGACGCCTACGCCGAAGCGCTGCAGGCGGCCGGCGTGCTCTGCCCGCTGCTGCCGGTCGACGTGCGCGAACAGCGCGAGGTCCTGGTGCTGATGGACCTGCTGCTGACCCAGTTCGAAAGCAAGGCGGTCGCCGACGGCATTCCCGGGGCGGATCTGGCCGGCCAGTTTGGCCGCGCCACCGCCGCCCTGCAACCCGGCCAAGCCTGAAGGGCCGGCTTTCATCTTCGACTACCAGAAATGAACCCCGCATGACCGTTCCCGCCCCGCTCACCTGGCACGCCAACAAGGCGGTCGAAGGCCTGATGACGCAAGTCGCCGGCGCAGTTGCCGCGGTGATCTCGACGCCGGACGGCTTCGACGTCGCCTCACGCGTGACGACGCCCGGTGCCGGCGCGCGGCTGGCGGCCATGGCCAGCTCGATCACCGCGATCTGCGGCGTCGTCGGCGAGGAAAGCGAGATCGGCGCCAACCAGAGCATCTGCATCGAGGCCGAGAACGGCTACGTCGTGATGGTGCACATCGCGCACCCTGCGCACCCGATGATCCTGAACCTCGTGGCGCACAAGGACACCGTGCTGGCGCAGATGGTGTACTTCGCCCGGGTCGCCGCGCAAAACCTTGCCGAACAGGCGGTGGGCGCATGAAAACAGAGATCGAACAACACCTGCTCGAACTCGCGTCGTTCGAAGGCATCCGCGGCTGCTCGCTGGTCGAGTGTGCCTCGGGCCTGGTGCTGCACAGCGCCGGCGAATTTCCGGACGTCGAGCCGCTGAGCGAAGCGGCGGTCGAGTTCTGGCGCATCCACGCGCGGGTGAAAAACAACCTCACGGCGCTCGGCAGCCTGAACCTGGCGATGCTGGCCTTCCAGGAAGGCTGGCTGGGCCTGACCGCCTGCCCGGGCGACCCTTCACTGCTGCTGGTCGCGGTAACCCGTGCGCGGCACGTCGACTGGCAGGGCTGGCTGCGCCACACCCGCATGTCCGGGCCCTTTGCAACGGTCGTGCAGCCATGAAGGTGAAACGTGCGTTGACCGCGCGCGAGGCCCGTCAGGCGGCTTTCACGTCCTCCATTTCCCCAATCCTGCGGTGCTGCGCAGCTGCAGGATTTCCATTCAAGCGCGAAGGAGAACCCCCATGGCAACGATCAAGCAATCAATGGAAGAACTGATGACCCTGGACGGCGCGATGTGCGCCGCGCTGGTCGACTCGTCGAGCGGCATGATCCTCGGCCAGATCGGCAGCGGCGTCGACCTGGAAGTCGCTGCCGCCGGCAACACCGAAGTCATGCGCGCCAAGATGAAGACCATGCGTTCGCTGGGCCTGAACGACGTGATCGAGGACATCCTGATCACGCTGGGCAAGCAGTACCACCTGATCCGCCCGATGGGCCGCAACGAAGGCCTGTTCATCTACTGCGTGCTGGAGAAATCCAAGTCCAACCTCGCGCTGGCCCGCCGCAAGGTGCTGGACGTCGAAAAAGACCTGGTGATCTGAGCGAAGCCCAACCGGACGCTGTTTGGTCGTCCGCCAGCAATGCAGAAGCGCCTCCGGGCGCTTTTTTAATGGCCGCCACATTCCGGCACAGCCCGGGAACTGTCCGCTTTCTGGCAAAAAAGCCTTTTTACAACGGCCTGTCATCGCACTTGAATATCTATTCATGATTATCTAATTTCAACCAAATTCTTGTTTTAAACCTTTGATTTTGTTAGTATTTATTGAATACCATTGATTCATAAATCCATTCACCAAATAATTCATGAGCAGTCCGGCCCCGGCTTCCAACGTCCTTGACGCCCTGCGCCAGTCAGGCGGCGCCGCGACCAGCGCGCAATTGCAGGCCGCGACCGGCGCGAGCCAGCCGACGGTCTCGCGCGCACTGTCGCCGCTGGTCGCCGCCGGCACGGTACGCGCGCTGGGGGCCGCGCGGTCGCGGGTCTACCTCTTGCCGCGCGATGTCGAAGGCGTCGGGCGGGACATCCCCATCATGCGGGTCGACGCCGACGGCGTCGTAACCCCTTTCGGCACCCTGGTGCCGCTGGCGGGCGGTGCTTTCTGGGTCGACGAAGTCGACGGCGTCAGCCAGCGGCACAGCGGCCTGCCGTGGTTCCTGGACGACATGCGGCCGCAGGGTTTCATGGGCCGCACTTTCGCGCATGCCCACCCCGAGCTGCAACTGGCGAGCGACCTGCGCCACTGGAGCGGCGACGATGCACTGAAGGCGCTGGTGATGTTCGGCGACGACCTGCCCGGCAACCTGATCGTCGGCGAGCCGGCGTTCGAGCGCTTTCACGGCTTGCCGCCACGTGCCTCGCGGGCGCAATCGTTCGAGGACTATCCCGCGCTGGCCGCGATGGCCATGCAAGGCACGCTGCCCGGCTCCTCGGCGGGGGGCGAGCAGCCCAAGTTCTGCACCATCACCGACGGTCGCGCCGTGCTGGTGAAGTTCTCGCCCGACGGCGACTCGCCGGTCAACCAGCGCGTGCGCGATCTGCTGGTGTGCGAACACCTGGCGCTGCGCACGCTGGCCGACGACGGGATTCCCGCAGCGGCGACGCAGCTCTTTTCAGCCGGCGGGCGGACCTTTCTTGAATCGCAGCGCTTTGACCGCACGCCAAACGGCCGCATCGGCATGGTGTCGCTGCAGGTCTACGACTCCGAGTACGTCGGCAAGGCCGACAACTGGGCCGCCACCGCCGGGCGCATGGCCGAGAGCCGGCTGCTGACCCGCGCCGATGCCGACCAGCTGCGGCTGCTGGACGCCTTCGGACTGCTGATCGCCAACACCGATCGCCATTACGGCAACATCTCGCTTTTGCTGAAGGACGATGACTGGTACCTGTCGCCGACGTACGACATGCTGCCCATGCTTTATGCGCCCATCAACGGCGAGCTGGTCGAGCGCGACTTCACCGCGCGGCCGCCCCATCCGACGGCGGCCACGCTCCCGGTCTGGCCGCGCGCACAAAGACTCGCCGTGACGTTCTGGAACGCCGCCGCCGCGGATGACCGAATCTCGGCGGGTTTTCGTGACATCGCCGCAGCCAATGCGCGATTCCTGCAGGCGTCCTGAAAGACGGCCACGGCCGCCGGTCGCTCAGCCGAATTGATACGACGCCATCGCCACGCTCATGGCCTGGTCGACGAAAACCCGATGGCCCACGTCTTTGCCAGCGGCGCCGGCAATCACCATCAGCGGTACCAGATGGTCCTCGCGCGGATGGGCCAGGCGCGCGCCCGGTGCCTGTTGCCAGCGCACGAGCCTGTCGTCGCGGATGGCAGGGTCTGCGGTGACCGCCTCGTTCAGGTAATGCTCGAAAGCCGCCGCCACGGGCGTTGATTCGCTGCGGCCGAAACCGCGCATGTTGTGGTACGTCAGGCCGCTGCCCATGATCAGCACGCCTTCGCTCCTCAGCGGCGCCAGCGCGCGGCCAAGGCGAATGTGTTCTGCCGCGTCGTAGCCGGCCTTGAGCGACAGCATGACGACCGGCACGTCGGCCTCCGGGTACATCAGCGCCATCGGCACGAACGTGCCGTGGTCGAAGCCGCGCGACACGTCTTCGCGGCTGGCTATCCCGGCATCGCCGAGCAGTTCCCGCACGCGGGCAGCGAGTGCGGGCGAGCCCGGCGCCGGGTACTGGATGCGGTAGGTGTGCTCGGGAAAGCCGGAGTAGTCGTATTCCATCGGCGGGCGTTCCGCCGTCGAAACCGTGAACTCCGCGGCTTCCCAGTGCCCGGTGATGACCAGCACGGCCTTCGGTTTTTGCGGGAAAAGCCGCGGCATGTCGCGGAACTCGCGCTCGGTTCTGGCGAACTGCTGGCGCATGCCGTCGACCCACGGCCACGGGCCGCCGCCGTGCGAGACGAAGAAGGTCGGGAAAGAATCAAGGGTCGATTTTTCAGCCATAGAGTGGGTCATCGTATTTTCCAGTCGTGGCACCGGTTCTGAATGCACATGCAAGGCGCCTGGAATTGAATGTAACGACGGCACGAATAAACCACTAGACGGCAAAATCAGGAATGACTGTGCACAATTCAGGACAATGATGGATCTCAATGCAATTGCCGTCTTCGTGAAAATTGTCGAGGCCGGAAGTTTCTCCGGTGCCGCGCGGCTTTTGAAAATGTCCAAGACCAGCGTCAGCGCGCGTTTCGCGCAGCTCGAGGCCGACCTCGGCGTGACGTTGATCCAGCGCACCACCCGCAAGCTGTTCGTGACCGAGGCGGGCCGCCATTATTTCGGGCATTGCGTGCAGGCAATGCAGCAACTCGAAGCCGGCGAGGCCGAACTGTCGGCCGGCAGCTCGCACCCGAAAGGCCTGCTGCGCATCACCTCGCCTTTCGACATCGCGCACACGCTGCTGCCGCCCATCGTCGACGCCTATTTGCGCCGCTATCCAGAGGCCGGCGTCGAACTGCTGGTCTCCAATCAGCTGGCCGACCTCGTAGGCGAAGGCATCGACCTGGCGGTGCGCGCCGGCACGCTGAAAGACTCCAGCCTGATGGGGCGGCGCTTCGTCGAGCTGACGGCCAACGTCTGGGCCGCACCGTCTTACCTGAAAACCGCAGCGCCGGTCACCCGGCCGCAAGACCTGTCCGCGCTGGAATTCATGGCGCGCGGCGACCAGCGCAGCGTGGTGATGCGCCGCGGCGACGAGTCCGTGGTGGTCGAGGTATCGGGCCGTGTCCGTTCGGACGATTTCCAGACCCTGAAATCGCTGTTGCTACTGGGCGGCGGCATCGGCTGGCTGCCTGACTTTCTGGCGCGAGATGCGGTCGAAGCCGGCACGCTGGTGCCTGTCCTGCCCGGCTGGCAGGCCGATGCCAGCGGGCAGATCCACTTTGTCTACAGCGGCCAGAAACACGCCTCGCCAAAGGTGCGCGCGTTCATCGACCTGGCGCTCGAATTGACGGCCGGCGCGCGCGGCTGAGCCTCGCGCGCGATCAGGTTGCGGCGAGGCGCGGCGCGACGAAGTCGAGGAATGCCGTGATCCGCGACGACAACGCCGTGTTGCGGTAATACACCGCGTTGACCGGCTGGCGCATGTCGACCGTGTCTTTGGCCAGCAGTTGCACCAGGGCGCCGCTTTCGCGGTCGGCTCCGGTCATGAAGTCGGCCAGGCAGACGATGCCCATGCCGGCCAGCGCGAGGTGGCGCATGGTTTCGCCGCTCGACGCCGTCAGCACTGGCGCCGAGTCATAAGTGTCGCCATGTGCACCGCGCAGCGGCCAGTGGTTCAGCGACGCGACTTGGCTGTTGCCGATGCAGGTTCGCCCGGCGAGGTCTGCAACGCGTCTGGGCTTCCCGTGTTGCGCGATGTAAGCGGGACTGGCCAGCACGCGCAGGCGGCTGGTGCACAGCGGCCGCGCATGCAGCGTCGAATCGCGCAACTCGCCAATGCGGATGGCGATGTCGGTGCGTTGCTGGAGCAGGTCGACGTTCAGGTCGTCGGTGTTCAGCTCCAGCCGGATTTGCGGGTAAAGCACGCTGAAAGCCGGCATCAGCGGCACGACGGCATGCAGCATGAAAGGCGCGGCGGCGTTAACCCGCAGCAGGCCGGCCGGTGCCTGCCGGTGCGCGGCGATTTCGTCCTCTGCGGCGTCCATCGCGTCGAGGATGGCGCGGGCGCGGGCCAGAAAAGTCCGGCCTTCCTCGGTCAGCTCGAGACGCCGGGTGGTGCGCCGCAGCAGCGTCGTGCCAAGTTTTTTCTCGAGCCGGCCCAGCGCGCGGCTGACGCCGGAGACCGTTTGCTGCAACTGGTCTGCGGCAGCGGTGATGGAGCCGGTGTCAACGACGGCGCGGAACGCCAGCAGCTCTTCAAGCGTTGTTTTCATGGTCGGTCCGGGAGGATTGTTGATTTCAAGTCAACTGTATTGTGCGCATCAGAGCCTTTTTCTGCAAAGGTCACCGGCGCAAACTCCGGGCTTCGATTCAACTGCCGCTGCTTTCTTTTGCAGCCTTCCGGAGCCCTTCATGCCCATTGCCCTTCTTGCGCTGACCATCAGCGCGTTCGCCATCGGGACGACCGAGTTCGTCATCGTCGGCCTGCTGCCCACCGTGGCGGCCGACCTTGGCGTCAGCCTGCCGTCCGCGGGGCTGCTGGTCAGCCTTTACGCGCTCGGCGTGGCCATCGGCGCGCCGGTGTTGACCGCGCTGACCGGCAAGCTCCCGCGCAAGACGCTGCTGCTGGGGCTGATGGCGCTGTTCACGGTCGGCAACCTGCTGGCATGGCAGGCGCCCGGCTACAACCCGCTGGTCGCGGCGCGCATCCTGACGGGGCTGGCGCACGGCGTGTTCTTCTCGATCGGCTCGACCATCGCGACGGGTCTGGTGCCGAAAGAAAAAGCCGCCAGCGCGATCGCCATCATGTTCACCGGCCTGACCGTGGCGCTCGTGACCGGCGTGCCGCTGGGCACGTTTATCGGCCAGCATTTCGGCTGGCGCGAGACTTTCCTCGCCGTCTCGGCGCTGGGTGCGATCGCTTTCCTCACCAGCCTGCTGTTCATCCCGAAAAGCATCCAGCACAAGCCGCCAGCCTCGCTGGCGCAGCAGTTCAAGGTTCTGGCCCAGCCGCGCCTGCTGCTGGTGTATGCGACGACGGCGATCGGCTACGGCGGCTCTTTCATCCCTTTTACGTTTCTGGCGCCTATCCTGCAGCAGTCCGGATTCGGCGCCGGCGCGATCGGCTGGGTGATGCTGGTCTACGGCGTTTCGGTGGCAATCGGCAATATCTGGGGCGGCAAGCTGGCTGACCAGATCGGCCCCATCCCGGCGCTGAAGATCATCTTCGCGCTGCTTGCGGCCGTGCTCTTCGTCTTCAATTTCACCGCGCCGCACCCCTGGCTGGCCGTCGCCACCGTGCTGATGTGGGGCGGCGTGGCTTTCGGCAATGTGCCCGGGCTGCAGGTTTACGTGGTGCGCCAGGCCGAACGTGTTGCGCCGGACGCGGTCGACGTCGCCTCGGGCCTGAACATCGCCGCCTTCAACGTCGGCATCGCCTTCGCAGCCTGGGCCGGCGGCCTCGTCGTGGCACACGTCGGCCTGATGCACACGCCGTGGATAGGCGGCGTCGTGGTACTGGGCGCGCTGGCAGCGACGTACTGGAGCGGCCGCCTCGATATCAAAGCCGGTATTCCGGCCAACCAGGCCGGTGCCAGCCCGGCACCTGCACACTGATTTTTCCTCGGGAACAAACCATGACCACCACTCCAAGCCATTCCAGCATCCCGTCCTTCGGACTCGGCACCTTTCGCCTGAAAGACCAGGCCGTCATCGACTCGGTCACCACCGCGCTCGAGCTTGGTTACCGGGCCATCGACACGGCGCAAATCTACGGCAACGAAGCCGAGGTCGGCCAGGCCATCGCCGGCAGCGGCATCGCGCGCGGCGACCTGTTCATCACCACCAAAATCTGGACTGCCAATCTGGCGGCCGGACACGTGATCCCCAGCTTGAAGGAGAGCCTCGAAAAACTGCGAACCGCCCACGTCAACCTGACGCTGATCCACTGGCCGTCGCCCGGCGGTGCAGTTCCACTGGCCGAAACGCTGGGCGAGCTGATGCAAGCGAAAGCGCAAGGACTGACCAGAAGGATCGGCGTGTCCAACTTCAACATCGCGCTGTTGCAGGAAGCCATCGATGCGGTCGGCGCCGCCAACATCTCGACGAACCAGGTCGAGCTCAGCCCCTACCTGCAAAACCTGAAGCTGGTCGAATTCGCAAAAAAGCAGGGCATCCACATCACGTCGTACATGACGCTCGCCTACGGCAAGGTCTTGCAGGACCCGGTACTGGCCGACATCGCAAAAGTCCATGGCGTGACCTCCGCGCAAGTCGCGATGGCGTGGGCGATGCAGCTGGGTCATGCGGTGATCCCGTCATCAACGAAACGCGCCAACCTTGAAAGCAACCTCAAGGCAACCTTGCTCACGCTGAGCGACCCGGAAATGGCGCAAATCGCTGCACTGGAACGAAATGGTCGCGAGGTGAACCCCGCAGGTCTTGCGCCCGCGTGGGACTGACGCGGAACTCAGGCCGACCTGGAGCGGACTCGGAAATGACCTGGGCACCGTACCTTGTCTTCAGAAATCCTGAGTGCGGTCCTACAGATCGGTCGGGACTAAGCTGACGCCCGAATGGCGCGCCTGCTGCTAACTTGAAAGTGCTGGCAGCAACGCAGTGCGCGGCCACCCCACATACCGTGAGGGGTCCTGCTCACGCACTGCAACCCGCAACGCCGTCATCTTCTGGAGAGCAACACGTGTCCACCGTCCCGACATCCCGCACCCCCCACATTCCCGCCGCGCTTCTGGTGTCCGGCATTTTGCTGATGCTGGTCGGCCTCGTCACGGGCGCGACCGGTGCCTGGCTGATCGCGCTGGGCGACACCTGGTATTACCTCGTGGCCGGCGTGTTGTTTATCGTGTCTGGCGTGTTGCTGATGCGCCGCTCGCCCGCCGCACTCATCGTTTTTGGATTGCTGGTCGTCGGCACACTGGCCTGGGCCTTGTGGGAAGCCGGCCTAGACTGGTGGCCGCTGGCGGCGCGGGGCGACGTCATCTTTGTGATCGGGCTGCACCTGCTGACGCCGTGGGTCACGCGGGCGCTGGTGCCTTACGTGCCGACCGAAAACGGCCTGCCTCGCAAGGTCCAGCTCGATCGCTCGACACCGGGCCTTCGCGCAGGAAAGATCGCGTTGGGCGCCTCGCTGGCGCTGTTCCTCGTGGTGTCGGTCGCCTCGTGGTTTCATGACGCGCACGAGATCAAGGCCGATGCGACGCCCTCGCCCGTTACCGTGCCGGCACCCAATGACGGCTCGCGCGGCGGAACGCCGCCGGACGAATGGCACGCTTACGGCCGCACCGGTTACGGGCAACGTTACTCGCCGCTGGGCCAGATCACGCCCGACAACGTTGCCGGGCTGCAGGTGGCGTGGCAATACCGCACCGGCGATGTTCGCGGCCGCGACGGCGATCCGGTCGAGACGACCTTCCAGGCGACGCCGCTGAAGATCGGCAACCGGCTGTACTTCTGCACGCCGCACCAGTCCGTGATTGCGCTCGATGCGACGACGGGCGCTGAAATCTGGCGCTACAACCCGCAGATCCAGAGCAAGCTGGCGCTGCAACATCTGACCTGCCGCGGCCTGTCTTACCAGCCGGCGCCGGCCGGATCGCTGCCTGCGTCACTGGTCGGCGGCTCCTCTTCAATGGGCACGGCCACGTCGAGCACCGGTGCTGTCTCCAGCAAAATGCCGTTGGCCGCTGAAATCGCCGCCGTCAGCGGCGACGGCACCGCGCCTTCTTCGCTGCCTGCACTGGACCCTGCCCCCGTTACCGCCAGCCCGACGCCGACTCCAGCCGCTGCAACGGCTCCTGCAGCCCTCGCAGCATCGGCTGGCGCTTCAAACGGCACGCACCCCATGCCGGTCGCGCCGCCCGCCACCGCCAACCCCGGCCAGCCGGTCGCGGCCGCCACCGGACTCACCACCACCTGCAGCGCAAAACTGTTCATGCCCACCGCCGACGGCCGGCTGATCGCGCTCGACCCGAACAGCGGCGCAGTCTGCGCCAACTTCGGCGGCGGGCGCGGGCAGATCGACCTCTGGGCGAACATGCCGAACCTGAACCCTGGCTCGTACTACTCGACCTCGCCGGTCGTCGTCACCGCCAGGGTGGTGATCGTCGGCGGCACCGTGCTCGACAACGTCTCGACAAAAGAGCAGTCGGGCGTGATCCGCGCGTTCGACATCAATACCGGCGCGCTGGTCTGGAACTGGGATTCGGGCAAGCCCGACGCCACCGCGCCCATCGGCCCCGGCGAGCGCTACACGCCGAACTCGCCGAACAGCTGGTCGATCTCAAGCGTCGACGAAGCGCTGGGCCTGGTCTATGTGCCGCTGGGCAACCAGCCGCCCGACCAGTGGGGCGGCAACCGCACGCCAGCGGTGGAGAAATATTCGTCCTCCGTCGTTGCGCTCGACCTCGCGACTGGCAAGGCGCGCTGGGAGTTCCAGACCGTCCACCACGATTTGTGGGACTACGACGTGCCTTCGCAGCCAAGCCTGGTCGACCTGACCATCAACGGCGCCGTCGTACCCGCGCTGGTCCAGCCGACCAAGCAGGGCGAGATCTTTGTGCTTGACCGCCGTACCGGCAAGCCGATCCTGCCCGTCACCGAAGTGCCTGCCCCGCAAGGTGCCGCCGAAGGCGACCGCACGGCGGCCACGCAGCCCAAATCCGCACTGTCATTCGAGCCGAAGATGCTGACCGGCCGCGACATGTGGGGTGCGACGATGTTCGACCAGATGGCCTGCCGGGTCGCACTGAAGAAGCTGCGCTACGAAGGCCGCTTCACGCCGCCGTCGACGCAGGGATCGCTGATTTATCCGGGCAACTTCGGCGTCTTCAACTGGGGTGGCGTGGCGATCGACCCGCAGCGCCAGATGGCATTCACCACACCAACCTACCTCGCGTTCACCTCGAAGCTGATCCCGCGCCCGAACGACACCGCGCTGATGGTGCAGGGCAAGGGCGAGCCGACCGGCAGCCTGCCGGCGCTGAATGAAAACTTCGGCGCGCCGTTTGCCGCGAAGATGGGCCCGTTCCTGTCGCCACTGGGCATCCCGTGCCAGGCGCCGCCGTGGGGTTACGTCGCCGGCGTCGACCTGGTCACCGGCAAGGTCAGCTGGATGCACAGGAACGGCACCGTGCGCGACCAGTCGCCGATCCCCGTGCCGTTCAAGATGGGCGTGCCCAGCCTGGGCGGACCGATGGTCACGGCCGGCGGCGTCGCCTTTTTGTCGGGCACCATCGACGACTACGTGCGCGGCTACAACCTTGCCAACGGCAAGCAGATCTGGCAAAGCCGCCTGCCTGCGGGCGGCCAGGCGACGCCGATGACGTATACCGGTGCCGACGGGCGGCAATACCTGCTGGTGATCGCCGGCGGGCACGGCTCGCTCGGCACCAGAGCCGGCGACCATGTGATCGCTTACGCGCTGCCGAAAAACTGAGGGCGTCGCATCACCTGATCCGGAGTCCGGCCGGCGCAGGTCCCGACCCGAATCGGCTGCCTCCTGCAGGATTTTCACGATGCCGCGACAATTCCGGGGTGCCATCGCAGCACGAGGCAGCCGCCGGCCGGACGCATCCTGCCGGCACGGCTCGCCCCAACCAGCCCTCGCGCGGAGACAGCGCAAGCGGCCCGCTTACCTGAACGCTACATGACTACCTCGCCCCAACCGGCTACCCTGGCTGACCAGCCGGTCCTTCCAGCCTCACTGCCCACGTGGATGACGCTGTTGCTGGCCACGGCCTGTGGCCTGATCGTCGCCAACCTGTACTACGCACAACCCCTCGCCGGCCCGATCGCCGCCGCGCTCGGAATGCCGACGCAACTGGCAGGGCTGATCGTCACCCTGACGCAGATCGGCTACGGAGCCGGATTGCTGCTGATCGTGCCGCTCGGCGACCTGTTCGAGAACCGCCGGCTGGTCCTCGCGCTGCTTGCGGTTGAAGTGCTCGCGCTGCTGACCCAGGCCTTTGCAACCCACCCCGCGCCCTTCCTCACGACCGCCGTGTTCATCGGCGCCGGCGCGGTCGCGGTGCAGGTGCTCGTGCCCTACGCCGCGCATCTGACTGCAGAAGCGGGCCGCGGCAAGGCGCTGGGCAACGTCATGAGCGGGCTGATGCTCGGCATCATGCTGGCGCGGCCGGTCGCCAGTTTCGTCGCCGACCGCTGGTCGTGGAACGCGATGTTCCTGATCTCCGCCGCGCTCACGGCGGCGCTTGCAGTCGTCTTGCGGCTGGCGCTTCCGGTGCGCAAGCCGAACGCCGGGTTGCATTACACCGACATGCTCCGGTCGATGGTGACGATCGTCCGCACGACGCCGGTGCTGCGCCGCCGCGCGCTCTACCAGGCCGGCCTGTTCGCCGCGTTCAGCCTGTTCTGGACGGCTGTCCCGCTGTACCTGGCCGGCCCGACGTTCGGCCTGTCGCAAACCGGCATCGCCTGGTTTGCGCTTGCAGGCGTGGCCGGCGCCGTGGCCGCGCCGATCGGCGGCGCCATGGCCGACCGCGGATTGAGCCGTCGTGCCAGCTGGCTGGCGATGGGCGCGGTGGCCGTGGCATTCGGGATCACGCATCTGGCGTCCGCCGGATCGACCGTTTCGCTCGGCCTGCTGGTCGTCGCCGCGATCGTCCTCGATTTCGGCGTTTCGGCCAACCTCGTCCTCGGCCAGCGCGCCATCTTCGCGCTTGGCGCTGAACTCCGCGGCCGCCTCAACGGCCTGTTCATGGCGACTTTCTTTGCCGGCGGCGCCATCGGCTCAGCCGTCAGCACATGGTCTTACGCGCACGGCGGCTGGCTCTGGACGTCGCTGATCGGCGCCTGTTTTCCGCTGGCAGCGATGACCTTGTTTGCGACTGAAAAGCAAAAGCGATAGCCGCGGCCCGTCACCAGCGCGGCCGGGACGAGGCTATCCAGGAGAACACGGATAGTCAGGATAGTCAGGATAGGCGGGTAGCGTCTTGTCGAGGAAGGCCCTGCGGCCGATCTGCACGTCGCTGCTTTCGCGGACGATCCGCACTCGCGCGCGCTCATCGGCCTCCAGCGCCTGCCAGCCGAGTGAACGGCCAGCCAGCGCCGACTGCTTTGTCATGTACACCGCGAGCGGGCTGTTCGAGGCGATCCTGCGCGCGAACGCCAACGCGGTTTCCAGAACGTCGCCGGCCGGAACGACGCTGTTCACCAGGCCGAAATCCAGGGCCGTGGCCGCACTGACCAACTCTGCCGTGAGCATCAGCTGCATCGCGCGGGCATGGCCGATCTGTTCGATCAGTTTCATCGCACCGCCGCCCGACGGCACGATGGCCCAACGCACCTCCGGCAATCCCAGCAAGGCCTGTTCGCTGACCACGCGCAGGTCGCAGGCCAGCATCAGCTCGAAGCCGCCCGCGACGCAGTGCCCGTTGACGGCAGCCACCAGCGGCTTGCCCAGCAAGCCGGTCTTGAGCAAGGCCGCATCGACCATGTCGTCGACCGCAGGCTCCGCCGAAAAATCAGCGTCCAGCTGCGCGCCCGAGCAGAACGCCTGGCTACCCTCTCCGGTCACGACGATGCAGCGCACCGACGGGTCGCTGCCGAGCTGACGCCAGGCGGCTGCAAGGCCGTGGAACCCCGCGGAACTCAATGCATTGCGGCGGGCGGGATTGTTGATGGTCACCAGTGCGATGTACGGTTCGGGACGGCTGATGTCGATGCGCATGCTTGTCTCCTTCAATCGTGGTTCACCCGCCCCGGCACCTGAGCGCCGCGCGCGAGTGATCAGGTTTTAAATCCGGCCACCCGCAGCGCCAGAAGGGCCATCTGCGACTGGATGTCTTCGGCGCTCAGGCGTCCCGCAGGCCGGTACCAGCTGTAAGTCCAGCTGATCATGCCGCCGATGGCGAGCGCAGCAATGCGCACGTCTGACACCTGAAAGATGCCGGCCGCAACACCTTCCTGCAGCAACTCGCCGATGGCGCGGTCGACCCGGCCCTTCATGTCATTGATGACCAGCAGGTGTTCGGGCTCGAGCGATGCCTCTTCGCGAAAAAAGACCGTGACGGCCTCGCGGTGTTCTATGCAGACACGTGTGAGGCGGCGGGCGACCTCGGCCAGCCTGTCGGCGGGCGTGCCGCCCGTCTGGCGTGCACTTTCGACGGCCTCGAGCGACATGCTGATGTTGCGCAGCGAAATGTCATAGAGGATGTCGGTTTTCTTGTCATAGATGCCGTAGACGAAGGGTTTGGTCATGCCCATCGAATCGGCGATGGCTTCCAGGCTGGTACCGCGAAAGCCGCGCTCGAAAAAAAGGCGCTCCGCCTCCTGCATGATCCGCTCTTTCTTGAAATTCCGGAGTTGCTCTCGCATGGGCATCGTGTGGGCGCTGCGGCTGTCGCGGCTGTCGAAGTTTTGATCTTCAGGATTATGTGGCAGCGGTCGTCCGGCCCGGGGTAGCCGCTGCTGTTTCAACAGCGTGGGCAACCGGGGCGGATGCGTCCTTCGCCTGCCCGGCCAGTATGAAGCGCTGGATCTTGCCGGTCGGCGTGCGCGGAAAATCATCCACGAAACGGATGTGGCGCGGTACCTTGTAGTCGGCCATACGCTCACGGCAATAGGCCGACAACGCCGGTGCCTCGACCGCCTCGCCTTCATGCAGTTGCACGAACGCCATGCCGACCTCGCCCAGCCGCCGGTCGGGTACCCCCACGACGACCGCCTGCTTCACCTGCGGATGGCTTTGCAGCATGCGCTCTATCTCCGCCGGATACGCATTGGAGCCGCCGACGATGAACATGTCCTTCAGGCGCCCCGTGATCTTCAGGTAACCCGCCTCGTCAAAGACACCCAGGTCGCCGGTCCTGAACCAGCCGTC
>SEGS01000015.1 GCA_004210915.1 Variovorax sp. | reverse complement strand
GTGCTGCCCGACTCGCGCTACCGCGTCACGCTCGACAACGGGCACCAGCTCATCGCCTACAGCGGCGGCAAGATGCGCAAGCACCACATCCGCATCCTGGCGGGCGACAAGGTGTCGCTGGAGCTGTCGCCTTACGACCTGACCAAGGGTCGCATCACGTTCCGTCACCTGGAACGCCGCGGCCCGCCGCCGGTCAACACCGGCACGCAACGCCGCTAAGAAACTCGCGCAGGCTTGCCTGCCCGCCACGGCCTCTGGCCGCCCTCGCCATCTTGCTGATGGCAGCCCGCGCAAGCGGGGATGGGCGCTGGAGGCCTTTTTTTTGAAGATTTCCCATGACTTCCTCCCCCGCCGCCGACAGCTTCGCGACCCTGCCGCTCACGCCGCAGATGCTGGCCAACCTCACCCAGCTCGGCTACACGCAGATGACGCCGATCCAGGCCGCCGCGCTGCCGCCGGCGCTGCTCGGCAAAGACCTGATCGCGCAAGCCATGACCGGCAGCGGCAAGACCGCCGCCTTCGCACTGGCGCTGCTGGCCAATCTGAACGCGCGGCGCTTCGCTGTGCAGGCGATGGTGCTTTGCCCGACGCGCGAGCTGGCCGATCAGGTGACGACCGAGATCCGCCGCCTGGCGCGGGCCGAGGAAAACATCAAGGTCGTCACGCTCTGCGGCGGCGTCGCCTTGCGCGGGCAGATCGCGAGCCTGGAGCACGGCGCGCACATCGTGGTCGGCACGCCAGGCCGCATCATGGACCACCTGGACCGCGGCAACCTGAGCCTGGAAGCACTGAACACGCTGGTGCTCGACGAGGCCGATCGCATGCTGGACATGGGCTTTCACGACGACATCGTGAAGGTCGCACGCCAGTGCCCGAAAGAGCGCCAGACGCTCTTGTTTTCGGCGACGTACCCCGAAGGCATCGCCAAGCTCAGCGCGCAGTTCATGAAAGCGCCGCAACAGATCACGGTGCAGGCGCAGCACGCCGGCAACACGATCCGCCAGCGCTGGTACGAGGTCAAGGAAAGCGAGCGCCTGCACACGGTGAGCCTCATGCTCGACCACTTCCGCCCGCAGAGCACCATCGCGTTCTGCAACACCAAGCAGCAGTGCCGCGACTTGGTCGAGGTGCTGCAGGCGCAGGGCTTCAGCGCGCTGGCACTGTTCGGCGAACTGGAGCAGCGCGAGCGCGACCAGGTGCTGGTGCAGTTCGCCAACCGCAGCTGTTCGGTGCTGGTGGCGACCGACGTCGCGGCGCGCGGCCTGGACATTGCCCAGCTCGAGGCGGTGATCAACGTCGATGTGACGCCGGACTCGGAAATCCACATCCACCGCGTCGGCCGCACCGGCCGCGCGGGCGCCGAAGGCCTGGCGCTCAACCTCGCCAGCATGGACGAGATGGGCAGCGTCGGGAAAATCGAGGTGCTGCAGGGGCGCCCTTCCGAGTGGCACCCGGTCGCCGAGCTCACGCCCGCCGCCGGGCCGAAGCTGCAGCCGCCGATGGCCACGCTGCAGATCGTCGGCGGCCGCAAGGAAAAGATCCGTGCGGGCGACGTGCTGGGTGCGCTCACCGGCGACTGCGGCTACACGAAAGAGCAGGTCGGCAAGATCAACGTGAACGAGTTCTCGACCTATGTCGCGGTCGAACGCGGCATTGCAGCCGAAGCCGCGCGCAAGCTCGCGAGCGGCCGCGTGAAGGGCAAGAGCGTGAAGGTGCGGCTGCTCGAAGACGAGCGCTGAGCGTCAGCTCGCTTCCGGCGTGACCAGCGTCGCGACCGTGGTCTGCGGCGAGGTTGGCGCCACCGGCGCATCGAGCGCCGGCGTGGCGGGCGGAAGCTCCTGCTTCGCCAGCGTCGACGCCAGACGGAACGCGACGATCACCGCCAGCAGCCCGAAGATCGACGAGCCAATGGCCGAGCCGATCAGCACGCCGCCCGCGCCGTAGTGCGAGCCCCACCAGGCGAACGGGATCGTGCCCAGCGTCGCCCGGCCCCAGTTGAAGCCGGTCGACAGCAGCGGGTGCCCGAGGTTGTTGAACGATGCGTTCGCCACGAACAGCCCGCCGGCGAAGAAGAAGCTCGGCGCCAGCCAGGTGCAGAACAGCGCAATCAACTCGGCGGCCAGGCCATCGGCCGAGAACGCGCGGATCAACGCGCCCTGCCCCAGCGCGAGCACCAACCACGCCACGGCCACCGCGATCACCATGAACAGCAGGCTGTCGCGCAGGCCCTCGCGCACGCGGCGGAACTGCCCCGCGCCCAGGTTCTGCGCCAGGATCGGGCCGACCGCGCCGCTCAATGCGTAGATGAGCCCGAAGGCCACCGGGCTCACCCGGTCGATGGTGGCGGCGCCCGCCACCGCCGCCGGGCCGAACTGCGCGATCGAATGGGTCACGAACGCCGCGGCGACGGGCGTTGCCAGATTGGTCAGCACCGCCGGCCCCGCCACCCCACCGAGCGCCCGCACATCGGCCACAAAGGCTGCACGCTCGAACGGGCCCAGCAGCTGGTGGGTGACGAGCACGCCGTGCAAGCCGATGGCCGCCATGACCGCGCGCGACACCACGGCCGCGATCGCGGCGCCATCGAGGCCCAGCCCGAAGCTGAAGATCAGGATCGGATCGAGCACGGCCGTGACGAAGGCAGCGATCAAGGTGATGGTCATGGAGCGCTTCGCATCGCCCACCGAGCGCAGCAGCGTTGAGCAGGCCATGCCGATCCCCAGCAAGGGCAGCGAATGCACGGTGATCGCGAGGTAGCGCTGGGCCAGGCGCGCGGTCTCGCCCTCTGCGCCCAGCAGGTGCAGCGCGGGGCCGAGGAAGAACACCGTGCCGGTGCCCAGCACCGCCGTCAGGCCGACGGTGAAGACGAGGCTGGCGGTGGCGATGCGCCGCGCCGCCGCACGCTGGCCGGCACCGATCGTGCGCGACACCACGGCCCCGATCCCGATGATCAGCCCGATGCACACCGACATGTGAAAGAAGCCGAGCACGCCGGCAAAACCAACCGCCGCGGCGATCGCCTTTTCGCCCAAAAGCGAGAGGTAGAACAGGTTGATGAGGTCGACCGCGAACACTGCGATCAGCCCGACGGCGCTCGTGCCCGCCATCACGCAGACGTGCCGCATCAGCGACCCCGTCACGAAGCGTGGCTGCGCCGCCTGCCCCCCTGTCCCCGTACTTGGCATGTGAAATTTCCCGGTGTGGCCTAATTGCGGCTTCGAACACCACTTTTACCCGAGCTTTTCATGCCCAAGAAGATCCGTACCGAAGCCGACCGCATTGCCTCGCCCAAGCCGATTCCCCTGGCTGGCTACAACGCGCCGAAATCCGGCGGCGGCCAGAAGGTCAGCCTCGAACGCGGCACTGCCACGCGCAGCAAGAAGAACCCGGGCAAGCGCCCCAAGAAGGGCGGCTGACCCCGGCTCCGGCGCGCCCTGCGCCCCTCGACAACGCGCCTTTTGGCGCGTTTTTGTCGTTTGTTGTGCCGGCCTTTGCGTGGGACGCACTCAAGGCTGCGATCATTGCCCCGAATACGAAAGTTCTAGGGGAGCGCAATGAACAAGCTGGATGCCTATGTCTCGGCGATCGAACTCGCCATCCAGGCGCTGGACAGTGCCTTTATCCGGTCGAACGCGGCAGAAACGGTCATTCCCAGGATGCCGCTGTCCGAGCGCTGGAGCCTTCCGCCTGCAGAGCGCGAAGCCGCAGACCGCGCCGAGATCGCGAGCTACAACGTGACGGCCGACCATTGGGGCGCGCGCTTGTGCCTGATGTCGGCTTTCGAGTCGCTGCACAGCGCGTTGCGCGTCATCTCGTCCAGCCGCGCCCACAGCGATCCGCACGCATCCGCCTGGCGCGACGCCACCGCCCGTGCGGCGGAGGCGTCGCGCCTGGCGCAGTGCGCCGCCGAGGTGCTCGGCAAGCCGCAGGTGCTGCCGGTCGCGGCGCTGCGGCCCGAGGGAGACATCCGCCCGGTGCGCCCGGCACAAGCGCCGCTTGCGCGCGAGCACACCGGCCCGGTCTCCCGACCGATGGGGCTATAACAGCTGGATGTCCGATGACGCTTACCAGATCGATATCCCGCCTTCTTTCTTTGCGGTCTACACCGATGCGCGACGGCGCCTGAGCGAACCCTTGCCCGTGGTGCGCGCGCGCTACGAGATCTGCGAGGACCTCGCGAACCATCTGGTCGGCCACGCCCAGCTGCAGCACCACACTGAGGTGCCGGTCGAATCCGAAATCCTGCGTCGCATCCATGCCGGTCTGCGCGCGCCCGAAGCGGGTGTATCGCCTGCCGAAGCCGCGTGGATCATCGAGCGCTTGGCCGAGCTGCTCGACTGGCCGTTTCCGGCGCTCGACGGCGACACGACGGAAGCGCCGCCCCGGCCTTGACCAGTCCGTGGCGCGCGGCCTACAGCGCCAGCGCATCGGCGGCTACGCGCGCTGTCACGGGGATCGCTCACACTCGCAGAGTTGCTCTCCGCGTCTCGCGGAGCAGGCGCCATCCTCGTCTTCCACATCCCGTCCCGAAAGCGCATTCATGAGGCTTCAAGCCAGCTGCAAGATGACCGTCACCGCCGGTGCCGACTGCCCGGTGATCGCCATGCTCCGACCCCGCAGCGGCGACGCGCAATGGATGGTCAGCGAGCGCTACGAGCTCACACCGTGGGTGCCCACCACCGAATATGTCGACAGCTACGGCAACCTTTGCCAGCGCCTCAAGATCCCGCAGGGCGACATGCGGATCGAGGTCGAGATGGTGATGGAGGCCGACGACCAGATCGCCGTTGCGCCCGACGCCGCGCAGACCCCCGTCGAGCAGCTGCCGCCCGACGCCCTGCAGTTCCTGCTGCAGAGCCGCTACTGCCCGTCCGACAAGATGGAAGACCGGGCGCGCGAGATCGTGGGGCAGGCCACGGCCGGCTATGCCCAGGTCGAGGCGATTCGCGCCTGGATTCACGCGAACCTCGAGTACCGCTACGGTGTGAGCGACTCCACCACCGATGCGCTCGACACGCTGGGCCACGGGGCCGGCGTGTGCCGCGACTTCTCGCACGTCGGCATCGGCCTGTGCCGCAGCCTGCGCATTCCGGCGCGGCTGGTGGTGGGTTATCTCTACCTGCTCGATCCGATGGACATGCATGCGTGGTTCGAGGCCTTCATCGGCGGCCGCTGGTACACCTTCGACGCCACGCAGGACGAGCCGCGCGGTGGCCGCATCGTGGTGGCCTACGGTCGCGACGCGGCGGATGTCGCCTTCCTGTCGAACTACGGCCCGCTCGAAATGGGCGACATGACCGTGACCGTCGACCGCCTCGACGACGCGCCACCCGCACCGGCGCCGACGCCGGTCGGCTGAGCCCGTTCGCGCCGGGGTGCGCGCCTTCCGGCGGGCCTGACGCTCGCGGGACGCGCGCCTGGCGCCGATCTCGTCTACAACGCGGGGATGAGACAACCCGCGCAAATGGCCGTACCGGCCGCCCGCTCCGCCGTCTGGCCGATGCTCATGGCATTGACCACGGCCTTCGCCCTGAGCCAGTCGTACCGCACCGTGGCCGCCATCATGGCGACGCAGCTGCAGCGCGACTTCGCGCTGTCGGCGCAGGCGCTGGGCGTTTTTGCCGGCGCGTTCCACTTCGCATTCGGCGCGCTGCAGCTGTTCATGGGCATCGGCATCGACCTGCACGGCATCCGGCGCACCGTGCTGGTGGTGTTTCCGCTGGCGGTCGTCGGCGCGGTGCTGTCGGCAATGTCGCAGCAGTTCTGGCTGCTGGTCATCGGCCAGGTGCTGATCGGCATCGGCTGCGCGCCGGCGTTCCTGGTCTGCACCGTCTTCATCGCGCGGCAGTTTCCCGCGGCGCGCTTCGCGGCCGTCTCGGGCATGACGTTGGGCCTGGGCTCCATCGGCATGCTGCTCACGGGCACGCCGCTCGCGTGGCTGATCGACCAGAGCTCCTGGCGCACCGGCTTCGTGGCGCTGGCCGGCGCATCGGCGCTCGCGTGGCTGGCGATCGTGTGGCTGGTGCACGAGCCGGCCCCCGCGGCGCCCGCCGCTGAAACGCCGGGTGTCGCGCCGCCGCCGCGCCCGACGGTGATGGCCGCGCTGCGCAGCTACGGCGCGCTCTTCAGCCTGCCGCACACGCTGGGCATCGTGGCGTTGGCGGCGGTGACGTACGCCGCGTTCATTTCGCTGCGCGGGCTGTGGCTGGGGCCGCTGCTGATCGAGCGGCACGGCTTCTCGCTGGTGCAAAGCGGCAACGTCGCGCTGCTGGTGTCGGTGGTCGGCATGTTCGGCCCGGCGTTGTTCGGCCGGCTCGATCCCGGCGAGGCGCGGCGCCGCCGCTGGATCGTCGGTTTCACGGTGGCGGTGGCGGCGCTTTTCGCCGCCATGGCGATCGATCCGGGCGCGCCCATCGACATCGGCGCCTCGGTGCTGGTCGGCGTGCTGTCGGGCTACATCGTCCTGCAGTACGCCGATGTGAAGGCCGCTTACCCGGCCGCGATGACCGGGCGCGCGATGGCCGTTTTCACGATGGCGATGTTCCTTGGCGTGGCCGCGATGCAATGGCTGACCGGCGTGGTCGCGTCCGCCGCCTTGGCGCGCGGCGTCGACCCTTTCCTGGCGGTGCTGGCCACCATTGCGGTGCTGCTGCTGGCGGGCGCGGGCGCGTTCCGCTGGCTGCCGGCGCCTGCGGGCAGCCGGCCGGATCAGGCTGGCGGCGCGGGCGGCTGAGCGGCCACCGCGGCATCCACCGCCGCGTTCCCGGCGCCGCCCCCTGCCGCGGGCGCCGCGCCGTCGGTCAACGTCATCAGGATGTCGGCATACCAGGCGCAGTTGAGTCCGAGCGACTCGTCGAGCACCAGGTCGCGGGTGTTCATGTCCATGCGCGACGAATGCACGCCCAGCAGCTTCCACGGCAGCGCGTCGGTGCTGCCCGGCACGCGCATCACCACCGCCGCGCCGCTGGTGCCGCGGTGCGTGCGCGCATCCGTCAGGAAGAAGCCCTGGCCCTGGAAGCGCACGCCGAACGACGAGGCGATGACCGCATGCCGCACCACCGGCAGGTGGTAGATCACGTCGTGAAAGCCCAGCGGATAGCCGACCACCAGCAGCGCGGTGCCGACCTCGACATCGTCCAGCGTGCTCTGCAAATGGGCGGGCGTGAAGCACTTCATCGCCACCGAAGGCGGGAGCGCCGTGCGGTCGAGTTCGATCACCGCCACGTCGATCTCGCCGCCGGGATCGCTGCCCTGCCGCCAGACCGACTTGCCCTCGGCATACAGCCAGACCGACAGCGCGGTCGCCTGCGTGAGGTTCACGGCGTCGGTGTGCAGCTCGATCTCGATGCGGTTCGGGAAGTGCTTGGTCGGCGCGTCGACGACGACGTGCCGGCTGGTCACGAAGAAGAGCCGCTCGTCCCGCAGGAAGAAGAACCCGCTCGCGCCGGTCAGCAAGTGGTCTCCGTCGAAGGTGGACACGCGGGCGGTGGTCAGGAGGATGGATTCGGCCATGGACTCTTTTACCTGAGTCCCCGCGTTGCCAGCGCGCGGCCTGTAGGCGCAAGCGGTCGACCGGACGTCCGCGACGGACGACGCGATGCGCCGCGCATGCCGTGCAACATGCGCCATGGACTTCTCGACCCTCATGACGGACCTTCGCGGCGCGACCGCCGTCGACCTGGCGCTCGTTGCCGTGTTCCTGCTTGGCGTGTGGCGCGGCTGGCGGGTCGGCTTTGTCGCCGGGGCCATCGGCCTGGCCTGCCTGGCGGCCGGACTCGCGGCCGCGTTTGCCGCCACGCCGCACCTGGCCGGGGCCTTGGCCGCGAAGGGCTGGCTCGCCGAACCCTGGGCGGCGCCGGCCGCATTCCTCGCCGTGTTCGCGCTCGTGCAAGCGGTGCTGGCCGCGTTGGTGCGCGGGCTCGCCCGGCCGCTGCCGCCGGCCCACCCCGTCGCCCGCTCGGCCAACCGTGCGCTGGGGCTGCTGCCTGGCGCCGCCAACGGCGCGATCAACGCCATGGTGGTCGCCGTGCTGCTGACCGCGCTGCCCATCCACGACGGCCTCACGCGGGCGATGCAGGAAAGCACCGTCGCCGCGCGCCTCAACGTGCCGGCCGAGTGGCTGGAGCAGCGGCTGGCACCGATCTTCAACCCCGCCGTCGAGCGCACGCTGCAGGCGCTGACCGTGCAACCGCAATCGCAGGAAAGCGTGCCGCTGCCTTTCACGGTGAAGAACGCGCCGCCACGCGCGGACCTGGAAGCCGCGATGCTCGCGCTGGTGAACGCCGAACGCGCCAAGGTCGGCGGCCTGCGCCCGCTCGTGGCCGACGCGGAAGCCACCACCGTCTCGCGCGCGCACTCGGGCGACATGTTCGAGCGCGGCTACTTCGCGCACATCACGCCCGAGGGCCGCACGCCGTTCGACCGGCTGCGGGCCGCAAAGCTCGGCTATCGCGCGGCCGGCGAGAACCTCGCGCTGGCGCGCACGCTCGACATCGCGCACACGGGCCTCATGAATTCACCGGGGCACCGGGCCAACATCCTGAACCCGGCGTTCGGGCGCTTGGGCATCGGCATCCTGGATGGCGGACGGCGCGGGTTGATGGTGACGCAGACCTTCCGCAACTGAGGCAGCGACAAGGCGGCGCTGCCGGCCTTATCGCCTGACCGCCAACGCCACGATCGCGGCGCCGGCGGCGACGATCAGCGCGTCTTCGATCAGGCCGCTGCGCGTCTGGCCGATGCGCGCCATGGCCTGCTTGCGGCCGGCCAGCGTCGCATAGGCGAGCGGCACGGCGGTGGCCACCGCGACGGCGGCGCCGGCTTGCTCGCGGCCACGCGGCGCCAGGGCGGCGCCCGCAATGCCCGCGCTCATCACGCGCGCCAGCAAGCCCAGGAACACGGTGCGGTCCGGCGCGGTCTTCATCTTGTCGCCGAACAGCTCGCCGGCGCCCATGGCCAACGCGCCGTACGTGAACACCGGGCGGCCGAGCAGCAAGAGGCGCCCCGGCGTGCGATGGCCCAGCAGCCGTGCCGCCGCGAGACCGGCCATTGGCGTCATCGACCGCGCACTGGCTACCGCGCCAATCAGGGTGGAATACAGAAAATCTCGGGGTTTCATGGGGGACCTCGCAAGCCATACAGATCCCTCAAGGTCTTGCCGCTTGCGGCCCGGAACCAGCGGCGAAGCACCCAAGCGGCTGTAAGGCGCCAACGCCGGATCGACGCTAGGTGCGGCCCTGCACCGGCGCCACCGCCAAGGTCACCAGCCGTGGCGTGATGCGCCCGTTGTCGATCAGCAGCTCGCCCACCGAAATCGGCAGGCTGAAGCGCCGCGGCCCCGCGCTGCCGGGGTTGATGAACCACACCCCATCGCGCTCGACCATCGACGGCTTGTGCGAATGGCCCGACACCACGACCCGCACATTCGCGCCGGCCGCCGCGAGATTCAGGTCGGCGATGTCGTGCACCGCATGCACCGCGACGCCGCCCAGTGTCACCGTCAGCGACACCGGAATGTCCGCCGCCCACGGCGCGCTGTCGTTGTTGCCGCGCACCACGCTCAACGGAGCGATCGCCGCCAGCCGCGCCAGGATGTCCGGCCCACCGATGTCGCCGCCGTGGACGATGTGGTCAGCACCCGCCAGGAAGGTCAGCGCCTCGGGGCGCAGGAGGTTGTGGGTGTCGGAGATGAGGGCGATGCGGGGCATGGGGGAATCTGGTGGCGCTATGGCAGATGGTGCGAAGACGCAATGCATCTCCGTACGAAGGTACCTACCGTCATTAGATCAACACCTATAAGACGGCTTTGCAGCGGTTGCAGACACTGACGCGCCCACCGTAGACTTCCGGATCCGGCCAGAAGCGGACTTACCACTTGACGGCAGGATCAGCGCTCGAGAACAGCGTTCGGCGGCTGCATGAACTCGATGGTCGCGCCATCGGGGCCAACGACGTAGATCACCCGCGTTCCAGCCCGTGCACCACCCGCTATCGGCTGCGGCGTGCCTTGTGCCTTCCAGCCGTAAGTGGCGATCCGCGCCAAGAGCGCGTCGATGTCATCGACTACGAGCGCGAGATGCGCAAAGCCTGGGTCGAAAGGCTTGGCCGGTGCGCTCGGCCGGTCTACGCCCTGATACTCCAGAAGTTCAATCGTCTGATCTGCCAGCGACACGATTGCGATGCGTACCTCCGCACCATGCGCACCCGTCACTTGGCCGAGAAACTCGCCCCCCATCTCGCCCGTGCGCACGAGTTGCGCCCCAAGCCCATCAAGCCAAAACCGAAGCGCCTCATCGAGGGAGGCGACCGCGAAGCCGACGTGGTCGGAACAGCGCACCTGGAAACTTGCATGTTCGCTCATACGGACGATCCTACCGGCAACGGGCTGTTCGTGTTCGTCTGCTACGGGCCCTACGCCGCCATTCGGCGGCTGTCTTCGGAGATGCCAACCGTGGCGCACGATGCAAGCGATGCTGCAAAAAGATGGCTCATGGAACTGTTCTGAGGGTGAATGGGCGAGGGGACGAAGCGTTCATGCTCCCTCGATCTCCAGGTTGTCGATCAGCCGCGTACTGCCCAAGCGCGCCGCGGCCAGCGCCACGAGCGGTTCACCGGGCGTCTCGGCCGAGGGCGCGCGCAGGTCGGCGCGGCGGCGCACCACGAGATAGTCCGGTTGCCAGCCGCGCTGGGCCAGCGACAGCATTGCCCGCGCTTCGATGGCGACAAAATCGGTCTCGCCCGCTTGCACCGCCGCGGCCATGACCCTGAGTGCGCGCGACAGCTGTGCCGCCTCGGAGCGCTCGTCCTTGCTCAGGTAGCCGTTGCGCGACGAAAGTGCCAAGCCGTCGTCGGCGCGAAGGATCTCTCCGCCCACGATCTCGATGGGCATCGCGAACTGCCGCACCATGTGGCGGATCATCATGAGCTGCTGGTAGTCCTTCTTGCCGAACACGGCCACGCGCGGCTGCACGCATTGGAAGAGCTTCATCACCACTGTGCACACACCAACAAAGAAGCCCGGGCGGAAGTGCCCTTCGAGCATGTCCGCCAGCGCCGGGTCGGGATGCACCTTGCAAGCCTGCGGCTCAGGGTAAAGCACGCGCTCGGTCGGTGCGAACAGCACGTCGCAGCCGGCTGCGCGCAGCTTCTCGCAGTCGCTGTCCCAGGTTCGCGGGTAGGTGTTGAAGTCTTCGTTCGGCAGGAACTGCAGCCGGTTCACGAAGATGCTCGCGACCGTCACGTCGGCCATCGGGCGGGCCTGCTTGACGAGTGCCATGTGACCATCGTGCAGGTTTCCCATGGTCGGCACGAAGGCGGGGCGCTTGCTGGCGGACAGGTGCGCGCTAAGTTCTTCAATAGTGGTTGCGATGTACATGAGAAGAGGGTTCTTTTGCCTTGCTAATCGTGGAGACGGTCGACGGGAAAGCTGGCTTGGACCGGTTTTGCAGACCATCCCTAGGCTTAGTCCGCCACTGGTTGGGGTCGTTGAGCCCTGACACCTGAGCGTCAAAGCGTGCAGTCGTGTGCCTCGCACTGCTGGACCCTCGCCATCGGCGCCTGAGTGAGCAGTTCCACTAATGCACGGGCGACCGGCTCGAGCAGGCTTTCGGCGCTGTCATCGCGGCGAGCGATCAGCAGTTGGAAAGTGCGGCTCTCGGCATTCCACACCAGCACATTGGCCGCTCGGCCAGCCTCAAGCATCTGGTTGACCACCTCGACGTCGACGTCGGCGTCACGGCCGGCCTTGGCCGCATCCACCAGCGCCCTGGATTTATCCCGAAGGGCTATGGCAAGCCGATACAAACCTTGAGGCACATGCTGGAGGTCGGGCGGCACGACCCCTGCCTGCTTCAGCCACACAAGCACGCTGGCGTCGTCCACGAAACATTCGCGATACGCCGCATCCACCCCGTACCGCGTATTGATGAAGTCGAGCGCCAGGTCATCGCCGACGAACAGAGGTTCATGCGTTGTGAAAGGCTTTTCGATCATGCATCGAATGTAACCTCTAAAGAACTTGTTGACAAGTTACTCATGATGCAAGTAACCTGACAAAACAAATTAAACGGTTACAGGATTTACTCATGAGCTCAACCCAAACGATTGCAGCTGCCGGTCTCGCCGCCGCGGTAATGGCGGGAGGCGTCCACGCCGCCGACCTGCAGGTTCACCACAAGTTCGAGCAGGTCGGTGACGTCAAGGTCTTCTATCGCGAGGCTGGAGACCCGAAGTCGCCCACAGTGCTGCTGCTTCACGGCTACGCAGCTTCGTCGTTCATGTATCGCAATCTCATCTCAAAGCTGGCGGACCGGTACCACGTCATAGCGCCAGACCTGCCGGGCTTTGGTTTCACCGAAGCGCCTGGGCGTGGCCGCTATGACTACACCTTCGACCAGCTCGCCCGGACAATGACGCAGTTCACGGACCAGCTCCAGATCGGGAGCTATGCCATGCAGGTGTTCGACTACGGCGCCCCGGTGGGCTGGCGCATGGCCCTCGCGCATCCCGAGCGTGTGCGTGCCATCGTTTCGCAGAACGGCAATGCCTACGAAGAAGGACTGGGTGCGGGCTGGGCGCCCATCCAGAAATACTGGGCAGAGCCAACACCGGCCCACCGCGCGGCCTTGCAGTCCTTCCCCACGGCGGCCTCCATCCGGTGGCAGTACCTCGAGGGCGTGCGCGAGCCGAGCCTGGTCGCACCAGACGCGATCGCGCTAGAGAGCCTGCTGGTCGAACGCCCTGGCAACGCCGAGGTGCAGTTGGACCTGCTGCTCGACTACGCATCCAACGTGGCGAAGTATCCGGAGTTCCAGGCCTACTTCCGTCGGCACCAGCCGCCGCTACTGGCCGTATGGGGCAGAAACGATCCCTTCTTCCTGCCGGCGGGCGCCGAGGCGTGGAAGCGCGACATTCCAGGTGCAGAGGTGCGCTTCTATGACACCGGCCACCTGGCGCTCGAAACGCACGGAGAGGAGATCGGCGGCGTTATCCGGTCTTTCCTGGATAAGCACCTGAAGTAGGCGCACTCCGAAACGTCCGCTCCAGGCGCGTGAGTCAGGCCAGTCAGCGCTTTGCACCGGTCATCGCTTCGACCGTCTTCCAAGCTTGGCGGCATCCCATACGAGCATCACCAGTGTGACAGCCGCATCGCGGCGGGCCTGGACGCCATGCAGCCGCGGGGATGACCAAGCTCGCAATGCATGGATCCGAAAATCGGTGTCCGCTTCTGGGCCGGGGAGTCGCCACTGCCGCGGCTACTCTAAGTGTCTGTTTCAGACCGGTTGCGGCTTTGAGCCGAGACGCTCGAACGTCGCAAACGAGCCCGTTAGCGACGCTCAGGCGTGCCGGCTCAAGGACCGCAACCAGTCTGAAGCCGACACTTAGTCGGCCTTGAGAAAGCGCTTCGACCGCGCAGCCCGCAGGCCGCAGGTGAAAATTCGTCGATGAGCAAAGCACCCAGCGAAGACATCGTGATTCGAAGCACCAACTGGCTGACGGTAGTGCTGGCCTTCGCCTCAGCGAGCGGGATCATCCTGGCGCTCCTTGGATATGGCGTGGCGCTCTCGGTGGAATCGAGGTTCGGCTTGCCGCACACGTTCACCTTCAACTCGACCCTGGATCTTTTCAGTCTCGGGACTTGGGCCATTGCGGACATGTTGACCGGGTCTTTCGCCTGGTCCTCTTGGACGTTCTACAAAGGCATTTTGGTCTGGTCGTGGCGAGTGCTGGCGCCAGTGCTTGTGATGTCGTTGGTCGGCTTTGCGCTGCTATGGGCTGGGCTGGCGATCTCACGGCGACTTTCCACAGCGAAGCGACGGCAGCAGTTCCGGGCGGCCGTGGTCGTCTTCAAGCGCAATGCGCGGCAGAAGCCTTGGGTCGCCAGCAGTACGGTCCTCTTTTCTTCCCTGGCTACGACGCTGCTCGTTCCAGCAGCGGCGATTGGTGTCGCCGCACTCACTTATGTCTTTTGCATAGTGCTCGCAGCGCTTCCCGGCATCGGACTCACCGCTGGCAAGAGTCACATCGACAAATGGGTCGTTCAGCCCACAAGCTGCCATTCGAACGTGCCGGGGGTTGCGCGTACCCCGGGGCCTGCTGCGAACTGCTTGTCGATCAAACGCGCAGACAACTCCGTGGAGAAGGGGCGCGTCGTGTTCGCTACCTCGACTTCCGTGATCCTTTATGACCCAGCGACAGGGCAAGCCAAACGGCTGGGGATCGATGGAAGCGTGGCCACGACAGTCAGCCAGCTCGATTGAGCCGCGTCGCGCCGCAGCCGGAGACCGGCCACGAGATATCGGAGAGCGTTCCCATTTGGTCATCCAAAAGAAGAACCAGCGAAAATCCCCCCATGCAAATCCAAAAAGACACTGTCGTCACCCTCCACTACAAGCTGTCCGATGCCAAGGGCAAGCTGCTCGAGCAGAGCACCAAAGACCAGCCGATGGTCTACCTGCATGGCGGCTACGAGAACACGCTGCCCAAGATCGAGGAAGCGCTCGACGGCCAGGCGGTCGGCTTCAAGGTCACGCTGAACCTCGAACCGCAAGACGCCTTCGGCCTGCGCGACGAATCGTTGGCGCGTGCCATCCCCAAGTCCGAGTTCCCGCCGGGTGTGAAGGTCGGTGGCCAGCTTCAGGGCCGCACCGACGATGGCGTGGAGCACGTCTTCACCGTGATGAAGGTCAAGGGCGACAAGGTGCTGCTCGACGGCAACCATCCGCTGGCCGGCACGGCGGTGCGCTTCGACCTGACGGTGGCCGACGTGCGGGCCGCCTCCGACGAAGAGATCGCGCACAAGCATGTGCACGGCGCGCACGGTCACCACCACTGACCGGCTGACGATCTCTCATGACCAAGCCCCTCGACCCCCAACAACTGGCTGCGCGCGCAGCCGGGCTGCAGAAGATGGTGCTGTGCGCGCCCTGCACCGGCATCCAGCGCAACTGGCGCCGCGCACCCGGCCACGCCCTGCTGGTGCAGACCGCGACCCGCAAGGAAGTGCGCGACGGTGACAACGGCGGCAGCCACAGCGTGAACATCACCAGCTACCGCTGCGACCAGTGCGGCACGCGCTGGGAGTACGAGAACGACAAGACGAACCAGCAAGCGGGCTGGTCGGTCACCGGGCGCTGAGGCGCCCCGCCCCACGCTGCCCGGTCAGGGCAACGAGGCAGCCTGGCGCCGCAAGGCCTGCCCGCGCCGCCAGGTGGCCGGCGGCTCGCCGTACTCGCGCCGGAAGGCGCGGCTGAACGCGGTGTCGGTCTGGTAGCCCACGTCCTCCGCGATGCGCCCGAGCGGCGCGTTGCTGCCGCTGAGCAGGTTGGCCGCAAGCAGCATGCGCCACTGCGTGAGGTACTGCATCGGCGCGCTGCCCACCAGATGCTGGAAGCGTTCAGCCAGCACCGAGCGCGAGGTGTCGGCGGTGCGCGCCAGTTCATCCAGCGTCCAGGCATGCGCCGGGTCCTTGTGCAGCGCCTTCAACGCGGCGCCGACCACGCGATCACCCACGCCGGCGAGCCAGCCGGTGCGGCTGTCGTCCTGCTCGTTCATGTAGAGCCGCAGCACCTCGATGAACAGCACTTCGGCCAGTTTCGACAGCACGCCCGCGCCGCCCGGCCGCGGTGAGCGTGCTTCGGCCAGCGCGTAGCGCACCGAGGCCTCGAGCCAGGCGCCGGCGCTGGAGCCGCGCACGTTGACGCGCACCAGCGGCGGCAAGCCCTGCAGCAGCAGCGTCGCAAGCCGCGCATCGCAGGCCAGGTAGCCGCACACCAGCCGCGTGCGGGCGCCACCGCCGCCGTACACCAGGTGCCCAGGCCGGCGCGCCAGCACTTCCGCCAGGCGGCCGCCGGTGGCGGGCGGCACGCCGGGCGCCGACGCCATGCGGTGCGCACCGCCCTGCGGAAACAGCACCGCATCGCCGGCGCGCAGCTGCACCGGTGGCTGGTCGGGCATTTCCACGAAGCATCCGCCCTCGGTGACGAGGTGAAAGATCACGACGCGCTCGGCGCCGGGCTCCAGCAGCGGTGCCACGGTGTCTGCGCGCGGCGACTGGTAGCACCACGGCGCCGTGAAGCGCGCGTGGATGAAGATGGCGCCGACCAGCCGCACGACGCGCAGGGTTTCCGACAGCGCGTCCATGTCAGTGGCCGGTGGCCGCTTCGATGTGCAGCGTCAGCGGCAGCGCCGCCTGCACCGCGCACGGGATCGGCGAGCGGGCGCAGCCGCGCTCGACCAGCGCGCGCAGGGCATCGGGTGCGACGCCGGGCGCCCGGATGTCGACGTGCATCTGCAACGCGCGCGGGGCGGCCGATACGGGCGTGCCGTCGGCTTCGGGCAGGCCCAGCATGCCGCGCGAATCGCTCTGGCTGTCGACGCGGACTTCGAGCCGCTCGAGCACCACGCCTTCGCGCGCCGCCAGCATCGCGATCGAGACGTTGGCGCAGGCCGCCACGCCGGCGCGAAACAGCCATCCTGGGCTCACCTGATCGCCGGTGCCGCCGAACTCGCCGGGCATGTCGGTCGGCACCTGCGTGCCGTTGGCGTGATGCGCCACCACGCGGGTGTCGCCGTGCCAGATCGCGGTGGCCGGTGCATCGCCGTGCAGGCCCGCGGCGGGTCTTTTCCGCAGAACATCTTCGGCCCGTTGCAGGGCCTCGGCGATGGCGTGGGCACTCATGGCAACTCCTTCCGCGGTGAGGTGAACGCGCAATTTTGCGGACTCGCGCGCTGCAATGCCATCCATCCGTCGGCCTATGCACCCGACAAGCCTATGCCTGCGGCCGGACGATCAGGCAGACGCGGGCGACGCGCGGACAGGACGCGCAGGCACGGCCAGCGCGACAGTGCATGCCCACCCACCGCACCAGGAGATTTGCACCATGAACGCACCCATCGACTTCACCGCACTGAAGACCCGCCAGATGACCGCCTGGGGCAGCGGCGACTACGCCGTGATCGGCACCACGCTGCAGCTGGTCGGCGAACAGCTGGCCGAGGCTTGCGACCTGCGCTGCGACGAGCGCGTGCTCGACGTGGCGGCCGGCAACGGCAACGCCACGCTGGCTGCCGCGCGCCGCGGTTGCCAGGTCACGTCGACCGACTACGTGGCCGCGCTGCTCGACCGCGGCGCCGAGCGCGCACGGGCCGAGCGGCTCGACGTGCACTTCCAGACGGCCGACGCCGAGGCGCTGCCTTTCGAGGACGCGCAGTTCGATGCGGTGCTCTCGACCTTCGGCGTGATGTTCACGCCCGACCAGCCCAAGGCGGCGGCCGAGCTCGCCCGCGTGTGCCGGCCCGGCGGCCGGATCGGCCTTGCGAACTGGACGCCCGAAGGCTTCATCGGCCAGCTATTCAAGGTGCTCGGGCGCCACCTGCCGCCGCCCGCCGGGTTGCAGCCGCCGTCGTTGTGGGGCGTGGAGGCGCACCTTCAGTCCCTTTTCGGCGAGCGGGCCAGCGACATTCGCGTGACACCGCGGATCTTCAACTTCCGCTACCGCTCGGCGGCGCACTTCATCGAGGTGTTTCGCACCTGGTACGGGCCGGTGCACAAGGCCTTTGCGGCGCTGCCGGCGGACAGCGCGGCGGCGCTGGAAAGCGATCTCGTCGCGCTGCTGGACCAGCACAACCGCGCCGGCACCGCGTCGCTGGTGGTGCCGAGTGCGTACGTCGAGGTGGTCGTCACGCGGCGGTGAAAGAGCGCGGGCCTCGAGCGCCCCAAAGCGCGCGAAGTGGCCCGGTGGGCATTCGAATCGGGAATCTGCCGACACGGCGCGGCGCGTGACCCCGCTAGAAGGAAGACAGATCCGTCGCCGTCGGCCCGCAGTGCGCCGACGCGCGCCGGTCTCGTCAACCTCTCGCGAAGGACGAACCGCATGAACAAGCCCACGCCGCGCAGCCGCGCCGGCCTCACGCGCGTCACTGGCGCCCTCCTGCTTCTGATGGCCGTGGCGCTGGGCGTTGGCGGTGCATGGCTGATCGCCCTGGGCGGCAGCGCGTACTACCTGGTGGCGGCGCTGCTGCTGGGCGCCGTGGGTGCGCTGTTGCTGCGGCGATCGCCGAACGCGCTCTGGCTGTACGCCGCGCTGCTGGCGGGCACGCTGGCGTGGGCACTCTGGGAAACCGGCCTGGACTGGTGGCCGCTGGCGGCGCGGCTCGGCGTGCTGTTCCTGCTCGGCCTGCTCCTCATGGTGCCGCGCATCACACGCTCGCTCGGCGACGATGTCGGCCCGCCGTCGATGCAGCGCGCGGCTCGGGCCATGCTCGGCGGCACGCTGGCGCTGTGCCTGCTGGTGGCGGTCGTGACGTGGACCCGGGACGTGCACGACGTGGCCGGCGACCTGCCGCCGGCGCGGCAGCCAGCGGCGGCGGCCGCGGCGGTGCCTGGCGGCGCCGTCACCATCCCGGCCGGCGAATGGCATGCCTACGGCCGCACCGGTCATGGGCAGCGCTATTCGCCGCTCGACCAGATCACACCGGCCAACGTCGCGCAGCTGGAGGTGGCTTGGCAGTACCGCACGGGCGACGTTCGCGGCCAGCCCGGCGATCCGGAAGAGACCACGTTCCAGGTCACACCGCTGAAAGTCGGCAACCGGCTCTACCTGTGCACGCCGCACCAGTCGGTGATTGCGCTGGACGCGACCACCGGCGCACCCCTCTGGCGCTATGACACGCAAGTCAAGGGCGGGCTCGCGCTGCAGCACCTGACCTGCCGCGGGCTCTCTTACCAACCGCCGCCGCCGCCACCCGAGGTGCCCGTCACCGGTGGCCCGGGCGACTGCCGCGCCAAGCTGTTCATGCCCACGGCGGACGGCCGCCTGCTGGCCCTGAACCCCGACACCGGCGCGCTCTGCAGCCGCTTCGGCAATGGCGCCGGCCAGATCGACTTGTGGGACCGGATGCCCAACGTGCGCCCCGGCGCGTATTACTCGACCTCGCCGGTCGTCGTGACGGAGAAGCTGGTGATCGTGGGCGGGACCGTGCTGGACAACGTGTCGACGCGCGAGCAATCGGGCGTGATCCGCGCCTTCGACATCGAGACCGGCGCGCTGGTCTGGAACTGGGATTCGTCCCGGCCCGATGTGACCACGCCATTGCCGCCGGGCCTGACCTACGTGCCGAACTCACCCAACAGCTGGGCGGTTTCGAGCGTGGACGAAGCACTGGGCATGGTCTACATCCCGATGGGCAACGAGCCGCCAGACCAGTGGGGCGGCAACCGCAACCCCGAAGGCGCGCGCTTCTCATCGGCCGTGGTGGCGCTCGATCTGGCGAGCGGGCAGGTGCGGTGGGTCTACCAGACGGTGCACCACGATCTCTGGGATTACGACGTGCCGGCGCAGCCCTCGCTGGTCGACCTGACGGTGAACGGCGCGACCGTGCCCGCGCTGGTCCAGCCGACCAAGCAGGGCGAAGTGTTCGTGCTGGACCGCCGCACGGGCAAGCCCCTGCTGGCCGCGACCGAGCAGCCGGCGCCGCAGGGCGCTGCGCCCGGCGACCGCACGGCGCCGACCCAGCCGAAGTCGGCGCTGTCTTTCGACCCGCCGCGCCTGACTGCGCGCGACATGTGGGGCGCGACGCTGTTCGACCAGCTGGCGTGCCGCATCGCGTTCCAGCGCCTGCGCTACGAAGGCCGCTTCACGCCGCCATCGCTCCAGGGGTCGCTCATCTACCCGGGCAACTTCGGCGTCTTCAACTGGGGTGGCATCGCGATCGATCCGGTGCGGCAGGTGGCGTTCGCGACCCCCACCTACCTGGCCTTCACGTCGAAGCTCGTGCCGCGGCCGGACGACAAGACGCTGATGGTCCATCCCGACGGCGCGCCCGAAAGCCCGCTCCCCGCGCTGAACGAGAACATGGGCGCGCCCTTCGCGGTCGAGCTCAAGCCTTTCACCTCGCCCATCGGCATCCCGTGCCAGGCGCCGCCCTGGGGTTTCGTGGCCGGCGCGGACCTCGCGACGGGCCAGGTCGCCTGGCGGCACCGCAATGGCACGGTGCGCGACCTCACACCGCTGCCCCTGCCGTTTCGCATGGGCGTTCCAAACCTCGGCGGCCCGATCATCACGGCGGGCGGGGTCGCGTTCCTGTCGGGCACGCTGGACTACTACGTGCGCGGCTACGACCTGACCAGCGGGCGCGAACTGTGGCGCGGCCGGCTTCCCGCGGGCGGGCAGGCCACGCCGATGACCTACACCGATGCGCAAGGGCGCCAAGTGCTGCTGGTGGTGGCCGGCGGCCATGGGTCGCTGGGGACGAAGGCGGGCGACCATGTGATCGCGTACGCGCTGCCCCGGCGCTGAGCCACAGCGGCGCGCTTGCGCTGATTTCCTGTGCCGCTCAGGCGCGGCGGCGCGCGGCCGGACGTCGATCGTTCCGCGCTTGCCGGCGGCCGATGCGCGCCTGGCGGCGCTGGCGCTTCTGGAGGCTCGCGACGACTGCGCTGGCGACCGTGGCCGCGCCGAGCAGCAGCGCCTGGCGGATCAGCACGGCGGTCGTGGCGCGCAGCCGGCGATCGATCTCCTGCTGCGCCTGCGTGGTGCGGGCCAGCCGGATGCCTGTACCTTTGGTCTTCGCGTCGGCACCGGGGCCGCCGCCGCTGCCGTCTGGCGGCGGCTCGCCCAAGGCGTCCGCGGCAGCGGCATGCACGGCGGGCGCGGCGTCGGTGCCCGCCTCGGCCACCGCGGCTGCGGCCTTCGTGGCTGCGATGGCTTGCGTTCCGGCGACCGAGCCGTGCTCGTTCGCATAGACCTTGGTGAATTCCGCACCGAGCAGGAAGATCTGCGCCGCGTAGTAGACCCAGGCGAGCAGCACGACCAACGAGCCGGCAGCGGCGAACGACTCCGTCACGCCGCTCTTGCCCAGATACAGCCCGATGGCCATCTTGCCGACCTCGAACAGCACGGCGGTGACGCCGGCGCCGATCCAGACGTCGTGCCAGCGGATCGGCACGGTCGGCATGAACTTGAAGATCATCCCGAACAACAAGGTGGTGATGCCGAGGGAAACGACCACGTTGAGCCCCTGCAGCAGCAACTCCCAGCCCGGCATCAGGCTGCCGGTCCAGGTACCGAACGCCGCCAGGCCCGCGCTCAGCACCAGCGACACCATCAGCAGAAAGGCCAGGCCGAGAATCAGGCCGAAAGACAGCACGCGCGCGCGCAGGATGGCCCAGAGGCCCGTGGGCTTGGCTTTCTCGGGCACATGCCAGATGCGGTCGAGCGCGCTTTGCAGTTCCGCGAACACGGTGGTGGCGCCGACCAGCAACACGGCCACGCTGATGATGCCGGCGACGAGCCCGCGCGACGGCTCGCTCGCACTGGCCACCAGGCCCTGCACCGCTATTGCGCCTTCACGCCCGATCAAGCCCTGCAGTTGGGCGACGATCTCGCCCTGCACGGCCTCGCGTCCGAACAAGGCGCCGGCCACCGCGATCACGATCACCAGCAGCGGCGCCAGCGAAAACATCGTGTAGTAGCTGATGGCCGCGCCCATGCTCGGCGCGAAGTCGTCGACCCAGGCGACGGCCGATTTCTTGCAGAGATCGAAAAGGTTCTTCGCTTTCATCGGTGCGGTGCCGGCTGGCGACGTGAGTGGCTTGGAAGAGGGTGACAGCGTCACTGTGCCGAAACCGGGGCCGTGCGCGCATGCGTCAAAGCGGCAAAGCCGGGTAGGTCAAATGCCACGACCGGCCCGCCAGCGAAGCGGCAATCGCACCGCGGTTGCGCCACACTGTCCTGCCCGTCGCTCTTTCGCGCCGCGGCTTCGCCCCCATGTAGAGGGCATCCGGTGCACGTTCGGTGCGCCATCCCTTGTGCCAAGGAGCATCCGTGTCCGAGAACACCCCCACCCCCACCACCGCCATCGCCGCAACCCGCGCCATCGTCAACATCCGGCCGCTCGGGTTCCCGTGGGCCACGATCGATCCCTTCCTTTTCTGCGCGTACCACGACGACGCCTATCCCGCGGGCAACCCCCAGATGGGACCGGACGCGCCGCTGGCCGGCCGTGACATCGGCCAGGATTTCAGCCGCAAGGACGGCTGGAGCATGTACCACGGCGAGACCGTGCCCGGGTTTCCCGGCCATCCGCACCGCGGCTTCGAGACCGTGACGATCGTGCGCAAGGGGCTGATCGACCATTCCGACTCGCTGGGCGCCACCGCGCGCTTCGGCGGCGGCGATGTGCAGTGGCTGACGGCCGGCAAGGGCATCGTGCATGCCGAAATGTTCCCGCTGCTCGATGCGACCCAGCCCAATCCGCTCGAACTGTTCCAGATCTGGCTGAACCTGCCGGCGCGCAACAAGATGGTGGACCCCCAGTTCACCATGTTCTGGTCGGAAGACGTGCCGCGCTTCACCGCGACCGATGCCGAAGGCCGGACGACGGAGGTCGCGAGCGTCGCCGGGCGCATCGGCCCGGTCGACACCCTGCTCCCGCCACCGCCCGACTCCTGGGCGGCGCAGCCCGATGCCGACCTGGCGATCTGGACGCTGAAGATGGCGCCGGGCGCGCGCTGGACCTTGCCCGCCGCCACGGGCCAAGGCACGCGCCGCACGCTGTACTTCTTCAAGGGCGGTGCGGTGACGGTCGACGGCCAGCCCGTGAACGCGCATGCCGCGATCGAGCTGCGCGCCAATGCGGCCGTCGAACTCGTCAATGGCCCGGATGCCTCCGGCGAGGTGGCCGAGTTCCTGGTGCTGCAAGGCCGTCCCATCGGCGAGCCCGTGGCGCAGTACGGCCCGTTCGTCATGAACACGCAGGCCGAGATCGCGCAGGCCATGCAGGACTACCGGCGCACACAATTCGGCGGCTGGCCGTGGAAAGACGAAGCGCCGGTGCATGGGCGCGACCCCGCACGCTTCGCGCGCCACCCGGACGCGCGCGAAGAACGGCCTGCCGGGGCCTGAGGCGCGGCTGACGGGCCCGTGGGGCCGCCGCTTCAAAGGCGGCGGCCGTCAACGCCCCGGCCGGCGCCGAAAGCCTTAGCATCGCACTCCTCCCCGCCCCCTCCATCAAGCTCTCATGCGCACACCCCCTGCACGCCAGCCCGCCACCGAAGCCGATCGCCTTGCCGAATTGAAACGGCTCGCGATCCTCGATTCCTCGGAGGAGCAGGCCTTCGACGACATCACGCGCATGGCCGCCAGCCTGTGCGGAACACCGATTGCGCTGATCACGCTGCTCGACGACAAACGCCAGTGGTTCAAGTCCCGGGTCGGCTTGCAAGCCACCGAGACGCCGCGCGAAGTGTCCTTCTGCACCCATGCGATCCAGACGCCTGATGTGCCCTTCGTGGTGCGCGATGCCCTGGAGGACCCGCGATTCGTCGCCAACCCCCTCGTCACCGGCGACCCCAACATCCGCTTCTATGCCGGCGCGCCGCTGGTGACCCGCAGCGGAAACGCACTCGGCACGATCTGCGTGATCGACCGCACGCCGCGCGACGTGACGCCCGAACAGCTGGAGCAGTTGCAGTTCATGGCGCAGCAAGTGATCGCGCTGCTCGAGTCGCGCGAGGTCCAGTCTGCGACAGCCCCGGCGGGGCCGAGCTCTTAAATTCGCAGGCCCATTCAACCGGAGACCTTCTCATGATCCACGTCGTCGCCGTCCTCACAGCGAAACCCGGCCAGCGCGCCGCACTGCTCGAAGCCTTTGCAGCCAACCGCGCCCATGTGCTGGCCGAGCAGGGCTGCATCGAGTATTTCGCCACCATCGACGCGGCCGGCTTGCCACAGTCCAAAGGAAGCTTCGGCGACGATACCTTCGTCGTGCTCGAGAAATGGGAAGACATGGCCGCGTTCAAGGCGCACGGCGCAGCGCCACACATGGCGGCCTTCGGCGCGAAGACGAAGGAGCTGGTCGCGGGCCGCATGATCCACGTCCTCGAAGCCGTCTGAAGCTGCTGCGCGCATGAAAAAACGCGCCCTCGGGCGCGTTTTTCGTTGGTTGGTTCGAAGGCTTACTTCGATACGACCTTCACCATTTCGAGGCACTTGTTCGAGTAGCCCCACTCGTTGTCGTACCAGCTCACCAGCTTGACGAAGGTGCTGTCCAGCGCGATGCCAGCTTCGGCGTCGAAGATCGAGGTGCGCGGGTCGCCACGGAAGTCGGTCGCGACCACCTTGTCTTCGGTGTAGCCGAGCACGCCCTTGAGCGCGCCTTCGGATTGCGCCTTCATTTCGGCGCAAATTTCCTTGTAGCTGGCTTCCTTCTCGAGCTCGACGACCAGGTCGACCACCGACACGTCGGAAGTCGGCACGCGGAAGCTCATGCCCGTGAGCTTCTTGTTGAGCTCGGGGATCACCACGCCCACGGCCTTGGCCGCGCCGGTGCTCGAAGGAATGATGTTTTCCAGGATGCCGCGGCCGCCGCGCCAGTCCTTGTTGCTCGGGCCGTCGACGGTCTTCTGGGTCGCCGTGGCCGCGTGCACCGTGGTCATCAGGCCGCGCTTGATGCCCCACTTGTCGTTCAGCACCTTGGCGATCGGCGCCAGGCAGTTGGTGGTGCAGCTGGCGTTGCTGATGATGGCTTCGCCGGCGTACTTCTTGTCGTTCACGCCGTAGACGAACATCGGCGTGTCGTCCTTCGAAGGTGCGGACAGGATCACCTTTTTCGCGCCGGCGTCGATGTGCTTTTGCGCCGTTTCCTTGGTGAGGAAGAGGCCGGTCGATTCGAGCACGATGTCGGCGCCGACTTCGTTCCACTTCAGTTGCGCGGGGTCGCGCTCCTGCGTCAGGCGAATCTTCTTGCCGTTGACGACGAGCGTGTTGCCTTCGACCGAAACCTCGCCCTGGAAGCGGCCGTGCACCGAGTCGTACTGCAGCATGTAAGCCAGGTAGTCCGGCTCGAGCAGGTCGTTGATGGCGACGATCTCGATGTCGTTCCTGAAGTTCTGCACTGCCGCGCGCAGCACGTTGCGACCGATGCGGCCAAAGCCGTTGATACCGAGTTTGATAGCCATCTGACTTGCTCCTGGAAGTTGAAAATGAGGGGGTGGGTGCGCGGGCCGGACTCAGTCCTTGAGCACCGCTTCGACGGTCGCCGCGACGTTCTCGGGCGTGAAGCCGAAATGCTTGAACAGTTCGGGGGCCGGCGCCGATTCGCCGTACGTGTCGATGCCGACCACGGCCGACACGCCGTACTTCCACCAGCCGCCTGTGCAGCCCATTTCGACGGCGATGCGCGGCAGCTTCTTCGGCAGCACGGCCTTCTTGTACGCCACGTCCTGGCGGTCGAAGGTGGTGGTCGAAGGCATCGACACCACGCGCACGGCGATCTTCTTCGCGGCGAGCAGCTTCTGCGCAGCCAGCGCGAGCGGCACTTCGGACCCGGTGGCGATGATCACGGCCGCGGTCTTCTTGGACTTGAGGCCGACGACTTCGGGCTCGGCCAGCACATAGGCGCCCTTGCTGATGTCGCTCAGGTCGCCCTTGGGCGCATACGCGATGTTCTGGCGGCTCAGCAGCAGCGCGGTCGGGCGCGTGGCGTTCTGCAGCGCGACGGCCCAAGCCACGGCGGTCTCGGCCGTATCGCCCGGACGCCAGACGTCGAGGTTCGGGATCAGGCGCAGCGAAGCGGCGTGTTCGATCGACTGGTGCGTCGGGCCGTCTTCGCCCAAGCCGATGGAGTCGTGCGTGAACACGTGCACCACGCGGCGCTTCATGAGCGCGGCCATGCGGATGGCATTGCGGCTGTAGTCGCTGAAAGTCAGGAACGTGCCGCCGTAAGGGATGAAGCCGCCGTGCAGCGCAATGCCGTTCATGATGGCCGCCATGCCGAATTCGCGCACGCCGTAGTTGATGTGGCGGCCGATGACGTGCGGCGGCTCGGTGCCGGCCGCGGTGCTGCTGGGCTTGGCTTCGTCTTCGGCGCCTTGCTTGGGTTGTTCCGACGGTACGCCGAGCACCACGGCGCCGGTCTTCGCATCGAAGCGCAGGGCGGGCGTGCTCTTGGTGTTGGTGAGGTTCGAGCCGGTCAGGTCGGCGCTGCCGCCCAGCATTTCGGGCAGGGCCGCAGTGAAGGATTCGAGCGCGAGCTGGCTGGCCTTGCGGCTGGCGACGGTTTCGCCCTTGCTGTGCGCGGCGACGATGGTGTCGAACGCGGTCTGGTGGAAGTTGGCGGGCAGCTCGCCCTTCATGCGGCGCGTGAACTCGGCGGCGAGCGCGGGGTAGGCCGTTTTGTAGGCGGCGAAGCGGTCGCTCCACTCGGCTTCCACCTTGGCGCCTGCAGCGCCGTGGTTCCAGTCGTCGTAGACCGGCTGCGGCACCACGAACGGCGCTTCGGTCCAGCCGAGCGCTTCGCGCGTCAGCTTGATTTCGTCGGGGCCCAGCGCCTCGCCATGCGCCTTGGCGGTGCCGGCACGGTTCGGGCTGCCCTTGCCGATCACGGTCTTGCAAATGATCAGCGTCGGCTTGTCGCCGGATTTCTTCGCGGTCGCGATGGCTTTCGACACTTCCTTCGCGTCATTGCCGTCGATGGGGCCGATCACGTCCCACTCGTAGGCCTTGAAGCGCTCGGCCGTGTGGTCGATGAACCAGGGCTTCACCTGACCGTCGATGGAAATGCCGTTGTCGTCGTACAGCGCGATCAGCTTGTTCAGCTTCCAGGCGCCGGCCAGCGCGCAAGCTTCGTGGCTGATGCCTTCCATCAGGCAACCGTCGCCCAGGAAAGCGTAGGTGTGGTGGTCGACGATCTCGTGGCCCTTGCGGTTGAACTCGGCCGCGAGCAGTTTTTCGGCCAGCGCGAAACCGACCGCGTTGGTGATGCCCTGACCCAGCGGGCCGGTGGTGGTTTCCACGCCGGGCGTGATGTCGACTTCCGGATGGCCGGCGGTCTTGCTGTGCAACTTGCGGAAGTTCTTCAGCTCGTCGATGGGCAAGTCGTAACCCGTCAGGTGCAGCACCGCGTACAGCAGCATCGAGGCGTGGCCGTTGGACAGCACGAAGCGGTCGCGGTCGACCCAGTGCGGATTGGCCGGGTTGTAGCGCAGGTGCTCGCCCCAGAGCGCCACCGCCATGTCGGCCATGCCCATCGGAGCGCCCGGGTGACCGGAGTTGGCTTGCTGGACGGCGTCCATTGCCAACGCACGGATTGCGTTGGCCATCAGGGCTTGGTTGGCCATTGAGGGGCTTTCGGGGGAGAGGGTTGCGGGAAGCCCACGATTTTAACGGCGCACGGTAGATAAGCCTGGTCGCAAGCCATATCATCCCGACACAAGATTTTCAGGGAGTAACTCAAATGCGAAACAGCATTCGTGCGTCTTTGTGCGCTGTGTTGGTCAGTTTGTTGGCCGGCTGCGGCGGCGGTGGTGATGGCGGAGGTGGCGTCGGGTTCCCCATCTTCCCGGGCGCCGGCGGCGGCACCGGAAATCCGACAACGCCCACTACACCTGATACGCCAACAACCCCGCCAGCATCGACCAGCGCCGTCGTGAGCGGCAAGGTCAGCAACGCCGCTGGCGCCCCGGTCGAAGGCTTCATCGTGTCGGCCGGCGGCCAGAGCACCACCACCGGCGCCGATGGCAGCTACAGCCTGAACCTCGCGAGCCCCGCCGCCTCCACGGTGTTGCTGGCCGCCAGAAGCGGCTACCAGACCATGGCCAAGCAGGTGGGCCTCATCGCCGGCGTGACCACGCCGCAGAACATCACGGCCTATCCCGAAGGTGTGCGTACGACCTTCCCGGCCGCCAACGGCAAGATCGTGATCGTGAATGGCGCGGTCATCGACATCCCGGCCAACGCGATCAAGGACGCTGCGGGCAACCCGTACACCGGCGTCGTGACGATTTCCGCCAGCTACAACAACCCGACCACGGCCGCCGGCAACGACGCCTTTCCGCAGCCGTACGCCGGCCTGGATGGCGGCAACGAGGTCACGCTGCAATCGCTGGGCGTGATCGAAGCGAAGCTCTTCGCCGCTGACGGCAGCCCCCTGCAACTGAGCCAGCCCGCCAAGCTCGTGTACCCGGGTGTCGACAGCATCAGCACGGCGGCGACGATCCCGCTCTGGTATTACGACGAAGCGAAGATGACCTGGGTGCGCGAAGGCGATGCCACCCGCGACGCGCGCGACGGCAGCTACAGCGGCAGCGTAAGCCACTTCACGCAATGGAACCTCGATGTGCCTTATGGTGCCGGCTACAGCAGCGCCAACATCACGGTCTGCGTGAACTTCGCGGGCGGCGAAGCTGCGCGCTACGGCATCGCAGCTAGTTTGAGAGGCCCGGGATTCGCGCGGAACCTCTTCTTCCATCCACTCCACAGCGGCAACTTTGATCTGGCGCGAGCGCCGGTCGGTCAGGCACTGACGCTGACCTTCACAGATGCCTCTGGCGCTGCGGCGGTGTCGGTCCCGGTGCCTGCCCTCGCGAACGGTGACAGTGTGAGCCTCCCATGTGTGACGGTGACGGGGACAGCAGGGCCGGTACCGCCACAGCCACCGGAACCACCGGTCCCGGTGGATCCGAATGGATCGGCCTCCAGCTTTGCGGGCGCCTACAGCATGGAGTTTCAGACGACCATCGAGGTCCACCAGGGCTCCCTCGACCTGACCGTCTCCAGCGCCGGCCAGATCACCGGTACCGGGGCGGGATTCATCGATTCGGATGCCGATACCTACCCGCTTGCGCTGACTTCCGGACAGGTGGCTGCCGGCGGTTACGTCACGATGACAGGCGCCGGCAGCCCGGCCGGGCCGTTGGTCTTTACCGGTCGATTCGAGTTCGTCGGGCGGGGACCGAGCGGAACATGGGAGTACGAGGTCGAGCCCGCCGGCACCACAGGGATACGCACGTTCATCGGGCTCTAGCAGCGCACCCCCGCGACGCGGCTCGCGTCAGGTCGCATCTGCCGCGTCGGCGCCGCTGCTAGAGTCAGGCCATGCACGGCTTGCACCTCACCGCCGACCTTCACGACTGCCAGTGCGCCTCGCACTGGCTGCTCGATGCCGAAGCCCTCGGGGCGGCCTGCCACAACGCGGTGGCGGCCGCCGGCCTCCAGGCGGTGGGCCGTCTCTTTCACACCTTTCCCGCCACATCGCACGGCCCCGGCGGCGTGACGGCGACGGTGCTGCTGGCCGAGTCGCATCTGTGCATCCACACCTGGCCGGAGCAGCGCGCGGTCACGCTCGATGTGTATGTCTGCAATTTCGGGGGCGACCATTCAACGAAGGCGCGCGCCTTGATGGACGCCCTGATCGCACTGTTCGAGCCCGCCCACACCGAGCGGCATGCGTTGACGCGCGGGGCGATGGCGGCCGTGAGCGCATGAGCGCCGCCCGGCCGCGCGAAGGCGCCCGCTCCGCAGCCCAGGGCAAGGGACCCCAGTGAGCGCCACGGCCATGGTTCTGGCGGCAGGCCGCGGCGAGCGCATGCGTCCGCTGACCGACGTCACCCCGAAACCGCTGCTCGAGGTGCGCGGCAAGCCGCTGATGCAGTGGCACCTGGAGGCATTGGCGGCGGGCGGCTTCACGAACGTCGTCGTCAACACGGCGTGGCTGGGCGCGCAGATTTCCGACCGCTTCGGGGCCAAACACGCGTTCGCGGCGCACGCTGACACGACCATCGCCTATTCCCATGAGGGGCTCGACTTCGGCGGCGCGCTCGAAACAGCCGGCGGCATCGTGCGCGCGCTGCCGATGCTGGGCGATATTTTCTGGGGTGTGGCAGGCGATGTGTTCGCGCCGGCGTTCGCGTTCTCGGCGGCAGCCGTGGCGCGCTTCGCGGCGAGCGACGCGCTCGCGCACCTGTGGCTGGTGCCAAATCCTGCGCACAACCTGCGAGGTGACTTCGGCCTCGGCAACGACGGACAGGCCGTCGCCGAAGCCGACGCGCGCTACACCTTCTCGGCCATCGCCCTCTACCGCGCTGCACTCTTCACACTGCCTTACTGCGACATCGCGAGCGGCAATCCGCTCGGCGAAAAAGCGGCGCTGGCACCCATCCTGCGGGCTGCCATGCAAAAGGGCCTGGTGAGCGCAACGCTCTACACAGGCCCATGGACAGACGTCGGGACGCCGGAACGGCTCGCCCAGATCAACAAGGGCGAAGCCAGCTGACACCGCTCACGGGATGTTTGCTCCCGTGATCTGGAAGGCTTGACCCGGGAGGTTGAAGGCGCCGCCGTATTCGAAACCGGACGGCCCCCCCAGCGTCTCGTAACGCTCACCGCGGTAGTTGTGCATGATCACCGGGCCGTAGCGGTAGTTGCGCAAGGCCTTGCCGCCATAGTCAGCCACCGACAGCACATACGACTCGGTGGAATGGTTGTCGGTGTCTTCTGCCGCGATCGGGTCGATGAGACGGGTGTCGTTGAGCTTGCGCACGACACTGCCGCTGTTGCCGTCGCTGCCAAAACGCACCCAGCTCACCTGACGCATGCCGCGCGACGTGACGATCAATTCCTTGGTGTAGTCCGGGTAGATCGCAGTGCCTGCCTTTGCCTTGGCGTAGGCGATGCCGGTCGGATTGAGCCCCACCTCGATGCTGCCACCTTCGGTGATGCTGGCAGCCGAGCCCGTGCCGGCCGTCGGAAAATCGCCGAGGTTGAAGATACGCAGCTTGCCGTCCTGCGTCGCCACCCAGGCACGTTTGTTGGCGCCCCACAGGTAAGTCTTCACTGCGGTCGGCCGGCTCGGCAGGCTCATCGTCTTGATCACCGTGGGTACCTGCTGGGACGCGGCGGCAAAGGTGCGTGGCCACTGGCTGTCTGCCATGCCCAGATTGGTCGTTTCACGAAAGTTCGCGTCCTCCAGATACTGGCTCTGGTAGTACTGGAACAGCGGCTTCAGATCGACGAAAGCCACCTTTTGCTCGGACTTGGACACCACCACCGCGACGCCGGCTTTGGCATAAGCACCGCGGGACTTGAACCTGCTTCGCTTGCCCGCATCGCTGAGCGGCGAGAGGCTGTAAGGCGTTTCCTGCCCCGGCACATTCGACAAATAGTCAAGCCATTCCACGCCAGTGGTCACCGAGATTTCGGTGGGCGCCTTCATGTCGTCCGGCAGCGGCACATAGCCCAGGACCTTCATGAACGCGATGTTGCCCAGGTTTGGCAGCCCGGGGTACACCCCGTTCCACTCTTGCCAGTAGTCGTACCACTTGCCCGGCTCACCGGGCGTGCATCGATCGCACAGGCCCGCCAATGCCACCACCGCGATCTCGCCGCGCAGGTTGACGGTATCCCACACGGTGATGAAGGCGAATTCGTTGCTGTTGCTCACAGCGATGGCGGTGGGCACCTTGCCGGGGGCCAGCTGCGCAGTCGACTTGTTCTGAGCGGTATTGCTTTGTGCCGAACCGATAAGCCCATCCTGGAACACCATGATGGAGTTCATGCACCAGAGAGGACGGCCGTAGCAGCGCCCCAGAGCCACCGGCTTTCTGGCGCCGGGGCCGTAGGTCAGCGCGTTGATTTCGTCCAGCCCCTGTTCATAGTTGGTCCACGACAGTTCCGGCTTCTGCGAGAACACGTTGTTGGTGACCGAGGAAATCGCCAGATCACTCACGCCCACGCGTTGCGCCGGCGCATCTGCCACGAAGGCGACGTGGCCGATGTTTGACGAGTAGCCTCCCTCCGTGCTGCTCAAGTTGCCGACCTGCCAGGTGCCGCAATTGCCGGGGATGCAACGCCGTTGTCCGCCGTTCCGATCGGAAACGAATTCGTGGTCCTCCCGCTGGCCCCACGTGGGCAACTCCAGCTTGACATTGCCATAGTCGATGGCGGACGGTCCGTAGCGGTACGCAATGCCCTCCTGGCCGCTCATCGCCGCGGCTGTGGCGCGATAGGCCACCGGATCAAACTTGCCGCCGCTGTCGACCACGTTCCCCGGAATCACCGGATCGGCGGGATTGAGTGCCACGGGGGGTTCGGCAGTGGCTCCAGTCGTTGGAGTTTGAGGCGTTGCCACCGGCGCAACAGCGAAGCCGGGAAAACCACCGCCACCTCCGCCTCCTCCGTCTCCACCACCGCAACCTGCAAGCGCGACAGCCGCCGCCGACAACAGCGCTGCTTTAAAGATACCGTTCAATGTAGACACCCTCTGATTGACAAGCGGCGCAGTTTGACATTAGCACTCACTTCGGCGCAATCCCCCTTGCAAATCCTTTCCGGTGGATGCTGCGATGCAACAAGCGGCTGTTACAAAGCTGTGGCATCGTCTCGGGATGACTTCTACGCTCCACGCTGAACGCCGCGCGCGCCTTGCCGCCCAACTCGGGCCCGACGGCATTGCCGTCATTCCGACCGCGCCAGAGGCGGGCCGGAACCGGGACACCGACTTCCTCTACCGGCACGACAGTTATTTCTATTACCTGACCGGCTTCACCGAAGCGAACGCCTGGCTGGTGCTGTCGGGCGATGGGCAATCGACGCTGTTCTGCGCGCCCAAGGACCTCGAACGCGAGATCTGGGACGGCTACCGCCTCGGGCCCGAGGCGGCGCCGGCCACGCTGGGCGTCGATCAGGCCTTCGCCACGAACGAACTCGACAGCCGGCTGCCGCGCCTGCTCGAGAACCGGGCGACCGTCTGGTACCCGTTCGCGACGCACAAGGGCCTCGAGTCGCGAATCGACGGCTGGTTGTCGTCCGTGCGCGCACGCGTGCGCTACGGCGCCCTGTGCCCCGACGCGCAGCGCGACTTGTGCGGGCCGCTCGACGAGATGCGCCTCGTCAAGGATGCGCACGAGCAGGACGTGATGCGCCGCGCCGCGCAGATCAGCGCGCGCGCCCACATACGCGCGATGCAGCTCTCGGCGCGCATGCTGCGCGAGGGCAAGGACGTGCGCGAGTACCACCTGGACGCCGAACTGCTGCACGAATTCCGCCTGGGCGGCTCGCAGTACCCGGCCTACGGCTCGATCGTCGCGGCCGGCGCCAACGCCTGCGTGCTGCACTACCGCGCCGACGCCGCACCGGTGCGCGATGGCGAGCTGGTGCTCATCGATGCCGGCTGCGAGCTCGACGGCTATGCCAGCGACATCACGCGGACCTTTCCCGCCAACGGCAAGTTCACCGGCCCGCAGCGCGTGCTGTACGACCTGGTGCTGGCCAGCCAGGATGCGGCCGTGGCCGCGACCAAGGCCGGCGCGCGCTTCACCGATCCGCACGACGCCACGGTGCGGGTGCTGTCGCAAGGCATGCTCGACGTCGGCCTGCTCGATGCCAACAAGGTCGGCCACGTCGACGACGTGATCGCACAGCGCGCCTACTTTCCGTTCTACATGCACCGCACCGGCCACTGGCTGGGCATGGACGTGCACGACTGCGGCAGCTACATCGAGCCCTCGCAGGTCGGCGAGGTGAGCGAGCGCCGCGACCCCCTGTCGAACGAGCTGATCCAGAACCGGCCGAGCCGCATCCTGCGACCGGGCATGGTGCTGACCATCGAGCCGGGCATCTACGTGCGGCCCGGCGAAGGCGTGCCTGAACAGTTCCACAACATCGGCATCCGCATCGAGGACGATGCGATCGTCACGGCCACCGGCTGCGAACTCATCTCACGCGGCGTGCCGGTCGACGGCGACGAGATCGAAGCGCTGATGCGGAACTGATGCGCAAAGCCATGGCCGAACGCATCACGATGATCATCCCCGATGAGTCGGGTGGGGTGGAAGACCACGCCAATCTGATGGTGCGGCACATGGACAACGCGCGCGTACTGCGCTTCAAGGACGGTCTCGATGTCGCCAATGACCGCGTGCTGCTGCACATGAGCGGCTACGGCTACGCGCGCTACGGCGCGCCGGTGCACTTGCTGGGCTGGTTGCGCCGCCAGCGGCCGCGCATGAAGCGTTTCGGCGTCTTCATGCATGAAGCCTATGCGACACCGACGCGCATCACCTCGTCGGTGTTCTGGGTCTGGCGGCTCCAGCGGTACGTGGCGAGCCAGTTGGCGAAGCGCTCGGACTTCTGGATCTCCAACACCGAAGTCAAGTTCAACTGGCTGATGACGCAGGCGGGCGATCTGCCGCACCTGCTGCTGCCGGTTTATTCAAATGTCGGTGAAGCGACCGTGCTCCCCGCGGGCAAGCGCAGGATGCTGCTGGTCTTCGGTAGCGAACCGGTGCGCGCCGCCACGTGGCGCGACGCCGGCGAAGCGCTGTTCCGCTGGACTGCCAAGGCCGGCATCGAAGTGCACGATATCGGTTCGCCGTTGCGCGATCCCGGCCTGCTTTCGATGTTGCAAGCGCACCGGGTGGTGCAGCACGGTCGCCTCGCGTCGGAGCAGATCGATGCGCTGATGAACTCGGCAAGCCATGGTCTGCTGGCGTACTCGCCGCACGACGTCGCCAAAAGCGGCGTCTTTGCGGCCTATACCGCGCACGGAATGGTGCCGATACTGCTCTCGCCCAACATCGGCCGATACGACGGTCTGGTGCCGGGCACGCACTACCTTCATGGGATTCCCGAAACCGACCCGACGCCGGCGGACGCTGAGCGCATGTCACGCGCGGCCTTCGATTGGTACCAAGGTCACAGCATCGCGGCGAGTGTTGACGCGGTCAGCCGGCTGCTGGAGGCGCCCGGGTCTCAGGGCACCACGTCGACCATGAGCTCGCGCGATTCGGCGCGGCCCGCATCGTCCACGGCGCGCAGCAGGTAGCGGCGGCCGGACTGCGAGAGCTCGGGCGCCCACGCGATGCCCTCGCCGGGCCGGGCGCGGCCGACCAGCACATCGTCGGCGAACCAGTAAACCGTCTGCGTGCCCGACGCCGCTTCGGCGCGCAGCACGATCGGCTCGGGCCGGCTGGCGCGCACGGTGTGCACCACGCCACGCAAGGGCGAGGTGATCAGCGGTGCGGACTCGTCACCCAAGGCACCGGCGCCCGCACCTGTGCAGGGATCGGCCGGCGCGCCGGCGCGCGGCAGGCCGGCCTGGCGGAACAACTTCTGCATGTCGCTGCCCCATTGCTCGACCACCTGCTGGCGCGCATGCGGCTGTGGGCCGCACACCACCTGCCCGTTGCGCTCGTCGACCCAGATGGCGCGGTGCAAGCGGCTGGTCTGGATCGGTGACTTGCCCGCGATGAACCAGCTGCGCGTGCGCACCGGGCACAGCGCGCCGTCGCCGTCGGGCAGGCCGCCAGTGGCGGCGCACACCTCGACCTGCTGCAGAGCCGGCGGCTGCCGCGTCGCGAGTTCGCCCGGGTCGAGCCGGTCGGCCCGCAGCGCATCGACCATCCGCAAGAAGAGCGGCGCCGCCGCGTCCACGCCGATCAGCGCGGGGTTGCTGCTGCCATCGAAATTGCCCACCCACACGACCAGCACGTGACGGCCGAACACGCCCGCCGTCCAGGCGTCGCGAAAGCCCCAGGAGGTACCGGTCTTCCAGGCGATGGCCGGGCGCGCGGGCTGCGTGGTGTCGGGGCGCGGCGTGTGGCGCAGCATGTCGAGCGTGATGAAGGCGGCCTCCTCGCTCAGCAGGCGCAGCGGCTCGGCGGCGCGCTCGCCGGCGACAGGCTGCGTGTAGCGCACCGGCTGCGCGACGCCGCCGTTGGCCAGCGTCGCATACATGCGCGCCAGTTCTTCGGGCGTGACCTCGCCGCCGCCGAGCACCAGCGCCAGGCCGTAATGCGATTCGCCCTGCAACTTCTCGACGCCCGAGAGCCGCATGAAGTCGTGCAGGCCGGGCTTCGAGAGCCGGGCCGAAACCGCCACGGCCGGGATGTTGCGGCTGCGGATCAGCGCCTCCTGCGCGCTCAGCGGGCCGGCGAAGCGGTTGTCGAAGTTCTCCGGCGTGTAGGGGCCGAAGGAGGTGGGCGCGTCCTTCAGCACGGTCTTCGGGTGCAGCAGGCCCTGGTCGAGCGCCAGCGCGTAGATGAAGGGCTTGAGCGTGGAGCCGGGCGAGCGCTTGGCTTGCGTGCCGTTGACCTGGCCGGCGATGACGTCGTCGTGCCAGTCGGCCGAGCCGATCAGCGCGCGCACTTCCATCGTCGATGCATCGAGCAACAGCGCGCTGGCGTTGTGGAGGCCCACATCCTTGTGCGTGCCGAGGTACTGCGCCATCACGCGTTCCAGCGTGGCCTGCATGCGCAAGTCGAGCGTCGAGCGGATCGCGGTCTCACCCGGGGACTGCGCCAGCAGCAGGTCGGTCGCGTGCGGCGCGATGAAGGGCAGGCTGCCGCGCGATTGCGCGGCCAGTGCCAGCTGCGCATCCGGCGCGTGGCGGGCCGCGGCCGGGTCGCGCGCAGCCCACAGCGTCCACAACCGCTGGCGCGCGGCCTGCAGTTCGGCATTGCGACCGCGCTCGGCGATGCGCTTGACGGGGTTCTGCGGAATGACAGCGAGCGTCAGGGCTTCGGGCAGGCTGAGCGCGCTGGCGTCCTTGCGAAAGTAGATGCGGCTGGCCGCCTGCACGCCCTCGATGTTGCCGCCATACGGTGCGGTGTTGAGGTACGCCTCCAGGATGTCCTGCTTGCTGTGGCGCGCCTCGATCCACAGCGCCGCCGCCATCTGCTGCAGTTTGCCCGGCGCAGTGCGGCTGTCGATGCCGTAGAGCCGCCGCGCCAGTTGCATGGTCAGCGTCGAGCCGCCCTGCCGACGTTCGCCCGACGCCATTTGCCACGCGCTGCGCACCAGCGCGGCCGGGTTGACGCCGGGGTGCACGTGGAAGCGCCGGTCTTCGTAGAGCAACACCGCATCCACCAGCGTCGGCGAGATGTGCGCCAGCGGCACCCAGAGCCGGTACTGCTGATCGGGCGCGAGCGTCAGGCGCATCAGCTCGCCGCCCTGCGCGTAGACGGCGCGCGAGCTGCCGAGCGTCTGCGCCAGCGGGTCATGGGGCCAGAGGCGCAAGGCGGCAAGGAGCACGATGACCGCGGTCAACAGCCACGCCGTGCGTTGCGCGAGCCGCTTGTATGGCATGCGTTTCATGGCGATGGTGCGCCGCGGCAGGCGGTGGTGCACCCCCCTTTGCAACCGGCACGCTTTGCCCGGCCAAGGCGTGTGCGGGCCCAGCGCAGCGCGCCTCCGTGGCGCCGAGAAGCGCAGGGCAAGCGGGCGCGCGTGCCGAAGGACACGCGCTTCGTCATCTGACTCGTCGCAGCTGTCTGAGCAGAGTGAACGAAGTGAACGCAGCGAGTGCTGCGACGCGCCGGCTGCCCGAGCATCGCAGCGAAGTCGGAGCGAAGCGCAGACCGCCACGGTGAAGCGCTGCGCTGGGCCCGCACACGCCTTGGCCACGCGCGCGCTCTCAAACACCGCGATGCAGCAGACACCGATGGCACTTCAGTTCCCCACCACCGCAAACCGCGACCCCGCCGAGCGCGCAAACACCCGTCGGTCGTACATCGCCTCGGCATACGCAGCCGGCACCACGAAGTCGCCCACGTTGGTCGCACGCGCCTTGTAGGTGATCTCGAGCAGGTCCTTGTCGACACTGCCGTAGAACACCACGCGGTCTTCGCGAATGTCAGCGTACTGCACCTTCCACGTGCCCTTGCCGCCCAGTCGCTTCTGCCAGATCGGGGCATCGGCGTTGGCCGCGTCGTCGTCACCCGCGGCCTGCAGCACCGGCTCCAGACCGCCCGGCAGCAGGTCAACCAGCGCCACGTCGTTGACCGCGCCGCGGTCAATGCCGCGCACGCGCACCCGCACCGTGACTTCGTCGCCGAGCTTCGCCCTGGTGATCGCGCTGCCCTTGGCGTCGAGGATCTCGTGGAACACCTCCAGCCCCTGGTTGACCGCGGTGTCGGGCACGTTCCGCTCGAAGCCCTGGTTCGTCCAGCTGTAGTAGAGGTTGAAGTCGCTGTCGTTCGACAGGCGCAGCTTGCCGGTGGCCAGCGGTACCGGCACCCGCGTGATCGGGTTCGGCGTGCCCAGCGTCAGTGGCGTGGCCTTGCCGGCGGCATCGGTGGCGGTGGCCGCGAGCTTGCCTTCGGCGTTGGCACCCACCGCCTCGAAGTAGGCATCGACCGCGAGCAGCATCGACGCAGACGACAGGCTGTTGTACCAACCGTCGCGCACCATCGCGCCCATGCGGTCCCAGGTCACCGAAGGCAAGGTTTTCAGACGCGCCGGGAAGTAGCGCGCGACCAGATGCAGCAGCATGCTGTCGTGCACCAGCGGGTCGTAGTACGCACCCCAGACATTGCGGCGCTGGTCCTTGGCCGTGCGGTCGAGCAGGTCGGCCCACACCGGTTGCACGATCTCCTGCGCCACGTTCTCCTGCTTGAGCAACTGGTAGCTCGCGGCCAGGTAGACCGCACCGAGGTCATCGGCCCAGCCCGGGCTCGGGCGCTGGCCCGCGGTGGTGGCGGGATGCGCGCGCCACGCTTCACGCAGGTTGGCGAGCGCCGCCGGCGCGACGATGCCCTGGCGCGTCAGCAGGTACGCCGCCTGCGTGCGCTGGCGCCAGCCAGCCAAGGTGGTGTCGCCGCTGCCGAGCCAGCCTTGCAGGTACACGTTGGCCTTCTGCAGCAGGTCTTGCGGCACGGCGAGCTTGCGGTCTTTGGCTTCGACCAGCAGGTGCACCGCGTACAGCGTGGCGAACGGATCGGCGCCCGCGCCGGGCCAGAGCGAGAAGCCGCCCTCGGCCGTCTGCCGCGCGCGCAGCTGCACCAGGTAGCGCTCGAAGCTCTTGCGCGCGTCGGGCATCGGACCTTGCTCGGCCGTCCGGCCGCGCGCCATTTCCTTCAGCAGCTCGGGCCGGTTCTGCAACAACACCGCCGGGAAGGTCTGGCTGGTGATCTGCTCGGTGCAGCCGTGCGGGTACACCTCGAGATACTGGATGAGCCCCGTCGCAAAAGCCCAAGGCGCCGCCGAAATGGCCAGGTCGCTCTTGCGGAAATTGGGGTACAGGTCGATCTTGGTGTCGATCTCGCCGGCGCGCTGGAAGCTGCCGGTCTGCACCATCATCACGAACGGCGAGGCCGGGCGCACGCTGACCTCGGTCGACAGCCGCGCGCTGAAGGTCTTGTGCGTCGACGTGAACACCAGCGCCGCCGACCCCAGCACCGCCTGCGCGCCGGGCTTGGCGCGCACGTTGAATTTGGTGCTGGCCTCGCCGCGCTCGTTGACCTTGAGCGTCTGCGTCGCATCGCCGACCACTTCGAGCCCGCCCGACGCGCTGAGCGTCAAGGCAATCGGTGCCTCCTTGCCCGAGCCCACGATGTTGTTGGCAAGACCCACGCCGACCTCGACCGTGTCGCCTGGCGCCATCGCGAGCGGCGCGTTCGGCAGGATCGCCATGTCGCCGCGCACCACGCTGCGGGTGCTGGCGGCGGCGGTGGTCTCGTCGTTGATCGCGACCGCCATCACGCGCAGGCTGCCGTTGAAGCTCTCGGGCACCGTGTAGCTGAATTCGCGGCTGCCGTTGACATCGACCAGACCCGACCAGTAAGTGACAGGCTTGTCGCGCTTGCGCTTGAACGGGTTCAGGTGCTTGCCGAGCTCGCCTTCGCCGTCGCCGCCCGGCGCGGCGGCCTGCATGATCTTCTTGAACTCGGGCAGGATCAAATCGAGCGTCTGCAGCGTGCCGACTTCGAGCGCGCGCTTCTGGAAGAAGTGCTTGAGCGGATCGGGCGTCTTGTAGCGCGCCACCTGCAGGATGCCCTCGTCCACCGCAAACACCACGGCGCGCGTGGGCTTGTCGCTGGTCAGCTTCATCTTGACGGTCTGGCCGGGTTTGAGCAGCTCGGTCGCCGTGAGCTCCAGCCTGGCCGTGCGCTGCGCCAGGCTGGTGGCGAAAGGCACGATGCCATGCGACAGCGGGCTCATGTAGACCTCGTCGGACGACGGGTCGCGCACGAAGTGCACGCTGATGTAGCCGGTGCCTTCGAAGTCCTTCGGCAAGGTGATCTTCTGCACCGAGGCGGTCTTGTCGGTCTTGAACCAGGTGTGGGCGTAGACCTTGTCGCGCTCGATGGTGATGAGGCCCGCGCCGACGTAAGGCGCGCGCACGCTGATCTCGATCTCCTGGCCCGGCGCGTAGTCTTTGCGGTCGAGCGTGAGCTGCAGTTCGGCATTGCGGTCGAGCGAGCGGCTCACATTGGCGCTGCCGGCCACGCTGTACTCGACGCGGTTGAGCTCCAGCCCGTCGGCGTTGCGCAGCACGTACGCGAAGTTGCCCGGCGTACCGGTGTGCAGCGACAGCGTGCTGCCCGCCGCAGCCAGCGCAAAGGGCTTTTCGTCGAGCACGATCTCCTTCTTGCGCGACTCGTAGCGGTACACGCCGTTGTCCTGCTTGACCAGCACCGACAGCACCTTGCGTTCGACGCGTTCGAGCTTGAGATCGGCCACCGCCGTGCGCTTCGCCATCGGGTCGATCGCCACCAGCGTGGCGACGCGCGTGGCGCCCTTGCTCACGTAGCTGGTGTCGCCATCGACCTTCACGCCGACCAGGTAGGCCATGTCGCTCACCAGCGTCTGTGCCTCGGCCGCGACGCTGCGGCCACCCTCGGGCTCGAAGGCCTTGGCCAGCACATGCACCTGGTAAGTGGCGGCGGCGAAGCGCGCCAGCCGCAGGTCGAACTCGGCCTTGCCGTCGGCGCTGGTCTGCACGCTGCCGAGCTCATCGACCTGCTTGTCCTTCGCGCGCTGCGGGTCGAAGAAGGCAAAATCGGCGAAACCGCGAAACACCGGGAAGGCGGGGCTCAAGGTGAGTGTGCCTTCAACCTTGCGATCGGGCGCGGGCGTGCCGAACAGGTTCTGCACATCGATGAGCGCCTTCATGTCCTTCGGCTTGACCCAACCCTCGGCCACCTGCGCGCTGAGCGTGGTCGTGACCTTGGTGCGGTCGGGCAGAAACTCCTGCACCTTCACCGTCGTGCTGCCGAGCAGCAAGCCGCGCACTTCGGGCGCGCCGGGAGAGGATTCGCGCGGCAGGTACAGGTTGACGGTGTAGTTGCCGGTGGGCGACGTGTCCTGCGTGGTGTGCGAGATCTCCGCCGCGCCACCCGGGCCAAGGCGCAACTTCTCGCGCCGCACGTTGAGGCCACGCGCGTCGATGACTTCGGCTTCGAGCGGCAGGTCGCGCAGCGATGTGCCCCAATTGCCGGCCTTGACCATCATCGCGATGTGCATCGTGTCGCCCGGCCGGTAAATGCCGCGGTCGCTGAACACATAGGCAGTCATCTGGTTCGGCACGCCGGCCGCGCGCAGGCCGCCGACGTCGAAGCGCGAGACGTCGAGCGTGCGGTCGGCCCGGTTGAAGGGCAGGAAGCTCAGGTCGCCGTCCTTGCGTACCACCAGCACCACGGGCGCCTTCTCGCGCTGGAAACCCGCGAGGTTGGGCAGCCGCGCGCGGCCGTCGGCGTCGGTCGCCTGCGACGCGATCACCATGCCGTTGCGCGCCCACACCTCGACCAGCGCGCCGCCCACCGGCAGACCGGTCGCGATGCTCTGCACGAACACATCGCGCGTGTTGTCGAGTGCCTTCTTGGCGACGATGCCCAGGTCGGTCACCAGCACGAGGCGCTGGTCGATGTTCTCTTCCGGGTTGCGGCCGCTGCTCTCCGAGTCACTCTCCGATTCGCCCTCCGACTCGCCATGGGACGCCTCCTCCTGCGAAGCGTCTTCCGGTTGCACGGCCTCGGCGCCGTCGCCGTCCGCGTCCTTCTTGGCCTTCGGATCGAAACCCTGCACCTTGAGCAGGAACACGCCGCGGCGATCACTCGCATCCTTGTGCAGGTACTCGCCGAAATCCACCGTTTCGTAGTGCGCGCGGCCGGGCGGAATGGTCAGCGGAATCTGCTTTTCGAAGCGGTCGACCAGGTTGTCCGATTGCAGGCCGCGATGGAACTGCGGATGGCTGAAGTCACCGTTGCTCTGCGTCACCAGATGCTGCAATTGCTGTGGCAGCAGGCGGCCGATTTCGACGCGCACACCTGGCAAGTCGCGCACCAGCACGGGCAACTTCTTCTCGCCGGACAGCGCAAGCAGCGAGCCCTCGCTCATGATCTTGAGCTCGGGTGCGAAGGTGTCGAGCAAGACCACGCGCTGGTGTTGCTCGCCCAACTGGTAGCCGCCCGGCGTCTTCAGGCCCTTGGCCGCACGCACCAGCAGGTAGCGACCGCCTTCGGCTTCTCGCATGCGGAAGCTGGTCATCTCGCCGACCTCGCGCTCACCGGCGATCGGGCTCAGCGTGAGCTTCTTCGCGCGGCGCAGCACCGCATCGGTCACCGTGGTCGGATCGGCCGACCAGTCGAACTTCTCGTCGGGCGCGTCCTTTTCGTTCTGCGTCGCCGGCAGCAACCAGGCCTGCACCACGCGCGCCATCTCGCGCTCGTGCACCGGCATCGACGCACTGACGTGGAGCACGTGTTCGGGCTCACCGTTCTCGCCGGTCACGATGGTGGGCTCCACGCTGGCGATCTGCAGGCTGTAGAGGCCGGGAATGCCGAGCGCGCGGCGCAGGTCGCGCGACAGCGCCGGGCCGCCCTTCTGCGCCACGGCACCGGCCGCCAGCTGCAGCACGATGGGCCGCGTCTTCTCGGGAATGGCCAGCGGCTCGGACTGCACCGTCGCCACGATGCGCCAGCGGTCGTAGCTCACCGTGAACTTCTCGCTCTTGCAAGCCGACAGCGTGAAGACCGAGGTGCTGCAGGCCTCGTCGAAGCTCAGCGACAGGCGCTTCTCGAACTCGCCGGTGTTCACCGGGTGCGTGAAGCGCACCTGGAACAACGCGCGCCGCAAGTTGGCCTGCACCGGGTCCTGGTAGAACTCGGCGCCCTCGATGCGCGCGTCGAAGGCGGGCGCGCCGAACTCAAAGCGGCGCTTGTCGATCTCGATGTGCGGCGCGAGCGCGTCGTCGGCCAGCGTGACGGCGTAGCGCTGGCCGACGGGCCAGTCTTCGGCCGGCTGGAACACCAGCCGCGTCGGCTCGGCCCAGGTCCAGGTGCCGCGCAGCGCCGGTTCCATCGCGACGCCGGCCGCCTCTTTGCCCACCTGCGCAATCGGCGCCACAGCGGCCGGGAACACGAATGCCGCTAGGTTCGGCGTACCGCCGCTCTCGACCGCGGTGCGCTTGGGCGCCTCGATCTTCACCGCGGCCGCGAGCACCTGGACCGGCTCCACCCGGTCGGGCGTGAGGCCGTGCCACCACTTCATCACATGCGGCTGTGCCAACCACCCGCCGCACACCACCAGCGCCAGCACGACCAGCCAGGCCAGCCGCTGCTGCAACCACACCAGGCCCAGCCCCAACAGCCCGAGACCGATGCGCAACCAGCCCGGCGGACGCCACGAGCCGACAAGGCCGCGGGCCAGCGGACGCAGCCCGCCGAGCAGGCGCGCGACGATGGACACCAGCACCTCGCTGGCGGCAGCGAGTTGGCGATTGGCGACTTGAAGCATGGAAAACTCCCCCGGAAATTCTTGTGACGTCGGCAGTCTGCCGACGGTGCGTGAAGCGAAAGCGCGGTGTGTGAAGTCTGCGTGAAAAGCGCACAGCCGCTGGCGGGTCTTCAGACCGCCTGGCCAGCCAGGTGCCCGCGCGTGAATGCCTCTTCGAAGATCGAGTAGCCCGACCAATCCGCGTGCGCGAACGACAGTCGGCCGTTTGCAGGGTGGCGCGCCCCGCCGAGCTGCGCGAGCAGGCCCGGCACCGGCATGGCCATCGCATGGCCGTAGCGGGTGATGTCGATGCGCGTGGCGCGCGCGGCAAGGTCCGGATGCGGCACCGACAGTTCGGTCAGCAGGTCATCGCGCCAAGCGCTCCAGGGCCGCGACTGCAGCAGCTGGCGACCGTCGCCGGTGTCATGCGTGCTCGGGCCCAGCGGTCGGTACCAACTGAGCACGGTCGGGCCGGGCGTCGGGTCGAGCGACTGGTGCCGCGCATCGACATAGCCGAGGCCCCTGGTGCCATAGACCACGTTGTCCCAGCTGGGTGCGGCGCCGGTGCCGCGGTCGGCCAGCGGCGCGCGCAGATGCACGTTGGCCACCAGCCAGGGCGCGTAGCGCAGATGGGCGGCGGCGTGACGCAGCATGTCGGGTGGGTTCTCGACGACGCGCGCCGCGATGAACACCGGCAGCGCGACGATGCAGCGCTCGGCCTGCCAGCGCACCATGGTTTGCGTGGCGGCGTCGAAGGCATCGACCTCGACGCCCGCGCGCCCTTCGGCGATGCGTGCGACGGCATGCGCGGGCTTCAGCCGGTCGCCCAGGGGCGTGGCCAGGCGCTGCGTGAGCCAGCCATTGCCCTCGGGCCAGGTCAGTACCGCATCGCGCGTTCCGCCATCGTCTTCACCGGGCGCCTGGAAGCCATGGCGGCTCGCAAAGTAATGGATGCCGGCCCAGGCCGACACATGCGCAGGCCCGGCGCCGTAGTCGTCGCGGCAGCAGTAGTCGAGGTACCAGCGCAAGGGCGCCGCCGTCAGGCCTTCGCGGTCGAGCCAGCTGGCGAAATCGATGGCGTCGAGCGCCAGCAGTGTGGGCGCAGGCGCTGCCGTTTTTGCCATGGGGATGGTGAAGCGCGCTTCGCGCTGCAGCTCGGCCACGCGGCGCGCGAACAGGCGGTACTGCGTGATCGCGGCCGCGTCCACGTCGTGCACGGGCAGCAGGCCATCCTGCCATTCGCCCCGCCAGTAAAGGCGCTCCTGCGGGCTGTGGCACAGGTGCCGTTCGTCGTAGACCCAGCGGCCCGCCACGCGCTGGCGCAGCCCGAGTTCTTCGAGCAGGTCCTGCACTTCGTGCGCATCGTCACCGGGCACCGGCAGGTAATGCGCGCCGAGCGGGCAGGCGATGCCGCCGACCTGCCCGCCGCGCGCATTGCCGCCAGCCTGGTCTTCAAGTTCGAGCAGCACGAAGTCTTCGATGCCGGCCAGTCGCAGCGCCCGCGCGGCAGCGAGCCCCGCCACGCCACCGCCCGCGATGACCACGCGGGTGCGCCGCACGACGCCCGGTGCAGCCTGCCGCCAAACGCCATCGCGCAACGCATGGCCGCGCGCCATGTCGGCGCCGGTGAAGCCGCCCTCGATCGCCGCGGGCGTCACGTCGCAGCCCGCGAGCGCCAGCGCGCCCGCCGCCGTCAGAAAGTCACGCCGCCGCATGCAGCCGCACCCGCTGGCCCCGGGCAAGCTCATCCCGGTCCGCCTTGCAGGCGAGCACAAGGCGCAAAGCCGCAGACAGTGCGACCGCACGGCAAGGCGAAGCAACGCCGTGATCGCCTGCAAGGCGGACCGGGATCAATGTTTGCCCCATTCGCGCTCGTACGTCGTGACCAGCACCTGGTTCGACAGCCGGTGCACCTCGGTCGGCACACGCGCCATGTCGAGCGGAAAGTCGAACAGCAGCGGCAGCGTGGGCACGGTCAGGAAGCGCAGGCCGGCCGGCAACGTATCGGGCTGCCGCCACGGCCGGTGGCTCGCAATGACGAAGCCCCACTCGCCGAAGCTCGGCACATGCGCGTGGTAGGGCGTGGCGGTGAGGCCGATCGACTCGATGGTCTGCACCACGGTCCAGAAACTGCGCCGCGCGACCAGCGGCGAGGTGGTCTGCACGACCGCATAGCCGCTGGCGGCGAGCCGCCGATCAAGCAGCGCGTAGAAGGAGTTGGTGTACAGCTTGCCGATCGCGAAGTTGGTCGGATCGGGGAAGTCGACCACGATCACGTCGAAGGTCTCGGCGCTGTCCTGCAGCCATTTGAAGGCGTCGGTGTTGTGCACGGTGAGCTTCGGCGATTTCAAAGCGCCACCGTTCAGCGCCGACAGGGTCTGATGTTCGCTGAAGAGCCGCGTCATTTGCGGGTCGAGCTCGACCAGCGTGATCGCCTCGACCGACGGGTACTTGAGGATCTCGCGCACCGCCATCCCATCGCCGCCGCCGAGCACCGCCACCTTCTTCGGCGCACCGTGCGCCGACATCACCGGGTGCACCAGCGCCTCGTGATAACGGTACTCGTCGCGCTCGGCGAACTGCAGGTTGCCGTTGAGGAACAGCCGGTGGCCGTCGCTGCCGCGCGTGACGACGATGCGTTGGTAAGGCGAGTTCTCGGAGAAGACGACCGCGTCCTGGTAGAAGCGGTCCTCGGCCAGCGTGGTGATGCGGTCGGCGAAGACGAAGGCCGCGGTCAGCACCACCAGCACGCCGGCACAGGCCAGCGCGTGCGCCCCGGCGCGCCGCAACTCATGGCGGAACACCCAGAGCGCCCAGGCCGCCACAGCGGCGTTCATGAGCCCGAAGAGAAGGCCCGTGCGGATCATGCCGAGACGCGGCACCAGGATCAGCGGAAAGGCCACCGACACCGCGAGCGCGCCGAGGTAGTCGAAGGTCAGCACCTGCGACACCAGGTCCTTGAGCAGCACGTTGCGCTTGAGGATGCGGATCACCAGCGGGATCTCGAGCCCCGCCAGGATCCCGATGACGATCACCAGCCCGTACAGCAGCAGGCGGAACGCGCCGGGGATGTAGGCATTGGCAATGAACAGCAGCGCCGGCATCGCGCCGCCGATGAGCGCGACCAGCAATTCGATGCGCAGGAAGTGCGCGGGCAGTTGCCGCTCGAAGTAGCGCGACAGCCATGAGCCCACGCCCATCGCGAACAGGTAGGTGCCGATGATGGTGCTGAACTGCAGCACCGAGTCGCCCAGCAGGTACGAGCTGAGCGCCGCGGCCGCGAGCTCGTACACCAGCCCGCAGGCAGCGACGACGAAGACACTGGCCAGCAGCGCGATCTCGACCGGCTGGGGGCCGGCGCGCGAGGCCACAGCTAGTGAATCGCCGCGGCCACGATGATGCTGATGCCCAGGCACATCGCGGCGACCACCATGCCGAGCGCGCGGTTCTGTTTCTCGACGATCTCGCGCCACAGGTCGTAGGGCGTGATCTTGTCGATGATCAGGAAGGTGATCCAGAAGATCAGAACGCCGATGATCGCGTAGAGCATCGACCCCAGAAATGCGGCAGGCCGCAACCACTCAAGTCCCAGCATGAGAACCTCCGGAAAAAAACGTCATTTGTGACTGCCGCCACTTGAGTAGCCGCCGTACGATCCGCCCGACGTGCGCGAGCCGCCCGACGAACCGCTGCAGGTCGCCAGAATGGGCAACAGCATGAAGATGATCACGAGGATGATGATGATGGTGCCGCAGCCCACGCCCGACGATGCGCTGACGGGCGATGCATCGTCGCGCTTGAACATGTCCTTCTTGGCATCGAGCTTGAAGGCGGACGCCACGGCCGCGCTCTCCATGCGGTCGCCCGAAGACCAGGTCAGCTCGCTCGCCGAGCGCTCCATCGACAGCAGCGCCTTGCCCGCGGCGAAATCGCGGTTGAAGGTCTTCTGACCGCGCTCGACCTGCCAGTAGAACTCGCCCGCCACGTAGGTGGTCTCGGCGTTGTAGGCATAGGTTTGCTGGTAGCGCTTGCCCAGGTAGGTCGCGCTGGCGGCCGGGCCGTCGCCTGACAACTTGGGCGCACCCGTGGTCGGTTTGACCAGGCTCCAGCCGTCCTCGGCATCGACCAGGAAGCTGAAGCCGCGTTGCTTGTTGTAGAGCAGGTACTCGTTCCAGCCGAACTCTTCGTCGTCGCCGGGCTCGGCGCCCATGCGGTGCTGAAAACCGACCACCTGCCATTGCACGCCCTGCAACTGGCCTGCGCTGCCGAGTGCGATCAGCGGTTGCACCGGCTCGTTCTGCTGCGCATGGCGCAGTTCGCCGCCGATGCCCTTGGTGAGATCGATCAGGCTGTTGCACGCGCGGCAGGTGATGCTCTTGCTGTCGGCCAGCGTGACGGTCACGGAGGATCCGCACTGCGGGCAGTCGAGGCTGCGCCCCTTCTCGTCCTTGGCCGATTCGTCGCGCAAGCCCGTGAGCTGCAGGCCTTCGAGTTCGACGGCACGACCCAGGTAGGCGCTGGGCGGCTCGGTGTCGTAGTCGAGGCTCAGCACCAGGCCCTGCTCGCTGCGCAGTTCGACCACCGCGAACTCGCGGCCAACCTCTGGCAGACGCGGCAACTCGCCTTGAGCCGACACCAGCGCCACGCGCTCGTTCGAGGTGACCGTATAGCTTTTGCCGTTGACGGCCGTCGTGGCGCCGACGCGCAGGCTGTCCGCGGGCGGTGCGGGTTGCTGCAGTTCGAGCGGTAGCGCGAAGACGAATGCGCCGTTGTCCTCGCTCAGGATGGCGGTGCGGTCACCGTCGAGCGCCGCCACCCATTCCGTCCAGCGCCCGCCCGGGTAGCTGTATTGAAGCCGTCCGACGAGCGTGAACGGCTTGTCCTGGATGCGGCCGGCGGCGAAGAGCTGCAGTGGGCTGAAATCGTCGAACAGCTCGGCCATCGAGCCGGTGCGCGACAAGGTGTCGCCGTTGCGCACCACGGTGCTGTGGCAGTAGCCACAGACCGCGAACGCCGACTGCGCCGACCTGAATTCGACCGGTGCGCCACAGCCCGGGCAGGGCGCACGGTAGGCGCGCTGGGCGCCTTGTTCCTCAGCCATTGCGGATGCTTAGACCAGCTTCTTCAGCAGTTCGGCTTTCTTGGCGTCGAACTCTTCCTGCGTCAGGATGCCCTTGGTCTTGAGATCGCCGAGCTTCTCGAGCGTGGCCATGACGTCGTTGGCGCTGATCTCGCTGACCGGTGCCGCAGCGGCCACCGCAGCTGTCGCCGCGGCCGCGGGGTTCAGTCCTTGCGCGAGGTTCTGCGCCAGCACCTGGCCCAGCGCGACGCCGGCGCCCAGGCCCATGGCGTCGCCAGCGATGCCGCCACCGCCGTTGCCCGAGCCTTCGGCGAACTTCGGAATCGCCTGCGCCGTCTGGTACTGCATGAACTTGCCCATGTCGTTGCCGACCATGCCCATACCGATCTTCTGGTCGAGGATCTTCTGCAGCTCTTCGGGCAGCGAGACGTTCTGCACCGTGATGTTCTCGAGCTTGATGCCGATCTTGGCGAACTCGGGCTGCAGCTGCGCAGCCAACGCCTGCGCGAACTGGATCTGGTTGGCCGCGAGATCGAGAAAGGGCAGGCCGCTCGATGCGATCGCGTTGCTGATGTTCTGCAGGACCAGGCCGCGCAGCTGGCCGTCGAGGTCGGCCACACTGTAGATGTCGCGCGTGCCCGAGATCTCGGTGTGGAACAGCTTCGGATCGCCGATACGGAAGCTGTAGTTGCCGAAGGCCCGCAGGCGCACGGCGCCGAAATCCTTGTCGCGGATCGTGATCGGCTGCGGCGTGCCCCACTTCTGGTCGACCTGCTGGCGCGTGCTGAAGAAATAGACATCGCTCTTGAACGGGGACTCGAAGAGCTTGTCCCAGTTCTTCAGGTACGTGAGCACGGGCAAGGTCTGCGTCGTGAGCTTGTACATGCCCGGACCGAACACGTCGGCCACCTGGCCTTCGTTGACGAACACGGCCATCTGCGATTCGCGCACAGTGAGCGAGGCGCCGTTCTGGATTTCCATCTCCGCCATCGGGAAGCGCCAGGCCAGCGTGCCATCGCCGGACTCGGTCCACTGGATGATGTCGATGAACTGTTTCTTGATGAAATCCATCAGGGCCATGGCTGCTCCTCTTCTCGCCGCGGATCGGGCGGGGCGATATTGCCACAGCGCGCGCGGCCGTCCGGGCCATTTCGGGGGTTCGACCTCTGCCTTGCGACCTATGCCACGCAGGGGCGAGGTCTACAATCGGCGCCCCTATAAGAGCGCACACGCAGCGTACCCAAGGAGACAAGGCACATGTCCGACACGACCCCCGCGAGCCCCGCCATTCCCACCGCCGAGGACAAACGGGCCGAACTGCGCCGCGCGGCACTCGAGTACCACGAGTTCCCGATCCCCGGAAAGATCGCCATCGCCGCCACCAAGCAGATGGTGAACCAGCGCGATCTGTCGCTGGCCTACTCGCCCGGCGTCGCTGCGCCCTGCGAGGAGATCGTCAAGGACCCGCTCAACGCCTTCAAGTACACCTCGCGCGGCAACCTGGTCGGCGTCATCAGCAACGGCACCGCGGTGCTGGGCCTGGGCAACATCGGTGCACTCGCATCCAAGCCGGTGATGGAGGGCAAAGGCGTGCTCTTCAAGAAGTTCGCGGGCGTCGACGTGTTCGACATCGAGATCGATGAGCAGGACCCGGTCAAGCTGGTCGAGGTGATCGCCGCGCTCGAGCCGACCTTCGGCGCGATCAACCTGGAAGACATCAAGGCGCCCGACTGCTTCTACGTCGAGCGCGAGTTGCGCAAGCGCATGAAGATCCCGGTCTTCCATGACGACCAGCACGGCACCGCGATCACGGTTGCGGCGGCGATGGTCAACGGCCTGAAGGTCGCGGGCAAGGACATCGCCAAGGTCAAGCTCGTGACCTCCGGCGCGGGCGCGGCAGCGCTGGCCTGCCTGAACCTGTTGCTGAAAGTAGGCCTCCAGCGCGAGAACGTGTTCGTCACCGACCTGGCCGGTGTGGTCTACGAAGGCCGCGAAGAGCTGATGGACGACGACAAGCGCGAGTACATGCAGAAAACGGACAAGCGAAAGCTGTCGGAAGTCATCGAAGGGGCGGACGTGTTCCTTGGCCTCTCGGCCGGCGGAGTGCTCAAGCCGGAGATGGTCGCGAAGATGGCGCCCAAACCGGTGATCTTCGCGCTCGCGAATCCGAATCCCGAGATTGCGCCCGAAGACGCGCATGCGGTGCGCGACGACGTCATCATGGCCACCGGCCGCACCGACTACCCGAACCAGGTCAACAACGTCCTGTGCTTCCCGTACATCTTCCGCGGCGCACTCGACTGCGGCGCAACGACGATCACGGACGAGATGGAGATCGCAGCGGTCTACGCGATCGCGGACCTGGCCCAGGCCGAGCAGAGCGAACGTGTTGCCGCGGCCTACGTCGGGGAGAAGCTGAGTTTCGGCCCCGAGTACCTGATCCCCAAGCCCTTCGACCCGCGCCTGATGATGAAGATCGCGCCGGCGGTGGCCAAAGCCGCCGAAGAGAGCGGCGTGGCGACGCGGCCGATTGCCGATCTCGACGCCTACCGCGACAAGTTGCAAACCTTCGTCTATGCGTCCGGCACGACGATGAAGCCGATCTTCGACGCGGCCAAGCGTGCGACGAAAAAGCGCGTGGCTTACGCCGAGGGCGAGGAGGAGCGCGTCCTGCGCGCGGTGCAGATCGTGGTCGACGAAGGCATCGCCCGGCCGACGTTGATCGGCCGCCCGGCCATCATTGCGCAGCGCATCGAAAAGTTCGGACTGCGCCTGAAGGAAGAACTCGACTACGACATCGTCAACGTCGAGCAGGACCATCGCTACCGCGATTTCTGGCAGACCTACCACCGCATGACCGAGCGCCTCGGCCAGACCGTGCAAACCGCCAAGATCGAGATGCGCCGTCGCCTCACGTTGATCGGCGCGATGCTGCTGCACAAGGGCGAAGTCGATGGCCTCATCTGCGGCACCTGGGGCACCACGCACACCCATCTGCACTACATCGACCAGGTGATCGGCAAGCACCCGGGCGGCGCCGACAGTACCGACCAGGACGTCCCGGTCTATGCCTGCATGAACGGCCTGCTGCTGCCCGACCGCCAGGTATTCCTGGTCGACACCCACGTCAACTACGACCCGACGCCCGAGCAGCTGTGCGAGATCACGGCGCTGGCGGCCGAAGAGATGATGCGCTTCGGCCTCAAGCCGAAGGCGGCGCTCCTGTCGCACTCCAACTTCGGCACCAGCAACGAGCCGAGCGCAGTCAAGATGCGCAAGACGCTGGCGCTGCTGCGCGAGCAGGCGCCGTGGCTGGAAGTGGACGGCGAGATGCACGGCGACGTGGCCCTGGACGGCAAACAGCGTGCCGCCGTGATGCCGCACAGTGCGCTGGCCGGCGACGCAAATCTGCTGGTTTTCCCGAACATCGATGCCGCCAATATTTCCTACAACCTGCTCAAGACCGCTGCAGGCGGGAATATTGCGATCGGCCCGGTGCTGCTCGGCGCGGCCAAACCTGTGCATATTCTCACGGCCAGTGCCACTGTTCGCCGGATCGTCAACATGACGGCACTAACGGTCGCCGACGCCAACGTCGACCGCTAAACGCATTCAACGAAAGCGGGCGCCAACTTCGGCGCTTTCGTTCGCGTGAGGGATGCCTGCTTATGAATTGGGCAGGCGCTTGCTATTTGCGCCTGCGTGGTGCACACTCGCTGGCTTGAATTTGCGGGTTAACCCCGAGGTTGATCGCTGATTCAAACTCCCTTTTCCCGTGTTGCCCTGCTGCATTGCAGCCCGTCATGGCCTCCAATTCGTCCGTCGTGTCAAAGTTTGCGCTTACTGGCTTGATGCTGGTGTCGCTGACCACCACGGGCGCCGTGGCCCGGCAAACATCGGAGTTCGGGGAGCGAAGTCAGCCTTCGATCGCGCTGGGCGATTTGCCCGCGCAAGGTCAACGGACCTACGAGGCCATCCGCAATGGTGGCCCCTTCCGATTTGAAAAAGACGGCTCCGTGTTTGGCAATCGCGAGCGCTTGCTGCCGCGCGAGGCGCGTGGTCACTATCGCGAGTACACCGTGCCAACGCCCGGCGTTCGCCACCGCGGCGCCAGGCGGATCGTGTGCGGCGGCGAAAGCGCGCGACCGAAGGCCTGCTGGTACACGGCGGATCACTATGCGAGTTTCAGGCGGATCGTGCCATGAGCGATGAACTGGATTGGAGCGGCGCCTCGAAGCGCACCGAAGAAATGACGACGACAACCATGGAAAGACCAACGGAGATGACTTTATCCCTTCGTTCTGTGCGCCCGAACATCGTGCAATCGATTCGCGCCTTCCGCGTGAGCGATCTGCAGGAAGCAGCACAGGCTTCGAACCAGCACTTCCTCTACGCGAACCTGGGCAACGCCCAGACCAAGCAGGACGTGCTCGACCTGATCGCACAGCAGTTCACGTTCCCGGCGCACTTCGGCAAGAACTTCGACGCGCTGTACGACTGCATGACCGACCCGCTTCACAAGTCGGGCCCGCAGCCGGGTTTCATCATCGTGCTCGAACAGATTCCGGCCAACGCCAAGTTCGACAAGGAAGCACGCGAGCAATTGCTCGACATCTTCCGCGACGCATCGGACTACTGGGGGGATCGAAAGATACCGTTCCGGTGCTTCTATTCTTTTCTGTAGCCCGTTCTGCATCCACCAGCCAAGCAGAACGGGCGAATGAGGCTTCGCCGGACGGCGCACCCATTCAAGGCATTGAATTGGGCACAGCAGCCGCAGCGGAACCGGCCGGCGAGAAAATGCCGACCGACAAGTTGGTCGATGTGTCGCCGCTCGCATTGCGGATGAGCAGTCCGTTCAACAGCAACTACTGGCTCACCGCGGCCTGAGTGTTGCTCGCCCCCAGGGCGCAGCGCACGGCGTGTCGCTGCTTCCACCCCCTACCGGGGGCAACACCAGTGGACTGGCGGAGCCAGATCCACGGTGTTTCACCAACAGAAAAATGCCTCGCGTTGCGAGGCATTTTTCATGGTGCGGCAGCAGGTAGGAGGGGCGATGGTGGAACGGCCTGAGCGAGGGCGACGTATTCGGCCACGGGCACCTCTTCGGCGCGGCGCTGGATGTCGAACTCGCCAGCAAATCCGTGCACTTCCAGCCACTTGCCGAGCGTGTGTCGCAGGATCTTGCGACGCTGGCTGAACGCCACCTGGACGATCTCACCCAGGCGTTTGGCGTCGACCACCGGCGGCGCAGCCAGCGGCACCATGCGTACCACGGCGCTGTCGACGCGCGGCGGTGGATCGAAGCTCTCCGGCGGGACGAACAGCACGTTGGCCATCGCGTAGCGCCACTGCAGCATGACGCTCAGGCGGCTGTAGTCCGAGGTGGCGGGCCGGGCCACCATCCGGTCGATCACTTCCTTTTGCAGCATGAAGTGCTGGTCGGCAATGAGGTGTGCGTAGTCCAGCAGATGGAACAGGATCGGCGTCGAAATGTTGTACGGCAGGTTGCCCACCACGCGCAGCGCCGGGGCTGGCGGTGGGGCGAGCTTGGCGGCCAGAGCGCCGAAGTCGACCCTGAGGACATCGGATTCAACCACGTCGAGCTGCGGATGGCCGCGCAGGCGCTGCGCGAGGTCGCGGTCCAGCTCGATCACCGTCAGGCGCCCGAGCCTTTCAACCAGCGGCTGCGTGAGTGCGGCCAGACCGGGCCCGATTTCGACCATCGCATCGCCCGGTTGCGGCGCGATCTCGCGCACGATGGCATCGATGATCCCGCCATCGGACAGGAAATGCTGGCCGAAGCGTTTGCGCGGGATGTGGCCCATCGCTGCTCAGCCCCGCCCTGACGCCTGATCGGGCGCCATCAGTTCGGCGGCTCGCGGTACTCCACATACGCCCGGGCGCGCACTTCCTGCGCCCAGGTGATGAAGGCTTCGTCGAGCTTGCGCTCGCGCAGCGCGGCGCGCGCCGCTTCGCGTTGCTCCGACTGGCTGAGCTTGGCATCGCGCCGGGCGACCACCTGGATCAGGTGCACGCCGAAGCGGGACACCACGGGATCGCTGATCTGACCGGGTGCGAGCCGGTTCATCGCTTCTTCGAATTCGGGGACGAACTGACCGGGGCGCGACCAGCCCAGGTCACCGCCCTGGCTCGCGCTGGCATCCTGCGAGTTGTCGCGCGCGAGACCGGCGAATTCCGCCGTGCCGGCCTGCACCCGCGTTTTGAATTCCGCGAGCTGCGCCACAGCCTGCGCCGTGCTGCGCTTGGGATCGTTGCGCAAGAGGATGTGACGCACCTGCGTCTGCGTGACGGTGGCATCGCCGACGCCGGGCTGGGCCTTGGCCAGCACCTTGAGCACATGGAAGCCGGCGCCCGAGCGGATCGGGTCGGCAATGCCGTTGACCGCGGTCGACTGGACCGCTTCGACGAACAGCGGCGGATAGCGATCGGCGCTGCGCATGCCGAGCGCGCCGCCGTTCGCGCGGTCCGGCGAGTCCGACAAGTCCTGCGCCAGCTTGGCGAAATCCTCACCGGCACGCGCGCGCTGGGCGATGCCCTGCGCTTTCTGCTGCGCCGCTGCCACCTGGGCGGCCGTGGCGTTCTCGGGCACGGCGACGAGCACGTGTGCGAGGTTGAGGTTTGGTGCCGTCGCCACGGCCGGGGTGCCGCTGCGTTGGTCTTGCAGGAACTGCTCGGCCTCGGCATCGCTGACCTTGACCTGGCTCGCGACCTCCCGGTCGCGCAGCCGGGTCAACATCAATTCATTGCGCAGGTCGCGGCGGAACTGCTCCCGCGTGAGGCCATCGGCCGCCAGGCGGCGGCGCAACTCCTCCACGCTGACTTCGTTCTGGCGCGCCACGGTTTGCTCCGCCTGGTCGATGGCCACTTCGTCGACGTTGATGCCGCTTTCCTTGGCCAGCTGGAGCTGCGCGCGCTCGGCGATCAGGCGCTCGAGCACGATCTTCGTCACCTCCGCGCGCGGCATGCGCTCCGCCTCGGGGTTGTCGCGCAGCACGGTCGCCACGCGCGACTGCACCTCGGTGTTGGTGATCGGCTCGGAGTTGACCAGCGCCACGATGAACTCGGCCGCGCGCTGCACGGCCGGGCCGGCCGGCGCGCTCGCACGTGGCGCGGCGGGGGCGGCGAGCCGCGGACCGGCGCGCATGATGTCGGTGATTCCCACACCGCGGGTGCTGCCCGGCGGGCGCAGGCCCTGCTGCGCACCGGCGCTTGCGGCCAGCAGGCCGAGGCAGGCCAGGGTCAGGAGGGAGCGGGTGTTTTTCATGGGCATGCTCAGACAGTGTCTCAGTCGTAATTGGTGAAGCGGCTCGGGCCCGCAAACGGTTGGCGCAGGGGCTGGTAGCGCTGGATGTTCTGCTGCAAGGTGCGCATCGGGCTGGCGCCGACGCTGGAAAAACCGACGAATTCGAGCTGGAACATGATGCGCGTGTTGGCTGTGACCTGCCCCGTGCTGATACGTTCCAGCACGACGCGGCTGATCCAGCAGCAGCCGTCGTATTCCACGCCGAGCACCGCATCGGTGAGCTTGCTGTCGCGCAGGCTGTAGTTGAGCCGGCCGACCGCGTACCAGCGGCCGCCGCCCTGCCCCCGGCCCGGCCCGAGGTCCTGGCCCTTGTCGCCCCAGAGGTCATTGAGCGGCCACTGCCAGCCCACGTCGATCGACTTGCCGCCCGCGATGGCCGCGTCGGTATTGGGCGTTTGATAGCGGAACGCCGCGCTCAGGTTGCGGTACGGGCCCGGGTTGTAGCGCGCGCTGATGGCACTGCGCTCCGACCGGCGGGTGTCGGGGTTGTACTGGACGGTGGTGTCCAGGCTCCACTTGGGCGTCCAGTTGATCTGGGCGCCCAGCAGCAGATCGCTCACGCCTTCCTTGCCGGCGATCGATCCCGGCAGCGTGACCCGTTGATCGGCAAAGCGCAGGCGCTGAGCGACACCGAAGCGCGCCGCCTCGACGCCGGTGGCGGGGTCGATCAGCCGCGACGTCACGCCCAACGTCAGCAGGTTGCTGTCAGAGATGCGGTCATTGCCCGAGAACGCGTTCTCCGTATAGACCGTCGCGAAGTTGAAGTCGTTGGCCGCCGTGTCGTAGTTCGGCAGGGCGCTCTGGTCGCGGTAGGGCGTGTAGACATAGAAGGCGCGCGGCTCCAGCGTCTGGCGGAAGCTCCGGCCGAACAGGCTGGCATCGCGCTCGAAGACCATCCCGCTGTCGAGGCTGAAGGTCGGTACCACGCGGCTGGCGCTGGCCGCGCCGGTGAGCAAGGGCGTATCGAAGTTGTAGCTGCTCGCATGCAGCTGGATCTTCGGGATGACGAAGGTGCCGGGCGTGAGGAAAGGCCGGCTCAGCGAGGCCAGCGCGAAGGCACGCTCGCCGTTCGGCTGCCGCTGCTGCACCGGGTCCGCGCGGAAGCGCGTGTAGTCGGTGTTGAGCGAGAAGTCGAAGCCGTTCCAGTCGTATTTGCTGTAGTTCGCCGTGATCTGCGGCAAGCGGTCGTACGGCGGAATGATGGGCGACAGGTCGTACTGCAGCGTCTGGTAGCTGAGCGCACGCGCGCTGCCGCTCCAGTCGCCCCGCGTCCAGTCGAGCGAACCGCTGTTGAGCAAGAGACGTTGTTCCTGCGACGGCGTGCGCGTGAAATCGCGCCAGTAGTCGTTGTCGCTCACCCGGTTGATGTTGAGGTTGGCGCCCAGCGAATCGAAGCCCAGGCTCTTGCCATCAAAGCTGTGCTCGTGACGGCCCCAGATGCCCCAGCGCGCGCGGTTGCGCAGGCTGTCGGTGGGCATGTAGTCGACCCGCACCTCGCCCTTGTACTTTTCCTCCAGGTAGCGGAACTCGCTGCCGAGGTTTACGCCGCGCTTGCTCATCACGGTCGGCGTGAAGGTCGCGTCGCGGTTGGGCGCGATGTTCAGGTAGTACGGCTGCGTGATCTCGATGCCGTTGTTGTTGTCGATGCCGACCGTCGGCGGCAGAAAGCCGCTCTTGCGCTCGTTGTTGAGCGGGAAGGTCAGGCTCGGCAGCGGCGGCGTGCTGAGGCCCATGAAGGTCAACTGCGCGCCAGTGGCCACACCGACGTTCTCGGCCGTGTCCGTGGTCAGCGTCCGGGCGCTGAGCATCCACGCCGGCATCCATTCCGGAAAGTCTTCCCGCCGGCAGGTCGTGTACGTGGCGTTGCGCGCGACCGAAACGTTGCTGTCGACGAAATCGATGCGCTCCGCATCGCCGTGCCCGCCAGTGGCCAGGAAGCTGTAGCGGACCTTGTTGAAGAAGCCTTCGAAGGTCTCGAGCTTGAGTTCGAGCTCCGGCCCTTCGTACACATTGCCGGCCTGGTTGACGCGCACATTGCCGGTGGCGCGGGCGCGATCGTCGGGCTGGTAATACTCGAGGCGGTCGGCACGGATGACGGTGTCACCGCGGCGCAGCGAGGCATTGCCCTCGACCACCGTCTCCAGGTCGGGGCGACCCGAAATGCGGTTGCCATCGACGAAGCTGGGCAGCTGGCCGCGGTCCTGGGGCGGTAACGTTTCGACCAGTTGCGGGGTGCGCTTGAGCGTCAACGGGCCCTCGGGCGCCAGGCCCTGCGCCGAGGCCCCGTGGGCCTGCAGCAAGGCCAGCGACAGCACCGCCAGCGGCAGCGGAGGCAGGCAGCGACGCCAGGCAGTCCGATGCATCAGGCGCCTCGAAGGTCCGTGCCGCGCCCTGCCGCAGGGCTGCAAGAGAAAGACCGGGGGCGCGCAGGGTGCCGTGCAAGGAAGCGTCGGTTCGTCGTGGGCATCGGTACAGGGCGAAGGGTCGTCTGGAATCGGCAAAGCGGGCCGGCGGGTTTGCGAAGGGCCGGCGGCAACCGCCTCCGGGCCTCGGAGGGCTGCCCACGCCAGGCGGATTTGTAGAATCGATTATCCATGACCGCACCCTTGCCACCGGGCACCACGCCCCCGCCATCCACAGGGGCGGCACCGCCGCTCCTCTGGGCCGATCCGCAACGCGCAGCGCACTTCCATGAATGGCTGGACCGGATCGCGCCCGCCCAGCGGCTGCGGCCCGCCACCGTGCGTCTGGCGTCAGCCGACGCCAGCTTCCGCCGCTACTTCCGTATTGACACGACCGAGGGTGCGCCGACGCGCATCGTGATGGATGCGCCGCCCGACAAGGAAGACAGCGCGCCCTTCGTGCAGGTGGCGCAGCTGATGCACGACGCAGGAGTCACCGCGCCCCAGGTTCTCGACTGGGACCGCGCGCATGGCTTTCTCCTGCTCGACGACCTCGGCCATCAGACGATGCTGGACGTGATTGACCCGGCGAACGCCGTCGCCAACCGCCCGCTCTACGATCAGGCGATCGACGCGCTGATTCGTTGGCAGCTGTCCTCGAAACCCGGCGTGCTGCCGTCCTACGACCGTGCCTTGCTCGAACGCGAGCTGGCGTTGTTTCCCGAGTGGTACATCACCCGCCATCGGGGCATCGCCGTCGAGGGCAAGTTGCAGGAGCGGCTGGAACGCAGCTTCAAGCTGATCGTGGAGAACAACCTCGCGTCGCCCAGCGTCTTCGTGCACCGCGACTTCATGCCGCGCAACCTGATGGTGAGGGACGGAGCCTCCGATCTCGGCGTGCTCGACTTCCAGGACGCGGTCTATGGCCCGATCACCTACGACATCGCCAGCCTGCTGCGCGATGCGTTCCTGAGCTGGGATGAAGAGTTCGTGCTCGACACCACGGTGCGCTACTGGGAAGCGGCGCGCCGCGCAAAGCTGCCGGTCGACCCCGACTTCGGCGCCTTCTACCGCGCGGTCGAGTGGATGGGACTGCAGCGCCACCTGAAGGTCGCGGGCATCTTCGCGCGCCTGACGCTGCGCGACGGCAAGCCAAAATACCTGGCCGACACGCCGCGCTTCATCGCCTACATCCGCGCCACGGCAAGCCGCTACATGGAGCTCACGCCACTGCTGCGCGTGATCGATGAAGTCGAGGGCACGACCGCCGCGACCGGTTTCGCCTACGGGCGCGTCTGAGCAGCCGAGGCGATCCACCGTGCCGCGAATTCACTGCGCCGTGCCGCTGGGCGCCGGCATCTCGCTGAGCTTGCCCGCGGGCGCGGCGCGCCATGTGCAGGTGCTGCGCATGCAACCGGGCGAAGCGCTGACGCTGTTCGACGGCAGCGGCGGCGAATACGACGCGACCATCGAGCGCATGGGCCGCAGCGATGTGGGCGTGCGCGTCGGCGCGCACCATGCCATCGAACGCGAGGCCACGCGCGCGGTGCATCTGGCGGTCGGCATGCCCGCCAACGACCGCATGGACTGGCTGGTCGAGAAAGCGACCGAGCTCGGCGTCGCCAGCATCCAGCCGCTGATGACGGCCCATGGCGTGCTGCGGCTGGCTGGCGAGCGCGCCGAGAAGAAGCGCGCGCACTGGGAGGCCATCGCCGTGGCGTCGTGCGAGCAGTGCGGCCGCAACCGGGTGCCGCTCATTCATCCGGTCAGGCCCTTCGCGGGCTGGCTCGCCGATTCGGATGGCGGCGCGGCAGAACGCTTCATCCTAAGCCTGACCGACGGCACCCGCGCGCTCGGGGACATCGCGGGCGCGCTGGGCGGCGGCGCCGCGGTGGTGCTCAGCGGCCCCGAAGGCGGGCTGAGCGCAGCGGAGGAGCAAGACGCCATGGCGCGCGGCTTCGCGCCACTTACGCTCGGGCCGCGCGTGCTGCGCGCCGAAACCGCCGCGCTCGCCGCGCTGGTGGCGCTGGCCGGTTAGCCCGCCGCCGCCTCTTCCTGCAACCAGCGCAGGAACGCGTCGACCAGCGCATCGCCCGCCCGGTGCTGCGCCACGAAAGCGCTGTAGCCGCGCGCGCTGCGCCCGACGTACGGGTGGGCCTGCAGCAGATCGCCGCGTGCCAGCTCGCGTGCGACGCAGTAGCGCGGCACCAGCCCCACGCCGAGACCGGCCTGCACCGCCTCCACCAGCATCGAGAACAGGTCGAAGCGGTGGCCGGACATCACGTTGTCGGGCACCCGGGTCAGACCGGCCTGCGAAAACCAGTCCTGCCATGCGGCCAGGCGTGAACTGAGCTGCAGCAGGTGCGTGCTGCGGAAATCACCGCGCGCCATCTCGCGCCGACCCGCGGCAGCGGGCGAGCAAACGACCACGCAATCCTCGGGCATCAGCGGGTGCGGGCTCGCGCCGGGCCAGACCGCATCGTCGTACTGCACGCCGATGTCGAAGGCCGGATCGTCCACGTAGAACTGCGTCGGGAACACCTGAAGATGCACGCTGCACGCCGGATGCCGGGCGATGAACTGCGGCATGCGCGGCACCAGCCACCGTTCGGCAAAGACCGGCACGGCGCCGACCAGCAGGCGCTCGCCGTCGGGGCGTTGCGCCATGGCCTCCAGCGTGTGATTTTCCAGCCGCAGCAGGTCCCCGGCGATGTGCGCGTGGTACCGAAGTCCCGCGTCGGTCAGCGTGGTGCCGCGCGCGTGGCGGTTGACGAGCCGCAGGCCCAGCTGAGCCTCCAGCTGCCGCAATTGCTGGCTGACGGCGCTGTGCGTCAAACAGAGCGCTTCGGCGGCCTTGCTGACGCCGTGGTGGCGAGCCACCGCATCGAACACGAGGAGCGCACGGGTGGCGGGAATCTGACGGCGCATGGTGAGGCGTAGAGCTGTAAGAAAAACTGACGGGACGCGAGATTAATGCAAAGCCGGGCGACGACCAAAGGAGAACAATGCGAGTTCCTCCTCTCCTGCTGTCACACCCATGTCCTCGTTGTTCCGACCCCGTTTCGCCGCCGTCGCACTGGCCGCCTTTTGCGTGGCAACGGCCGCTCAGGCCCAAACCTTCGGCGCCGTCGCGCCAACGCCCGCGCAAGTCAAGCCCGAGGTCGACAAGGCCTTCACGCAGCTGCTGGCGGCACCGGCGGTCCAGAAACTGATGGAGGCGGTCAAGGCCGACCACGAGCGCGCGACCCAGGACCTGATTCTCTTGACCGAGATCGAGGCGCCGCCGTTCAAGGAGCAAAAGCGCGCCGAAGCCTTCCTTGCGCGGGCGAAAGCGCTGGGTCTGGCCGACGCCAGGATCGATGCCGAAGGCAACGTGGTGGGCTTGCGCAAGGGCACGGGCAACGGCCCGAAGCTCCTGGTCTCGGCCCATCTGGACACCGTGTTCCCGGCGGGCACCAACGTGAAGGTGAAGCAGGAAGGCAACAAGTACAGCGCGCCCGGCATTTCGGACGACACCCGCGGCCTGGCGGTGCTGCTGTCCTGGCTCAAGGTGCTGAACGACAACAACATCCAGACCGTGGGCGACCTGCTGATCGTGGCCAACGTGGGCGAGGAAGAGCTGGGCAACCTGCGCGGCATCAAGGCGATCTTCCGCGACCATCTCGACATCGACGGCATGGTCGGCGTGGAGCCGGCACCGGACGGCAGCGTGCTGGTGCTCGGCACGGCGAGCCATCGCTACGAGGTCACCTTCAAAGGCCCGGGCGGCCACAGCTTCGGCGCTTTCGGCCAGGTGCCCAGCGCCATCCACGGCATGGGTCGCGCCATCGCCAAGATCGCCGAGATCAAGACGCCCAGCTTTCCGAAGACCACTTTCACCGTCGGCACGGTTGCGGGCGGGACCTCGGTCAACACCATCGCGCCCGACGCGAGGATGGCGATCGACATCCGGTCCGACGCGATGGAGCCGCTGCTGGAGACCGAGAAGAAGATCCTCGCCACCCTCGACGAGGCCGTGGCCGAGGAAAACAAGCGCTGGAACGTGACGACGCTCAGCGTGTCGACCAAGCTGATCGGCGATCGCCCGGGTGGCCGCACGCCCGCCGACTCCGCGATCGTCGAAGCGGCCATCCGCTCCAATGCGGCCTTCGGCCACAAGACGCTGCTCTCCGGCGCGAGCACCGACGCCAATGTCCCGATGGCGCTGGGCATCCCGGCCATCATCGTGGGCGGTGGCGGCAAGACGGCCGGTTTCCATGCGCTGAGCGAATCGATCGACCTCACCGATGCCTGGAAGGGTGCCCAGAATTCGCTGACGACCGTGCTCGGGCTGGTGGGCGTCCAAGGCGTGAGCGCGCCCTTGCTGCAAAGACGTGCGCCGCGTGCCAACTAATTTGTCACGCTGAAGTCGCTCAAGTGCACGCAGCCGTATCTTTGTGTGTCACGGCCTCCGACAATGAGGACGGTCTGTCACACACCCTGGTTGCTGCAAGCACAAGCACACGAAGCGCCGGAAGGCGTCACCGCAGCAGGAGTCATCGCAAGTTTCAAGCGCCCCGCAACGGGCGCTTTTTTTTGCCCCTCACAATGCCGGCATGAACCGCAATCTCTGGCTCCTCGCGCTTTGCCAGGGACTTTTTCTCACCAACAACGTCACCTTCATTGCCATCAACGGTCTCGTGGGCCTGAGCCTCGCGCCGCTCGGCTGGATGGCCACGCTGCCGGTGATGGGCTATGTGGTGGGTGCGGCGCTGTCGACGGGCATCGTCGCGCGCACGCAGCGGCGCTTCGGTCGGCGCGGCTCGTTCCAGCTCGGGCTGGCGGTGGCGTTCGGCTCGGCGCTGCTGTGCGCGTACGCGGCCTTCTCGCAGAATTTCTGGCTGCTGTGCACGGCCACCGTGGTGGCCGGCTACTACTCGGCGAACGCGAGCCTCTACCGCTTCGCCGCCGCCGAGATCGCGCACCCCGACTGGCGTGAGAAGGCCGTGTCTCTGGTGATGGCCGGCGGACTCATCGGCGCGGTGATCGGGCCCAACCTCGCGGCCGTCACGCGCGGGATGTTCGCGGTGCCTTTTGCGGGCGCCTACCTCGCGCTGGCCGCCATCGCGCTGCTGTCGATGGCGCTGATGCGCTTCATCGACTTCCCACCGGCGTTGACGAAGCAGCAGGCTGCCGGCGGCAGACCGCTCGGCGAGATCATGCGGCAGCCAGCCTTCATCGTGGCCGCGCTTGCGGGCTCCCTCGGTTACGGCGTGATGAACCTGCTGATGGCCGCGACCCCGATCGCGATGCAGGTCTGCGGGCTGCCGTTCTCGGATGCGGCGCTGGTGCTCGAATGGCATGTGATCGGCATGTTCGCGCCGGGCTTCTTCACCGGCCACCTGATCCGCCGCTTCGGTACGCTGCCGGTGATGGCGGTCGGGCTGGCGCTGGAACTGGGCTGCATCGCGGTCGCGCTCTCCGGCGTCGATCTGCACCAGTTCCTCATCGCGCTGACGCTGCTCGGCGTCGGCTGGAACTTCCTCTTCACGGGCGCGACGACGCTGTCGCTTACCGCCTATGCGCCCGAAGAGAAAGACCGCGCGCAGGGCGCGCTCAACTTCTGCATGTTCGCGACGCTCGCCGTGACGTCTTTCGCGTCGGGCGTGCTGGTGACGACCAAGGGCTGGCAGCTGCTGAACCTGGGCTCGCTGGTGCCGGTCGCGATGACCGGGGCCGCTTTGCTGTGGCTCGCGCTGCGGCGCGCAGGCCGGCCGGTGGCGTAAGAGGACTGGAGAAGCAGCGCCTCACCCCGTGCGATCAGGCCGAAGGGCCCGGAATCGCCGGCCTGGCAGCTGGTTCACCAGCATGCCCAGCAGAACCGCGGCCGTGCCAATCCATTGCATCCTCGTCGGCTGCTCGCCCAACCAGGTCATGGCCGCCACCAGCCCCACCACCGGGACGAGCAGCGAAAACGGGGTCACGCGTCCAGCGGGATGACGTTGCAGCAGGCGGGTCCACAGGCTATAGGCCAGCAGCGTCGCCAGGAACGCGAGGTAGGCCACGGCCAGCAGGGCCTGGACGTTCAGGGACTGCAACTGCGCGGTCATGGCGGCCGGGCCATCGGTCCACCAGGCCAGCGCCGCGAACGGCAGGATGGGGACGAGGCTGCTCCACACGATGAAGGGAAAGGGTTGGTACGCGTTGCCGGCCTGCGCCGCGTACCGCACCACCAGATTGGAGACGGCCCACATGAAGGCCGCGCCCACAGTAAGCACGAAGCCGGCCAAGGTCATCTGGCCCACGCCTTCGCCGTGAGCCAGAGCGATGACCAGAAGCCCCGCGAAAGCAATGCCCAGGCCCAGCCATTGCGTCGGGCGGGCGCGCTCTGAGAGCAGCGCGGCGGCCATCAGCAGCGTGAAGAAGGCCTGGGTCTGCATGACCACGGAGGCCATGCCGGCCGTCATGCCCAGGCGCAGCCCCAGAAACAAGAGGCCGAATTGCCCCACGCCCTGCGCTGCCCCGTAGGCGACGATGTAGCGCCACGGGATGTCGGGCCGTCGCACAAAGCAAACAAACGGCAGGGAAGCGGCGATGAAGCGCAGAGTGCCGAGCATCATGGGGCTGAGCGTTTGCAGCCCCATCTTCATCACCACGAAGTTCAAGCCCCAGATCACGATGACCGCCAGGGCGCGCAGCAGGTCGCCGCGCGACAACGCCGGGCCGGACATCACCCGCGCGCCACAGCGGCGACTGGCCGGCCCTGCGCTGCACGGGCGGCGACAAACGCGTCGAAGGCCTGCGCACTGGTCTTGCGTGGCACGTAGCCCAGCTGCTCTTTCAGCGCCGTGTTGAGCAGCACGGGTCGGTAACGCAGAAAGTCGAGTTGTTCCGGTCCGTATCGGCTGATGCCAAGGCGCGATCCGATCCACAAGGCGGTCATGAGCAGTCCGGCGGGCAGGTTGAGGGTGCGTTTCCCCAAGCGTGCGGCGATCTCCCGGATGGTCAGCGCGCCATCCCCCGCAAGGTTGTAGCAACCGGGCGTGGCGCCATCCAGTGCATGCAGCAGGGCACCGGTGACGTCTTTATCTTTGTCGAACAGCGCGGTGATCTGGTTGTCGACCTGTTCGCCCAGGATCGTGCCGATGCGCAACACCGTCTGCGCCAGTTGCGGCTGATCGCGACGGTATTGCGCCAACATCTCCTCGACCAGTCGCTTGTGATCCGAGTACGCGAAGGCTGGGTTGCCGCGCAGCGGGTCCGACTCGACCAGCCATGGCGGGTTGTCCGCGTGGTAGCCGTAGGCTGCGCCGCTGGATGACACCAGCACGTGCCGCACACCTTGCGCCACGCAGGCCTGGAGCACATTGCGGGTGCCGTTCACGTCGACGTCGTATTCGAAGTCACGGCGTGAATCCTTCCCCGGCGTGACGATGGAGGCCAGGTGCACCACGGTATCAATGGCATGGCGCTTCAGGGTGTCGCCGATCGCGGGGTCGCGCACGTCCTGCATCTGGTAGTTCACGCCTGGTGCGCGTCGCTCGACGGGGACTTCCCGCACGTCCAGCGCCACCACCAGGGTGTCGGGCCGCTGGGCCAGCGCCTCGATCACACTGCGACCCAGGAATCCGTCGGCGCCAGTCACCAGCACGCGCTGCGCGGTGGGCAGGCGGTCGCCTCGCAGGAGGGTGTTGTCAGTCATTCGAAGGCTCCGCCGGCAGGTCTTGTGCGGGCGGCCGGCGCCCCCACCAGGAGGCCAGAGCGAGCCCGGCAACGATATCCCAGAAGCCCCAGACGCCGGCCACCACGGCCATGCCGCCGAGGCCACCAAAGAAGCTGAAAATCAACACCAGACCCAGACCCGCGTTGCGGATGCCCACTTCGATGGTGACGGCGCGCCGGTCGTAGTCGGCCAGGCCAGTGGCGCGGGCACACAGATAGCCCGTCGCGAAGGCCAACGCGTCATGCAGCGCCACGGCCAGCAGCACCATGCCCACGTAGTCCAGAAACAAGCGCCAGTTGCCCACGACGGCGCCGACGATGAAGCCGATCAGGGCCAGGAAGCTCAAGATACGCACCGCCTTTTTCACCCTTTGCGTGAGGCGCGGCAAGTGGTGTGCGCACAGCAGGCCAAGCACGAAGGGAAGGCCGATGATGATGACGATGTGACCGGCCATTTCCATCGGATCGAGCGCGATGGTCTTGAGCAGCGGTGCCGCCGTGGGATGGTGCCCGCCCCAGAAGGCGAAGTTCAGCGGCATCACGACGATGGCGATGGCGTTGGAGAGCGCCGTCATCGACACCGACAGTGCCACGTTGCCGCGCGCGCGATGGGTCAGGATATTGGACACATTGCCAGGCGGACAGCAGGCCACCAGGATCATGCCCAGCGCAATGCTGGGAGCCACACCCAACAGCAGCGTGAGCCCGAAGGTAACGGCCGGCAGCACGATGAACTGCGCCGCAACGCCCACGGCCATGGCCCATGGCATGCGCGCGACACGCTTGAAGTCGTCGACCCGCGTGTCCAGCGCAATGCCGAACATGAGGAAGGCCAACACGGCGTTGAGCAGCATCAGCGATGCCGGGTTGAAGTTGAGGCGTATCTCGTCGACGGGCAGCATGGGGGCTTTCGATAGGGGGATCGGCGGCGGTCAGGCCATGGCGGCGGCGGCCTTGCGGACGGCTGCGCGATAGGTGTCCTTGTGCACGTAGTACGCCATGCGTTCGAGCTGCAAGTACTTGAAGCCGCCGCTCAGGTCGGGCGCCGGCCCGGCGATGGCCGTCTGGAAATCGCGCGCAGCGGGTGCACCATCTTCCAGCGCCTTGAAATAACGCGCCACCAGATCGGCCTGCTCGTAGCGCCCCTGCCAGCCGATGCCGCTGGCCTCGATCATCCCGAGCACCGCCAGACGCTGAAAACGGGGCGAGAAGATGTTGAGGTGCAAGCGCGGCGCCATGCCCTGCCAGTTGAGATGGGCGCGATCAATGAAGGGGTAGTGCAGCGTGTAGCCAGTGGCCGCCAGCACCATGTCGTAGGCCTGTTGCGTGCCGTCCTTGAAGTGCACGGTGTTGCCGTTGAAGCGCGCAACGTCGGCCTTCACGTGAATGTCGCCATGGCCGAGGTGGTGCAGGATCAGCGAGTTGACGATGGGGTGCGACTCGTACATCTTGTAGGTGGGCTTGGGAAAGCCGAAGCGCACCGGATCGCCGGTGAACCACTTGAGCACGGTGCTGTCGATCTTCTGTTTGAGCCACGGCGGAAGCGATCGCTTGCCACCCAGCGTGTCGGCTGGCTTGCCGAACACGTATTTCGGCACAAAGTAGTAGCCGCGGCGCACCGAGATATCGATGCTCTGTGCGTAGTGCACGGCGTCCACGGCGATGTCGCAGCCCGAGTTGCCCGCACCCACGATGAGCACGCGCTTGCCCTTGAACTGCTCGGCGCTCTTGTAGCGGCTGGTGTGCAGCAGCTCGCCGGCGAATTGACCTTCGAAGCGCGGCATCTGCGGCTCGGACAGCGTGCCATTGGCGATCACCACGCCCTTGTATTCGGCGGTTTCCTCGCGGCCTTCGCCAGCATCGATGGTGACGCGCCAGGCCGTGTCGGGCGCATCGCTGACCGGTTCCACGCGCAGCACGCGCACGCCGAAGCGAAAGTGCCGGCGCAAATCAAAGTGGTCCGCGAAATCGCTGAAGTAGCGGCACAACTCGCGATGGCTCGGATAGTCGGCCACCTCTTCGCCCATCGGGAATTCGCTGAACTCGGTCGTCCGTTTGCTTGAGATCAGGTGCGCCGACGCGTAGACCGTGGAGCGCGGATTGCCGATGTTCCACAGCCCGCCGACATCGGTGTAGGCCTCGAACCCCTGGAACGGCAACCCCAGCTTTTGCAGGTTGCGCGCGCCGGCCAGACCTGACGGGCCGCCGCCGATGAGCGCGATCATCTCGCGCGTGTCGACAGGGGTGCGATGGGCAGAGGGCATCCGGCTGTCAGTCGGGAGGTGGTCGTTGCGCATGGTGAAGTGCAATGGATAAGATGCGGCGACTCTATGTGTTTCAATAAAAATCCCGAAATAAATATCAGTTTCGTCTCGGATTTTGAGATTTATGCAAAAACCCGCTGTTGCTGCGCCAAGCCTTCGTTTGTTTGAGTTGTTGGAAATACTCGTGCGCGAAGCGCGCCCGCTCACGCTGGCGGAGGCCGTGGCCGCCAGCACCTGGCCCAAACCCAGCGTGCACCGCTTGCTGATCCAGCTCGAGGCCGGCGGCTGGCTGGCCCGCGAACCCGAGGGGCGCCGCTACGCATTGGCGCCACGCCTGCTGCGTCTGGCCGAAGACACGCTCGCCGGCAGCACGCAGCAGGGCGTGCGCCACGCGGTGCTGCGCCAACTCGTCCTGGATGTCGGGGAGAGTTGCAATTTCACGGCGCTCTCTGGCGCCGAGGTGGTGTACCTCGACCGGATCGAATCGGCCTTTCCGCTGCAAATGAACCTGCGTGCAGGCACGCGGGTTCCAGTGCATTGCTCGGCCAGCGGCAAGTTGCTGCTGGCCCACATGCCGTCGAGCCAGCGCAATGCATTGCTGGACAGCCTGACGTTCACGCGCTTCACGGCCACCACGCTGACGACCCGCGAAGCGCTCGAGGCGGAGTGCCGACGCATCCGCAAGGACAACTACGCCGTGGACGCGGAGGAGTTTGTCGACGGGCTGGTCTGTGTCGCCGTGCCGGTGCGCGGCGCTGATGGCCGCAGCCTGCGCTGTGCCGTGGCAGTGCAAGCCCCCGTGACCCGCATGACGCTGGCCCAGGCGCTGGAAAAACTACCGCGCCTGCACGCCGCCGCCGACACGCTGGGCCGCACCTGGGCCTGACGGCGAACCCTCAAGTCCCCCGGCGCTGACCGCACGTTCAGGCATTTCGCGCGAAGCGCGCGGGTCAAGCCGTCGCTGCTTCGGCCGCGTGCGCCACCGGCAGTGCGGCGATCACCTCGGCCACCGCGGCCGTGAGCTTCTTCGCGTACGGCACATGCAGGAACTCGTTCGGGCCGTGCGCGTTGCTCTTGGGGCCGAGCACGCCGCAGACCATCATCTGCGCGGTCGGAAAGCCTGCGCTGAGCATGTTCATGAGCGGGATCGTGCCGCCCTGGCCGATGTAGCCGCAGGGCGCGCCGAAGTGCGCTTGCGATGCGGCGTTGAGCGCGCGCTCGAACCACGGCGTGATGGCCGGCGCGTTCCAGCCGGTGGCGCCGCCGCCGTGCTCGAAGGTCACGCGGGCCTGGTAGGGCGCGTTGTCTTCGAGCAGCTTCTTCATCTCGGCGACGGCCGCATCGGCCTCGACCAGCGGCGGCAGCCGCAGCGAGAGCTTGAAGGCGGTGTAGGGGCGCAGCACGTTGCCCGCGTCCTTGATCGCCGGAAAGCCTTCGGCGCCCGTCACGCTCAGCGTCGGCTTCCAGGTGCGGTTGAGCAGCGCCTCGACGGGGTCGGTGGTGGTCGGCAACGCGAACTGGGTCGAGCCGCCGCAGTCGTAGTGCGCCCACGGGAAGCGCTTGAAGAGCTCGTCGCCGAGGATTGCTGCGGTCTGCTGCGCTTGCGCGAGACGGTCGGCCGGCACTTCGCAATGGAAGCTGGCGGGCAGCATGCGGCCCGTCTTGCTGTCTTCGAGCCGGTCGAGCACCTGCCGCATGATGCGAAAGCTCGAGGGCACGAGGCCCGAGGCGTCGCCCGAGTGAATGCCTTCGGTCAGCACCTCGACCTTGAGCGTTCCGCTGGCCATGCCGCGCAGCGACGTGGTGAGCCACAGCTGGTCGTAGTTGCCGGCGCCCGAGTCCAGGCAAATGACGAGGCCGACATCGCCGAGCCGGTCTTTCAACGCGGTGACGTAGGGCAGCAGGTCGTAGGAACCACTCTCTTCGCAGGTCTCGATGAGGCCGACGATGCGCGGGTGCGCCGCGCCCTGTGCCTTGAGAGCCTGCAGCGCCGCGATGCTGGCGTACACCGCGTAGCCGTCGTCCGCGCCGCCGCGGCCGTAGAGCAGGCCGTCCTGGTACTTCGGGGTCCACGGGCCGAGGTCGTTGCGCCAGCCGGTGAACTCGGGTTGCTTGTCGAGGTGGCCGTACATCAGCACGGTGTCGGTCATGGTGGTGCCGGTCGCGGGCACTTCGAAGAACAGCACCGGCGTGCGGCCGTCGAGCCGGACGATCTCGAGCTTCAGGCCCTCGACCTTCTGCGCCTCGACCCACTGCGCGGCGTTGCGCAGCACCGTTTCGAGATAGCCGTTGGCCGACCAGTCGGCGTCGAAGCCGGGCGACTTGGCCGGAATCTCGATGTAGCTGGTGAGTTGCTTGACGATGTCGGTGTCCCACTGGGTGGTGACATCGGCGAGGGCGCGCTCGGCGTCCAGGAAGCCGGCCGGCATTTCGCGGTGCAGGGGTGCGTTCATGGTGGGGTTCTCCGCAGGTGGGAAAAGCATTTTGCGCCAGCGCGTGCCATTGCGTAGAGTGCGGTGGCATCAACCCGGAGACTGACGTGAGCAAAGCATCGGCGAGCAATGTGCGTGTGGAAGCCAGCGAGAGCCAACGCATTCGCGTCGGCGTGGGCGGCTGGACCTTCGGGCCCTGGCGCGACAACTTCTACCCCAAGGGCCTCGCGCACGCGAAAGAATTGGGCTACGCGAGCCGGCACCTCAGCGCCATCGAAGTCAACGGCACGTACTACAGCACGATGAAGCCCGAGAGCTTCAAGAAGTGGCACGACGAGGTGCCCGGCGACTTCGTGTTCTCGCTCAAGGCCTCGCGCTATGCGACGAATCGCAAGGTGCTGGCGGACGCGGGTGATTCGATTGCGCGCTTCGTTGAGAGCGGCATTGTCGAACTCAAGGACAAGCTGGGCCCTATCGTCTGGCAGTTCATGCCGACCAAGCAATTTGATGCCGAGGACTTCGAGGCCTTCCTCGCGCTGCTGCCGAAGAAGGAGGGCAGCCGCACGTTGCGCCACGTGATGGACGTGCGGCACGAGAGCTTCATCACGCCCGCCTACCAGAAGCTCGCGAAGAAATACAAGGTATCGACGGTCTTCACCGACTCCGACAAGTTCCCGTCCTTCGAGGAGCCCGAGGGCGAGATCGCTTATGCGCGGCTCATGATGGCCGACGCGAAACGCAAGACCGGCTATGCGCCCAAGGCGCTCGACAGCTGGGCCGAGCGCGCGAAGGGCTGGAGCGCGCCATCAAGTCCAGCGACGAAAGCGAAGAAGCGCGACGTGTTCGTCTACTTCATCAACGGCGCCAAAGAAAAAGCACCGGCCGCGGCCGGTGCTTTGCTGGAGCGTTTGGGCTGGAAGCCCGAGGGCGATTAAGCCGCGGCTTGCAGCGCCGGCTTGCTTTCCGACCTGCCGCTCGCACCGAAGCTGACTTCGCCCGACAGCTGGCCGCCCTCTTCGATCACGATCTTGCTGTAGCGGATCTTGCCGGTGACCTTGCCGGTCGCGTGGATCACGAGCTTCTCGCGAACGGTCAGGTTGCCATCGAACTGGCCGTGGATTTCGGCGATATCGATCTCGGCCGAGCCCTTGAAAGCGCCCTGCTCCGCGATCTGCATCAGGCGCGAATCCATCGTCGCTTCGACCAAGCCTTCGACGATCAAGGTGTCGCAATCGGTGATCTCGACGCCCTTGAGCTTGATGTTCGGGCCGACGGTGAGCTTGCTGCCGCCTTCCTTCACAGGCGCGGTCGACGCGCCGGCTGCGGCGGAGGTCAGCGAAGACGGATTCACCGGGGTGCCCGAGAGGTTGGTGCCCGAGCCGACGAGCGGCGCGGGGCGGGAAGTCAGCGAATCAGCGTCGCTCGTGCGCTTGCCGAAGAAGGGGGACTGTGTGGCCAAAGGGGTAGCTCCTCAAGAAAGGGGACTATCGTAAGAACCCGCTTACGGCCCGCGGCACTTCATTGGGAAAGATTGGTAACTGAATAAATCGATTCGCTGCGGATTGCGTACTTTGGGCTGCGTTGTCAGCGCATCGGCCGCTCATGCCGGCGCAATGCGAACTGTCGCGCCGCCCGCTTCGCGCCGCTCGAGCGCAAAACGCACCGTCAGAAAGCGCTCGATCACCGCGCAGTTGGTGCGCGTGTGCTCGGTGACCTCGCTGCAGCTGAAGGCCGCGGACCGCTGCGATTGCCAAACGGCCAGCGCCATAAGCAGCGCGAGCTGGTCGGCCAGGTGCGCGCCGACCGCGGCCTCGCTGGCCTGGTAGCTGCGAATCTCTTTCACCAGCGTGTGCGCCACCTGCTCTGCGCTCACGCCCCGCTCGCCGAAAGCGCAGAACACTTCGGTCACGTGTTCATAAGCCAGCGTGGCCATCAGCGCGTTGCCCGGGCCTTCGTTCTGGCGCGCGCCCTCGCCGCGCAATTGATCACCCGACCAGCCCATCGCCTGGCCCAGCGTGTCGAGCTCGCGCCGCACGATGCCGCGCGCGAGACCGGGCGCGAGGCAATCGGCGTGCGCCGACACCACCGCGCCGCGCGTGAGCAGGTCGAAGGGCTGCAGCGCGCCGGCGGCCGGCGTGATGGTCGCTTCCACCTCGCCACCACCGGCCGGATAGAAGCCACTGCGGCGCAGCGTGAGGTCCAGCCCGGCGTGCATCGGAGCACCTCCGCCTTCGGCTGCGGTGCGTGCTTGCTTGGGGCGGCCCGGCGCAGCGCACATGCGCTGCAGCAGTGGCGCGTAGGCACGCTGCAGAAACTCGAAGGGCGGTGCCATCGGGTTGTGCGTGCCGCCGCTCAGATGCAGCCGGCTTGGCGCCGATGCGAGCAGCAGTGCAGGCAGCACGGTCTGCAGTACCAGCAGGCAACTGCCCGCGCTGGCGATCGCAAAGCGGTAGTCGCCCGCGCGCACCGAGCCCGGCGTGAAGGCCAGCGTCTGCGCGCCGAGCTCCGCGCCCTCGACCTGCGCGCCACTCACTTCGGCGGCCGCGTGCACGCACGCGAGGTGCTGGCGCATCAGGCCCGGCTTGGGGCGTTTGGCACGAATGCGTTCGATGCGCAGCGGCTGGCCGGTGACCATGGCGAGCGCGAGGCCAGTGCGCAGGATCTGGCCGCCGCCTTCGCCCTGGGAGCCATCGAGTTCGATCGTCATTTTTGTTCTTGTGTGTTCAGGGTCAAACATGACTGCAGCGCCAGTGGAGTCTGCGCCAGCGGCTGTCAACTTCATGGCAATGCGTCAGTCTGTCGTGCTGGCGGCCAGCGCCGCGAGCGTTCGCCGGCGCGGGTTCCAGACGGTGAGGCACCAGATGCCCCACCACTCCTTGCCTGCCTCGAAGTAGGGGCTCCACGTGCTGCGGTGTGGCTCCTGGTCAGGGTCGCCCACCCAGTCAAACACCTGGACGCCCTGGCCCGGCAGCAGGCCGACGACATCGCAGAAGTCGGCGAACAGGCCGGGCGGGCAATCGGCTTTGTAGGGCGGATCGTCGAAGGCCTGGAACAGCCATTCGAACGGATTCACGTGCGCGGGGTTGCGGGTGAAGTGGACCCTCTGCCCCGGCCGGAAGGCTCGTGCATCGCCGGCGTCGCCCCACGGCCACGGAGCAGGGCGCGCCTGCGTCACGTCATGGCTCGGCTGCCAAGCGGGACTGTTCGCATGCGCCGGGTGGGACGCGAGGAACTCGCGATGGCGTTGCCCGCAGAGGCCGTCGATTTCATCGAACAGGCAGGACAGCACGGCACGGTGCTGCGCCTCGCCCACGGATCGGCCCACGGGCATCTGCCGCACGGTGAAATCGAACACGCAGCAGGCCGCATCCATGCGCTCGCGCACGGCGTTCACCTGGCGCGCCCGCCACACCGGCAGGGGTGCGAGCATCGTGGGGTCGATGGCGTGCGCAGGGCGGGAGGATTCTTCGTCGCAGTCCATTTCTTCACCCCTTCACACAGACCACCTGCTTGAGCGTGTAAACCACCTCCACCAGGTCCTTCTGCGCTTCCATCACCGCGTCGATGTCCTTGTAGGCCATCGGGATCTCGTCGATCACGTCGGCGTCCTTGCGGCATTCGACGCCTTCGGTCGCGGCGATCTGGTCGGCGACGGTGAAGAGCTTCTTCGCCTTGGTGCGGCTCATCGTGCGGCCCGCGCCGTGGCTGCAGCTCATGAACGACTCGGGGTTGCCCTTGCCGCGCACGATGTAGCTCTTGGCACCCATGCTGCCGGGGATGATGCCCAGCTCGCCGAGCTTGGCGCTCACCGCGCCCTTGCGCGTGACGAGCACGTCTTCGCCGAAGTGAACTTCGCGGCTCACGTAGTTGTGGTGGCAGTTCACCGCTTCCACATGCGCCTCGAAGGGCTTGGTGATGACCTTGCGCGCGGCCGCGACCACGCGCTGCATCATCACTTCGCGGTTCGAGCGCGCGAACTTCTGCGCCCAGCCGACGGCGCGAACGTAGTCGCCGAAATACTGGCTGCCTTCCTCGAAGTACGACAGGTCCTGATCGGGCAGATTGCGCTGGTGCAGTTCGGCGTCTTTCTTCGCGAGCTCGATGAAGTGGGTGCCGATGGCGTTCCCCACCCCGCGCGAGCCCGAGTGCAGCATGAACCACACGGCGCCCGCTTCGTCGAGGCACACCTCGATGAAGTGGTTGCCGGTGCCGAGCGTTCCCAGGTGCTTGTGGTTGTTGGTGTTGCGAATGCGCGGATACGCATCGCAGATCAGGTCGAACTCGTCCTTCAGCGCAGCCCAGGCGATGTCGGTTTCATCGGGCGGCGTCTCCCACGAGCCCTTGTCGCGGCCGAAGCGCTTGGGGTTCGATCCGTGCGGCACGGCCTTCTCGATCGCGCTGCGCAGCGGGCCCAGGTTGTCGGGCAGGTCGCGCGCGTTGAGCGTGGTCTTGCAGGCCATCATTCCGCAGCCGATGTCCACGCCCACCGCGGCCGGGATGATGGCCTTGAAGGTCGGGATCACCGAGCCCACGGTCGCGCCGATGCCGTAGTGCACGTCGGGCATGGCCGCGATGTGCTTGAACACGATCGGCAGGCGCGCGGCGTTTTCGAGTTGCTTCTGCGCCTCGGCTTCCACGGGCACGCCGCGGGTCCACATCTTCACGGGGACGCCGTTGGGGACTTCGTGGAGGTTGTAGTTGTTCTGTTCCATATCCATTCCTTGTTTGATCATGCGCGGCAGGCAATCGGTCCCAAGCCCACTGCTTGCGACAGTTGCTCATACTCGGCGAGCGGAAACTGATGTTCGATCCAGAGTTCGAGATAGCGGGCGGGTCCGATTTCCGAGTGAATGCGTGCAAGCACCTGTTGAATATTTCTCACCAGTTCTGCACGCCCGACTTCCCCTTGAGAAAGCACTTTGTATGACGACGGATCGGCCATGTTCCAACTGGCCCAATCGTCAAACCACCGCACTTCGAAGCGCAATGCATCACCCAGTCCCTCGACCACGAGATGAACCTCGCCCGGCTCTTCCATGAACACGGCAGACGCAACCGACTGCCCCTTGTTCAACGCCAGTCCCATGCGGGCAAGGTCCCCGAGCGAGTCGTGCAGATAAGACACGCCGAAGGCAGCAACCTTCTCGTCGGCCTCAGCGCGCACCTCCAGCGTGGCCCATCCCGCTTTGTTCACTTGGTAGTCGATCAGTCCCATTTCGATTTTTCTTTCTGCCTTCAGGTCAGGGAAGGCGCATCAAGGCGCCTTCCCCCGACTCACGCCACACGGCGCTTGCCTTTGTATTGCGAAGAGCGTGCCACCAATCCAGGACGAGAAAGGAACTCTGTAAGCCATTGATTTCAAAAGACTTTGCGAGATCGCACACAAATCCTCAACGGCGCGATCCCGGTTGTCTTAGACTTTTCGCTAGTAATCTAGATCAATGGAATGAAGCAAACCGTCGTCATCGGCTTCCTCGGCACCCAACTCGACGCCGGCCGCGGTGCAGGCCGGTGGAGCAAATGGCGGCCGACGGTATCGCTGGTCCAGCACGAGGACCAGGTCGTCGCGCGGCTCGAGCTGATCCACACGTGCAATCACCTCGCGCTGGCGCAGCTCGTCAAGGAGGACATCGCTACCGTCTCACCCGAGACCGTGGTGAACCTGGTCGAGCTCGACATCGCCGACGCATGGGACTTCGGCGAGGTTTACACGCGGCTCTACGACTGGGCGCGCGGCTACGCCTTCGACACCGACCGCGAGCACTACTGGACGCACATCACGACCGGCACGCACGTCGCGCAGATCTGCATGTTCCTGCTGGCCGAGTCGCGCTTCATCCCCGGCGTGCTGGCGCAGAGCTCGCCGCCGCGACAGCAGCGCCAGGGCAACCCCGGCAGCATCGCGTTGATCGACCTCGACCTGTCGCGCTACGACGTGATCGCGCGGCGCTTCGATGCGGCGCAGCGCGATGCGGTCGCATTCCTGAAGAGCGGCATCGCGACGCGCAACGCGCGCTTCAACACGCTGATCGACGAGATCGAGCGCGTGGCCGTGCGCTCGCGCGCGCCGATCCTGCTGGTCGGGCCGACGGGCGCGGGCAAGTCCTTCCTCGCACGGCGCATGTTCGAGCTGAAGCAGGCGCGCCATCTGGTGACGGGTTCCTTCGTCGAGGTGAACTGCGCCACGCTGCGCGGCGACGGCGCCGCATCGACGCTGTTCGGCCACAAGAAGGGCGCCTTCACCGGCGCGGCGGTCGAGCGCGCGGGCCTGCTGCGCAGCGCGCACGAAGGCGTGCTGTTCCTCGACGAGATCGGCGAGCTCGGGCTCGACGAGCAGGCGATGCTGCTGAAAGCCATCGAGGAGAAGCGCTTCTTCCCGATGGGCTCGGACCGCGAGGCCAGCAGCGACTTCCAGCTCATCGCGGGCAGCAACCGCGACCTGCGGCGCGAGGTGGCGGCCGGGCGCTTTCGCGAAGACCTGTTCGCGCGCATCAATCTCTGGACCTACGACCTGCCGGGCCTCGCGCAACGGCCAGAAGATATCGAGCCAAACGTCGAGCACCTGCTGTCGCTGCACGCGAGCGAGGCGAATCGCGTGGTCCGTTTCAACGTGGAAGCGCGCGCCGCCTACCTGCGCTTCGCGCAGAGCGCCGACGCGCTGTGGAGCGGCAACTTCCGCGACCTCTCGGCCAGCGTGACGCGGCTCGCGACGCTGGCCGATGGCGGACGCATCGCGCTGCCGCTGGTGGAGGCGGAGATCGCGCGGCTGCGCTGGTTGTGGAAGCGCGAGGCGCCGGCGACGGGGCGCAGCGCGGTCGATCTCGAAGCGCTGCTTGGCGCCGAGCGCTTTGCGGCGCTCGACCTGTTCGATCGCCTGCAGCTGGACGCGGTGGTTCAGGTCTGCGCAGCAAGCAAGACGCTGTCCGATGCCGGGCGCCGCTTGTTCAACGTCTCGCGCGCGCAGCGCAGCGTGGTCAACGATGCGGACCGGCTGCGCAAGTACCTGGCCAAGCATGGAATCGATTGGACCGATGTCTGCTCGGTCTGACGCTGCTAGTCCGGCTGAACCCGTGATGGCGCCAGCAGATCAATCGCCTGCCGCAGCTTCATTGGATCTATCGGCTTGTACAACAGTGGATGTTCTTGCTCGAGCAAGCTTTGCAAGCTGGCGCTCGACGTCTCTCCGGTGACGAACAACACCGGGAACACGCCATGTTGCTCGCGCAACGCCAACGCCACATCGAGGCCGCTCTGCGCACCGCGCAACCGAAGGTCTGCGATCAGGAGGTCCGGAACGCCGTAATGCGCAAACAGTGCCGTAACTTCCTCGGCATCGGACGCGGTCCCCACCATGAAACCCCACAATTTCAGCAGGGCTGACATGCTGCGGATGATGTCGTGCTCGTCGTCCAGGACGATGACACGTCGCCCATCGCCTTCGACATGCAACGCTTGCTCACCCGACGCGTCCAGCGCGTTGGGGTGCACCCCCAAGTCGACGGCATGCGGCTTCACGACACCCGGGAGCGCGACCCTGAACGTGCTCCCCTTGCCCGGTTCGGAATCCAGCATCACCGCGCCGCCCGTCAGCTCGACCAGACGCTCCACGATCGTCAACCCCAATCCCACGCCTTGGGACCGGTCTCGGCCCGGATTGCCGACCTGATAGAACTCTTCGAAGATGCGCGCCTGTTGCGCTGGCTCGATGCCGCAGCCGGTGTCGGACACCGTCAGCACCGCGGTCTCGGCTTCGTGCCCGAGCCTCACCTCCACCCAGCCCGTGTCGGTGTACTTCACAGCGTTGTCGATCAGGTTACGGGCCATGCGCGCGACGGCCATCGGATCTCCCATCAGCGTCACGGCCCCGATCTCGCGGCGCAGTTGCAGACCCTTGGCCTGCGCGATCGGTTCAAACTCGATGCAAAGACTCTCGAGCAGGCTGCCCATATCGAGTGGCTCGCGGACCAGCACATATTGCCCCGAGGAGAACTGTGACAGATCCAGCAAACCATGCAGCAACTCGCCGAGCGAATGCACGAGCTGTCCGATGCGCTGGCCGGTTTCGACTTGGACGGATGCCGTCGGGTTGGTCGACAAGACCGCGCTGTACAAGGACAGCGCGTTCAATGGCTGGCGCAGATCGTGGCTGGCCGCTGCCAGCACACGTGCACGGGTGGTCGATTCCTTGTTGGCCACTTCAACGGCGGCGAGGTAGGCCGCGTTGCTTCGTTCGAGCTCGCGCAGGGTCTGATCACGTTGCAGGCGGATCGCGCAGGAATTTTTGAGCGTTCGCGCGTTCTCGCAAGTGGCGAGGTAGATCACGCCAACGTGCGTGATGGAGAGCAGCACAGCAGCCGAGCCGAGTGTCGGGTAAGTGTGAATCCATGCACCCACGGTCGGCAGGATCACGCCAGACGCGTAAGAAAGCACGTAAAACCGCGAGCTGGTCGACACCGCTGCGCCAATCGAAGGCACAACCGAGAGCACCGCAATCAGCAGGGTCTGCTGAGCCGGGCTCAGTTGCCCGAGGAACAGCGGCGCCACCGACCCCAGCGCCGCCGCGGAAACAAAGCATGCCAGCGTTTGCCCGGCCCGGGTGTAGCGCACATCGATCTGCGCAATATGGCGAAGCACCCAATAGCCGTAACTCGCGCGTGCACTCTCGATGACGATGACCGTGCAGGCCCAGGCGATCGTGGTGGCGCGCGGCAGCTCTCTGAGCACGGTCACCATCAGCAGCGCTACCAGCGCCACGTGGAATGCCGGAAGCCATCCAAACATGGCGGAATGGAGCCGTATGCGTTCTCGCATCAGTTCGCGCTGCAGGGCCTCGCGATGCTGCGCCTGCGAGACGGTTGCGCTGGTGGTTGCGCTCATGTCATTTCGACAACGTGGCGATCAATCCGAGCCGGCTGGCGACGATGACGGCCTCGGTGCGGTTTCGCACGCCGAGCGAGATGAACATCGCGCCGATGTGTTCTTTGACCGTGGACACAGAAATCGCCAGCTCGCGCGCGATGATCTTGCTCGGCAACCCGCGCGCGAGGGCGTGCAGAACATCGAGCTGCCGGGGACTGAGCGTCGGCTTGCCGGCAGGCGCGCTGACCAGGACCCGCACCTCTTCCGGCAGGAAGATGTCGCCGGACAACGCCCGGCGCAGAGCTTCGGCCAGCGTGGCTGCAGGCATGCTCTTGGGAACGTAGCTCATCGCGCCGGAGTCGAGGGCAGCGCGGATCGTGTCGGCATCGAAGCGCGCGGACACCACCACGAAGACCACATGGGGTGCGCCGGATTTGAGTGCGGCGAGCGCATCCAGGGCGTTGGCTTGCTCGAGCGACAGGTCGAGCAGGCAGAGCGTCATGTCGGGGTGCTCGCCGAGCGCCGCCACGGCTTCGGGGAGCGTGGCCGCCTCGATGATCGTTGCTGCATCGCTCAGGTTGTTCAGCAGCAGCCGCATGCCGGCCCGGAACAATGCGTGGTCGTCCACGACTAGGATCTTCATGAAGGGCGTACCGCCATCTTTCTCAATTTTGAGCCGGGTCGTTGGCTCAGGCGTCGTCTGGCGTCCACAGGGCCGGCGGGCGGCCGGCGCGCTCGACCCCGCAGGTGTGACAGGGATCTGCTCAGTGCCGGGCATTCGGCGACACATCGAAGCCCACAAACGCGTACTCGTGCTGGCTGGCATTTGCTTCCTCCCACTGCCTCCGGATGGGTAGTGTCAGAGCTGCCGGCTGCCGGCGTAACCCCCCATCCGGGTGGGCGATGTCACATCGCCTGCGCGCGCGCAGGCGCAGGCGCGCGCGCAGGCGGCGCCGGCGATGCGGACCACGCGAAGAACTCCCGGAAGCGGGTCAGCGGGCAGGAACTTATAAGAAGATGCGGCGGACGGATTTCTCAACGCCACACCACTGACCATGCACTCCACCGACCCGCGCATCCTCGACACGCCCGAAGACGACGCCCGCTTCGGCAAGCCGGCGCACGGTTGGCGCCGCCGTCTTTTCACGGTGATCTTCGAATCGGAAACGCGCACGGGCCGGCTGTTCGATTTGGTGCTGATCGCGGTGATTCTGGCCAGCGTGGTGATCGTGATTCTCGACAGCGTGCAGCCGATCCGGGCCCGCTTCGGCAACGTGTTCGGCGTTCTCGAATGGGGCTTCACCGCGCTGTTTACGCTCGAGTACATCGGACGACTGCTGTGCGTGCGGCGACCGTTGCACTACGCGCTGAGCTTCTACGGCGTGATCGATCTGCTCGCGTTGCTGCCGACCTTCCTGATCCTGCTGGCGCCCGAGGCGGCCGCGCTGATCGACGTGCGCATCCTGCGCTTGCTGCGCGTGTTCCGCATCTTCAAACTCTCTCGCTATTCCGAGGAGTACCGCGTGCTGGTGCACGCCGTGTCGGCCAGCCGCCGCAAGATCACGGTGTTTGTGGGCTTCGTGATGCTGGTGGTGCTGGTGATGGGCACGCTGATCTACGTGGTCGAAGGGCCGCAGCACGGCTTCACGAGCATTCCGGTGGCGGTGTACTGGGCGATCTCGACGATGGCGACTGTCGGCTTCGGCGATCTGGTCCCCAAGACCGATCTCGGCCGGCTGATCGCCTCCGTGATGATGCTGCTCGGCTGGGGCGTGCTGGCCGTGCCGACCGGCATCGTGACGGCCGAGATGGCGCGCCGCGGCCCCGATGACGCGCCGATCCCGGCGGCGTCGCGCGGTGTGCTCGGGCTCACGGCGGCGGCGCCTGCGCCGCTGCCGAAACGCGTCACACCGGCTGCCAGACGACGCGCCCTTGCGCAGCGTCCTCCATCGCGGCGATGAGTGTCGCGGCGGCAGTCTCCGGCACGCTGAAGTCGAGGTGCACGTAGTCGGCGTGTCGCACCTCGCCCAGCGTCGCGCCCGCCGCCGCGAGTTCGCGCCGCACCGTACCTTCAAGCGCATAGGGCACGGCGCACGACAGGCTCCGCTGGGATACCAGCGGCATGGTGGACGCGCCGAGCAGCGCCTGCGCGATCGCATCGGTGTACGCCCGCACCAGCCCGCCGGCACCCAGTTTCACGCCGCCGAAGTAGCGCACCACGGTCGCCAGCACGCCTTCGAGATGCTGGTGTCGCAGCACCTCGAGCATCGGCCGGCCGGCGGTGCCGCCGGGTTCGCCATCGTCGTTAGCCGCGCTCTGTCCGCCTGCCATCAACGCCCAGCAGACGTGCGCGGCGCCCGGGTGTTCGGCGCGCAAGGCAGCCACGATCTGCAGGGCCGCGGCACGGTCGGCGACCGGCTGCACGCAGCCGATGAAGCGGCTCTTCCTGATGACGAGCTCGCTGTGCACCGCGGCGGGCAGGGTGAAGTTCATCGTCGCGAGCAGCAGATTTCCGCGGCGCAAGTCATCGCGGTGGCGTCGCCCGGGCTCAGGCGCGCTGGAACTTGAAGACCGCCGTTCCGGCGCGCGCGTTGGGCAACCAGCGCACTTCGCGGTCGTCCTGCACGCCGAAGGCATCGAGCACGCGCAGCTGGTTCTTGCCGGCCAGCACCTCGAAATCCTTGAAGGTGCCGACGCGGATGTTGGGCGTGTCGTACCACTGGTAGGGCAGGCGCCGCGTCACCGGCATGCGGCCACGCGCGATGGAGAGTCGGTTCGGCCAGTGCGCGAAATTCGGGAACGCGACGATGCCGATGCGGCCCACGCGCGCGGTCTCGCGCAGCATGACTTCGGCATTGCGCAGGTGCTGCAGCGTGTCGATCTGCAGCACCACGTCGAAGCTCGCGTCGTCGAACATCGCCAGGCCCTCATCGAGGTTCAACTGGATCACGTCGACGCCGCGGCGGATGCACTGCAGCACGTTGCCATCGGCGATCTCGACGCCGTAGCCGGTGCAGCCGCGCTCGCGCTGCAGCAGGTCGAGCATCGAGCCGTCGCCGCAGCCGAGGTCGAGCACGCGCGCGCCTTCGGGCACCAAGCGCGCGATCAGTTGCTTGGTGTCGAGATCGCTCATGCTGTGGCTCCGATCTCTGCCGCGATGCGCTCGAAGTAGGAGCGCACGACGCCGGTGTAGCGCACGTCGTCGAGCAGGAAGGCGTCGTGGCCGTGTGGCGCGTCGATCTCGGCGTAGCTCACGTTGCGGCGGTTATCGAGCAGCGCCTTCACGATCTCGCGGCTGCGCGCAGGTGAGAAGCGCCAGTCGGTCTTGAAGCTCACGAGCAGGAACTTCGCGGTGGCCTGCGCCAGGGCTACCGTCAGGTTGCCGCCGTGTTCGCGCGCGGGGTCGAAGTAGTCAAGCGCGCGGGTGATGAGCAAGTAGGTGTTCGCGTCGAAGTACTCGCTGAACTTGTCGCCCTGGTAGCGCAGGTAACTCTCGATCTGGAACTCGACCTCTTGAGTCGAATAGCGGTAGCCGGTGCCGGCGAGTTCGCCTTCGACGGCGCTGCGCAACTCGCGGCCGAACTTCTCGTTCATCACGTCGTCGCTGAGGTACGTGATGTGGCCGATCATCCGCGCGATGCGCAAGCCCCGCTTGGGGATCACGCCATGCTCGTAGAAGTGGCCGCCGTGGAAGTCGGGGTCGGTCACGATGGCGCGGCGCGCGACCTCGTTGAAGGCGATGTTCTCGGCCGTGAGGTTGGGCGCGCTCGCCACGACGACCGCATGGCCGACGCGCTCGGGGTATTGCAGCGTCCAGCTCAACGCCTGCATGCCGCCCAGGCTGCCGCCCATCACCGCGGCGAGGCGCTCGATGCCGAGCACGTCGAGCAGCGCGGCCTGCGCATCCACCCAGTCCTCGACGGTGACGACCGGAAAGTCGGCGCCATAGATGCGGCCGGTGTCGGGGTTCGCATGCATCGGGCCGGTCGAACCGAAGCACGAGCCGAGGTTGTTGACGCCGATGACGAAGAACCGGTCGGTGTCGAGCGGCTTGCCCGGGCCGATCATGTTGTCCCACCAACCCTCGGATTTCGGCTGGCCGGCGTACACGCCTGCGACGTGGTGCGAGGCGTTGAGCGCGTGGCACACGAGCACGGCGTTGCTCTTGTCGGCGTTGAGCGTGCCGTAGGTTTCGTACGCGAGTGCGTAGTCGCGGATCGAAGCGCCGCTGCGCAGGGCCAGCGGGCCTGCGAAGGACATCGACTGTGGAACGACCTCGAAAGACATGAAAAAACCCGGCCTCGCTAAAAAACGAGCCGGGTTGTCGGCCACCGTCTTTAGCTGAATTTATAAGGCGCCCGCAAGCTGTAGCAAATCGGCGCCGGGCGAGTATAGCCCCTGCTAGATGCCCACGATCATCAGCACGCCCAGCACGAGGAAGATCGCCGCCGAGATGCCATGGACCAGCTTGATCGGCACGCGTTTGACGATCTTGTCGCCCAGCCAGACCACGGGCGCGTTGGCCAGCATCATGCCGAGCGTCGTGCCGGCGACGACCCAGGCGTAGTCGCCGACGAAGCGGGCGGCCAGCATGACGGTCGCGATCTGGGTCTTGTCGCCCATCTCCGCCAGGAAGAAGGCGATGAGCGTGGTGCCGAAGACGCCGAAGCGGGAGGACTTCGGCGAGTCGTCCTCGTCGAGCTTGTCGGGAATCAACATCCAGACCGCCATCGCGATGAACGAGCCGCCGAGGATCCAGCGCAGCGCCGTCTCGCCCAGCACCTGCGTGACCCAGGCACCGACGGCGCCCGCGAGCGCGTGGTTGACGATGGTGGCCGTGAAGATGCCGAACACGATCGGCCAGGGCTTGCGAAAACGCGCCGCAAGAAGGAGGGCGAGGAGTTGGGTCTTGTCGCCCATTTCCGCGAGCGCGACGATGCCCGTCGAGACGAGAAAAGCTTCCATGTTGAACGTGGGGTTCCTTGGGCCGAAGGACGCGATTGACCGCACAACGCCTTCGGCCAATTTCCCGAAGTTGTGCGGTCAAAGGTCTCGCCAGGTGTGTCCACTGCGCGCGCCATGTCCTGCGTGGGGCAAGACAAGTCTGTTGACGGGCGCCCTTCTCTGGTGGAAGGCGGCTACTCCCCAATGACGGAGCGGATTCTACCGGCTTGCAGTGCGTTCAAGTCTCACCTTCGCGAGTGAGAGCACGCCCACATTCGAAAATCAACGGCCCGAACACATAGGTAAATTCCTGTTTGCAATGCGCCGGTTTCACTCATAATTCGCGAGCCTCCCTCTGCATTTCGGGTGGTATTACGGTGATCGGACAGTTTCGCGCAACTCGGCGATATCGTTTGGGTGGTGCTTCAGGGACTCCATCGCTTTCATTGATGTGTTTATAGGAGTCCCTCGATGGGCAACAAACTGTACGTCGGCAACCTTCCTTATTCGGTGCGTGACGCGGATCTCGAACAGGCTTTCGGCGAGTTCGGTGCGGTGAGCAGCGCCAAGGTCATGATGGAACGCGACACGGGCCGCTCCAAAGGCTTCGGCTTTGTCGAAATGGGCAGCGACGCGGAAGCGCAAGCGGCCATCAACGGCATGAATGGCCAGCCCCTCGGTGGCCGCAGCGTTGTGGTGAACGAAGCCCGTCCGATGGAAGCGCGTCCGCCCCGTAGCGGCGGATACGGTGGGGGTGGCGGCGGGTACGGC
>SEGS01000129.1 GCA_004210915.1 Variovorax sp. | reverse complement strand
GCCTCTGGCACCGCGGCCGGACCGCAACTGAGATTGACCCCAGCGCACTGCTTTCGGGCAGTGTCGTGAGAAACTGAAGAAGCCGGGCTCGTCCCGGCTTCTTCACGTTCCGCTTGCGCAAGGACCTTATGACGCATCACCTTTCCCGCATCCTTCTGGCAGTCTGTCTCGCACTGGGCACCGGCGCGGGGGCCTGGGCCGCACCGGCCAAGGCAGGGCCGCGCGCAGCGAGCGTCGTCGCGCAACCTGTGGCGCTGGCGCTGGCGGCCCGCATCGTGAAGCTGCAGAACAACGAGGGGCGTTCTTTCGCCATCGTCGACAAGCCGCATGCGGCGGTGAGCGTGTTCGATGCCGCAGGACAACTGCTGGCCACTTCGCCGGTGCTGCTTGGCCTGGCCACCGGTGACGATTCAGTGCCTGGCATCGGCGACCGCCCGATGCGCCTCATCAAGCCGCAGGAGCGCACCACGCCCGCGGGGCGGTTCGTGAGTGCGGCCGGCCGCAACATGCAGAACGACGACATCGTGTGGGTCGACTACCAGGCGGCCGTCTCGATGCACCGGGTCCGCGCCAACGTGAAGGCCGACCGGCGCCTGGAGCGCCTGGCTTCGCCCGGGTTCGACGACAACCGCATTTCCTACGGCTGCATCAACATTCCGGCCGATTTCTATGACGCGTGGGTCAAGCCGCACCTCAGCGACAAGGTCGGGGTCATCTACGTCCTGCCGGACAAGAAACCGATCGAAGAGGTCTTCGACTTCGCCAAACCCGCGCTCTGAAGGGGCGGCACGGCCGCTGCCGGGGGCGCGCTTCAGCTATTCGCCGGACGCCACCGCCGCTGCGCTGCGCGCCGAGTTGAGATGCGCCCGGGCGCGTTCGGCCAACGCCATTTCGCCCGGGGTGCCGGGGTGGTAGGTATCCACCGGCAGTGGCCGGCCGTGCGAATCGACCGCGACGAAGACGACCAGGCATTCGGTGGTCTTTTCCATCGTGCCGCCCTTCATGTCGCCGCTGCGCACCTCCACCGAAATGTTCATGCTGGTGGTGCCGGTGTAGGCCAGCTGCGCTTCGACCTCGACCAGGTCGCCAATCATGATCGGGCGGTGAAAGCGGATGCTGCCGATGAAGGCCGTCACGCAGTACCGGCGTGACCAGCTGGTCGCGCAGGCGTACCCGGCTTCATCGATCCATTTCATGACAGTGCCGCCGTGCACCTTGCCGCCAAAGTTGACGGTGCTGGGTTCGGCGAGGAAGCGCAGAGTGATGGAAGACATGGGGCCTTCGGCGATGAGTGGAGGAGTGGGGCGCCGCCGGCGATTATGCGAGCGCGGCGGCCCGATGCCGATCGAGGCGAAAATCCACGCCGCGTCGGCGGAGCCGGCCTCTCACAACCAGCCAAGACAACAAGCAAGGACATTGCCATGCATTCATCCAAACGCGCCCTCCTGATCGCCGCTTGCGGCCTTGCGCTCGGCGCAGCGCCGTTCGCTGCGGCCGCGCAAGCACAGACGCAAGCCGCTTGGCCGACCAAGACCGTGCGCATCCTGGTGGGCTTCCCGGCCGGCTCCACGCCCGACATGGCGGCACGCTCCATCGCGGAGCCGCTGGCGAAGGTGCTGGGTCATCCGGTGATCGTCGACAACCGCGCCGGTGCGTCCGGCAACATCGCCACCGATCTGGTCGCGAAGTCGAACGACGATCACACGCTGGGCGTGGTGATCAACGGCAATCTCACGTCGGCCAAGATGCTGTACCCCCAGCTGCCCTACGACCCAGCCAAGGACTTCAGCTACATCTCGCTGATCGCCACGGCGCCGCTGGTGCTGGTGGCACCGACTTCGCTGCCCGACGGCAAGGCCTTCTTCGATGCGGCGCGCCAGAGCGGCACGAAATGGAACTACGGTTCGGTGGGCGTCGGTTCGGTCGGCCACCTGGGCATCGAACTGCTCAAGAACAAGGTGCCGGGCATGGATGCGGTGCACGTGCCCTTCCAGGGCAACCCGGCCGTGCTGACGGGCCTGCTGGGTGGCCAGATCCAGATGGCACTGGTGCCGCCGGGCCTGGCGCTGGCACAGGTCAAGGCTGGGCGGCTCAAGGCCATCGGCCTGACCAGCGGCCGCAGCGCGCTCGCTCCCGAGATCGCACCGCTGGCCGACGTGGGGTTGCGCGACTTCCAGCTCGAGGTGTGGACCGCGCTCATCGGCCCCGCGGGCCTGTCGAAAGACGCACAAGCCCGCCTCGCTTCGGCGATGGGCGAGGTAATGCGCAACGAGGAAACCCGCCGCCAGCTCTTCGTGCAGGGGTGGCAGGCCGTGGGCACCTCGTCCGACGGCCTCAAGCGTCGCGTGCAGGAAGAGAGCGGCATCATGAAGTCGATCATCTCCGCCCGCGGCATCAAGCTGCAGTGAGCCACCTCGACACGCTGACCGAGCCGGCGCGCACGCTGCCGGTCTACGGTGCCTTCGATGTCGTCGTGGTCGGCGGTGGCCCGGCCGGCATCGCGGCCGCGGTGAGCGCTGCGCGGCACGGTGCGCGCACGCTGCTGGTGGAGCGCTACGGCTTCCTCGGCGGCATGGGCACGGCCGGCGGCGTGACCAACTTCGCCGGGCTCTACGGCAAGCGCGATGGCGTGATGACGCAGCTGGTGCACGGCGTGGCCGACGACTTGCTCGCGCGCATCGATGCGATGGGCGGCCTCAACCGGCCACAGGACGGCATGCAGGGGCGCATCCGCGTGCGCTCGTACGACACCTCGGTCTACAAGTGCGCGGCCGACCAGCTGTTGCAGGACGCGGGTGTCGAGCTGCTGTTCCACGCCTTTGCGGCGGCCGTCGTGATGCAGGGCGCGCGCGTCGAGGCGCTGGTGGTCGAGACCAAGTCGGGCCGCCAGGCGATCCGCGCC
>SEGS01000128.1 GCA_004210915.1 Variovorax sp. | reverse complement strand
ACTGCGAACAGGTCGTCTTCCTTCATGACCAGCAGCTCGTCGCCGTCGACCTTGACGGTCTGGCCCGAGTACTTGCCGAACAGGACGCGGTCGCCGACCTTGACGGTCAATGCGGCGAGGTCGCCCTTGTCGTTGCGCTTGCCGGGACCGACGGCCAGGACTTCGCCCTGATCGGGCTTTTCGGCGGCAGCGTCGGGAATGACGATGCCCGAGGCGGTCTTGGTTTCGCTGTCAATGCGCTTGACGATCACGCGATCGGCCAAAGGACGAAGTTTCATTGCATCTCCTGAATAGAAACGGGGTTGTTTTGCAGGGCGAGGCCAGATCGGCCACCTGCCCGTCGACGGGAATCGGAGTTGTTAGCACTCCTCTTCATCGAGTGCTAATCATAAGGGCAATCGACTGGCATTCAAGCCCGGACCGCGCCGACAAAATGCCTGCGATGAAAAAACTTGCAACCGCAGCCGGGGCCTTTTGCTCCGCGGCGCTGTGGGCGCAGCCCGCCGCGCCGGACACGGAAGCGGCGGCGCCGCGCCTCCCCGAGATCACGGTGTCGACACCCGGCGGCGCGATACGCCCCTTCGATCTGGCCGGCTCGGTCGACCGCGTCGAGGGCGAGGACATGCGCCGCGACGCGCTGCAGGTCAACCTGTCGGAAAGCCTGGGCAGCGTGCCGGGGCTGCAGATTCAGAACCGCCAGAACTACGCGCAGGACCTGCAGCTGTCGATCCGCGGTTTCGGCGCGCGCTCGACCTTCGGCGTGCGCGGTGTGCGGCTGTACGTCGATGGCATCCCCGCCACCTTGCCGGACGGGCAGGGCCAGACCTCGAACATCGACATCGGCTCGGTCGAGCGTGTCGAAATCCTCCGTGGCCCGTTTTCGGCGCTGTACGGCAATTCGTCGGGCGGCGTGCTGCAGGCCTTCACGGCATCGGGGGAGGGCCGGCCGCGCATCGGCTATTCGGCGGCGGGCGCCAGTTTCGGCACCTGGCGCCAGGGCGTGCAGGCCAGCGGCGCGGAGGGCAACCTCGATTACCTGCTCAGCGCCAGCCGCTTTCAGACCGACGGCGATCGCGCGCACAGCGCGGCCCGGCGCGACATCGTCAACGGCAAGCTTGGCGTGGCGCTCGACAACGGCGACAAGCTCACGCTGGTGCTCAACAGCGTGCGGCTGGACGCGCAGGACCCGCTGGGACTTTCGGCCTCGCAGTACGCCCTGTCACCACGCAGCGCCGCGTTGGCCATGCAGTACGACACGCGCAAGACGGTCGAGCAGACCCAGGCCGGCCTGCTGTACGAGCGCCAGCTCAATGCGCAACACGCGCTGCGCTTGATGGTCTACGGTGGCGAGCGCCAGACCACGCAGTTCCAGTCGATCCCGCCGGCGGCGCAGCAGAGTCCGCTGCAAGCCGGCGGCGTGATCGACCTGGCGCGCAGCTACGGCGGTGTCGATCTGCGCTGGACTGCCGCGTTGGCGCTGGCCGACCGCCCGCTCGACGTGGTGGCCGGTCTCGGCTACGACACCCTGCGCGAGCAGCGCCGCGGCTGGGAGAACTACACGGGTAGCCTGGTCGCGCCGGTGCTCGGCGTGCAGGGCCGGCTGCGGCGCGACGAGCGCAACACCGTCTCCAGCCTCGACCCCTACGCCCAGGCCACCTGGCACTTCGCCGACGCCTGGACCCTCGAGGCCGGGGTGCGCCGCAGCAGCGTGCGCTTCGAGTCGGAGGACCGCTACGTCGTCGGCATCAACCGCGACGACAGCGGCCGCGCGCGCTACAGCCAGACGCTGCCGGTCGCCTCGCTGCGCTGGCAGGCGACGCCGGCGGTGGCGCTGTACGCGTCCGCCGGACGCGGCTTCGAGACGCCGACGCTCAACGAACTGTCGTACCGCGCGGGCGGGGCGACCGGTCTCAATTTCGACCTGCGTCCGTCGGTCAACGACAGCCTGGAACTCGGTGCCAAGGCCCGGCTCGGCAACGGCCTCCTCACGGCCGCGCTGTTCCAGACCCGCACGCGCGACGAGATCGTGACCAACGCGAACGTGGGTGGCCGCGCGACCTTCCAGAACGCAGGCCGCACGCGGCGCGACGGGGTCGAGCTGGCGTGGCTGCATGAAACGCCGGACCACTGGCGCACGCAGCTGGCCTACACCTGGATCGAAGCCCGCTACCGCGACGCCTTCTGCTCGCCGTCGCCGTGCGCCGCGGCGAACACGGTGGCCGCAGGCAACCGCGTGCCGGGCATCGCGCCGCATGCCTTGTTCGCCGCCTTCGGCTGGGTGCCGCCCGAAGGCTGGCGCGCCGGCGCCGAACTGCGCGTGCTGGGCGGCATCGCAGCCAACGACCGCAACACGGCTCGCGCGCCCGGCTACGCGGTGGCAGCGCTGCACGCCGGCTACCTGCAACGATGGGCGCGCTGGGAGCTCAACGCCTTCGCGCGCGTGGACAACCTGTTCGACCGGCGCTACGCAGGTTCGGTCATCGTGAACGAGGGGAACGAGCGCTACTTTGAGCCCGCGCCGGGGCGCAACTGGACGGTGGGCTTGAGCGGGGCCTACCGGTTCTGAGCCCTGCAATTCATTTCGTTGACGTGCCGAACAAAGGAATTGAGAGTGGTTCGCATTTAAAATCGGCAGCTTCTTCCGATCTTTCGAGAACCTGCTGCATGAAATCCCTGGCCCAGGCCGTCGCCGCGTCCCTTCTTCCTGCAGCTTTGTGGATGGCCACGCCCGCTGCGGCGCAACCGGCGGCAGCAACAGCGGCCAACGCACCGGCCGCAGCCACAGCGCGCAGCGTCGCGGCGCACTATGCGGTGCTGGTGCATGCTAATTACGAGGACGCGCGCGACGCTGCGCTGGCGTTGCAGAAAGCCATTGCCGCTTTCACCGCGGCGCCATCCGAAGCGGGCCTGGCAACGGCGCGCAAGGCCTGGCTGGACGCGCG
>SEGS01000090.1 GCA_004210915.1 Variovorax sp. | reverse complement strand
GTGTGGATGTCCCAGTGCTCCAGCTGCGTGGTGGCGGGCAGCAGGTAGTCGGCGTAGTCGGCGGTGTCGGTGCGGAACTGCTCCATCACCACGCAGAACAGGTCTTCGCGTGCGAAGCCGGCCGCCACCTTGGCGGAGTCGGGCGCCACCGCGACGGGGTTGCTGTTGTAGACCACGATCGCCTCGATCGGCGGGCCGTTCGACAGCGCCGCGGCATCGCCCATGAGTGCGTCGCCGATGCGCACCATGTTCACGGTGCGCGGCGTCCGGCCCGCCAGCAGGTCGGGCCGCTGCAGCGCGGCACGGTCGACCGGGAACTGGCCGGAGCTGCTCAGCAGCAGACCGCCCGCGCGTTCGCGCCAGGCGCCGACGAGCGCCGGCAGGCTGGCGACGGCGCGCGCCGCGTTGCCGCCGCCGCGCACGCGCTGCATTCCGTAGTTGAGGCGAATGGCAGCCGGCTTCGTTGTGCCGTAGGCGCGGGCCAGCGCGACGATCTGCGCTTCGGGCACGCCACAGACTTCGGCTGCACGCGACGGCGGCCATTGCAGCGCGCGCTCGCGCAGCGCGTCCCAACCGAGCGTGTGCTGCGCGATGTAGTCGTTGTCGAGCCAGTCGTTCACGATCAGCTCGTGCATCAGCGCGAAGGCCAGCGCCGCGTCGGTGCCGGGCAAGAGCGCGATGTGCTCGTCGCACTTGTCCGCAGTCTCGGTCTTGCGCGGGTCGATGCACACGAGCTTCGCCCCCGCGCGTTTGGCAGCTTGCGCATGGCGCCAGAAGTGCAGGTTGCTGCCGATGGAGTTGCTGCCCCAGATCAGGATCAGCCTGGCCTCCGCGAAGAACTCGACCCGCATACCGACCTTGCCGCCGAGCGTGTAGTTCATCGCCTCCCCGCCCGCCGTGGAGCAGATGGTGCGGTCGAGAAGCGACGCGCCGAGTTGGTGGAAAAAACGACGGTCCATCGACTCGCCCTGCACCAAACCCATCGTTCCGGCGTAGCTGTAAGGCACAATCGTTTCTGGATGTTTCAATTGCTTCAAACGAGAAACAATGCCGTCCAGCGCTTCGTCCCAAGACACCGGCACGAACTGGCCGGTGCCTTTGGGCCCGCTGCGCCGGAGCGGCTGCACCAGTCGATCGGCATGGTCATTGCGTTCGATGTAACGGGAAACCTTGGTGCAGAGCACGCCCGCCGTGTGGGGATGTGCCGCGTTGCCCTGGAGCTTGATGGCCACGCCGTCCTTCACCGTCGTGACGAGGGCACAGGTGTCAGGGCAATCGTGGGGACAGGCGCCCTTGACGGCGAGCGGTTCGGAGGGAGAAGTCACAAGAGCAGGCGCCGGGACAGTAACGATCCGGCGAGTCTAAATTGAGTGCGCCGATGGCGCGTGGAGGTTTTCGATGATTCAACGCAGGCATTTTTCCATCGCTGCCGGCGCCGCCGCAGTGGGCGCGTTCGGCATGGCCCGGGCACAGAGCGAAACGCCGATCGTGCTCGGCCAGTCGGCGGCCTTCACCGGGCCCGCCGCGCAGCTCGGCATCCAGTTCCACCAGGGCGCCAAGCTGTACCTGGACCAGTACAACGCAGTCGGCGGCCGACGTAGCGTGGAAATCAAGAACCTGGACGACGGCTACGAACCCGACCGCTGCGTGGCGAACACGAAGAAGCTGATCGACGAGGATGTCTTCGCGCTGTTCGGCTACATCGGCACGCCCACCAGCATCGCGGCGCTGCCCCTGTCCGTGAAGGACCGCGTGCCTTTCATTGCGCCGTTCACCGGCGCCATGGCGTTGCGCGAGCCCTTCCAGAAAAACGTGTTCCATCTGCGCGCCTCGTACAACGACGAGACCGCGCTGATCGTCAAGCAACTGACGCACCTTGGCTTGAAGCGGATCGCGGTCTTCTACCAGAACGATGCGTACGGCAAGGCGGGCCTGGACGGCGTGACGCTGGCGCTGGCCCAACAGAACCTGCAACCGGCTGCGCTGGCGACGGTCGAGCGCAACTCGGTTGACGTCGCCGCAGCGGTCAAGACCATCGCCGCCGCCAAACCGGATGCCGTGGTCCAGATCAGCGCCTACACCTCGTGTGCAGCCTTCATCATCGAGGCGCGCAAGGCGGGCTACGGCGGTACCTTCTACAACGTGTCTTTTGTCGGCACGCAGGCGCTGGCCGACGAACTCGGCAAGAACGGCGCCGGCGTGGTCGTGACGCAGGTCGTGCCCTCGCCCTACAACGCGGCCAACGGCATCACGCGCGAATTCGCCGATGCGGCACGCAAGTCGGGCGGCACCGTCAAGCCCAACTTCTCGAGCATGGAAGGCTATCTGGCCGCCAAGGTGCTGACCGAGGGCCTGCGCCGCTCGACCGGCCGCGCCACGCGCGAAGGCCTGATCGCCGGGCTGGAAAGCATCGACCGCCAGAGTTTCGGCGGCTTCGACGTCTCCTTCTCGCCGCGCAACCACGTGGCGTCGAAGTTCGTCGAGCTGTCGATGATCACGGGCGAAGGCCGGATCCGGACATAGGATCACACACCCCCGATGCGCCTGCGGCGCCTCCCCCTCAAGGGGGCGATACCAGTGGCCCGGCAAAGCCGGTTCCGCGGTATCCCCGGATCTTGGCCGCGCCGGTTTGATGCGGCGCAGGCCACGTGTCAGCGTGGTGCAAAACTGATCCGAACTCCGCTTTCGCGGGCCTAGGCCGACAACCCATCGACCGCCTGGAACATGGCCTGGCGGGCCTGGCTGATGACCTGGCCGCGCCAGGCATCGGTGTCCGTGTAGAAGGCCGCGAGCATGCGTGCGCGGATCGAGGCAACCAAGTCGGCCGGCGCCTCGGGGTGCTTGTGCAGCCAGTGGTCGGCCCGCAGCGCGCCGGTCACTTCCATCATCGGCTCGGTGCCGTATTCGAGCGCGATGGCGGTGAACTCGGCATCCGGGCATTCGTCGTAGATCGCGCTCCACATCAAGCCGGTCAGGAAGGCCGAGGTCGAGGAGCCGTCGTAGATCGACGTCACCGGCGCCGCCGGCGTGCCCCACCAGGCATTGGCGCGCGCGTAGGCGGCCTTGTCGTCACGACACGCGAAGATGCGCTCGCCCAGCCCGTTGGGCCCGAGGCCGGTGTGCAGGTCGATCCAGGCCAGCCGACGCGTGCCGGCGGTGTGCTGGCGCAGCACCTGCCGAAACGTGCTGTTGCTCCAGGTCGGCGCCTTGCCGCCGAAGAACACCCCGTCTTCGAATTGGTATTGGCCGCGCGTGACGGCGGCCTGGTAAGCCGTCGCGCCATGGCGCTCGATCCACGCCGACATGGCCACCTGGTTCTCGGGTGTCGGCGGCCACTCTTCCGGCAGCAGCAGCGCATGAAGCTCTGCGTACGCTTCGTTCACTGGCAAGGGCTGCGAGAAGTCGAGAAAGTTCCGGTTGAGGTCGACGTTTTCCTGCGTCACGCGCCGGCCGTGGGCAAAGCCGTGCGGATTGAGTGCGTGAACATACAGCACAGCCACGCCTTGCGCCTTCGCCTTGGCGCGCCATTCGTCGTCATGGAGCGCGAACACCTGCACGCCGCTGCCGCAGTGGCCTTCGACCCCGTGGCAGGCACTGGTGACGATGAGGAGGCGCTCGGCATTCGCGTCGCCATCGAGCGCGACGTCCATCGCCAATGCTTCGCCGTCGCGGCCCGCCAGCGGATGCGCGTGCGATTCGACGGTCAGCCCAGCCGCCGCACAACCGGCCAGGAATTTCTGACGTGCCTCGGCGTAGCGGGGCGAAAAAGCTTCTGCGATGCCAATCATGCGGGGTCTTTCCGGGGGGCCAGGAATTGCTCGGCCAGCTGCACCCAGCAGGTGGCACCGAGGGGAATCAGGTCGTCGTTGAAGTCGTAGCTGGCGTTGTGCAGCGTGCAGGGGCCGCCACCATGGTGCATGTCGCGGTGGGCGCCGTCACCGTTGCCGATGAAGGCATAGGCGCCCGGCTTGGCCAGCAGCATGAAGGAGAAGTCTTCGGCGGTCATGGCCGCTTCCTGCACCAGCACGTTGTCGGCGCCCACGATGCCGGCCATCACCTCGCGCGCGACGTTGGCCTCGGCCGCCGAATTGATGGTCGGCGGGTAATTGCGATGGAAGTAGAAGTCGCATTCCGCGTCGTGCGCCGCGCTGATGTGCTCGGCGATCTTCTTCATGCGCGCCTCGATCAGGTCGAGCACTTCGATGGTGAAGGTGCGCACCGTGCCCTGCAATTCGCAGGTGTCGGGGATCACGTTGCTGGCTTCGCCGGCATGGATCATGGTGACGGATATCAAACCGGTGTCGGTCGGCTTCTTGCTGCGCGTGAGGATGGTCTGGAAGGCCTGCACCATCTCGCAGGCGATCGGCACCGGGTCGATGCCGGTGTGCGGCAGCGCCGCATGGCCGCCCTTGCCGCGCACGGTGATCCTGAACTCGTTGCTCGACGCCATCGCCGGGCCGGGGCTCACCGCGAACTGGCCGACCTTCATGCCCGGCCAGTTGTGCATGCCGTAGACCGCGTCCATCGGGAACTGATCGAACAGACCTTCCTTGACCATCTCGCGCGCGCCGCCGCCGCCTTCTTCGGCCGGCTGGAAGATCAGGTACACGGTACCGTCGAAGTTGCGGTGCTTCGCCAGGTGCTGCGCCGCGGCCAGCAGCATCGCGGTGTGGCCGTCGTGGCCGCAGGCGTGCATCTTTCCCTGATGGGTGCTCTTGTGCGCGAAGTCGTTGAGCTCGGTTACGGGCAGCGCGTCGATGTCGGCGCGCAGACCGATGGCGCGCGAACTGGTGCCGTTCTTCACGATGCCGATCACGCCGGTTTTGGCCATGCCGCGATGGATGGGGATGCCCCATTCGGTGAGCTTGGCCGCGACCACATCGGCGGTGCGGACTTCTTCGAAACAGAGTTCGGGATGGGCGTGGATGTCACGGCGAACCGCCGCGATGCCGGCCGCCTGGGTGACGATCGAATCGATGAGTTTCATGGGAACAGTCTAGGCGCTCGCGCGCGATTGGGCATGCGAAGCAATACCAATGCCCGCCCATGCCGGCAATGCCCGCGGTCTTCCGGGACAATGGCCGCCATGGCCCATGTCCTCTCTTCCCGCAGCCTGGAACTCGCGCAGACGCTGGTGCGCATGAACACGGTGAGCGCCAACAGCAACCTCGAGCTGATCCATTTCGTGCGCGACCACCTCGCCGGCCTGGGCGTGCGCAGCCGCCTGACCTACAACGCCGACAAGACCAAAGCCAACCTGTTCGCCACGCTCGGCGCCGGACGGGCTTCGGGCGTGATCCTGTCCGGCCACACGGACACCGTGCCATGGGACGGGCAGGACTGGAGCGTCGACCCGCTCTCGGCTATGGTGCAGGACTGGCCGCAGGATGCGCCTGGCGGCAACGGCGAGGTCGAGCGCGCCGAGCCCCGCCTGTACGGCCGCGGCACCGCCGACATGAAGAGCTTCATCGCCATCGCGCTGGCCAATGCCGAGCGCTTCCTCGAAAGCAGCTCGCCCTTCGCGGTGCATTTCGCCTTCAGCTACGACGAGGAGGTCGGCTGCTTCGGCGTGCGCGAGCTGATCGCCGACATGAAGGAGCGCGGCGTCAAGCCGGTGGCCTGCATCGTGGGCGAGCCGACCTACATGGTCCCCGCCATCGCGCACAAGGGCGTGTACCGCTACCGCTGCTGCGTGCGCGGCAAGGAAGCGCATTCTTCGCTCACGCCGCACTCGGTCAATGCCATCGAAATGGCCGCCCGGCTGGTGGGCAAGGTGCGCGACATGGCCGAAGGATTCGAGTCCAACGAACTGCGTTACAGCGGCTTCGACGTGCCCTTCAGCACCGCGAGCGTGGGCCAGTTCCACGGCGGGATCGCCGACAACGTGGTGCCGCGCGACGCGGAGTTCCGCTACGAATTCCGCAACCTGCCCACGGCCGATGCCGCGCAGATGCAGAAGGAAGTGCTGGCCTATGCGGCCCGCGCCGAGCCGGCGATGAAGAAGATCGCACCCGACGCCGGCTTCAGCTTCGAGACCATTTGCGAGGTGCCGAGCTTCCTCGGCTCGGCCAACGACCCGATCACCCGCCTCGCGCAGCGCCTGTCGGACGAGCCGCGCACCACGCTGGTCGCTTTCGGCACCGAAGCCGGGATCTTCAAGGTCGCAGGCATCCCGACCGTGGTTTGCGGGCCGGGCAGCATCCTGCAGGCGCACCAGCCGGACGAGTTCGTCACGCTGGAGCAACTCGCGCGCTGCGAGCTGTTCCTGCAGCGGCTGGCGAGCACCACGGTCATCGGCTGAATGACGGCCATCGCCACGCTGTCCACGCGCTCCGCGCTGCGCGCCCGGCCATGAAGCGCATCGCGCTCGGGCTGCTCTGCGGCGCGGCGCTGCTCTACGCGCTGGCCAGCTATTTCGAGCATTCGGCGGGCGCTCATCCAGCCTGGGGTTACCTGGCGTCGTTTGCCGAGGCGGCAATGGTCGGCGCCATTGCCGACTGGTTCGCGGTGGTGGCGCTGTTTCGCCATCCGCTGGGCCTGCCGATCCCGCACACGGCCATCATCCCGAGCAACAAGGACCGCATCGGCGCCAACCTGGCGAACTTCATCTGCAACAACTTCCTGAGCACGGCGCAGGTGCTCGCCAAGGTGCGGGCCTTCGATGCGGCCGGCCGCATCGCGGACTGGCTGGCGCGGCCGGCGAGCGGCGAGAAGCTGGGCGACTGGGGCGTGGCCGCCACACGCTACGCGCTGAGCGCCTTCGACGACGAGCGGGTGCGCGCCTTCCTCGGCCGGGCGGCCGCGGCGGGCCTGGCGCGGGTCGACCTCTCGCGCTTCGCCGGCCAGACGCTCGATGCGCTCACGGCCGACGGCCGTCATCAGGCGCTGCTCGACGACGTGCTGGAGCAGGTCGCCAAACTCCTCGATGGCGAGGAAGCGCAGGCGCACATCACCGAAGCGATTGCGCGCGAGATCAAGGCGCTGCGCTTCGTCGGGCTCGACCAGGTGGCAGCGCGCGCGGCCACGCGCAAGATCGTGTCGGCCGTGGCGCGCACCGTCGGCAACCTGGCCACCGAACCCGAACACCCGCTGCGGCGGCGCTTCGATCATTTCGTCGACGACTTCGTGTTGCGGCTGCAGCACGACCCCGAGTTCCAGGCGCGCGGAGAACAGATGCGCGCCGAGCTGATGGCACACCCTGCCCTGGGCGACTACCTGCACGGCCTGTGGGGCGAGTTGCTGGCGTGGCTGGACGAAGACCTGGGCCGGCGCGATTCCACCATCCGCCAGCGCATCGCCGCGCTCGCTAGCGGCCTCGGCGCGCACCTGCAGGCCGACGCCGGCATCCGCCGCTGGATCAACGAGCAGGTCGAGGCCGCGGCGCCGCTGGCGATCGAGCGCTACCGCGAAGACATCCGGCGCTACATCGTCGAGCGCGTGGCCGATTGGAACGCCGACGAGATGACCACGGAACTCGAACGCAACATCGGCCGCGACCTGCAGTTCATCCGCATCAACGGCACGCTGGTCGGTGGCCTCGTCGGCCTCGCGATCCACACGCTGACACAGCTGTTGCGCGCCTGACGGGCCGCCGGCGCGGCCGGCGATGACATACTGGCCGCCCTTCATTTGCACTGGCAGGATCTAGCGTGAACACTCGGCATGTCGTACCCGCGATCGCGGCGGTTCTCCTGTTCGCCAGCTTGCAGGCATCGGCGCAGCCGGCGGCCGGGGCAGCCTGCGAGGCCAAGCGCGAGGCCATCGGCCGCGACATCGAAGAGGCGCGGGAGAAGGGTCAGAAGCAGCGCTTGCGCGGACTGGAACGCGCACTCAGCGAAAACAAGCGCCACTGCACCGACGCCAAGCTGCAGGCCGCGCAGCGGCAGCGCGTGGAGCAGCAAGAGAAGAAGGTCGCCGAGCGCGAACGCGACCTGAAGCAGGCCGAGCGCCAGGGCGACATCGGCAAGGTGGCACGCCGCAAGGAGAAGCTGACCGAAGCGCAGGCCGAACTGCAGCGGGTCAAGACCAGCCCCTGAGCTACCCCCGCACCCTGCCGTACACCTTCCAGAAGGTTGCGTCCTGTGCGGTCGCGAAGTTGATGCGCATCAGCGTCGACGGCGGACGGCGCGCATGGAACAGCGAACCGGGCGCCAGCAGGTAGCCCTCGTCGAGCATGCGCTGCGTCAGCGCGTCGGTGTCGACGCCGGTGTCGACCCAGCCGAACAGCCCCGCGGGTTCGGACACGAAAGTGCAGCCATGCGACAGCGCCAGCTTCACGGTGCGCGCACGCGCGCCGTCGAGCCGCACGCGGATGCGGTCGGCGTGGCGGCGCAGCTGCCCCTGGTCGATGCACCAGGCCAACGCGCGCTCGAACAGCGCGGGCGTGGTGAGCGTGCCGAGCAGCTTGGTTTCGAGCAGCCGGCCGAACAGCGCGGGCGGCGCGGCCAGGTAGCCGATGCGCCAGTTGGGCGCCAGGATCTTGGCGAAGCCGCTCACGTAGATCGTGCGCTGCAGGCCGTCGAGCGCACACAGCCGCGTGGCGTGTTCGGGCGCGAGGTGGCTGTAGGTGTCGTCCTCGACGATGTGGAAGTCGTGCTGGTTCGCCAGCTGCAGCACCCGGTGCGCACTGCCGGGCGTGAGGCTGTAGCCGGTCGGGTTATGAAACACGCTCACGCTCACGAACAACTTGGGCTTGTGCACTTGGCAGTACTGCGCCATCACGTCTAGATCGGGCCCGTCGGCACGGCGCGGCACGGGCAGCACGCGCATGCCGAGCGACTCGAGCCGCGCGAATTCGATGGCCCAACCCGGCTCCTCGACCATGACCGGATCGCCCGGCCGCAGCACGGTGCGACTCACGATGTCGAGCGCATGCGTCGCGCCGATGGTGGTGATGATCTGGTCCGGCCCCGCGGGGACATTGATGCTCACCAGCTTCTGCGACAGGCTGCGGCGCAGCGCCGCATCACCGGCCGGTTCGCCGTACTGCAGCGACAGCTCCTGCAGCGCGCGGGTGCTGGTCAGGCGCCGCAGCGCCGTCGGCAGGAAGGTCGATTCCATCCAGTCGGGCGGGAACACACCCATGCCGGGTTGCGGCTTGTCGCTCTGGCGATGGAACATGCCGCGGATCAGCGAACTGGCGTCGGCCGGCACGCCTGAGGGGAGCAAGGTGCCAAGGCCGGCGGAGGCCACCGGCTCGATCGCCACCTTCGCCCGCCCCTCGGGTGCCGCGGCCTCGTTGCGCACATAGAAGCCGCGCTGCCGCCGGGCTTCGACCAGCCCCTGCGCCAGCAGCTGGTCATAGGCGGCGACCACCGTGTGCGGGCTTACACCCTGCTGCCGCGCGCAGTCGCGCACCGACGGTAACCGCGCGCCCGGCGCCAGCAGCCGGTTGCGGATGCGCTCGGCGAAGCGGCCGGCAAGTTGTTCGGTCAGCGATTGGGTCGATGTGCGTGTCAGCATGGCGGTCTGTGTCTGGCGGCCGACCAATACAGACGCCTTTCATGTCGGCCCAACTGTATCGGTACTGTAATGGTCATCAGTTTAGAGTCTGTCTTATGAACTGGCAAGAATTCACCGCGTTGCTGGTGCTGGCCACCGCGATGAGCTTTTCGCCCGGGCCCAACACCACCTTGTCGACGACGCTCGCCGCCAATGGCGGGCTGCGCCGCGCCATGCGCTTCGTCTGCGCGGTGCCCGTGGGCTGGAGCCTGTTGCTGCTGCTGACCGCCGCGGGCCTGGGCACGCTGATCGAGGCGGTGCCGATGCTGCGCCTGGTGGTCAAGACACTCGGCATTGGCTACCTGGTGTGGCTGGCGCTCAAGCTTTCGCGCAGCGGGCGCCTGGGGCAAACCGACGCTTCCGTGCAGGTCGGCTTCTGGCAAGGCGTCGGGCTGCAGTTCGTCAACATCAAGGCCTGGCTTCTGGCGCTGACGCTGGTGGCGGGCTGGATTGCCGGCAAGGGCGACACGATGCACCGCACTGCTGTGCTGTTGGCGGTGATGGTGGTGTTCGCCTTTGCCAGCAATTTCGCCTATGCGGCGGTCGGCGCACTGCTGCGCGCCTGGCTGGCCGAAGGGCGCCGGCTGCTCTGGTTCAACCGGCTCATGGCGGCCATCCTGTTGCTCACGGCGGCCTGGATGGTGAAGGCATGAAGCTGCGCGACGAAACCCTGGGCATGTGGCTCGGCGTGCTGGGCGTGGCGATGTTCGCCGTGACGCTGCCGATGACGCGCCTTGCCACAGGCACGGCCGAGGCGCCGCAACTCTCGCCCTGGTTCGTGACCTTGGGCCGCGCTGCGCTGGCCGGCATGCTGTCAGTTGTTTTCCTGCTGGCCACGCGCTCACCGAAGCCGCAACGCCAGCACTGGAAGCCACTGGGCATGGCCGTGCTAGGCAACGCGGTCGGCTATCCGCTGCTGCTGGCGTATGCGCTGCGCGTGGTCACGGCCAGTCACGCGGCGGTCATCACCGCGCTGCTGCCGCTCGTGAGCGCGATGGTCGCGGCGTGGGTGCTGCACCAGCGCGCGCGGCTCGGCTTCTGGGTCTGCGCGGTGATCGGCAGTTTGCTGGTGGTCGCGTTCTCGGTGTTGCGCGCGCAGCAACAGGGCCACGGCTTCGGTTTTGAATGGGCCGACTTGCTGCTGGTTGGCGCGGTCATCGCCGCGTCCTTCGGCTACATCTACGGCGCGCAGGTCACGCCCGAGCTCGGCGCCGAGCGCGTGATCTGCTGGGTCTGCGTGATCGCCCTGCCCGTCACGCTGCCGGCCACGCTGATGCTGTGGCCCGCGCAGCCGATCGCGACGTCGGCCTGGATGGGCTTCGTCTACGTCGGCGTGTTTTCGATGTGGGTCGGCTTCTTCGCCTGGTACCGCGGCCTCGCGATGGGTGGCGCATTGCGTGTGAGCCAGACGCAGCTGCTACAGCCTTTCTTGTCGATCCTTGCATCGATCCCGCTGCTGGGCGAACCGCTCGACGTGGTCACGCTGGGCTTCGCGGCCGCGGTGGTGGCGACGGTGGTAGTGGGCAAGCGGCTGTCGCAACCGGCCGCGCCGTTGCGGCCGGCAACGACGTGAACATCCAAGACAACAACCACGACCACCCGGGAGCCACCATGTATTCCGCCGCCTTCATCTTCGAGCCCGGCACGTACGACGAGCGCTTCCATGCGCTCGACGCATTGATCGAGCAGGCCGCGCGCGAGACGCCCGGTTTTCTGGGCGCCGAGAACTGGCGCTCCGACGATGGCGCGCGTCGCAACGCGACCTACTACTGGGAAACGGAAGAAGCCCTGCGCGCCTTCTCCGCCAACCCGAACCACCTCGAAGCCAAGCGCCAGTACCGCGCCTGGTACCGCGGCTTTCACATCGTCATCGCGCAGGTGATGCGCTCGTACGGCGACGGCGCTTTCGACCACATCACGCCGAACCAGCGCGCTGCACCGAGGCCCGCGCCATGAACCTCGACACCTGGCTGGCCTTCGCGCTCTTTGCCTTCGTGAGCTCGATCACGCCCGGCCCCAACAACACGATGATGCTGGCCTCGGGCGTGAACTTCGGCTTCTCGCGCTCGCTGCCGCACATGACGGGCATCACCGTCGGCTTCTGTTTGATGATCCTGCTGATGGGTCTGGGCCTCGGCTCGGTGTTCGAGCGCTACCCGCTGCTCTACACGGTGATGCGGTATGCCGGCGGCGCGTACATGCTCTACCTCGCGTGGAAGATCTTTCGCAGCCAGCCGGCGCCCGACACCGTGACGCCGGGCACAGCGCAACCGAAGCCGATGGGCTTCACCGCCGCGGCGGCGTTCCAGTGGGTCAACCCCAAGGCCTGGGTGATGGCGCTGGGCGCGATCACCACCTACCTGCCCGCGCGGCATTCGACCTGGCAACTGCTCGCGCTGATCGGCGTGATGGGCGTCATCAACATGCCGAGCACCGGCTCGTGGGCGCTGTTCGGCAGCAGCATGCGGCGCCACCTGCAGCGCCCGACCTTCCTGCGCGTCTTCAACACCCTCGCGGCGCTGGCGCTGGTCGCCTCGCTTTATCCTCTGCTGACACACTGACCTTGATAACGGAGAACAACACCATGACGACGACCCACTGGAAACTGGCCGCCCGCGCCGAGAAGATGAACCCGTCGGTGCTGCGCGAGATCCTCAAGGTCACCGAGCGTCCCGGCATCATCAGCCTGGCCGGCGGCCTGCCCTCGCCCAAGACCTTCCCGATCGCTGCCTTTGCCGCGGCATGCAAGGAAGTGCTGGAAAACGACGGCCAGGCGGCCTTGCAATACGCAGCGAGCGAAGGCTACGGCCCGCTTCGCCAGGCGGTCGCCGACATGCTGCCGTGGAACGTCGACCCGGCCCAGGTGCTGATTACCACCGGCTCGCAGCAGGGCCTCGATCTCGTGGCCAAGGTGCTGCTCGACCCGGGCAGCAAGGTGCTGGTCGAGACGCCGACGTACCTCGGCGCGCTGCAGGCCTTCGGGCCGATGGAACCGGTGCCGCAGAGCGTGGCAACCGACGACGAAGGCGTGCTCGTCGATGACCTGATCGCCAAGGCCAAAGACGCACGCTTCGTCTACCTCCTGCCCAACTTCCAGAACCCGACCGGCCGCACCATGACCGAAGCGCGCCGCGCCGCGGTGTCCGAAGCCGCCGCCAGGGCCGGCCTGCCCATCGTCGAGGACAACCCCTACGGCGACCTGTGGTTCGACGAAGCGCCGCCGCTGCCGCTGACCGCGCGCAACCCCGAAGGCTGCATCTACCTCGGCTCGTTCTCCAAGATCCTCGCGCCGGGGCTGCGCCTCGGCTTCCTCGTGGCGCCGAAGGCGATCTACCCGAAGCTCTTGCAGGCCAAGCAGGCGGTCGACCTGCACACACCGATCTTCACGCAGCGCATGGTGTCGTCGGTGATGAAGGACGACTTCCTGGCGACCCACGTGCCGACGATCCGCGCGCTCTACAAGCGCCAGCGCGACGCGATGGTCACCGCGCTCCGGCGCGAGATGGCGGGCCTGGACGTGCAGTTCAACGTGCCGGTCGGCGG
>SEGS01000089.1 GCA_004210915.1 Variovorax sp. | reverse complement strand
CCTCTTTTCCGAGTCGGCGCAGAAGGGCGCGCACTTCATCGAGCTGTGTTGCCAGCGCAAGATTCCGCTGGTGTTCCTGCAGAACATCACCGGCTTCATGGTCGGGCGCAAGTACGAGAACGAAGGCATCGCGCGCCACGGCGCCAAGATGGTGACGGCCGTGGCCACGGCCAACGTGCCGAAGTTCACCATCATCATCGGCGGCAGCTTCGGTGCCGGCAACTACGGCATGTGCGGCCGCGCTTACTCGCCGCGCTTCCTCTGGATGTGGCCCAACGCGCGCATCAGCGTGATGGGCGGCGAGCAGGCCGCGAGCGTGCTGGCCACCGTCAAGCGCGACGGCATCGAGCTGAAAGGCGGCAGCTGGAGCGCGGAGGAAGAAGAGGCCTTCAAGGCGCCGATCCGCCAGCAGTACGAAGACCAGGGCCACCCGTACTACGCCACCGCACGTCTGTGGGACGACGGCATCATCGACCCGGCCGACACGCGTCGCGTGCTCGCGCTGGGCTTGGCCGCGTCGCGCAATGCGCCAATCCCGGAGCCGAAGTTCGGCATCTTCCGCATGTGATCGGTGATGCAGCTCGCCGACTACTTCGCCCGGCTCGCGCGCTACCACGCGTGGGCCACGCACACCCTGCTGGCGGACCTCGCGGCGTTGAGCGACGACGAGTGGCATCGTGACCAGCGCCTGTTCTTTGGTTCCATTCACGGCACCGTGAACCACCTGCTGGTCACCGACACCGTCTGGTACGCGCGCTTTGCCGAGAACAGCTCGCCGCGCGTCGCGCTGGATGCCGAACTGCACACCGATCGCGCGGCGGTCTGTGCCGCGCTGGGCGAATCGGTCGAGCGCTGGGCCCGGTGGACCGCGGGGCTCGACGCCTCCCGCCTCGATGGCGAGCTGGCCTACACCCGCAACAACGGCGAGGCCGTGCGCATCCTCTTTGCGCCGGGTCTCGGCCATGTCTTCAATCACGCGACCCATCACCGCGGCCAGATCACCGCGGCGGTCACGGCGCTGGGCCATCCCGGCCCGTCGCTCGACTGGGTCTACCTGCAGCAAAGCGAAGCGAGAGCCACCGCATGACCGACTACACCACGCTGCGCTTCGACGTCGATGGCGCCGTCGCGCGCATCTGGCTCGACCAGCCCGACGCGCGCAACGCGTTCGACGATGTCGTGATCGCCGAACTGACGCGAGCCTTCGCCGAAGCCGGCGCGCGCGCCGAGGTCAAGGCCATCGTGCTCGGCGCGAACGGCCCGGCCTTTTGCGCCGGCGCCAACCTGAACTGGATGCGCCGCATGGCCGACTACACGCGCGACGAGAACCTTGCCGATGCCGGCAAGCTCGCGGCGATGCTGCGCACCATCGCCGAGTGCCCGAAGCCGACCATCGCGCGCGTGCAGGGCGATGTGTACGCCGGCGGCATGGGCCTGGTCGCGGCCTGCGACATGGCCGTGAGCGTCGACACCGCTTGGTACTGCCTGAGCGAAGTGAAGATCGGCCTGGTGCCCGCCACCATCAGCCCTTACGTGCTGCGCGCCATGGGTACGCGCGCGTCGCAACGCTATTTCCTGACGGCCGAGCGCTTCGGTGCCGCCGAGGCGCACCGCATCGGCTTCGTGCACGAGGTCGTTGCTGCTGACGCGCTGGATGCCAAGGTCGACGAACTGCTCAAGGCGCTGACCGGCGCCAGCCCGGCCGCCGTGCGCGCCTGCAAGCAACTCATCGCCGACGTGGCCGATCGCGAGATCGACGACGCGCTGGTGGCGCGCACGGTCGAAGGCATCGCCGACATCCGCGCGAGCGACGAAGGGCGCGAAGGCGTGCGCGCCTTCCTCGAGAAGCGCAAGCCGGGCTGGCTGTCGACTCCATGATTGACGCCTTCATCGCCTGGCTGCACCGTATCGGCCTGCATGCCGACCCGGCCATCACTGCGTCGGCGGAAGCGGTCGGCCGGCAGGCCGGCGCGGCGCTGGGGCAGATGGACATGCCCGCGCTGATGGCGCTGGCCGGCGCCCTGGGCTGGGCCAGCGGTTTTCGGCTGTACGCGGTCGTGTTCCTCGTCGGCGCGATGGGCGCGGCGCAGTGGATGCCGCTGCCCGGCGGCCTGCAGATGCTCGCGCACCCGGTGGTGCTCGCGGTCAGCGGCTTCATGTTGCTGGTCGAATTCTTCGCCGACAAGATTCCCTGGGTCGACAGCATGTGGGATTCGGTTAACAGCGTCATCCGCATCCCCGGCGGCGCGCTGCTCGCGGCCGGCGTGTTCGGTGGCGACAACGCCGCCTGGGGCATGGCGGCAGGTCTGCTCGGCGGTTCGCTTGCCGCCACGTCGTTCGCGACCAAGGCGACCGCGCGTGCGGCCATCAACACCTCGCCGGAGCCCTTCTCCAACTGGCTGGCCTCGCTGTTCGAAGACGGGCTGGTCGTCGGTGTGGTGTGGCTCGCCACGCAGCACCCGATCGCCTTTGGCGTGGCGCTGCTCGTCATGGTCGTGCTCTCGGTGCTGCTGTTGGTCGTGTTGTGGAAGTTCCTGCGTGCCGTGCTGCGCAAACTGCGCGCCTTCTTTGGCGGCGCCCCCGTGCCGCAAAGCGGCGTCTGAAGAATTCAAGGAGACCGTTGTGTTCAAGAAAATCCTGATCGCCAACCGCGGAGAAATCGCCTGCCGTGTGGCCGCGACCGCGCGCCGCATGGCCGTGCGCACCGTCGCCGTCTATTCCGACGCTGACGCACATGCCAACCACGTGCGCGCCTGCGACGCGTCCGTGCACCTGGGCGGCAGCGCGCCGAAAGACAGCTACCTGCGCTGGGAAAAGATTCTCGAAGCCGCCAAAGCCACCGGCGCCGAGGCGGTGCATCCGGGCTACGGTTTCCTCTCCGAGAACGAGGCCTTCGCGCAGGCCTGCGCCGATGCCGGCATCGTCTTCATCGGCCCGTCGCCCTCGGCCATCCTCGCGATGGGGTTGAAGGCCGAATCCAAGCGATTGATGGAGAAGGCTGGCGTGCCGCTGGTGCCCGGTTACCACGGCGCCGAGCAAGACCCGGCGCTGCTGCAGCGCGAAGCCGACCGCATCGGCTACCCGGTGCTCATCAAGGCCAGCGCCGGCGGCGGCGGCAAGGGCATGCGCATCGTCGAGAAGAGCGAAGACTTTGCGGCCGCGCTCGCCAGTTGCCAGCGCGAGGCCATCAACAGCTTCGGCAGCGACGCCGTGCTGATCGAAAAGTACGTCCAGCGCCCGCGCCATATCGAGATCCAGGTCTTCGGCGACACGCAGGGCAACTACGTCTACCTGTTCGAGCGCGACTGCTCGGTGCAGCGCCGCCACCAGAAAGTGCTCGAAGAAGCGCCCGCGCCCGGCATGACCGAGGCGATGCGCCAGCAGATGGGCGAGGCCGCCGTGAACGCGGCGCGCGCCGTCCACTACGTCGGCGCCGGCACGGTCGAGTTCATCGTCGAGCAGACGGGTGGCTACGAGAAACCCGAGGCCATGAAGTTCTACTTCATGGAAATGAACACGCGGCTGCAGGTCGAGCATCCGGTGACCGAGGCGATCACGGGGCTCGACCTGGTCGAATGGCAACTGCGCGTGGCCTTCGGCGAGGAACTGCCGCTGAAGCAGGACCAGTTGCAGATCCACGGCCACGCGATCGAGGCGCGCATCTGCGCCGAGAACCCCGACAACAACTTCCTGCCCGCCACCGGTACGCTGCATGTCTATCGCAAGCCGGCCGTGCATACGGCCTTCCAGCGCAGCCGCGTGCGCATCGACGACGGCGTGCGCGAGGGCGGGGAGATCTCGCCCTTCTACGACTCGATGATCGCCAAGCTCATCGTGCACGGCGCCACGCGCGCCGAAGCGCTGGCCCGGCTCGACGCCGCGCTGGCAGACGTGCACATCGTCGGTGTGCAGACCAACGTGCAGTTCCTGCGCGGCATCCTCGCGACCGAGTCCTTCGCCAACGCGAAGCTCGACACCGCGCTCATCGAACGCGAGCGCACGGTGCTGTTCGACCGCGAGCCGCTGGGCCTGCCGCTGGCTGCGGCCGCTTCGGTCGCGCGCACGCTGCTCGACGAACGCGCCACCACGGGCGGGAATCCCTTCAGCCGCCGCGACGGCTGGCGATCGGCCGGCGTCGCGCAGCGGCTGTTCGCCTTCGAGTTCCGCGGGGAGCCGCAGACCGCCACCCTGCGTTACCTCCACGATGGCGCGCTCGCGCTCGAGGTGGGTGGCGTGTCGGGCCTGCTGGAGATCGGCCGGTTGCCCGACGGGCAGATCGAGGTCTCGTTCAACGGCGCGCGCCACACCCTCGATGTGTACGCCCACCAGGCGACGGCGCACGTCTTCAGTTCCCACGGCGCCACGAAGATCCTCGCCATCGACCGCCTCGCGCACGCGGGCGATACGCAGGCCGAAGGCGGGCGCCTCACAGCGCCGATGCCCGGCAAGGTCGTGTCCTTCGCGGTCAAGGCCGGCGATACGGTCAGCAAGGGTCAGCCGCTGGCGGTGATGGAGGCCATGAAGATGGAGCACACCATCGCCGCGCCGGCCGACGGCACGGTGGAAGAGCTGATGTTCGCGCCCGGCGACCAGGTCACCGAAGGCTCGGAGTTGCTGCGGATGGTGAAGGCGGCTTAACCCCGAAACGGGCCTTGGGCCGTATCAAGGGGATCTTCATCACTAGACTGCGGTCCCCATGACACCTTCCACCTTTTCCCTTTCCCGTCTCACGACGGCGCTGTTGATGGCTGCGGCGCTCGCCGCCGGCTGCTCCGACCGCGAGCGCGCCGAGGACGCCGCTGCCGCGCCCGCGGCAGACATGGCCTCCGCGGCCGTGGAGGACATGCGCCTCGCCAAACCCGGTGCAGGTGCCGCGCGGGAACGTCAGGCAAGCGAGACGATGACCACCGCCGCACAAAGCGCGACCGACGCAACAGGCGAGCCGCAGGCCCAGCGCTTCCTGGCCGTGCGACACGAGCTCTCGGCCGAAGTGCCATCCGACCAGTTGCCCGCAGCCTGGACCACCGTGCGCGACCTCTGCGGCACGCTGCGCTGCGAGCTGCTCTCGTCGACGATGCAGCGCGAAACGCCGCAGCAGCCGGGCCATGCCTCGCTCGAGATGCGCGTGCTGCCGGCCGACGTCGATGCCGTGCTCGGCAGCGTGGCCGGTGTGGCGCAAGTGGTTTCGCACAACACGACGAGCGAAGACAAGACGGCCGAGGTGATCGACATCGAGGCGCACATCAGGAACCGGACCGAGTTCCGCGACGGGCTGCGCGCCATGCTGAGCGACACGAAGACCAAGCGCGACCTGGGTGACCTGCTGGCGATCCAGAGCACGCTGGCCGACACGCAGGCGCAGCTCGACAGCAGCGCCACCCAACGCAAGCTGCTTGCGCAGCAGACCAGCAAGCAGCATCTGACGATCCACTTCGCGGCCAAGCGCGTGCTGGTGAGCGGCACCAGCTACAACCCGATCCGCAACGCCCTGAACAACGCGAGCGCGGCGCTGGCCGAGAGCGCGGGCGCGCTCATCACCTTCCTCGCCTTGGCGCTGCCCTGGCTGCTGCTGGCTGTGCCTGCGATGTGGATCGTGCGTTTGCTGTGGCGCCGCCGCGGCGGACGTGCAGGAGGCGCGCTCTGATGCGCATCGCCGTCTGCCTGCCCGAACGCCCGGACGCCTGGATCGCCGGCCTGCAGCGCGAATTGCCTGGCGCGGAGGTCACCGCGTGGCAACCCGGCGCAGCGCCCGCCGACCACGCCGTGGTCTGGGCGCCGCCGCAGCAGTTCATCGACGAGCAGCCGCAATTGCGCGGCCTGTTCAACATCGGCGCGGGCGTCGATGCCTTGCTCAAGCTGAAGGTGCCGTCCACCACGCGCATCGTGCGGCTCGACGATGCGGGCATGTCGGTACAGATGGCCGAGTACGTGCTGCATGCGCTGGTACGGCATGTGCGCGAGTTCGACGGGTACGAGGCCGATGCGCGCGAGGGCAAATGGAGCTTTCGCAAGCCGCGCCTGCGCCGCGACTTCCCGGTCGGTGTGATGGGGCTGGGCGTGCTCGGCGAACGTGTGGCGAAGGCGGTCGCGCAGTTCGAGTTTCCGGTCAACGGCTGGAGCCGGTCGCCGAGGCAGGTCGAGGGCGTGCAGTGCTTTTCGGGTGCCGAAGGCTTCGATGCATTCCTGGCCGCCAGCCGCGTGCTGGTCTGCCTGCTGCCGCTGACGCCGGACACGCGCGGTGTGCTGCGGCGCGAGACGCTGCTGAAGTTGAACGGCGGCCAGCCGGGCGGCTACCTCATCAACGTCGCGCGCGGGCAGCATCTGGTCGAGGACGACCTGATTCCGCTGCTCGACAACGGCCCGCTGGCCGGGGCGGCGCTCGACGTGTTCGAGGTCGAGCCGCTGCCGCCGGAACATCCCTTCTGGCGTCACCCCAAGATCACCGTCACGCCGCACGCATCGGCGCGCACGCTGCGCGAAGAGTCGATCGCGCAGATCGCGGCGAAGATCCGCGCCGTTGAAGCCGGTGGGGCCTTTGACGACCTGCCCGGCATCGTCGACCCCCGACGCGGATACTGAAAAGCTCTGTCAGGAGACACGAATGAACCTCCCCGCCCAAGTCCAGCTCATCGACGTCGGCCCGCGCGATGGCTTGCAGAATGAGAAGCAACCCGTCGCTGCCGAGATCAAGATCGGCCTCGTGCACCGCCTGCAGGACGCGGGCCTGACCGAGATCGAAGTGACCAGCTTCGTCAGCCCCAAGTGGGTGCCCCAGATGGGCGACAACGCCGAGGTCATGCACGGCATCGCGCGCAAGAGCGGCGTGCGCTATTCGGTGCTCACGCCGAACATGAAGGGCTTCGAAGCCGCCATCGCCGCGCCGCGCGACGAGTGGCCCGACGAGATCGTGGTGTTCGGTGCCGCCAGTGAGGCCTTCAGCCAGAAAAACATCAACTGCTCGATCGCCGAGAGCATCGAGCGCTTCGCGCCTGTCGTCGCGGCCGCGCTTGAGAAGGGCATCGCGGTGCGAGGTGCCATGAGCTGCACGGTCGGTTGCCCGTACGAAGGCGAGATCGCGCCCGAGAAGGTCGGCTACCTGGCCGGCCTGATGAAGGGCATCGGCGTGCAGCGCGTGGACGTGGCCGACACCATCGGCGTGGGCACGCCGCGCAAGGTGCAGGCGGCGATGGAGGCCACGCTGGCGCACTTCGGTGTCGACGCCATCTCGGGCCACTTCCACGACACCTACGGGCAGGCGCTGGTCAACACGCTGGCGGCGCTCGAGATGGGCGTGTGGAACTACCAGTCGTCCTCGGCGGGCCTGGGCGGCTGCCCCTATGCCAAGGGCGCGACCGGCAACGTCGCGACCGAAGACGTGGTCTACCTGCTGCACGGCATGGGCATCGCCACCGGCATCGACCTCGACAAGCTGATCGACGCGGGCGTCTACATCAGCCAGGCGCTGGGGCGCGAGCCGAACTCGCGCGCGTCGAAGGCGATCCGCACGAAGCGGGCGGGGTGAGCCGCTTCGGCCCTGGCGTTTAGCATCTGCAGCTCTTCAACCTCACCCTCAAGTCGCCACCATGTTGAACCACGTCATGCTCGGATCCAATGACATCGAGCGCTCCAAGCGTTTCTACGACGCTGTGTTGGGTGTTCTGGGCGCCGGCGAGCCGGTCCGGAACGTGGCCTCGTCAGGCCATGTCCGGCTGTTCTATCGCCACGATGGCAGCACCTTTTGCCTGAGCCAGCCCATCAACAACGAACCGGCGGCAGCGGCCAACGGCGGAACGATCGGCTTTCGCTGCGACTCGCCAGAGCAGGTCAAGACCTTCCACGACGTGGCCGTTGCCCACGGTGGCGCGTCGATCGAAGAAGCACCCGGTCTGCGGTCGGGCCCCATGGGCGCCTTGCACCTGGCCTACGTCCGGGATCCGGACGGCCACAAGTTGTGCGCCATCTTTCGCGTCAAGTAGCAGGCCCGCGAGCCGCAGTCGCTGCGGCGCGAGCTGGCCGCGCGGGTGTCGAAGTCCATCCGTCCCGGGCGGGCGGGCTGCGGCGGCCGACATGAAGCGCTGGTTGCTCCTCGCAGGTTCGCACCTGTCGGTGCTGGCACTCGGCGTGGCGCTCGGGATCTACCTGTTGCCCATCCTCATCGCGCCGGCCGCGCCGACAGCCGACGAGGTGCGCGCGCAGGCCGCGTCGGCGCAACGAAGCGGCCAGTTCCGGCGCGACCTGAAAGACAGCGACGCGCTGCACTGGGGCGAGGGCACGGTGTCGATCAACGAAGGGCATGTGGTGCTGGACGGCCAGCTCGCGCCCGGCCCCGACTACAAGCTCTATCTGTCGCCGGAGTTCGTCGAGACCGAAGCCGACTTCCTGCGACTCAAACCCCGGATGGCGCGCGTCGGCGACGTCAAGACCTTCCGCAACTTCGTCGTGCCGATCCCGGCATCGGTCGACCCCGCGGACTATCGGGCGGTCATCGTCTGGTGCGAAACCTTCAGGCAGTTCATCACGGCGGCGCGCTACCAGTGAGCCGATGCCGGACCGAGCCCTTTTCAAAGAGAACCCTTCCCCATGTGCGGCGCTGAACTCCACTCCCTCCCCGACACCGTGCAGCGCGTCGCGCGCGTGCTGCAGGACGCCGGCCATCCGCATGGCCCGCGCATGCTCGACGACGCCGCGCGCACCGCGCAGCAGGCGGCCGATGCACTCGGCATCGCGGTCGGACAGATCGCCAAGAGCATCATCTTCAAGCGCAAGAGCGACGGCGCTGCGGTGCTGGTCATCACCTCGGGCGACAAGCGGGTCGACGAAAAGAAGGTCGACGCGATCGTCGGCAAGACGGGTCGTGCCGACGCCGAGTTCGTGAAAGCGAAGACCGGCTTCTCGATCGGTGGCGTGTCGCCGTTCGCGCACGCCACGCCAGCGGTCACGCTGATCGACCGCGAACTGTTCCGCTTCGACGAGATCTGGGCCGCCGCGGGCCATCCGCATGCGGTGGTGCTTCTCACGCCGCAAGACCTCGAGCGGCTGACCGGTGCGCCGGTGGCGGACGTGGTTTGATGCCGCCCGCGGTCGAAGCGTTGGCTCGCCAAGCGCGACGCGTGCGCTTGTCCGGTGAGGCGGGCGGCGGCAATGAGGCGCTGCCGGTGCCGTCGCCCTGCATTTCGGTCTGTCGCATGGACGCCGCGCGGGTGCTGTGCGAAGGCTGCTTCCGTACCATTCCCGAGATCGCAGGATGGAGCCGCATGACCGACGACGGCAAGCGTGCCGTCTGGGCGTGCATTGCGCAAAGATTGCCGGAGCCCGCCCCATGAAGCACATCGATTTCTACCTCGACTTCATCTCGCCCTATGCGTACCTTGCGTTCGAGCGCCTGCCGGAGGCGCTTGAAGGCCTGAGCTACAGCGTCGCCTACAAGCCCGTGCTGCTGGGCGCGCTGCTCAAGCACCATGGCCAGCTCGGCCCGGCAGAGGTGCCGGCGAAGCGCGCGTGGACCTACCGCCATGTGCTGTGGCTGGGTCATGCCCACGGCGTGCCGATCGAGATGCCCGCCACGCACCCCTACAACCCCTTGCCGCATCTGCGGCTTGCCATGGGCACCACGGCCGATGGCGACATCAGCCGCCACGTGGCCGAGACCATCTTTCGCGACGTGTGGCGCGGCGGTGCCGAGGCCGGTGACCCGGCGCGGCTGGCTGCGCTCGCGGCGCAACTGCCGGCAGTGCGCGACAGCGGGGGCGATGAAGCGAAGGCGCAACTGAAGGCCAACACCGACGCCGCGGCCGCACTGGGCGTTTTCGGAACACCGACCTACCAGGTCGATGGCCGCCTGTTCTGGGGCTTCGACGGGCTCGCGATGCTGCGCGCCGCGCTCGACGGCGACGCGTGGTTCGACGGACCGCAATGGCAAGGTGCCGACCAGCGGCCGGGCCTGACACGTAACAATCGCTGACTTTCTTACAAGGTGAAACGTCACGCGCGGGTTTCACCTTAAATCGTCAGCCGCTGTTCAGTTTGGCGAAAGGCTCGGGTCAGTCGCCCCTCCAAGAATGCGTCACGGCCCCGTGTAGTGGGCCGCATATTTCTCAGGAGACGACGCAATGGCAACCACACTGGATTCCAAGGGAGTGCCCCATCCGGCCCCCCGGCCCATGTCCGCGGAGGAGAGGAAGGTCATCTTCGCCTCCTCCCTCGGTACCGTGTTCGAGTGGTACGACTTCTACCTCTACGGTTCGCTCGCGGCGATCATCGCCAAGCAGTTCTTCAGCGGTCTGGATGCGGGCGCGGCCTTCATCTTCGCGTTGCTGGCATTTGCGGCCGGTTTCCTGGTGCGTCCGTTCGGCGCCATCGTGTTCGGCCGCCTCGGCGACATGATCGGCCGGAAGTACACCTTCCTGGTCACCATCCTGATCATGGGCCTGTCGACCTTCATCGTCGGCTTGCTGCCCAGCTACGCGACCATCGGCGTCGCGGCCCCGGTCATCCTGATCGCGCTGCGCATGCTGCAGGGCCTGGCGCTCGGCGGCGAGTACGGCGGTGCTGCGACCTACGTCGCGGAACACGCGCCGCACGGCAAGCGCGGTGCCTACACCTCGTGGATCCAGACCACGGCCACGCTCGGCCTGTTCCTGAGCCTGATCGTGATTCTGGGTGTGCGGCTGACGCTGGGCGAAGCGGCCTTTGCCGATTGGGGCTGGCGCATTCCGTTCCTGCTGTCGATCGCTTTGCTCGGCATCTCGGTGTGGATTCGCCTGTCGCTGTCCGAATCGCCGGCCTTCCAGAAGATGAAGGCCGAGGGCAAGACCTCGAAGGCACCGCTGTCCGAATCCTTCGGCCAGTGGAAGAACCTCAAGATCGTGATCCTGGCGCTCGTCGGCCTGACCGCCGGCCAGGCCGTGGTCTGGTACTCGGGTCAGTTCTACGCGCTGTTCTTCCTGACGCAACAGCTCAAGGTCGACAACACCACGGCCAACCTGATGATCGCCGCGGCCCTGCTGATCGGCACGCCGTTCTTCGTGATCTTCGGTTCGCTGTCGGACAAGATCGGCCGCAAGCCGATCATCATGGCCGGCTGCCTGCTGGCCGTGGTCACCTATTTCCCGGTCTTCAAGATGCTGACCGAAGCGGCCAACCCTGACCTGGCCAAGGCCCAGCAGACCGCCGCCGTCGTGGTGACCGCCGACCCGGCCAACTGCTCGTTCCAGGGCAACCCGGTGGCACGCGAGATCGACTTCAAGACCTCGTGCGACATCGCCAAGCGCTACCTGGTGCAGAACTCGGTGAGCTACGACAACGTGGCCGGCCCTGCCGGTTCCCCGGCCGTCGTCAAGATCGGTGACAAGACCGTCACGGCCCCCGCCGGCAACGTCGTCAACCTGAAGTTCGACGAAGCCTCGGTCAAGGCCATTGCAGCCTTCAAGAAGGAAGTGGCCGATGACCTGAAGCTGGCAGGCTACCCGACCAAGGCCGATCCGGCCAAGGTCAACAAGGTCCTGACCGTCGCGCTGCTGTTCTGGCTGGTGCTGCTGGTCACCATGGTCTACGGCCCGATCGCCGCGATGCTGGTGGAAATGTTCCCGACCCGTATCCGCTACACCTCGATGAGCCTGCCGTACCACATCGGTAACGGATGGTTCGGCGGCTTGCTGCCCACCACGGCATTCGCTATCGTGGCCAGCACCGGCAACATGTACAACGGCCTCTGGTACCCGATCATCATCGCGGGCATGACCCTGGTGATCGGCACGCTGTTCATCAAGGAAACGAAGGACGTCGACATCTACGCGAACGACTGATCGCAATCAGGGTCACAGGGCCTCGGCCCTGTGCTCAACAAAGGGGCTTCATGCCGGGCCGCGGGGCAGCATGAGGCTTTTTTCTTGAGCTTTTTTCAAACCGTCCAGGAGACACACCATGTGGAAAATCGTCGTCGGCTTCGTCATCTTCGCGGCCATCTCGCTCTTCATCATCAGCAAGGGCGGCGACAAGATCGACATGGGCGGTGAAAAGCATGGCGGAGACGCTGCGCACGCGCCGGCACCTGCCGCGCCCGCAGCGCCGGCCTCGCCGGTCGTGCCTGCGCCCGCCACCCCGGCCGAGTCGAAGTAAACCGGGGCTGCGCGCCGGCCGTCGCAAGGCGATGGCCGACACGCGGGCGCGCAAGCCCCTGCCATGACGGCGCCCTCCGGCGCTCCCTAGAATGTTTGCCCCACCTCCAAGGCACGCATGACACAGGGCTCCATCCGGATTCGCGGCGCACGCCAGCACAACCTCCAGAACCTCGATCTCGACATCCGCACAGGCGAGATGACGGTGGTCACCGGCCCGAGCGGCTCGGGCAAGTCGAGCCTGGTGTTCGACACGCTCTACGCCGAGGGGCAGCGCCGGTACGTCGAGACCTTCTCGGCCTACGCGCGCCAGTTCCTCGACCGCATGGACAAGCCCGCGGTCGACAAGGTCGAAGGCGTGCCGCCTGCCATCGCGATCGACCAGACCAACCCGGTGCGCTCGTCGCGTTCCACGGTCGGCACGATGACGGAGCTCAACGACCACCTGAAGCTGCTCTACGCGCGGGCCGCGGCGCTGTTCGATCGCGAGACCGCACTCCCGGTGCGGCACGACTCCCCCGATTCGATCTACGCAGCGTTGGCCGGGCGCGCTGCGGCTGCAGGGGATCCGCGGGTGGTGGTCACCTTTCCGGTCGAGCTGCCCCCGACGACGACCGCCGACGAGGTCACGCAATGGCTGTCGGCCAGCGGCTTCACGCGCGTGCAGGCCGAGCGCGAGGTCGCGACGCCGACCGGGCCGCGCAAGGTGCTCGACGTGGTGGCGGACCGCTTCCGCATCGCGGGCGCCGAGCGCGTGCGCGTGCTCGAGGCGATCGAGACGGCGCTGAAGCGCGGGGCAGGGCGGCTCACGGTCTACGCACTTGCAGCGGAAGAGGGCGGCGAGCCGGAGATCTGGAAGTTTTCCACCGGCCTGCATTGCCCGGAGAGCGACATCCGCTACAGCGACCCGATCCCGTCGATGTTCTCGTTCAATTCGGCTGTCGGTGCCTGCGAGACCTGCCGCGGCTTCGGCCGCGTGATCGGCGTGGACCTAGGGCTCGTGATCCCGAACGACAAGCTCACGCTGCGCGCCGGCGCCATCAAGACCATCCAGACGCCCGCCTGGAAAGAGGCGCAGGACGACCTCATGCGCCACGCCGAAGCCGCCGGCATTCCGCGCGACACGCCCTGGTACAAGCTCACCGACGAGCAGAAGCACTGGGTCATCGAAGGCTC
>SEGS01000127.1 GCA_004210915.1 Variovorax sp. | reverse complement strand
GGCCTGGACCGCGAGTACCAGCTCTACATCACGAACCAGATCTTCGGGCGGACCTGGGCCCGCGGCATTCTGAGCGAGCAGCAGTTGAGTCTGGTCAACCTCAGCATGCTGGCCGGCAAGGCGCGCATGGAGGAATGGGAGCTGCACTTTCGCATCGCCATCACCGTCACCAAGGTGCCACTGATCCAGCTGCGCGAGCTGATCCTGCACATTGGCCTCTACTGCGGCATTCCCATTGCGCGGGATTGCATGGCCATTGCGCGGCGGGTGCTCAAGGAAGAGAAGGTCGACCTCTCCGTGCTCGACGACGAGGAGAAGGCATGAGCGTGCGACCGCTCGACGAGAAGGTCTTCCGACTCGACGGCAAGGTCGCTGTCGTGACCGGCGGCACGGGCGGCATCGGCGCGGCGATCTGCACGCTGTTCGCCAACGTCGGCGCCAAGGTCGCTGTGGTGGATCTCGATGCCAAAGAAGCCAATGCGCTGGCCGACGAGATCAACGGCAATGGCGGCACAGCCATTGGTATCGGCTGCGATGTGACCTCCGAAGCGTCCACGCTGGACGCGACATCGCGCGTGCTCGCCGAACTCGGCTTACCGTCGGTACTCGTCAACGGCGTGGCTGTGCTGGACAAGAGCGGAACGATCCTCGAGATCGACTATGCCGAGTGGGAGAAGGTCCACCGCGTCAACATCCACGGCTACTACCTGATGTCCCGCGCGGTGCTGCCCCACATGATCGCGGCGGGCGGCGGCTCTGTGATCCACATTGCGTCCATGCATGGTTCGGTCGGCCGCGCCAACCGCGTGTCCTACACCTCCACGAAGGGCGCCATCATGCAAATGGGGCGCACCATGGCGGCCGACCATGCGGCGCAGGGCATCCGCGTCAATACCTTGTCCCCGGGCGCAGTGATGACACGGCGCGTGACCTACCGCTACAACGGCGAGCTGCCGCCGGACCTGAAGAAATCGGTGGAAGCCAAGTACCTGCTCAACCGCATGGCGGACCCGGCCGAGCTGGCATCGGGTGCGCTCTTCCTGGCCAGCGATGCGTCGTCGTTCATGACAGGCGCCGACCTGCTGATCGATGGCGGCTACTGCGCCGTGTGAGGAGTGGACACACCATGACCGAACTTTCTGCCCGCTATCCCGCAACCGACTTCGACGAGGTCGGGAAACAGTCCCGGCGGCACATCAACGGGGACGCGTTCGTCGACGATCAGCTGGCCCATCGCAACGCGTTCAACCATGAGTGGCAGGTGTTCACCACCAACCAGTTGTGGGCCCGCACCTGGGCCCGCGGGATCGTCGCGCCGCAACAGCTGAGCTTTCTCAATCTGGGCATGCTGGCCGGCGCCGGGCGCATGGAGGAGTGGGAGATCCATTTCCGCGTCGCGCTCAAGGTGACGAAGGTGCCGCTGGATCAACTGGTTGAAGTCATCCTCCATATCCAGATGTACTGCGGGGCCGCCATCGCGCGCGATTGCATGGCGATCGCGCGCAAGGTGTGCCGTGAGGAGGGCGTGGACCTGTCGGTGCTCGACGCGCGCGGATAGGTGCCCATACAGCGGTACTTACCGCACCGCATAACAAAAAAGCCTTGTAAGTGTGGCACTTACAAGGCTTTTGAACTGGTGGCTCTTCACGGATTCGAACCGCGGACCTGTGGATTATGATTCCATCGCTCTAACCGACTGAGCTAAAGAGCCGAGCCCAAGATTATAGCCCAGCAAAACGGAATCGCGTCCAGTCGCTGGCTTGACGGCTATTCCTGTGCTTTTCTGGTCTTTTTGCCATCTCGTCGCCGTCTCCCAACCCCGTTCGCCGCCGCCGGCCGTACAAGCAGAGGTGAAAATCTTTCGATGCTTGCGCCCACCGCTGCGAATCCCGCCCTCGCCGATCCCCGGCAGGACGATCAACTGATGCTTGCCTATGCCGCCGGCGAGCCGGGTGCGTTCGACGTGCTGTATGCGCGGCACGAAGGCGCACTGTTCCGCTTCGTGCGCCGGTTGCTCGGCGTGCGGTTGTCGGCCGAGGTGGAGGAGGTATTCCAGGACACCTGGATGCGCATCATCCAGGCGCGCGCGAGCTTTTCGCCCCAGGGCGCTGCGTGGCGCACCTGGGCCTTCACCATCGCCCACAACCTGGCCATGGACCGGCTGCGCGTGAGCGGCCGGCAGGTGCAGTTCTACGCCCATGACGAGGATGGCGACGGGTTGGAAGCCGCGCAGCTGTTCAGTCGCGGACTGCTGCGCGATGGGGCGGCGCCGAGCGAGGGCGCCCATCCCTCGGCCGAAGAGACCGCGTTCTGGCGCGCAGCCGGGCGGCGTTTGCTCGCGTGCCTGGACGAACTGCCCGACGATCAGCGTGCCGCCTTCCTCCTGCACCACGAAGACGGCTTCACCGTCGAAGCGCTGGCCGACACGCTGGAGATCAACTTCGAAACCGTCCGCAGCCGACTGCGCTACGGTCTCAAAAAGCTCCGTACCTGCATGGAGCGCTATCTGTCGGTGCTGGGAGCGCCTGCATGACCCCCGGCGACGACATCACCGGCAAGGATGCCTCGGGCGCGACGCCCGACGATGCGTTCATCGACACCGCGTTGCGCCGAGCGCTCGATCACGCGCCCGACATGGCGGCGCAGCCCGACTGGCGCGTGCGCAAGGCGATCCTGCAGGCGGGCCGCGATGCGGTGATGCCGGTGGCTGCGACGCCGGCACGCGACGTCGAAGGCCCGACCTGGTGGCAGCGGCTGTGGGGCGGCAGCGCCAATTCGCCATGGAACGCGGCCTTTGCCACCGTGCTGGTCGCGACGCTGGTCACTGTGATGTGGCGCAGCGAGCCGGTGCCCGACGCACGGCTGGACGGCGAGGCGCAGGTCGGGACGCCGTCCTCTGGCGAGGTCGCGCCTGCACCTTTCCCGGCGCCGACCGTCGAAGCGCCGGCTGCGCTTGAAAAAGAGAAGAAGGCGGAACCCAGCGCTGAAGCGCCGTCCAACTCTGCCGCACCCGCACCCGCACCCGCACCCGTGCGCGAAG
>SEGS01000014.1 GCA_004210915.1 Variovorax sp. | reverse complement strand
GGCACTTCAGGGGCGTGGCTGGGCGTGCGGCTGAACTCGACGCGCAACACATTGCCCGAGGCATCGATGTCGGTCTCGACCACAACCACCGCATATACCAGCGGCGGAATCTTGCCCTTGTAGATGCGCTTGGGGTACGCCTTGTAGATCTGCGACGAACCTGTCTTGCGATAGGCACGGACCGCCGCCGTCTGCGCGGTGATGAGCCGCACCGTCGTCACGTCGTTCGCCTTGGCATCGTTGGCACTGTCACTCCCCGTGGTGGCGCTGTCCGTGGTCGTGTCGGACGCGCCCGGCGGCGTGTTCCCCGGCAGCAGCGTGCACGCGGGCAGGCTGCCGGCAAGGACCAGCGCGGCCAGGATGCGGCGCAGCCGGCCCACGCGCCCGGTCGTCGGTGTCAGCGACTTCATGGTGCGCTCATGTCCAGGTCGAGCACCACGGGCGCATGGTCGCTCGGCTTCTCCCACTTGCGCGGGACGCGATCGATGACGCAGCCCCGGGCCTTCGGCCGCAAGGGTTCGGTAACCAGGATGTGATCGATCCGCAGGCCCCGGTTCTTCTGGTAGCCGAGCATGCGGTAGTCCCACCACGAGTAGCTCTTGGCCGGTTGTTCGAAGAGGCGGAAGCTGTCGATCAGGCCGAGGCCGAGCAGGGCCTTGAAGTGTTCGCGTTCCTGCGTCGTGTGGTGGATGGTCTCGGCCAGGCCAACCGGGTCATAGCTGTCGCGGTCTTCCAGAACGATGTTGAAGTCGCCCAGCAGCACCAGGTTCGGGTGCGCGACGATCTCCTGGCGCAGCCAGTCGTGCAGCCCCGTGAGCCAGCGCATCTTGTAGTCGAACTTCTCGCTGCCCGGCGCCTGGCCGTTGACGAAGTAGCCGTTCACCACGCGCAGTTCGCCGCCCGGTGTGTCGATCGTGGCGCTGATGACACGCGAATGCGCATCCTCGAATCCGCCGATGTTGCGCACCACATCGCGCATCGGCAGCCGGCTCAGGATCGCCACGCCGTTGTAGGTTTTCTGGCCGAACACCGCAGCCTCGTAACCCGCGGCCTTGAGGACTTCGAGCGGAAACTTGTCGTCGCTCATCTTCAGTTCCTGCAGGCAGAGCACATCGACTGGATCGGCCGCCAGCCAGTCGAGCACGTGCTGCAGGCGTGCAGTGAGGGAGTTGACGTTCCAGGTGGCAATTTTCATGGGGATACCTTCGATGGAAGACCGCCTCGAACGCGGTGACGCCCGGATTTTGCATGGCACCGGCGCCAGGCCGGCAAGTGCGATCAAAGGGATAATCGCCCGACGCGCAAATCGGCCCGGATTTGCCGCACCTTCTTCTTCTTCTTCTCACGCGGGGCGACCCGCAACACGCCGCCGAGGACATGACCGCCGTACCCAGCCCGCCGCAGTTGGCCCACATCGATGACGACGAACTCGAGCGCCTGGCCGTGTCGTGGCGCGCGCAGGCAGGCCGCGGGGACCGCGAGGCATTCGGTATTGCGCACGCGCTCGAAGTGGAGCGCCGGCGGCGCACCCGCGAGAGCCAGATGCAGCAACTGCCTGCCGACCCGTTGCCGGCGCCGCGCCGCTGGTGGAAATTCTGGCAATCATCGGAGGCCGGCACGTCGCGCCCGGCGTCCTGATCGGCTTGCTTCAACTGCCATGAGCCCCGAGCCGACCTTGCCGCTGTTGCCGTCTGCCGATCTCGCGTCCATGTTCGACCTCGCGCCGGTGTCGCTCTGGCTCGAGGACTACAGCGGGATCAAGCAGTTGTTCGATCGATGGCGGGCGGAAGGCGTCGAGGACCTGGGCGCCTACCTTGACCAGGACCCGGCGCGCGTGAGCCAGTGCATGGGACTGTTGAGGGTGTTGCAGGTCAATCAGCACACGCTCAATCTCTTTGGCGCTGAAAATCCTGCGGCCTTGCTCGACGGGCTGGCCGTGATCTTCCGCGACGACATGGCGACGTCGATAGGCCATGAGCTGAAGCAGCTGTGGGCCGGGCGCCTCTGCTTCGACAATGAGACAGTCAACTACACGCTGGACGGTCGACGGCTCGATGTGCATGTCCGCGTTCGCGTGCTGCCGGGGCACGAGGCCACCTGGGATCGCGTGCTGGTCTCGCTCGAGGACGTCAGCGCGCGCGTGGCAGCCGACCGGCAACGGGAGCAAAGTGCGCGCTACGCGCACGGCCTGTTCGACCATTCGCCGGTGTCCCTTTGGGTCGAGGATTTCAGCGCGGTCAAGCTGCTGCTCGACGATTTGCGCGCGCGGGGCATCACAGACTTTGCGACGTTCATCAAGGTGCATCCCGAGTTCGTGACGCGGTGCATGCAGGAGATCCAGGTGGTTGACGTCAACCGCGAAACCCTACGGATGTTCGGCGCGCCTGACCGGACGGCGCTGTTGCAGGGCCTCTCGAAAATCTTTCGCGACGAGATGCACGAGTCTTTTGCCGAGCAGTTGCGCGATCTGTGGGACCACAAGACCACGCAGCAACGCGAGGTCGTCAACTATTCCCTGCGCGGCGAGCGCATCCACATCCACATGCAGTTCACGGTACTGGCCGATCGCCTGGAACGCTGGGACCTGGTGCTGGTTTCCCTGGTGGACATCACGGCCCGCAAGAAGGCCGAGGCCTATCTGGAATACCTGGGCAAGCACGATGTGCTCACGCAACTGCGCAACCGCGCCTTCTACACCGACGAGCTGAACCGGCTCGTGCGGCAAGGTGGCTGGCCGGTGTCGATCCTGTCGATCGACCTCAATGGCCTCAAGCGCGTCAATGACGAGAACGGCCACGCTGCGGGCGATGGCCTGCTGCGCCGCGTCGGCGAGGTGCTGCTCAAGGCGGTCGATGCGCCGGGCTGGCCGGCACGCATCGGCGGCGACGAATTCGCTGTCTTGTTGCCCGCTACCGACGAGCGCGGCGCGGCCGCGGTGCGCGATCGCATTCTGGCGCTGCTGGAACTCAACAACCAGTTCTATGCGGCGCACAGCGGCCACATCATCAGCCTTTCGATCGGTACGGCGACCTGCGCGGCGGGCGGCGCGATGGAGGACGCCCTTCAACGCGCCGACCGCTCGATGTACGAAGCCAAGGCCCGGCACTACGCGCGGCAGGGCGAAGCGCGCCTTGGCTGAGCAGGCCGGGCGCCCCGCATTCCATTCATGCCGCAACGCGAATTCGCCGGACACCTGAAGGTCTGCGACGGGCTGATCCTGTGGGCCGACCAGCACGCCCATGACCTGCTTGATTACCCGCAAGGCACTCTGGCCGACATGCCGGTGGGCGAAGTGCTGGCGGCGGATGCGACGTTGGTCCCGGCGCTGCTCGAAGTACCTGCCCTGGGCACCGTGGATCGGCTTGCCGTCCCGCTGCAGACGCGCACTGGCGAACTGGTGCGCGTCAACCTGCACGGCGAGCACATGGAGGACCGGTGCACGCTCTGGACGCTGCGCAAGGTGGTCGGCGGCCTGCGCCGGACGCGCATGGACGCTTTGGCCCAGCGCGATGCGCTGACCGGGCTCCCTTCGCGCGTGCCGTCGCTCGATGTGTTGTTGAGCGACGCCGAGCGCACACCGGTCGCCGCCGGATGGCTGGCACTGTGCTTTCTGGACATCGATGCCTTTCGCGAAGTCAACGACAGGCTCGGCGCTTCGGGCGGTGACGCGGTCCTGCACGAAGTGGCGCGGCGCCTGCGGGCGGCGCTTCCCCCCGGCGCCCGCATCGCGCGGGTCGGCGGGGACGAGTTTGCGCTCGTGCTGTGGCCGGCTGGCGAGGCCCAGTGCCGGGAACGCGTCGAGCAATTGCTCGTGCATCTGGCGCACCCTTACCGCTGGAAGGACGATGCGTTGACGCTGCACATCAGCTGCGGTGTGGCGATGTCCCCTCGGGGGCAACAACCGACCGAGGTCATGTTGCAGCAGGCGAGGCAGGCCGTGTTCATGGCCAAGCAGGCGGGACAGACCATCCGCTTTTTCGACGCCGCCCAGGCGCTCGAAGAGCGGCATGAAGTCGGCAGCCGCCAGCGCATTCGGCAGGGCCTCGAGCGCGGCGAGTTCGTGCTTGCGTACCAGCCCAAGGTCGACATGCTGCAGGGGCGCGTGATCGGCGTCGAGGCGCTGGTGCGGTGGCAGCACCCGGAGCGCGGGTTGCTGCAGCCCGGCACCTTCATCCCGCTCGTCGAAGACCACGAGGTGGTCGAGCAACTCGGCGACTGGGCCATGGCCGAGGCCTTGCGCCAGGCTGCGGACTGGTTGTCGCACGGCCGGTCGACGTCCGTCAGCGTCAACGTCAGCCCGCGTGCCTTCCTGCGCGCGGGCTTCGCCGCGCGCCTGGCCGGGCTGCTAGCGCAATATCCACAGTTGCCGCCGGCGGTGCTGGAGCTGGAAATCCTGGAGACCACGGCCATCAAGGATCTGGACGTCGCCGCGCAGTGCATCGGCGAATGCCAGGCACTGGGCGTGCCCGTCACGCTTGACGACTTCGGCACCGGCTACTCGTCGCTGACCTACCTGCGCCACCTCCCCGCCACGGCGCTCAAACTGGACCAGACCTTCGTGCGGGGCCTCCTGCACAGTCCTGACGACCGTGCCATCGTCGAAGGAATTCTGGTCATGGCGCGCGGGCTCGGGCGCCGTGTGATCGCCGAGGGCGTCGAGTCGGTCGCGCACGGCGAGGCGTTGCTCGGGCTGGGCTGCACCCTGGGGCAGGGTTACGGGATCGCCCGGCCGATGGACCCTTGTCAGGTGGTCGAATGGATCGCGGCGTTCGAGCGCGATCCGATGTGGCGAAGCGCGACGGCCACGCCAGCGGCCTGATATCGCGTCCAAATGCTCTGGCTACACTTGTCGCAACATTGTTGCCCACTGCGCAGCGCCCCCGGCACCGATTGATTTCGGCCCGCCACCCGAGAAGGCGAACGACCAAGCTATGCGAGAAATCCGTTTGTGCTGGAACGCGAGCATCCGCCATGCCCAGCACGAAATAGAAATCTATCGGCGTTGGGCGCCGGCCTCGCCAGAGGCGCGGCGCGATCTGGCCATCATCGCGCGCACAGCCAACGAGATCTACGGGGCCCAATCGCACTGGGTCGAGGAGCGCGAAGTCCGTCGCCCCGACAGCGATGCCCGATTGCGGTTCGACGCGCGCGTCCTGCAAGGCGACGAGGAAGCGGGTGTCTACGCCCGGCAGCTGGCGAAGGGCATGCGCGCGCTGCGCTTTGAACCCACGCTCGAGACCGACTACGCCGACCGCGTCCGCGCGGCGCAACGCCGGTCCGCGGTGGCCGCCGCCTGGCTGGGCATGGCGGTGTGGCTCGTGGCCGCGCTGTGTGCGCTGCTCGGCTTATCGCTTCTGCCTGGCGTTTCGTCGCTGCGCGATGCCGGCGAGGCCGGTTGGATGGGCCCGGGCTTCCTGGTCATTGCGCTGGGCGCGGGCGCTTTCCTGCTCCGCGATCAGCACCTGGCCGTGCGGACCGACCATGCGGCCGTGGCCCTGCTGGTGCTGGTGGCCGTCGTGATCGGGTTCATGTCCAGCGAGATGCCTGACGGTGCCGTGTGGGCCAGCCTTGCGCTCGCAGGTGTCATTGCTGCGGGCTTTTTCCCCCTGGGTTTGCTGTTCTGGCAGAGCCTGATGCTCGGCGTGTGCATTGCAGCAGGAGCGACGCTGCTGCTGTTGTGGATGTCGCCCGGCACGGCGGGCGCGGCCGCGTTGCAAGCGTACGCCGTGCCTTGGGGCGCCCTCGTCCTGACGGGTTTCGGTGCCTACTGGCGCGAGCATGCGCATCGCCAGGATTTCCTGCTGAGCGGCCTGCTCGACCGGCAGGCCTACGTCGACCCGCTGACCGGCCTCTACAACCGTCGCGGCACCGACCGCCTGACCCAGACCGCGCGCCTGCAAGCCTTGCGCGACAACGTCACGATTTCCTTCGTGTTGATCGATATCGACCGGTTCAGCGAATACAACCAGCACCACGGGCGCGAGGCTGCGGACACGATGCTGGTCGACGTCACCCAGGTCATCGCCAGCTTCGCGCGCCGACCGCTCGACGTGGCGGGCCGGCAGGGCGGCAAGCGTTTCGGTCTGCTGCTCTACGACTGCAGCCTGGCGCAGGCGCACCTGCATGCGGAGCGTCTGCGGGAGCGCCTGCGCGACGCCACGATGCCGCAGGAAGGTGCCAAAGATGCCACGCGCGAGTTCACGGTGAGCATGGGTGCGGTGCAGGTCCTGCCCGATGAAACGGCCGAAGACTTCGTCAAGCGCGCCGAGGCTTTGCTCATGCGGTCGAAGGCTGCGGGGCGCGACCGCGTGACCATCCGCTAGCGGACTGACGGGGGCGTGGCCGGCCGTCCGGCGGCGCGCGCCGGTCAATGCTTCAGCGTTTCAGCGCCGTTCCAGCGTGACGAAGCTGTAGGGCAGGCCGTTGGTCGCAACGTGCGACTCGCGCGCCGATTCGCGCCAGACCGCGGCATCGAACCGCGGCGCAAAGGCATCGCCCTCGAAGTCCTGGTCGATCTCGGTGACGATCGCACGCTGTGCCAGCGGCTCGGCCTCGGCGTAGATCTGCGCGCCGCCGATCACCCAGACCTCAGGCGCGCCGGACTGCGTGCTCATCTCTAGCGCATCCTGCAGGCTCGGCGCGCGCTGCAGCCCCGCGTTTTCGAAATCCGCTTGGCGCGTGACGACGATGTTCGTCCGGCCCGGCAGCGGGCGAAAGCGGGGCGGCAGCGAATCCCAGGTCTTGCGGCCCATGATCACCGGTGCGCCGGCGGTCTGCCGTTTGAAATGCGCCAGGTCTTCGGGCAGGTGCCAAGGCATCGTGCCATTGGCGCCGATGACGCCGTTGGCCGCGCGAGCAAGAATGAGGTTGATGCGCATCGACGTCTGCCGTCAGACCGCCACCGGCGCCTTGATCGCCGGATGCGGGTCGTAGCCCTCGAACGCGAAGTCGTCGTACTGGTAGTCGAAGATCGAGTCCGGCTTGCGTTGGATCACGAGCGTCGGGTACGCGCGCGGTTCGCGGCTCAATTGCAGTGCGACCTGCTCGGCGTGGTTGCTGTAGATGTGGCAGTCGCCGCCGGTCCAGATGAAGTCGCCGACGTCGAGGTCGCACTGCTGCGCGACCATGTGCGTGAGCAGCGCATAGCTCGCGATGTTGAAGGGCACGCCCAGGAAGATGTCGGCGCTGCGCTGGTAGAGCTGGCAGCTGAGCTTGCCGCGCTGGCCCTCGGCCTGCGGCGGCGCCACATAGAACTGGAAGAAGGCGTGGCAGGGCATCAGCGCCATCTTCGAGAGCTCCGCCACGTTCCAGGCGCTCACGATGATGCGGCGCGAATCGGGGTTGCTCTCGAGCGTCTTGATGACCTCGGCGATCTGGTCGATGTGGCCGCCGTCGGGCGTGGGCCAGCTGCGCCACTGCACGCCATAGACCGGGCCGAGGTCGCCGTCTTCGCGCGCCCATTCGTCCCAGATGGTCACGCCGCGCTCTTTCAGCCACTTGTTGTTGCTGGAGCCGGTCAGGAACCACAGCAGCTCCTGGATGATCGACTTGACGTGCACCTTCTTGGTCGTGACCAGCGGAAAACCTTCGTTCAAATCGAAGCGCATCTGGTAGCCGAACACGCTCTTCGTGCCCGTGCCGGTGCGGTCGCTCTTGAACACGCCCGTCGTGTCGACGTGGCGCATGAAATCTTCGTACTGGGAGCGGATGGGGTGGCGCATGGTCAAACCTTCTCGGAGCGGAGCACGCGCCCCGGGTTCAGGATGTTCTGTGGGTCGAGCCCGTGCTTGATGGCGCGCATCATGCCGAGCGCCACCGGCGACTTGTGCTTTTCGAGCTTGCCGACCTTGAGCTCGCCGATGCCGTGCTCGGCCGAGAAGGAGCCGCCGAATTCGGCGACCGCGTCATAGACAAGCGTGTTCACGCGCTCTTCTTCATCACGCAGGAACGCCTTGGCATCGCCATTGGCCGGCGCCTGCACGTTGTAGTGCAGGTTGCCGTCGCCCAGGTGGCCGAAATTGACCAAGCGCACGCCCGGGATCTCACGCTGCAAAAGCGCATCGGTGCTCGCCACGAACTCTGGAATGCGCGACACCGCAATCGAGATGTCGTGCTTGATGTTCAGGCCTTCCTCGGCCTGCGCCAGCGGGATGCTTTCGCGGATGTGCCAGAGCTGGTGGGCCTGCGTGAGGTTCTCGGCGACCACGGCATCGGTCACGCAGCCGTCTTCGAACGCGGTTTCGAGCAGTGCCTCGAAGCGCGAGCGCGCGTGTTCTTCGGATTCGCTGTCTGAATTCTCGAGCAGCACGCAGTACGGCACCGCGTCGTCGTCGATGAAAGGCACGCGCAGTTGCGGCATGTGCTTGTCGACCAGGCTCAGCGCGAACTTGCCCATGACCTCGAAGCCGGTGAGGCCCGAGCCCAGGTGCTTGTGCGCGAGACCCAGCAGCGTGACCGCGTGGTCGAGCGAGGGCACGGCCGCCCAGGCGGTGAGGCGCGCGGCGGGCAGCGGGTAGAGCTTCATCGTCGCGGCGGTGATGATGCCCAGCGTGCCTTCGCTGCCGACGATCAGGTCGCGCAGGTCGTAGCCGGTGTTGTCCTTGCGCAAGCCGCTGGTGCCTTCCCAGACCTCGCCCTGCGGCGTGACCACTTCGAGGCCCAGGCACAGGTCGCGCGTGTTGCCGTAGCGCACGACCTGCGTGCCGCCCGCGTTGGTCGCGAGGTTGCCGCCGATGGTGCAACTGCCTTCGGCCGCCAGGCTCAGCGGGAACAGGAAGCCCGCTTTCTCCGCGGCTTCCTGCAGCGTTTGCAGGATGCAGCCGGCCTCGACGGTCACCGTGAGGTTGGCGGCGTCGATGGTGCGGATCGCGTTCATGCGCTGCAGGCTCAGCACGATCTGCGTGCCGCTGTCGTCGGGCGTCGAGCCGACCGCCAGACCCGTGTTGCCGCCCTGCGGCACGATGGCCGTGCCGGCGGCGGCGCAGGCCTTGACCACGGCCGCGACCTGCGCCGTGTCGGCGGGCCGCACCACGGCCAGCGCCTTGCCGCGCACGCGCTTGCGCCAGTCCTGCTCCCAGGCGGTGAGATCGCCTTCGGTGAGCACGTGGGTCGCGCCGACGATGGCGCAGAGGGAATCGAGCAGGGCAGTCATGGGGCAGCAGGGGTGACAGCGCGCTGGCTGGCCGCCTGGCGCAAACGAACGCGCACATGGAATGCGCAGGCAGTGAAAAGGACGAGACACAGCAGCACCTCGACCAGCGCGAGGATCTGGCTGATGCCGCTGGTATCGCTCCACGCGCGGACGACGCCTTCGGTGAAGTACAGCCACACCATCAGGCTCACCCAGCGGTAGGTGTACATGCGGTTCTTGATCAGACCGGCCAGCGGGATCACCAGCGGCAGCACCTTCAGCGCGAGCAGCGAGCCACCGGGCCGCAAAGGCGCCAGCCACATCTCCCAGGCGAGGCCGAGCACGATCAGGCCGACGAGGCTGCCGACGGCGAGCCGGCGGGTCGCGGAAACGGAGGGGAAGGGTGGGGTCACGGGCGGCAATCTCGGGGTGGCAAAAACACCCGATGGCATGATACCGGCCATGAATCGCAGGCAGCTTTGGCGGGACTTTTCGCGCTTTCCGTGGCGCAACACCGCCGCCGTCCTGGGCGAGCGCTTCCGGGAAGACCGCCTCGGCCTCACGGCCAGCAGCCTGACCTTCACCACCACCATCGCGATGGTGCCCTTCTTCACGGTGGCGCTGGCACTGTTCACCGTGTTCCCGATGTTTGCGACCCTGCAGGGGCGGCTGCAGCGCTGGCTGATCGAAAGCCTGATCCCCGAGAACATCGCGCGGCAGGTGCTCGGCTACCTCAACCAGTTTGCGGGCGCGGCCAGCGGCCTGGGCATCGCGGGCCTGGTCGTGTTGCTGGTCACGGCCATCGCGCTGATCCTGACGATCGACAAGACGCTCAACAACATCTGGCGCGTGCGCTCGCCGCGGCCGTTCGCGCAGCGCGTGCTGATCTACTGGGCGGCCATCACGCTCGGGCCGCTGATTCTGGCCGTCAGCCTGTCGACCACGTCGTATGTGTTCGCGGCTTCGCGCGGCGTGGTGGGCGACGGCGGCGGCCTGCTCAAGCTGCTGTTCGATGCCTTCGAATTCGTGCTGCTGGCGGGTGGCATGGCGTCGCTCTACCACTACGTGCCCAACACGCACGTGCGCTGGTCGCATGCCTGGGCCGGCGGCGTGTTCGTGGCGCTGGCGATCGAGATCGCCAAGCGCGTGCTCGGCTATTACCTGAGCCTCGTGCCAACGTACTCGGTGATGTACGGCGCGTTCGCGACCGTGCCCATCCTGCTGGTGTGGATCTATGTCGCCTGGGTCATCGTGCTGTCGGGAGCCGTTATCGCGGCGTACCTGCCCAGCCTGCTGATGGGCGTGGCGCGCCGTGGCGGCGCCGCCGGCTGGCCGCTGCAGCTGGCCGTGGAGGTGCTGCAGCACCTGACGCTGGCGCGTGACACGCCCGAGCGTGGCCTGGGGCTTGTGGCGCTGGTGGCGCGCATGCGAGTCGACACCTTGCAGCTTGTTCCGGTGCTCGAAACGCTGGTCGCACTGGACTGGATCGCCCCGCTGGCCGAGGCTTCCGATGAAGCCGACCCGCGCTATGTGCTGCTGGCCGGCCCTGACACGCCGATCGCGCCCTTGCTGAGCCAGATGCTGATGCCCGATGCGGTGCCGCTCGGCAATCTCTGGGACAAGGGCCCGCTGCGTACCTTGCAACTGCGGGACATGCTGCATTGATCCGACGGCCGCATCGGCCATCGCGGAGGCTCAGATTTTCACTTTGCCGAGCCAGATGTCGCGGTACATCGCCCAGTCGCCCATGAAGCTGTAGAGCGGGCGCTTGAACGAGGCGGGCCGGTTCTTCTCGAAGCCGAAGTGCCCGACCCAGGCGAAGCCGTAGCCCGCAACAAGGCCCGCCAGCAGCCACCACGGATTGCCCGTGGCCACCAGCGCGGCGACGCACAGCAGGGAGATCGTCGAACCCGCAAAGTGCAGGCGCCGGCAGGTGCGGTCGGCGTGCTCGGTCAGGTAGAAGGGATAGAACTCGGCAAAGCTCTCGAAGCGGCGCGGGTCGACGGCGGCGCCGGGTGCGGGTGGGGTGGTGTGCATCGTCGTCTCCTTCGGGGCCGTGAGGCTTTGCTCATAATAGCGACGCACTTCTTTCCGCACCACCTTGTCTTCCCACCCCGCCGTCAGCACCGTGCTGAACAACGAACATGCCGCACCGGGCGCGCCGGCGCTCTGGGTGGTGTGCCTGTGCGCCGAATGGTGCGGCGCCTGCCGCGAGTACCGGCCGCTGCTCGCGCAGGTGGCGCGGGTGCATCGCCAGTTCCGGTTTGCGTGGGTCGACATCGAGGACCATGCCGAGATCGCCGATGCATTCGACGTCGAGACCTTCCCCACCCTGCTGGTCGCGGGTGCCGATGGCACGCGTTTTCTCGGCCCGCTGTTGCCGCACGCCGAAACGCTGTCGCGCCTGCTGGGCGCCCTGCAGGCAGCGCGACCGTCGAGCGACGAGGTCGAAGGGCTGCTTGCGGCGATTGAGGCAAGCCCGGTTGTGTTTGCGGTCTGACGAAAGCACTTCATGAAAATTCTTCTTTTCGGCGCCACCGGCATGGTCGGGCAGGGCGTGCTGCGCGAATGTCTGCTGGCGCCCGATGTCGAAAGCGTCTTGGCGGTCGGCCGCAACCCGGTGCCAGAGGCGCATCTGAAGCTGCACAACCTCGTCGTGAAGGACATGTTCGACTACAGCGCGGTCGAGGCTCAATTGCAGGGTTTCGATGCGTGCTTCTTCTGCCTGGGCGTGTCTTCCGTCGGCATGGATGAGCCCGCGTACACGCGCATCACCTACGACCTGACGATGGCCGCGGCCACCGTGCTCGCGCGACTCAATCCGCAGATGACCTTCACCTACGTCACCGGCGCGGGCACCGACAGCAGCGAGCGCGGCGCGCGCATGTGGGCGCGCGTCAAGGGCGCGACCGAGAACGCGCTGCTGCGCCTGCCGTTCAAGGCGGCCTACATGTTCCGTCCCGGCATGATCCAGCCGCTGCACGGCATCCGCTCCAAGACGCCGCTGTATGACGCGGCCATCTTCGTGCTGAAACCGGTGCTTGGGCTTGGCTTCCGGCTTTGGCCCAACCGGGTCACGACGACCGAGAAGGTCGGCCGCGCGATGCTGGCGGTGGCGCGGCATGGGGCGCCGAAAGCGCTGCTTGACCCGGCCGACATCAATGCGCTGGGCTGATGGCCTTCCCGCTTCGGCCGAGCGCTTGAGCCGATGATTGCCGCGCACGGCCCCGCGATCTCGGATGAGGCGTTCACGCGCGAAACGCTGCAGCAACGTCTGGCCGACGCGGGGCCCGACGCACTGCCCGCGCATTTCGAGCGCTGCAATTTCGACGAGGCCGACCTCTCGCAGCTCGACCTGCGCGGCGCCCGTTTCACCGCCTGCAGCTTCGCCGAAACGCTGCTCGGTCGTGCGCAGCTGTCCGACACCCGATGGGCCGGCTGCCAGGCGCGCCAAGCCCGCTTCGACCTGGCCGACCTGACGCACGCGCACTTCCAGGAGTGCGACCTGAACAACACGCAATGGGCTCGCGCCAAGCTGGCTTCGGCGCGCTTCACCGGCGTGAAGCTGACTGGCGCGCAGTTCGAGGATGTGAGCGCACTGGGCCTGGTGTTTGAGGATTCGCTGCTGGTCGGCGCCACGCTGCGCAGCCTCTCGTTCCGCAAACAGACGCTGGTGCGGCTCGACCTGACCGAGGCGGATGTCTCGGGCTGCGACTTTCGCGAGGCGGTGTTCGAGGGCGGCAGCCTGCGCCACGCGCACCTGAAGCTGGCCCGCTTCGAAGGCGCCGACCTGCGCGAGGTCGACCTTACCGGTCTGCGCCTCGCCGACGCGCGCCTGTTCAAGGGCGCCACGCTGTCGCACGGGCAGGCGGCAGCGCTGGTGGCCGAACTCGGCATCCGCGTGATCTGAGCGCGGCGGTCACCGCGCCCATCACTTCGTTCAGGCCAGCGGCTGGCTCGCGAAATCGCGAAGCGCGAACAGCACCGCGTCGGGCGCCTCGCTCATCAGCGCATGGCCGGCCTGCACCGTCACGACCTGGCCATGACGCGCCTTCGCGACGAGTGACTTCGTTGCACGCGGCGGCGTCATCTGGTCGGCATCGCCGAGCAGGAACAATACCGGGCACTGCACGCTGGCCATCGCGGCATCGCCATTCGCGTAGTCGTTGCAGGCCTTGAATCCGATGTGGAACACGTTGGCCTCGCGGTTGCTGGCCAGCACGCGGCGCATCAGCGCGCGCGAGCTGCCGTGCAGCCAGGTGCCTGGGCCCAGCGAGGAGGGCGGCGGCGCCATCATCGAGTGCGAAAAGTTGTTCACCATGGCGATGGCGCGCTGCGGGTCGTTGAGCGCGCCGTCGAGCAGCGCCGGCGACACCACCATCGGGTAGGCCGTGCCCACCATGGCCAGGTGCGTGACGCGGCCTGGCGCCCGCGCGGCCGCTTCCAGCGCGATCAGCGAGCCGAAGCTGTGGCCGACCAGAACCGCCTTGTCGACGCCCGCTGTGTCGAGCAGCGCGATCACGAACTGCGCCGCGTCTTCCACGCTGGCCGGCGGTGCGCCCGCGCTCTTGCAGTGGCCGGGCAGGTCGACCGCCAGCACGTTCCAGCCGTGGTTGGCGAACCAGCGGCTCTGCAGGATCCACACGCTGTGGTCGTTGAGCACGCCGTGGATGAACACGACGGTGGGCTTCGCGGCGTCGAGCGCTTTGCCGCCGGTGTAGCAGTAGGTGGCGTGGCCGTTGACGAGGAGCTCCATCACGCACCTGCCTTTTCCGCGGCCTTCAATGCGCGCTTCAAATCGTCGATCAGGTCGGCAGGGTCTTCCAGTCCGATCGACAGGCGGATCGTGCCCTGCGAGATCCCTGCGCCGGCCAGCGCCTCGTCGGTCATGCGGAAGTGCGTCGTGCTGGCCGGGTGGATCACCAGGCTGCGGCAATCGCCCACGTTGGCCAGATGGCTGAACAGCTTGAGCGCCTCGATGAAGGCCTTGCCCTGCGCGCGGCTGCCCTTGATGTCGAAGCTGAACACCGCGCCGGCGCCGCGCGCGCCATGGCGCAGCAGTTTCTGCGCGAGCGCATGACTCGGATGTGATTCGATCAGCGGGTGCCCCACGCGCGACACGAACGGGTGGGTGGACAGGAACTCGACCACCTTCTGCGTGTTGTCGATGTGCCGCTCCATGCGCAGCGGCAGCGTCTCGATGCCTTGCAGGATCAACCACGCCGTGTGCGGGCTCATCGACGCGCCAAAGTCGCGCAGGCCCTCGCGCCGCGCGCGCAACAGGAACGCGCCGACCGTGCTCTCCTCGCTGAACACCATGTTGTGGAAGCCGTCGTAGGCCTGGGTCAGCTCGGCGAATTTCCCCGCCGAACGAGGCCCGTCCCAGTCGAAACTGCCGCCATCGACCACCACGCCGCCGATCACGGTGCCGTGGCCCGAGAGGAACTTGGTGGCCGAGTGGTAGACCAGATCGGCGCCGTGGTCGAAAGGCTTGATGAGGTAGGGCGAGGTCAGCGTCGAATCGACCAGCAGCGGCACGCCGGCGTCGTGCGCGATGTCGCTGACAGACGGGATGTCAAGCACGTCGAGGCCGGGGTTGCCCACGGTCTCGCCAAACAGCAGCTTGGTGTTCGGCCGGATCGCCGCGCGCCAGCCGTCGAGGTCGCCGGGCTGGACGAAGGTGGTCTCGATGCCGAAGCGCCGCATCGTGTAGTGCAGCAGGTTCTGCGAGCCGCCGTACAGCGCGGTGCTGGCCACGATGTGCGAGCCGGCGCCCATCAGCGTCGCGATCGACAGGTGCAGCGCGGCTTGGCCGCTGGCTGTGGCGATCGCGCCGATGCCGCCCTCAAGCGCCGCCACGCGCTGCTCGAGCACGGCGTTGGTCGGGTTGCTGATGCGGCTGTAGACATGGCCCGCGCGTTCGAGATTGAACAGCGCCGCCGCGTGGTCGCTCGATTCGAAGACGAAGGAGGTGGTCAGGTGGATCGGCACCGCGCGCGCGCCGGTGGCCGGATCGGGGGAGGCGCCGGCGTGCAGCGCGAGGGTGTCGAAACCAGGGTCGGAATAGCCGGGCATGTCTCTCACTTTGGTAACGCCCGGTCACGTGTGCGACGCACGCATCCGCGACCCGGGCCGGTTGATCGCGGATCATTGTGGGCTATATTCAATTCGACATGCGGCCGGGCTGGCCAGAGGAGAACACCATGAAAGTCAGCGACATCCTGCGCGTCAAGGGCAACACCCTGTTCACCGTCACGCCCGACGAATCGCTGGCCGAGGCCGTGCAGGCGATGGCCGAAAAAGACATCGGATCGCTCGTGGTCATGGAGCACGGCGACCTGGTCGGCATGCTGACTTTCCGCGAGGTCATCACGGTCATCGCCGCCAATGGCGGCAGCGTGGGCAGCACGCTGGTGCGCAAGGCCATGGACGACCATCCGGTGACCTGCACGATGGAAACCGACCTCGACGAAATCCGCCGCATCATGCTCGAGCGCCATGCGCGCTACATGCCGGTCATGGACCAGCGCATGCTGATGGGCGTGATCAGTTTCTACGACGTCGCCAAGGCCGTGGTCGACAGTCAGAACTTTGAAAACAAGATGCTCAAGGCCTACATCCGCGATTGGCCGGCCGAAGGCGAAGGCACGCTCAACTGAGCGTTTTCGCGCGGGCCGCCACGGCCGTCACGCCCGCTGCGGCGTTCAGTGCAGTTCGGTGGCGCTGTAGATGGTCTCCCGCACGCGCGGGTAGATCTGCGTATTCCACCTGCTGCCGCTGAACACGCCGTAGTGCCCTACGCCGGCTTGCAGGTGATGCGCCTTGAGGTACGGGCGGATGTTGGGGCAAAGGTCTTGTGCCGCCACCGTCTGGCCGACCGCGCAGATGTCATCGCGCTCGCCTTCGACGGTAAGCAACGCGGTCTTGCGGATCGCGGCCGGGTTCACCTTGCGGTCGCCCACGGTCAATTCGCCGCGTGGCAGGTCGTAGGTCTGGAACACACGCTCCACCGTCTCGATGTAGAACTCGGCCGGCAGGTCATTCACGGCCAGGTACTCGTCGTAGAAATTGCGGATGGTGTCGGCCTTTTCGATGTCGCCCTCGACGAGGTGTTCATAGAGCTTCTTGAACTGTTCCTTGTGCCGCTCGGGGTTCATGCTCATGAAGGCCGAAAGCTGCAGGAAGCCGGGATAGACGCGGCGGCCCATGCCGGCGTGCGGGAAGGGCACGCGACTGATCAGGTTGTTCCTGAACCATTCGATCGGCTTGCTCGTCGCCAGCGTGTTCACGCCGGTCGGATTGACTCGGCAATCGACCGGGCCGGCCATCAGCGTGAGGCTGCGCGGCGCCGCCGGGTTGTCGTCTTCGGCCATCAGGGCGGTGGCGGCGAGCGCCGCGACGCAAGGCTGGCACACCGCGACCATGTGCGCGCCCGGGCCGATCGCCTCCATGAACGCGATGAGCTGCAGCGTGTAGTCGTCGAGGCTGAAGCCGCCCTTGTAGAGCGGCACGTCGCGCGCGTTGTGCCAGTCGGTGATGTAGACATCGTGGTCGCGCAGCAGCGTGCGCACGGTTTCGCGCAGCAGCGTGGCGAAGTGGCCCGACAACGGTGCGGCCAGCAGCACGGGCGGGTGCACTGCCCTGGTGTCCTTGTGAAAGTGCAGCAGCGTGCCGAAGGGCGAGACCAGTGTGGGCTCTTCGTGGACTGCCGTCTCCACGCCATCGACCAGCACCGACGTGATGTCGTAGGCCGGCCGCGAGTGGGTGAGCCGCATGCGCGAGAACACTTCGAGGCGCGCGGCCATCTGGCGCCCGATGCTGCGGCCCGACATGTCGTGCCACAGCGCCTTGCCCATGAACTGCGACGCAAGGCGCGCGGGCGACATCAGATCGGACTGGTTTTGATAGACCCGGTAGAGCATGCATCGACACAGGCAAGTTGCGGGCCAACCGCCGCGTGCCGTGCGAGGTGGCATGGGCCTTGCACGCACGGGTCGACAAGGAGCTCCACCCATGGCCAAACCCGTCCTCACCATCAGCAGCAAGAACTACGGCGCCTGGTCGCTGCGCGGCTGGCTCATGTGCAAGCTCGCGGGTCTGGACTTCAGTGAGGCGATCATTCCGCCCGACGACCCGGCGATGAAGGCCGAGATGCTGCTGCTCTCGTCGTCGATGCTGGTGCCCTCGCTGCAGCACGGCGGCATCAAGGTGTGGGACACGCTCGCCATCGGCGAGTACCTGAACGAGATCAAGCCCAAGGCCGGCCTGCTCCCCTCCGATGCCAAGGCGCGTGCGCATTGCCGCGCCATCTGCGGCGAGATGCACTCGGGCTTCGCCTCGATGCGCGGCGCGCTGCCGATGAACATCAAGGCGCACTTCAAGGGCTTCAAGATCTGGTCGCGCGCGCAAACCGACATCGACCGCGTGATCGCCATCTGGCACGAGTGCCTCAAGTCCTATGGCGGGCCCTACCTGTTCGGCAAACAACCCTGCATTGCCGACGCGATGTATGCGCCTGTCGTCACGCGCTTCCTCAGCTACGACGTGCCGCTCGACAGCGCCTGCACGGCCTATTGCAAGCGCGTGATGGAGTTGCCGGCAATGAAGGAATGGGTGGCTGCGGCGAAGCAGGAGCCGGATGAGATCGATGAGTTGGACGCGGAGTTCTGACGGTTCGGATTGCTCTCGAACCTTGGCTTTCTCTGACCTGCACGTGCGCTTCGTGGGTCTTTGAGCGCGTCGCCGGGAGGGCGCGCGCCGGCGGGCGGCAAGCCTGCGGGCGGCTGGCGCCTGCGGTCCTTCGGACTTCGCTGCTGCTCCTCACGAAAGACGGGGTCCGCAGAACTCGCTTCGCTCAAACAACTGCGGCCCTGATCCGTCTTTCGCTGCGGTGCTCGCCGCAGGCTGACGCTCGCCCCCAGGTTTGCCGCCCGCCGACGCTGGGCGCGATCGTTGTGCGTCCGGGCCCTCACCCCTGCCCTCTCCCAGAGGGAGAGGGAGCGAGACAAAAGAGGGAGAGAACTCTCCGCATCCCCGAGCCCGGCATGCGCTGTGTGCGCGGCCAGCCCTCTGTGCCGCCGAAGCGCGCAGCGCGGTCGGGCGCGCGTGCCGAAGGACACGCGCTTCGTAGACTGACTCGTCGCAGCTGTTTGAGCGCAGTGAACGAAGTGAACGCAGCGAGTTCTGCGACGGCCCGACTGCGTGAGCACTGCAGGGAAGCCGCGAAGCGGCCGGCACAGCGGGCTGGCCGCGCACGCAGCGCATGCCGGGCGGACGCACCGAAGACAACGGTCCCGCAATCCCATCCACAGAAATCCACGGTATCCAGCAGCGGATGAAATACTGTATAAAAATACAGTTTTCAGATTGCTCGCCATGTCCGAAGCCTTCATCCCCCTGTCTGCCCTCAAGGGCCGCGGCGCTGCCACGCGGTTGGCGCATCGCTTCGAGCGCGACACGCGCGAAACCTGGGACGACGGCTGGGGCACGCTCGAGCAGGAACACGGCGAGCCGCCCGCGCCCATCGCGACCGAGGTGCGCTTCGAAGACGCCAAATCGGTGATCAACGGCAATGAGTCGCCTGACATCCCTTTTGATCAATCGATCAACCCGTACCGCGGCTGCGAGCACGGCTGCATCTATTGCTTTGCGCGGCCGACGCACAGCTACCTCAATCTGTCGCCGGGGCTCGACTTCGAGACCAAACTGATCGCCAAGCGCAACATCGCCGAAGTGCTGCGTGCCGAACTCGGCCGCAAGAGCTACCGGCCGAGCCACATCGCCATCGGCACCGCCACCGATTGCTATCAGCCGCTGGAGCGCGAACTGCGGCTCACGCGCTCGGTCATCGAGGTGTTCAAGGACACGCGGCACCCGTTCGGGTTGGTCACGAAGTCGAGCGCGGTCGAGCGCGACCTCGATCTCCTCGCGCCGATGGCGGCCGACAGGCTGGCCGCCGTCTACATCACCATCACCACGCTCGACGGTGAGCTGGCGCGCAAGCTGGAGCCACGCGCCGCTGCGCCGCACCGGCGGCTGCGCACCATCCGCACGCTGGTTGATGCGGGCGTGCCCGTCGGCGTGAGCGTCGCGCCGCAGATCCCCTTCGTCAACGAAGACATGGAGCAGGTGCTCGAAGCCGCCTGGGAGGCCGGCGCACGCAGCGCCTTCTACACGGTGCTGCGGCTGCCGTGGGAGGTGGCACCGCTCTTTCAGCAATGGCTGGAACTGCACTACCCGGAGCGCGCGGCGCGAATCATGGCGCGCGTCCGTGACATGCGCGGTGGCAAGGACTACGACGCCGACTTCGCCACGCGCATGAAAGGCAGCGGGCTGTGGGCCGACCTGATTCGCCAGCGCTTCGAGAACGCGACGAACCGCATCGGTTTCAACCGCGAACGCGTCGCGCTCGATCTCACCCGGTTTCGGCCGGCCGGGGCGGCGGGGCAGGGCAGTCTGTTCTAGCTATCGCGCTGCGACGCGGCGGCTGATGAAGTGGCGCACGCTGTCGGTCTTGCGCTCGAACAGCCACCAGAAAGCGGCGCCGACAGCCAGCAGCAGCACCATCCATCCGGTGAAGTGCAACAGGCCGGTGGCGCTCGGCTGCAGCCGTGCATTGCCGTAGACCAGCGCGCCGATCACCATCACGATCGGGAAATGCGCCAGGTAGAGCGAGTACGAGAAAGCCGAGATGCCATGGCTGAACCGCGTGAACCCGGACTGCATCGTCTTCGGCGCCGGCAGGTTGGCCAGTGCGACGCACAGCAGGCAGAAGCAGACACCGATAGTGAGGTCGACCGGCAGCATCAGCCGTGCCTGCAGACCGTTCGACTTGCTGTAACCGAGCGCGAACGCAAAAGCCGCCAGGCCGACCGCCATCGCGATGTGGCGCGAGCGCGTCGACAGGCGGCTGCCGGTGAAGTAGACCACCAGCCCGAGCAGCCAGATCGGGTACGCCATCCGGATGTCGCGGGGAAGCCAGGCCAGGATCGCCACGGCCAGCACGGCGGCCACGCCCCGCGCGACCCATGCGCCGGTGCCCTTGCCGACCGACCAGCCCAGCGCGACCGTGCCGAGCGGGAACAAAACGTAGTACCAGAACTCGTTGGCCAAACTCCACAGCGGCCCGTTGGTGCCGAACACCGGCGTCAGGATGGTTTGCACGAACACCAGGTTGCCCAGCAGCGTGGGCCAGCCTGACGAGTAGGTGGCGCCGGATGCCGGGCCCGAGTTCCAGACCGGGTAGTAGGCGCCGCTGAGCACTTCAGGCGCATGGCTGGCCAGGATGCGGTCGACCAATGCTGTCAGCAGCAACGCCGGCAGCAGCACCACCCAAAGCCGGGTCAGCCGGGCCAGCGCGTAGCGCCGGGCGCTGAAGTCCTGGCCGCTGCGCAGCACCGAGCCGCCGACGAAGAATCCGCTGAGCACGAAGAACACCATCACAGCCTGATGGCCGAAGCCTGTGGTGATGTAGAAGATCTGCTGCAGCACGGAGGCGCCGCTGTCCAGCTTTGAATAGTCGACGATGATTGCCGCGCGCAGGTGGCTGGCGCACACCGCGATCGCACTGAGGCCACGCACAAAATCGAGCCAGATAAATTTGTGGTCGGCAGGCGCCAAGGACACGGTTGGTTACTTCAGATCACAGGGTGGGCCATCATAAGGACAGTCCAAGCACAATCGGCGCCATGAACGAGCTTTACGTCTCCGGCCGTGCCGCACCGGTGTGGTGTGTAGTAATGGGTGTGTCGGGCTGCGGCAAGAGCAGCCTTGGCGCGGCGCTGGCCGATATGCTGGCCTTGCCGCTGATCGAGGGTGACGACTTTCATCCGCCGGCCAACGTCGGGAAGATGAGCGCCGGCATCCCGTTGACCGATGCCGACCGCGCCGGCTGGCTCGACACGCTGGGCGCGCAGCTGGCCGGCCATGCGCAAGGCGCGGTGCTGACGTGCTCGGCGCTCAAGCGCGCCTACCGCGACCGGCTGCGCGCGGCGGTGCCCGATCTGCGCTTTGTCTTCATGGCACTCACGCCCGAAGAAGCGCAGCGCCGCGTCGCCTCGCGCACCGAGCACATGTTCCCCGCCAGCCTGGTGGCCAACCAGTTCGCGACGCTCGAATCACCGGTCGGCGAAGCAGGTGTTCTGGCGGTGGACGCCACCGCGGCGCGCGACGCGCTGCTGGCCGAAGTGAAGGCGTGGCTTTAAGAAAAAAAGGCCTGCAGCGAACGTCCTGGCCGCGCATCAAGCAACCATAAAGAGCGGACGAATCAGCTTCACTTCGCCTTGCCTGATCGCGCGCGGGTTGTTTCGGGCGGTGGCGCAGCGCGCATTGCTTCCAGCGCCTCGGAGGCGGTGTCCATCACGCGCGCCACGGTCGCCAGATCAGCTTCGCTGGCGCCGCCGACCATCGCGCGGATCACGTCGGCTTGCACCGCCAGCGTGCGCTGCGCGATCGCCAACCCTTCGGGCGTCAGCGACAGGCGCTTGACGCGCGCGTCGGCGCCGTCGCTTTCGCGCAGCACCCAGCCGCGCGCTTCCATCTGCGCGATGAGCATGCTCACGCCGCTCTTGGCCACGAAGCAGCGCGCCGCCAGCGCTTGCTGCGTGATGCCCGGCGTGGTCGCGATCGTGGCCAGCACCTCGTGCTCCCCGACGCGCAGGCCCAGCTCGGCCAGCCGCGCGGTCATCACCGCTTCGCAGAGGTTGTAGGCGCGCACGCAAGCGAGCCAGGCGAGCGTGCCGTGCGGAGAAGAGTGTGCTTTGGTGGTCATGCGGAAATCTGCAGTTGGTTCAATATTGAACTACAATGTTCAAAACTGAACCAATTTTAGCTTCGTCATGAATCTCTATCTGCGCCTTTTGATGACCCTGCTGCGCGCCTGGCGCGCCCCGCGCTTGACGCCCAGCGACACGCTGGAGCGACACCTGCGCGTGTTGCCGAACGACCTTGATCTGAACGGCCACATGAACAATGGCCGCTACCTGACGATCATCGACCTGATGCTCATCGAGTACTTCGTGCGCATCGGATTCGCGCGCACCATGTTTCAGCGCGGTTGGCGGCCGATGGCTGGCGGCTCGCTCATCAGCTATCGCCGAGGGCTGCAACCCTTCGAGCAGTACACGCTGCGTTTTCGGCTCGACGCGGCCGACACCCACTGGAACTACATGCGTTTCGAGTTCGTCAAGGGCGACAAGGTCTGCGCGGCCGGCTACGTGAAGGGTGCAGCCGTCGGGCGCAATGGCCTCGTGCCCAACACCGATTCCTACGCGGCCATGGGCCTGCCGCTGCCCGCAGGCGACATCCCGGTGCCCGTACGCGACTGGATCGCGGCAGAGCAAGGCGTGATGCGCACGGCCTGGTAGCGCCTGCCGCCTGCGAGACGTGTGTGCTCGATCAGACGCACCGGTTACTCCTCGGCGCGCTTCTGTTCAGCCGATGACTTCAGGCCATTCCGTGTGGAAGAACTGTCCTTCGGGTTTGTCCGTGCGCTCGTAGGTGTGCGCACCGAAGAAGTCGCGCTGCGCCTGCAGCAGGTTCGCGGGCAGCCGTGCCGAACGGTAGCTGTCGTAGTAAGCCAGCGACGCGCTGAAGGCCGGCACCGGGATGCCGTTGCTCACCGCGAGCGCCACCACTTCGCGCCAGTTCTGCTGCGTGCGGTTGAGCAGCTCCTTGAAGAAGGGCGCGAGCATGAGGTTCACCAGCGCGGGGTCGGTGCGATAGGCGTCGGTGATGCGGTTCAGAAAGCGCGCGCGGATGATGCAGCCGCCGCGCCAGATCGACGCGATGCCGCCGAAGTCCAGGCCCCATTGCTTCTTCTCGCCCATCGTCTTGATGAGATCGAAGCCTTGCGTGTAGCTGATCACTTTCGAGGCGTAGAGCGCGTCGTGCACCTTGGCGACGAGTTCCTGCTTCGCGGCGCTCAGGTCGGCGGTCGGGCCCTGCAACTGCTGGCTCGCGACCACGCGCTGCTTCTTCTGCGACGACAGCACGCGCGCCTCGACCGCGGCGTTGATGGTACTGATCACCACCGCGTTCTCCGCTGCGTTCAGCAGCGTCCATTGGCCCGTGCCCTTCTGGCCGGCCTTGTCGAGGATCAGCTCGACGATCGGCTGGCCCGTTTCCGGATCCTTCTGTTCCAGCGCCTTGCCGGTGATCTGGATCAGGTAGCTCTGCAACTCGCCCTCGTTCCACTCGTTGAAGATCGCAGCCATCTCGTCGGTCGTGAATCCTGCGGCCTTGAACAGGCTGTAGGCCTCGCAGATGAGCTGCATGTCGCCGTACTCGATGCCGTTGTGGATCATCTTCACGTAGTGGCCTGCGCCTCCCGGGCCGATGTGGATCACGCAGGGCTGGCCGTCGACCTTCGCCGCGATGCTCTCGAAGATCGGCTTCATCACTTCCCAGGTCGAAGCCGGGCCGCCCGGCATGATCGCCGGCCCCTTGCGCGCGCCTTCTTCGCCTCCCGACACACCCGCGCCGATGAAGCGCAGGCCTTTGCTGGCCAAGTACGCGTCGCGGCGCTCGGTGTCGGTGTAGAGGCTGTTGCCGCCGTCGATGACGATGTCGTCCTTCTCGAGCAGCGGGATGAGCTGCTCGATCACCGCGTCGACCGGCGCGCCGGCCTTCACCATGATCTGGATCTTGCGAGGGCGTGCGAGGCTCTGCACGAAGGCTTCGAGCGTGTTGCATCCGATCAGCTGCTTGCCCGGATGCTTCGCGACGAACGCGTCGGTGGTCGCCGTCGTGCGGTTGTAGACGCTGACCTGGAAGCCGCGGCTCTCGACGTTCAACACCAGGTTCTGGCCCATGACGGCGAGGCCGATCAGGCCGAAGTCACTTTTTTTGTCGCTGGGGGTTGTGCTGCGCATGGTCTCTTTCAGGAAGGGCGCCCGGCCAGGTGGGCCAGCCGGGCAAGTCAGTCGGCCATTGTGCCGGGGCGGCGGCCTTGCTGCCTGACGCGCATCCTGATTGAAGGCGGGGCGCTATTGCCCGAGCAGCGCGTCCTTGAGCATCGGCTGTGCCGGCGAATGCCCGACCCAGATGCTCAACACCATGTTGAAGAACTCGGCATCGCCGACGGGTGCGCCCTGCGGCTCGCCCATGACGAAGAAGGTCGTGCCTTTGCCCGGCGTGTACTGCATGCCGATGTGGTCGCCAGGCATCAGCTTGGCGCGCGTCGAAAAGAGCTCGATCAGCCGCGACATCGACGTCAGCTGGCGCGTCGTCTGCTCTTTGGTCGCGTTGGCGCGCATGCCCTGCACGAAGGCCAGACCGATGTCGGTCGTGTTGAGCTCGCGCAGCGCGGTCACGTCGATGCGCTTGGGACCGGGCAAGGCGAGCAGGTCTTCGCGCGTCGACACCTTTTGCTGTGTGTACAGCGCCACGTCGTACACGCGGAAGACATTCTTGAAGCGCGTGCCTGCGCCGTTGAGCGTGAGCGTCGTGGCCTCGACCTTGGCGGTGTTGTCGAACCTGGTGGCGGTGGGGGCTGCAACGGCGGTGGTGGTCAACGCCAGAGCCAGTGCAACGCCGCCGATCACGCGCGCCGATGCTGTTCGTGCTTTTTTCATTTGTCTCACTCCCTGATGCGACGTCGGTATGCATCGCAGTGGGCGGATTGTGAAACAAAAGACTACATATGAAGGAGGCGGCGGCGCAAGAAATGACGGAGATGTGAAATGTGTCGCGGTGCTCGAGTCGACGATCCTGGTTCGAGCACCGCGAGGGCTGCAACGCTTGTGGGTGATTCAATCTTCGGCAGTGAACCCGGACGCCTTGACGACCGGTCCCCAGCGTTCGATGTCCGATTTCAGCAGCAGCGCGAACTGCTCGGGTGTGTTGGTCAGCGGCTTCATTCCATATTTTCCGAGCCGCTCGGTGAGCACGCCGCTGGCAGTGGCCTGGTTCAACGCGGCGGCGGCCTTGGCCACCACCTCCTGCGGGGTCTTCGCCGGCATGAGCGCGCCGATCCACGCTTCGGCGACGACATCTTTGAACCCCGACTCCACCATCGTCGGTGCCTCGGGAGCGAACGGATCGCGCTTCGTGCCGAACGTGCCCAGCACGCGCAACCTGCCGCTCTGCAGGAACGGGATGGCCTCGCCCACCGCGCAGACGTTGACCGGGATTTGCCCGCCCATCACGTCCTGCAATGCTGGCGCACCGCCCTTGTAGCCCACATGCTGCATCTCCACGCCCTTGGCGCGACCCATCATGATCCCGGCGAAGTGAAATGAAGAGCCGGCACCGGGCGAACCGAAAGTTGCGCGCTTGGGATCGGCGCGGCACCACTCGATGTAGTCGGACGCATTCTTCACGCTCTCGGGCACAGACGGACCTGCGCACAGCGCGATGCCGGCAAGTGCAACCGTGGCAACAGGAATCAGATCCTTCAGCGGGTCGTAGCTCAGCTTTCGAAAACTGTGCGGATAAACGGTCAGCGCGAAGTCGGGCGTGATGAGCATCGTCTGGCCGTCCGGCGCCGCCGCCTTGACGAAATCAACGGCGATGCGGCTCGACGCGCCGGGTTTGTTTTCGACGATCAAGCCTTCCGGGTAGGCCGCACGCACCGAATCCGCCACCATGCGTGCGATGGTGTCCGTTCCGCCGCCCGGCGCGAAGCCCACGACAAAGCGTGCACCTTTGGCGCCCGCAGCCTGGGCCCAGGTCGCGGCTCCGGGAACGATGGCGGCAATGCTTCCGGCCATCGTGGCCCCGATAAATTGACGACGTGTGCTCATGAGATGTCTCCTTGCGTGGTTACGTTGTAGTGAGTAGAGAGAGTTGGAGCGTGCTCAGCCCGGGACCTATGCGGCGGTCCGCTCGCTGAGGCCAGGCGCGATCGCACCGCGCCTTGGCGCGGCCGCACCCTTGTGCGCATATCGGGCGAGTTCGAGCCGCGCGATCTGGTTGCGGTGCACTTCGTCGGGCCCATCGGCCAACCGCAACAGCCGTGCCGACGCATAGGCGCTCGCCAGACCCACGTCGTTGTTGGTGCCACCGCCGCCGTAGGCCTGGATGGCCCAATCGATCACCTTGCAGGCCATGTTCGGCGCGGCCACCTTGATCATCGCGATCTCGGCTTTGGCGCCCTTGTTGCCCACCGTGTCCATCATGTGCGCGGCCTTCAGCGTGAGCAGGCGCGCCTGCTCGATGAGGATGCGCGATTCGGCAATGCGTTCGAGCGTCACGCCCTGGTCCGCAACGCGTTTGCCGAACGCAACGCGCGCCAGGCCGCGCTCGCACATGGTCTGGAGCGCGCGTTCCGCCAGGCCGATGAGCCGCATGCAGTGGTGGATGCGCCCTGGCCCGAGCCGGCCCTGGGCGATCTCGAAGCCGCGGCCTTCGCCTAGCAGCATGTTCTCGACCGGCACCCGCACGTTCTCGAAGAGCACTTCGGACGCGCGGTCGGGCACGCCATAAAAGCCGAACACCGCGATCGGCCGCAGCACTTTCACGCCGGGTGCGTCCATCGGCACAAGGATCATCGACTGCTGCCCGTGCCGGTCCGGGTTGTCCGGGTCGGTCTTGCCCATGAAGATGCAGATCTTGCAGCGAGGATCGGTCGCGTTGGTCGTGTACCACTTGTGGCCGTTGATGACGTAGTGGTCGCCGTCGCGCACGATGGAAGATTCAATGTTGGTGGCGTCGCTCGAAGCGACTGCCGGCTCGGTCATCGCGAAGCAGGACCGGATCTCGCCGTCAAGCAAGGGCCTGAGCCAGCGCTGTTGCTGCGCGGGCGTGCCGTAGCGAGCCAGCACTTCCATGTTGCCGGTGTCAGGTGCCGAGCAGTTGAACAACTCCGGTGCCAGGTGCGACCTTCCCATGATCTCGCACAGCGGGGCGTACTCGTAGTTGCTCAGGCCCGCGCCATGCGACGATGCCGGCAGAAACAGGTTCCACAGACCCGCGTCACGCGCCTTCGGTTTGAGTTCATCGACGACCGGATAGACGGACCACGGACCGAGCGTTTCTGCCTCCTGATAGAAACGTTTTTCGTTCGGGTAGACGTGTGCGTCCATGAATGCATGAAGCCGCTCGCTAAGCGCCAGGACCTTGGGGGAGTACTCGAACATCGATTGCCTTGGTAGGAAGAAGAGAACTGTCAGGAAAAGGACGGCGCCCAGTAGCCGTGCGCGTCGCCCCGCGTGTTGGCGTAGTGCTGCAGATCCGCGCGCACCCGGTCGAGGCCCAGTGAGCGCGCCATGTACATCGGCCCGCCGCGGGCGCGCGGAAACCCGTAGCCGGAGGTCCACACGACGTCGATGTCGCCGGGACGCATTGCAATGCCCTCGGTCAGGATGCGCATGCCTTCATTGATGAGCGGCAACAACAGGCGTCGCGCGATGTCGTCGTCGTCGAGGTGGGGCGTTGGTGCGATGGCGTGTTCGCGCGCGAGCGTCGCGGCGATCTCCATCGTGGCGGGTTCATCTACCGCCGTGCGCCCCTCGTAGCGGTAGTAGCCCAGGCCGGTCTTCTGGCCGTGGCGACCGAGCGCGAAAAGCTTGCGCACTACCGCGCGATAGGACGGGTCGTCGGGCAGACCCCCACTCTTGCCGCGTTCGATGACGGTTCTGACGCCCACGTCGATGCCTGCCATGTCAAGCATGCGACACGGTCCCATCGCCATGCCGAGCCGCTCGACCGCACCGTCGATGCGGGACGGCGCAATGCCTTCCATCAGCATGAACTCGGCTTCCCGCATGTAGACCTCGGCCATCCGGTTGCCGATGAAGCCGTAGCACACCCCGCTGACGACGGCGACCTTGCCGATGCGTTGTGCCAACGCCATCACGCTGCCGATCACGTCGGAGGCGGTCTTCGCGCCGCGCACCACTTCAAGCAGCCGCATGACATGTGCGGGGCTGAAGAAATGCATTCCCACGAAGCGTTCTGGCCGGCCGCTCTCCAGAGCCAGCGCGTCGACATCGAGCGTCGAGGTATTGGTAGCGAGGATGGCGCCAGGGCGGCACAGCATGCCGAGCCGGGCGCAGACTTGCCGCTTCAGCGCCATGTCCTCGAACACCGCCTCGATCACAAGATCAGCTTCGACCAGCGCCTGATCGTCGAGCGTGGCGCTGAGCAGCGACTCGCGTCGCACCCGCTCCGGCTTGTCGATCCGGCCCTTGTCAACGGCGCCTTGCAGAACAGCACGGATCATCCCGAGCCCGCGAGCCAGAGCCTTGGGTGAGTTGTCGACCAGCATCACGGGCATGCCGGCATTCAGGAAGTTGAGGGCGATGCCAGTGCCCATCGTGCCGGCACCCAGCACCCCGATGGTTCGAATCGGGGATGCGTCGTCATCACCGTGCGAGCTGGGTATGTTGGCTGCCTCGCGTTCGGCTTGTTCGAGGTGCGTCAGCGCCGCGCGTTCGTCGTCCGCGCTGATCGCCGTGTCGAAGCGAATTTGCATCGTGCCCTCAAGCGTCCAGCTTGAACCCGGAGGCTTCAATGATCGGCGTCCAGGCCGCGGCATCGGCCTTCATCAGCGCCGAGAGCGCGGCCGGCGTGCTGCCGCGCGCGTCGAGCCCGAACCTTGCGAGACGCTCCTGCACCTCGGGCCTGGCCAGGACCGCGGTGACCGCAGCGGCGTACTGTTCGCCAACGACGCGCGGCGCCTTGGCTGGCAAGTACAGGGCCGCCCATCCCCGCGGCACCGACGGGTAGCCCAGCTCGACGATGCTGGGCACATCGGGCAACTGGGCGACGCGCTTGTCCCCTGTGACAGCGACGATGCGGGTGCGGCCCGAGCGGTGCATCTCGAGCATGTCGGACGCAACGGCGTTCATTCCCGCCGACACCTGGCCGCCGGCCACAGCGGCGAGCATCGGCGCGCCGCCCTGGTAAGGAACAGGCGTCATCGGCACGCCGATTTTCTCGCCGAGCATCAGGCCGAAGAAGTGCGGCGCACTGCCCGGCGCCGGATGGCCGAATGCAGCCTTCGAGGGATTTGCCTTGATCCAGGCAACGTACTGTGCGAAGTCGGCGACGCGCGGCACCGTGCCGGTGGCCCATGCGTAGGGGAACTCGGCCACCTGCGACACCGGCGTGAAGTCCTGCTGTACGTCGAAGGGCAGGCTGCGGAACACCAGCGGCGCATGCACCATGAGCGAGTCGGTGCCAAGCATCAGCCACTCGCCGTCCGGTGCCAGGCGCCTGAATGACGCCGCGCCCACGCGACCGCCCGCGCCGGGGCGGTTTTCCACGATGACCGGGCGCTTGAGCTCGTCCTTGAGCTTGTCTGCCATGAGCCGGCCGATGGTGTCGGTGATGCCCCCGGGTGGATAGCCGACGACCAGCTTTACCGGGTTGCTTTGACCTTGCGACCAGGCCGGAAACCCCACCAGCGCTGGTCCTGCCATGGCCGCCGCCTGTGCCAGGAAACGCCGCCGCCGTGGGCAAGGCAGTGGCAGTCCGGAGCGTGTTCGGGTCATCGTAGTCTCCTTTGATGTCTGGCGGCACCCAACAAATTGTCAGGCAATCGAATGCTGGATTCAGCGCATTGACCTGTCAATAAGGGTTGTTACGCCAAGTGAAAATCAGCTAACTACGTCGATGTGCGCTATAAGATTGTCTGACAATAAATTGAGACAAGACCATGAACGATGCGACGACAGAGGCTGCGCCAACGGCGCCGGTTGAGGCATCCGAGCGGCAGGTCACGCTGGAAGACCGCTATGACCTTCGCGAAGGCAGCGTCCTGATGTCCGGCACGCAGGTGCTGGCACGCCTGCCGATGGAGCAGCGCTGGCGTGACGAGCGCGCAGGGCTTCACACCGGCGGCTTCATCTCGGGTTATCGGGGCTCACCGCTCGGGGGCTTCGATCGCGAGCTGTGGCGCATCGCGCCCAAACTCGAGGCGCTCAACATCCGCTTTCAACCCGGCGTGAACGAAGATCTCGCCGCCACGGCGGTGTGGGGAACGCAATACGTCAACCTGTATCCGGGTTCGAAAGTCGACGGCGTCTTCGGCATCTGGTACGGCAAGAGCCCGGGCGTCGACCGAAGCGGCGATGCTTTCCAGCATGCCAACACTGCCGGCACCGCACCGAACGGTGGCGTCATTGCGCTCGTTGGCGACGATCACGCGGCCAAGTCGTCCTCGCGTGCCGGGCAGTCCGACATGCAGCTCAAGGCCGCGGGCATGCCGATCCTGTACCCGTCGAGCACGCAAGAGATCCTGGACTTCGGCCTGCACGGCATTGCGATGAGCCGCTATTCCGCGTGTTGGGTGTCGATCAAGCTCGTGACGGACGTGGTCGAGACCACGTCGCTGGTCGAGGTCGGGCCATCGCGCGCGATGGTGACCTCACCGCCGTTGCCGACAGAAATACCGGCAGGCGGGCTGCACATCCGCCCGAACGAGCCGCCGCTCGAAATGGAAGCGCGCCTCTACGAGCACAAGTTGCCGGCCGCACTGGCGTACGCCCGCGCTAACGGGCTCAATCGCATCCTGCTTTCGCCCACCGCCCCGCGCTTGGGAATCGTGTCGGCTGGCAAGAGCTGGACCGATGTGCGCAGCGCATTGCTTGCACTCGGGCTCGACGATGCGGCTGCAGAGCGCGCCGGCATCCGCCTGCTGAAGATTGGCATGAGTTGGCCCGTCGACCCCGAGATCGTCGGCCGCTTCGTCGAAGGGCTTGACCAGATCCTTGTGGTGGAAGAGAAGCGCCCGTTTCTCGAAGAGCAGATCAAGGCCATCCTGCAGGACGATGCCGCAGGCGCGCACGTCAAGGTCTGGGGCAAGGCCAACCCGATGGCTGCGCGCCGCGCGCCGCAAGGCGTGACCTTGCTGCCGCTGGCGGGCGAACTCAACCCCCAGATCATCGCGCGAACCATTGCCGGACTTACCGGGTCGGTCGACGCGTACCCGCCCGCATCGCCCGCTGTGACGGACGCCGTCGCGGGCTTGCTGCGCACACCGAACTTCTGCTCCGGCTGCCCGCACAACAGCTCGACCGTCGTTCCCGAGGGCAGCCGGACGATGGCGGGCATCGGTTGCCACGGCATGGCCATGTGGATCCGCGCCGACAGCACCAGCACCGTCACGCACATGGGCGCCGAGGGCATGTTCTGGGTGGGCCAAACGGGCTTCACCGACGAGAAGCATGTGTTCGTGAACATCGGCGACGGCACCTTTTTTCACTCTGGCAGCCTCGCGCTGAGGCAGGCAGTCGCCGCAAAGGTTCAGGTCACGTACAAACTGCTTTTCAACGGCTACGTATCGATGACCGGCGGGCAAAAGGTTGACGGCGACCTCACCGTGCCGCGGGCCATCGACATCGCGCTCGCCGAAGGCGTGGGCCGCGTGGTCGTGGTGGCCGACGACGTTTCGCGCTACGACGATATTCGCCTGCCTGCCGGCATCGCGGTGCATCCCCGCACAGAGCTCGACGCGGTGCAGCGCGAGTTGCGCGAGTTTGAAGGCGTGTCGTTCCTTGTCTATGACCAGGTCTGCGCCACCGAGCGGCGGCGCATGCGCAAGCGGGACCCGTCGCTGGACGTTGCGCGCCGCACGATCATTCATGCCGAGGTGTGCGAAGGCTGTGGCGACTGCGGTGTGAAGTCCAACTGCATGTCCGTCGAGCCGCTGGAGACCGAACTCGGCCGCAAGCGCAAGATCAATCAATCGAGCTGCAACAAGGATTTCTCCTGCATCGAAGGCTTTTGTCCCAGCTTCGTCACCGTGCGCGGCGGCAAGCTGAAGCGCCACGCGCCCGCCGTGTTGACCGCGCCGCACGCGTGGGGGGCGCTGCCGATGCCGACGCTGCCGGACACGGCGGGTGGTTACGGCATTCTCATTGCCGGCATCGGCGGAAGCGGCATCGTCACCATCGGCGCGGTGCTGGGCATGGCGGCCCATCTCGACGGTCGCGCGACCAGCGTGCTCGACGTGACGGGCATGGCCCAGAAGTACGGCGCAGTGATGTCGCATCTGCGCTTTGCGCCGGCCGGCGAGGCCTTGCGCAGTGCGCGTCTCGGCAGAGGTGAGGTCGACCTGTTGATCGGATGCGATCTCATCGTCGCTTCCGGTGATGAGGCCGTTGACAAGCTGCAGGCCGGCCGCAGTCATGCAGTGGTCAACACCGCCATCAACCCCACAGCCGAATTTCCCAAGATGCCCGACTGGCAGGCCGACACCGACGGGTTGCTCGGCCGTCTCGGTCGCAAGACGGGCGACCGAGTCTCCGCGCTGGCGGCCAGTCGCATCGCGACCGCGTTGATGGGCGACGCGATCGCCATCAACATGTTCATGCTCGGCCATGCCTGGCAACAGGGGCTCGTGCCGGTCGGCCTTGGGGCGATCGGGCAGGCGATCGAACTCAACGGCGTGCAGGTCGAGTTCAACCGCACGTGCTTCGAGTGGGGCCGGCGCATGGCGGTCGATCCGGCAGCTGTCGAGCGCGAAGCCGGTGTTGGCGCTACGGGTGCCAGCGCCGACGGCGCGCAGGTCATCCAGTTTGCGCCGCGAAGGCTGGAGCGCGTCGAGGACATCGTTGCAGATCGCAGCCACCGCCTTGTGGCCTACCAGAACGAGTCCTTGGCCGCGCGGTACCGTGCCATGGTCCAACGCGTGGAGGAGACGGACAGGCACCTGGGTGCAGACGGGCGACTGGCCAAGGCAGTGGCGCGGGGCTACTACAAGCTGCTTGCGGACAAGGACGAGTTCGAAGTCGCGCGGCTCTACACGGACCCTGCGTTTCGCAAGGGGCTGGCGTCGCAGTTCGAGGGCGACTACAAGGTGCAACTCAACCTCGGCGCCTGGCCTTTCGTGCAGCGCGATGCCGCGACCGGCGCGCTGCGCAAGCGCGAAGTTGGCGGGTGGATATTTCCGGCGATGAAGGTGCTGCAGTCGCTGCGTGGCCTGCGGGGATCCTGGCTCGATCCCTTCCGCCACAATGCCGAGCGTGTGCTGGCGCACAAGCTGCTGAGTGACTACGAAGCCGACCTCCAGGTCGTGCTCGCATGCAGCGATCCCGGGCATGCATCCGATGCCATCGCACTCGCTTCGCTGCCTGAAAAGATTCGGGGCTATGGCCATGTTCGCCAGGCGCACGCGGAGAAGGTGGCTGCAGAGCGTGCCGAACTGCGGCAGCGCCTTGCGAGTCCGCCCCCGGTCCAGGCCCGGGCCGCCTGAACTGGCACGGTTTCAGCGCAGATGTGGCAGTGAGCGTTCGCCGGTCTTCTGGATGTGCCGGCGTGAATGGCGTTCGGCGGCAGCCGCATCGCCTTCGAGAATCGCGACGGTGATGTGGTGGTATTCCGTCACCATCGCCGTGAGGTCCGATTTGGACAGGAAGCCGTAGAACTGCGTGCGCAGCAGGTGCGCCCGCGGCAGCGGTAGTGCCCGGTTGAGTTCGCGGTTGTCGGCCATGTCGAAGATGACCTGGTAGAACTTCGCGCGCTCGTCGAGGATGCGGTCGAGCTGGTCCGTGGGGCGCGGCGAGATCAACGCCTCTGCCGCAGCCTTGAAGACCGCGCGGTTGTTTCCCTCGTTGATGCGTTCGGCCGCTTGCCGTGCGGCCAGTCCGATCAGGACTTCAAGAACCGAAAGAAGGTCGCGCGCATCGGCGAGGCTGAGCGCCCGCACCAGTGCGCCGCGGTGCGGCACGATCTCGACGACGCCGCTCGCAGCAAGAATCTTCAACGCTTCTCGCACCGTGCTGCGGCTCACGCCGAGTTGCTCCGTCAGGTCGTTCTCGATCAGCCGCTGGCCGACCACGTAGTGCCGCCGAAGGATGCCGCGCGTGATGGCGTCGGCCACGCGGTCCGGCGAACTGCGGCGGTCGGCGGGCGCGACGGAAGATGGGATATCGGGTTGGAATTCGAGGGCGGGTCGGGCCATGGTCGCCGGGATCTTATCGCCCGACTGCGAGGGCGTCATAGACGCAGATCGATGCATACGCATCGTTGGCGGCATAACGAATTTGCGCATCGGTCAACTGCTTGTTGGCCCAGTTCGACGTGGTCGCCTTGCGCGACTTCACGAAGCGCCGGTCGAAGATCAGCGCCACGGCCGCCTTCACGCCAACCGATTTGCGATAGCCGCGGCGGCGGAACTCGGTGTCGATATCGATCAGCGCCTGGGGCTCGACGCCCAGCCGGCTGCGCAACAGCGTGAGGTCATTCGAGAGGCCGAATCCGACCTTGACGAGCGCGGGAGAGGCGATCAGGTCAGCCAGTGCCACGTTGCATTCGGTGCGGTGCAACTGGAAGAGCCACGCGGTTTGCCGGGTCGAGAACTGCACCACGTGCGGGCCGGTGTTCACTTCGTTTCTGGCGAACGTGGGTTTGGACTCGGTGTCGAAGCCGACCACACCCGCTGCAAGCAATGCGACGGCGGCGCGTTCGGCATCCTGCGCGGTGACGACCACGACGATGTCCCGCAGTTCGAGGCCCTCGAAGGGTTCGAGCAAGGCGATGGCTTCCTTCTCTGGAAGCGGGGGCAGCAGCGGTGTGTTCAACGAGGGGCTTTCTTCGGGCTGTTCGCAGTCTTCGCGGTCTTTGGGGTTGCCTTGCGCGTTTTGGCAGCAGGCGTCTTGCGCGCCTTCGGTGGCTGGCCGGAACGCAGTGCGGCCTCGTAAGCGCGCTGTCCCCACAACGCAGCTTCCTCGCGGTCTTCGAACAACTCGGCCGGCGCCTGCCGGTACGACATCTGCATCGCCTTCCCATCGCGCGTGTACGTGAAGGCGGGCAACTGCAGGCGCTCGAAGTGCGCGACGCTTTCTGCATCGGCCTTGAGGTACAGCGTGCTGCCGATCACGAGGCCGATCATGCGCTGCTCGTGGTAGATGCCATGGCCACCGAACATGCGCCTGGTCTGGATGCGGCCAAAGCGCTCGAACACTTCGTGCAGGCTCTCGACGAAGGCGGTCATGACGATGCAGGGTGCCAGTGGTAGGCCACGCGTTCGCGGCCGGTGGTGGGGTGGCGGTCGATGCTGCCGCGCGCAAGGCCGAGGTGGTCGTAGAAGCGCTGTGCCTGGAGGTTCGCCGTCGCGACATGCAGGCGCCAGCCGTTGGGCATGCGGACCGACGCTTCGGCCAGCAGCTCTCGGCCAAAGCCCTGTGCGCGCAGGTGCGGTTCGACGAAAAGTTGCGCGACGTAGCCGCGGGCGCAGTGCATCACCATGAAGGCGAGCACCTGGTCCCGACGCTCGATCACGACGGCCTCGTTGGGCGCCTTGAACTCTGTCTGTACGCGCGCGAGCCAGTGCGCGATGGGTTCGACCGTCACCACATCCGGATGGCCCGCCGCCCAGCCGCGCCGCCAAATGCCCGCTACCTGTGCGGCTTCGCCCTGCGCGAAGTCGATGTCACGCACGCGGGCGTCGGCGGCGAGTGTCATGGTGCGGCCAGCGCCTTCGCGTGGTGCGCGATGTGGTCGGCCATGAAGCTCTGGATGAAGTAGTAGCCATGGTCGTAGCCCTCGTGCCGGCGCAGCGTGAGCGGCTGGCCGATGGCGCGGCACGCGTCTTCGAACAGGTGGGGATGCAGTTGTTCAGCCAGGAATTTGTCGGCCAGCCCTTGGTCGATGAGGATGCCCTGCGGATAGGGCGCGACGGGCTGGTGTTGCATGAGAGCGGTCGCGTCGTGTTCGATCCAGGCGCTGGTGTCGGCGCCGAGGTAGCCGGTGAATGCCTTGTGGCCCCACGGGCACTGCGTCGGCGCGCAGATCGGCGCGAGGGCCGAGAGCGACTTGAAGCGACCCGGGTGGCGCAGCGCCAGCGTGAGCGCGCCATGGCCACCCATCGAATGGCCGAAGAGGCCAGTGCGATCGGCATCGATTGGGAAGGCGCCGGTGACGAGCGGCAGCAGCTCGTTCATGAGGTAGCTTTCCATGCGCCAGTGCGCGGCCCACGGTGCCTGCGTCGCATCGAGGTAGAAGCCGGCGCCCACGCCGAAGTCCCAGTTCTCGGCCTCCCCGGGCACGTCGGCCCCGCGCGGGCTGGTGTCGGGCGCGATCAGCGCGATGCCGTGTTCGGCCGCGAAGCGCTGCGCACCGGCCTTGACCATGAAGGTCTCTTCGTTGCAGGTCAGGCCCGCGAGGTAGACCAGCGCGGGCACCGGGCCTGCTCCGGCTTGAGGCGGCAGGAAGATCGAGAAGCGCATCGGCAGTCCGATCTCGCGCGAGTCGTGCTGGTGAAAGCTCTGGACGCCGCCGAAGCAGCGGTGTTTGGAAAGAGTCTGCAGTGTGTCGGTCATGGTGTGAGATTCGGAACGAGTTCGAGCACCGCATCGGCGAAGGTGCGCGGCACCTCCTGCGGCATGTTGTGGCCGACGCCCGGCACGTGGTGGTGCGAACGCGGGCCAGTGAATTTGGCAGCGTGCGCTGAAGCGTCCGCCGGTGGCCGCACGCCGTCGTCGATGCCGTCGAAGGTGATGCTGGGCACCGTGATCGCGGGTTGCGCGGCCAGCCGGCGCTCGATGTCCGCATACGCAGGGTCGCCCTCGGCCAGCGCGAAGCGGTGCCGGTACGACTGGATCACCACGTCGACGAAGTCCGGGTTGTCGAAGGCCGCGGCGCTGCGCTCGAAGGTCGCGTCGTCGAAGGGCCAGGTCGGCGACCAGAGCTTCCACAGCAGCTTCGTCACGCCGCGGCGGTCCTTCGCCAGGCCCGCGCGGCCGCGTTCGCTGTGAAAGTAGTACTGGTACCAGAGGCTGTGCTCGTTCGCGGGCGTGTCGGGCACCATCGCCTTCGCGATGTTCTGGATGTTGTAGCTGTTGAAGGACACCAGCCCTGCACAGCGTTCTGGCCAGAGCGCCGCGACCACGCAGGCCGCGCGGCCGCCCCAGTCGTAGCCGGCGAGCACCGCGCGCGGCACGGCCAGTGCATCCATCAGCGCCAGGAGGTCGGCGCCGAGCGCGGCCTGCTCGCCGGAGCGCGGCGTGGCGTCGTCGAGAAATCGCGTCTCGCCGTAGCCGCGCAGGTACGGCACGATCACGCGGCAGCCCGCAGCGGCGAGGATCGGCGCGACCTCGGCGTAGGTGTGCACGTCGTACGGAAAGCCGTGCATCAGGAACACTGGTGGGCCGTCGGCGAGGCCGCTTTCGAAGTAAGCGATCTCGAGCACGCCGGCCTGCACACGGCGCAGTGTGCCGAGAGATGGATCGGGTGGCGCGCTCATGGCGCTGCTCAGAAATGCACGACCGACCGAATCGACTTGCCCTCGTGCATCAGGTCGAACGCGTCGTTGATACCGTCGAGCGGCATCGTGTGCGTCACGAAGGGTGCGAGCTGGATTTCGCCCTTCATCGCGTCTTCGACCATGCCCGGCAGTTGCGAGCGCCCCTTGACGCCGCCGAAGGCGGTGCCGAGCCAGCGCCGGCCCGTCACGAGCTGGAACGGCCGCGTGGAGATTTCCTGCCCGGCACCCGCCACGCCGATGATCACCGACTGGCCCCAGCCGCGGTGCGCGCATTCCAGCGCGGCGCGCATCACGTTCACGTTGCCGATGCATTCGAAGGTGTGATCCACACCCCAGGTCGTCATCTCGACGATCACCTGTTGAATCGGCTTGTCGTGGTCTTTCGGGTTCACGCAGTCCGTCGCGCCGAAGGTCTTGGCCAGTTCGAACTTCGACGGATTCGTGTCGATCGCGAAGATGCGGCCGGCCTTCGCCAGCTTGGCGCCCTGGATCACCGCCAGGCCGATGCCCCCCAACCCGAACACCGCGACCGAATCACCGGGCTGCACCTTGGCCGTGTTCTTCACCGCCCCGAGACCGGTGGTCACGCCGCAGCCCAGCAGGCAGACCTGCTCGGGATTCGCGTCGGGATGGATCTTCGCGAGCGAGACCTCGGCGACCACGGTGTATTCGCTGAAGGTCGAGCAACCCATGTAGTGGTAAATCGGCTGGCCGTTGTAGCTGAAACGCGTGGTGCCATCGGGCATCACACCCTTGCCCTGGGTGGCGCGCACCGACACGCACAGGTTGGTCTTGCCGCTCTTGCAGAACAGGCACTCGCCGCATTCGGCGGTGTAGAGCGGGATCACGTGGTCGCCGGGCTTGACGCTGGTCACGCCTTCGCCGACCTCGACCACGATGCCCGCGCCTTCATGGCCAAGCACGGCGGGGAACAGGCCTTCGGGATCGTCGCCGCTCAGCGTGAACGCGTCGGTGTGGCACACGCCGGTGTGCGTGATCTTGACCAACACTTCGCCTTTCTGCGGCGGCGCAACGTCGATCTCGACGATCTGGAGGGGTTGTCCGGCTGCGAAGGCGACGGCGGCGCGGGATTTCATGCAAAGGCTCCTGAAGATGAAACGAATGGGGGGCTGCGTGGTGCGGCGGCTAACATCGCGCACCTCCTACCTGCACAAGCATGCCATGAAGAAAGTCCTCGTCCTCAACGGCCCCAATCTCAACCTCCTGGGCACGCGGGAACCCGCGCAGTACGGCCGCGAAACGCTGGCCGATGTCGAACGCCTGTGCCAGGAAGCAGGGGAGAAGCTGGGCGTCGCGGTCGAATGCCGGCAGTCGAACCATGAAGGCTTCCTCATCGACTGGATCCACGAGGCCGGCCGCGAGGTGGCCGCCGGCACGATGCTCGGCGTCGTCATGAACCCGGGCGCCTACACCCACACGTCGATCGCGCTGCACGATGCCATCAAGGGCGCGAGCGTGCCGTTGATCGAACTGCACATCTCCAACGTGCATGCGCGGGAGGAATTCCGGCACCACTCGTACATCTCGCCGGCCGCGCGCGGGATCATCGTGGGGCTCGGCGTGAAGGGTTATCCGCTGGCGATCGAAGCGCTGGTGCGCGTCAGCACCTGACCCCAAAGAAAAGCGGCCCGGAGGCCGCTTGCATCAGCGATCAGCTGAAGAACTCCTTGGCCTTGTCGAGCCAGCCCTTCTCGGTCGGGCTGTGCTTGTCGCCGCCCTTTTTCAGGGAGTCGTCGAGCTCCTTGAGCAGCTTGCGCTGGTGCTCTGTCAGCTTGATCGGCGTCTCCACGCGCACATGGCAGTACAGGTCGCCGGGGTAGCTGGAGCGCACGCCCTTGATGCCCTTGCCGCGCAGGCGGAACTGCTTGCCGCTTTGCGTGCCGTCCGGAATGTCGATGGCGGCAGGGCCCTTGAGCGTCGGCACGTTGATCTCGCCGCCCAATGCGGCGGTTGTCACGCTCACGGGCACCACGCAGTGCAGGTCGTCGCCATCGCGCTCGAACAGTTCGTGCTTCTTCAGGCGGATCTCGATGTAGAGGTCGCCCGGCGGGCCGCCATTGGTGCCCGGCTCGCCATTCCCGGTGCTGCGAATGCGCATGCCGTCGTCGATGCCCGCCGGAATCTTCACTTCCAGCGTCTTGTTGTTCTTGATCTTGCCCTGGCCATGGCAGGTCGCGCAGGGCTCGGGGATGATCTTGCCGGTGCCATGGCATTGCGGGCAGGTCTGCTGCACGCTGAAGAAGCCCTGGCGCATCTGCACCGCGCCCTGGCCGTGGCAGGTGGTGCAGGTGATGGGCTTGGTGCCGGGCTTGGCGCCGCTGCCCTTGCAGGTGCCGCAATCGTCCCAGCTCGGAATGCGGATCTGGGCATCCTTGCCCTCGGCCGCTTCCTCGAGCGTCACTTCCATCGCGTAGCTCAGGTCGCTGCCGCGGAAGACCTGGCGCCCGCCGCTAGTGCGCCCGCCACGCGCACCGCCGAACACGTCGCCGAAGATGTCGCCGAAGGCTTCCGCGAAGCCGCCGAAGCCTTCGGCGCCCGGGCCTCCGCGCATATTCGGGTCGACGCCGGCATGGCCGTACTGGTCGTAGGCGGCGCGCTTCTGGCCGTCCGACAGCATCTCGTAGGCTTCCTTCACCTCCTTGAACTTGTTCTCGGCGTCCTTGCTGGTGTCGCCGTGATTGCGGTCCGGGTGGTGCTTCATCGCGAGTTTGCGATAAGCCTTCTTGATTTCTTCTTCGCTCGCGTTCTTGGGGACGCCGAGGGTTTCGTAGTAGTCGCGTTTGGTGGCCATGGCGTAGTCGGTCGGGCAGGGCAGGGTGGGGCGCTGGAAGCGTGAAAGGCTGGCTCACCCTCTCAGGTGATCCAGCCTCGGTTCAGGGCACGAAGGTCAGTCCTTCTTGACTTCCTTGACCTCGGCGTCGACGACGTTGTCGTCGGCCGGTGCACTCGACGCTTCAGCACCTGCCGCCGCGCCCGATCCCCCAGCGGCGCCGGCTGCCGCCTGCGCATCGGCGTACATCTTCTCGCCGAGCTTCTGGCTCGCGGTCATCAACGTGGCGGTCTTTTCCTCGATCGCGGTCTTGTCTTCGCCCTTCAAGGCTTCGTTCAGGTCCTTGATCGCGACTTCGATCGCTTCCTTCTCGGACGCTTCGAGGCTCGTGCCATGTTCGCCCAGCGACTTCGTCACGCTGTGCACCATGGCCTCGCCCTGGTTGCGCGCCTGGACGATCTCGAGCTTCTTCTTGTCGTCGGCCGCGTTCAGCTCGGCGTCCTTCACCATGTTCTGGATCTCGTCTTCGGAGAGGCCTGAGTTCGCCTTGATGGTGATCTTGTTTTCCTTGCCGGTGCCCTTGTCCTTGGCGCCGACGTGCAGGATGCCGTTGGCGTCGATGTCGAAGCTCACCTCGATCTGCGGCGTGCCGCGCGTCGCCGGCGGAATGCCTTCCAGGTTGAATTCGCCCAGGAGCTTGTTGCCCGAAGCGATCTCGCGCTCGCCCTGGAACACCTTGATCGTCACGGCCGGCTGGTTGTCTTCCGCGGTCGAGAAGGTCTGCGCGAACTTGGTCGGGATCGTCGTGTTCTTCGTGATCATCTTGGTCATCACGCCGCCCATCGTCTCGATGCCGAGCGACAACGGGGTCACGTCGAGCAGCAGAACGTCCTTGCGGTCGCCTGACAGCACCTGGCCCTGGATCGCGGCACCGACGGCCACGGCCTCATCGGGGTTCACATCCTTGCGCGGCTCCTTGCCGAAGAAGGCCTTCACCTTTTCCTGCACCTTGGGCATGCGGGTCATGCCGCCGACCAGGATCACGTCGTTGATGTCGGAGACGCTGATGCCGGCGTCCTTGATGGCCAGGCGGCAAGGCGCGATCGTGCGCTCGACCAACTCGTCGACCAGGCTCTCCAGCTTGGCGCGGGTCAGCTTGATGTTCAGGTGCTTCGGGCCCGAGGCATCGGCCGTGATGTACGGCAGGTTAATGTCGGTCTGCGCGCTGTTCGACAGCTCGATCTTGGCCTTCTCGGCGGCTTCCTTCAGGCGCTGCAGGGCGAGCACGTCCTTGCCCAGGTCGACACCCTGTTCCTTTTTGAACTCGCCGATGATGTAGTCGATGATGCGCTGGTCGAAGTCTTCGCCGCCCAGGAAGGTGTCGCCGTTGGTCGACAGCACTTCGAATTGCTTCTCGCCATCGACGTCGGCAATCTCGATGATCGACACGTCGAAGGTGCCGCCGCCGAGGTCATACACGGCGATCTTGCGGTCGGCCTTGTCTTGCTTGTCGAGGCCGAAGGCCAGCGCGGCCGCGGTCGGCTCGTTGATGATGCGCTTGACGTCCAGGCCTGCGATGCGGCCGGCGTCCTTGGTCGCCTGGCGCTGCGCGTCGTTGAAGTAGGCCGGCACCGTGATCACGGCTTCGGTGATGGTTTCGCCCAGGTAGTCTTCGGCGGTCTTCTTCATCTTGCGCAGGATGTCGGCGCTGACCTGTTGCGGCGCCATCTTTTTGCCGCGCACCTCGACCCAGGCGTCACCGTTGTCGGCCTTGGTGATGCTGTAGGGCATCAGGTCGATGTCCTTCTGCACTTCCTTCTCTTCGAACTTGCGGCCGATCAGGCGCTTGATCGCGTACAGCGTGTTCTTCGGGTTGGTCACAGCCTGGCGCTTGGCCGAAGCGCCGACCAGCACCTCGCCGTCTTCCTGGTACGCGACGATCGACGGCGTGGTGCGTGCACCTTCCGAGTTCTCGATCACGCGCGTGGTGTTGCCTTCCATGATCGACACGCACGAATTGGTGGTGCCGAGGTCGATACCGATGATCTTTGCCATGTTCTGACTCCTGAGTTTTAAAAAATTGGTTGTTGTGAACGTGTGGATAACCCGGCGCGATTCAAGGGACGGCGCGGGGATTTCCTGTGGGTTTCGTGTGGGCGGCCGACTTACTTCGGCGCGCTGACGGTGACCAGCGCGGGGCGCAGCACACGCTCGTTGATCGTGTAGCCCTTCTGCAGCACGCTCACCACGGTGTTGGCCTCCTGTTCGGCCGGCACGACCGAAATCGCCTGGTGCAGGTGCGGGTCGAATTTGGTGCCCGCAGCCGGGGCCACCTCGATCACCTTGTTGCGTTCGAGCGCGCTCTTGAGCTGGCGCAAGGTGGCCTCGGTGCCTTCGCGGATCTGCTCGGCGGTGGCATCGGCGATCGCCAGGCCCGCTTCGAGGCTGTCGGTCACCGGCAGCAGGCTTTCGGCAAAGGCTTCCACCGCGAACTTGCGGGCCTTTGTGATTTCTTCATCGGCGCGGCGGCGGGCGTTTTGCACGTCGGCTTGCGCGCGCAGGTACTGGTCGGACAGCTCGGCGTTCTTCGCCTGCAGGGCGATCAGTTCGGCCTGCAGGTCCTGCGACTCGGCTTCGTTGGCGGCCTGGGCCGCCTCGAGTTCTTCGGGACTGGCGTCGCCGGTGAGTTGGTGGGGATCGTTCTGCGGGGTTTCAGCGGACATGGTTGAAAAGCGGTGAGAGCCGAAAAATCGTTGGATTGCGGCCAAATTGGGGGCAATCCGGGCCGTTTCAAGCAAAAAAATGCGTCCCGAAGGACGCTTTCGCGGTGTTGACGCGGGCTTAGTGCGCGTCGAGCAACTCCACGTCGAACTTCAGCGTGGCGTTGGGTGGGATCACACCACCGGCACCGCGGGCGCCATAGCCGAGCGCGGCCGGAATGATGAGCGTGCGCTTGCCGCCGATCTTCATCCCGGCGACGCCTTCGTCCCAGCCCTTGATGACCTGGCCGGCGCCCAGCGAGAACGCGAACGGGTCGTTGCGGTCGTGGCTGGAATCGAACTTCGCGCCCTGCACGCCGTCGTTGTACAGCCAGCCGGTGTAGTGCACATGAACGTGCTGGCCGGCCTTGGCTTCGGCGCCGTCACCCACTTGAGTGTCTTCGTACTGGAGGCCGGAAGGGGTGGTGGGCATGAAGGCTCCTTGAAATCGATGAAAGAAAGGCAGGGAGTTTACCCAGCGCCCGCAACGCGGTCCGCTGCAGCGCTACTTGCCGACCGCCGGCGCGGCGACGGGCGCCGTCTTCTTGACCTGGCTCAATTGCCACTTGCCTGCGAAGGCCTGCAGGTCCGACAGGCGCTTGAGCAGGTCCTGCCCGCTCAGGGTGAGGCAGTAGCCGTCGCTGCCATGGCTCACGAGGCCGGCTTCGCGCAGTTCCTTGATGCGGGTGTTGAGGGTGTTCGGCGTGATGCCGCCGACGCTGTCTTGCAGCAACCGGAAAGTCTGCGCATGGCCGTCACGCAGGGCCCACAGCACGCGCAGGGCGTAGCGGGCTTCCAGCAACGCGAGCAACTGGCTGACGGCCGCGTTTTCCTTGGTACTCATCGACAACATCTCCTCGGAGCGGGACGGAGTCCGGGAGGGACGACGCCTTGTGTTTTTCTTGGATGTATCGGGTCCGCCCGATTCGGCCGGCGACTATATCGCAAGCCGCTGGCTGCTACAAGTTCTATAGCTGCGCGCGCCCACTGGCTGCGGGGTGTGGCGCTTGGGTCGCATCATTCGGGAAATCTCCCATGGCTTCGCCGAGCCGCACCGGACGCCCGGGCGACCAGTCCCCCGGGAAGGCCACGGCCGGGGCCGGAAACAGCATGACGACCGTGGAACCGAGCAGGAAACGGCCCATCTCTTCGCCCTTTTTCAGCACGATGGTCTGGTCGTCGTAGCGCCACGTTTTCATCACGCCAGTGCGCGGCGGATTGACCACGCCGTGCCACACCGTCTCCATGCTGCCGACGATGGTCGCGCCGACGAGCACGAGCACGAAAGGGCCGCGCGCGGTGTCGAACACGCACACCACGCGCTCGTTGCGCGCGAACAGGCCAGGCACACCGCGCGCCGTGACCGGGTTGACCGAGAACAGGTCGCCGGGCACATAGGTCATGCGCAACAGCCGGCCGTCGCAGGGCATGTGGATGCGGTGGTAGTCGCGCGGACTCAGGTAGAGGGTGGCGAAGCTCCCGTTGGCGAAACCGGCCGCCAGCGCTGCATCGCCGCCAACCAGCGCGGTGGACGTGTAGAGGTGGCCCTTGGCCTGGAAGATCTGCTCGCCGTCGATGGCGCCGACCTGGCTGATCGCGCCGTCGACCGGGCAAATCAGATCGGCCGGGGCCAGCGGCCGCACGCCCGGCTTGAGCGCACGCGTGAAGAAGTCGTTGAAGCTCTTGTAGTGGCCGATGTCGCTGACCAGCGCCTCGCCCATGTTCACGTCGTACTTGCGCACGAAGCGCCGGATGATCCAGGTCGTCACACGTCCGCGCTCCCTGCCGGCTACCCAGCCCGCGAATCGTGTCAGGGCCTGCTTGGGGAAAAGGTACTGGGGGAGGACGGCAGAACGATCAGACACGTGGCTTGGTTGGGATGCGTTGCAAGGCCGGCATTCTATAAACCCGCTCCATCGGCAGGGCGCCGGCAGGCTTCGCCGCCCGCTCAGGGCATGTATTGGCCGCCGTTGACTTCGAGGATCTGCCCGGTCACGTAGCCCGACAGTTGCGCCGAGGCGAGGTACAGGAACGCGCCCACGCAGTCGTCCGGATCGCCGATGCGACCCATCGGAATGCCGGCCTTGAAGGACTCGAGGATCGCGGGCGTCGAGAAGCGGTCCTGGAAGGGCGTCTGGATCACGCCGGGCGCCACCGCGTTCACGCGGATGTTGTCGGGTGCCAGTTCCTTCGCCAGCCCGTGCGTGGCCGTGCTGACGAAGCCTTTCGAACCGGCGTAGAGGTACGCGCCCGGCCCGCCGCCATTGCGCGCGGCCACCGAAGACACGTTGATGATGCTGCCGCCCTGGCCGTGCGTCCGCATCAGGGGCACCACATGCCGGCAGAACGCAATCACCGAGCGCGCGTTGATGTGCATCACCTCGTCGAACAGCGCGTCGTCGAACTCGGCGATCGGCACGCGCTTGACCAGGCTGCCCGCGTTGTTGACCAGCACGTCGATGTGGCCGAACTCCGCGATCGTGAGCTCGACGGCGCCGCGGATCGCAGCGGTGTCGCGCACGTCGGCCTTGAGCGCGAACGCAACGCCGCCGGCCGCGCGGATGGTCTCGACCACCGCGTTGGCGGCATCGGCCGAGCTGTTGTAGTGCACCGCGACGCGCATGCCGCGCGCAGCGTAGGCGATGGCAACGGCGGCACCGATACCGGTGCTCGCGCCGGTGATGAGGGCGGTTTTGCCTTGCAGGTCTTCCATGTCGATTCCTCTTCTTTCAGGTCACGGGTGCGGGGTTGAACAGCACCAGCGCGTTGTGCAGCTTCCAGTGCTCGGCCCAAGTTTTCTTGCGGCCACTGGCGACGTCGAGCATCAGCCGGAACATCTCCCAGCCCACATCTTCGATGGTCTTCTCGCCGGTGGCGATGGTGCCGGCATTGATGTCCATCAGGTCATGCCAGCGGCGCGCCAAGTCAGCGCGCGTGGCCACCTTGATGACGGGCACCTCGGCCAGGCCATAAGGCGTACCGCGGCCCGTGGTGAACACGTGCAGGTTCATGCCGGCGGCCAGCTGCAGCGTGCCGCAGATGAAATCGCTCGCGGGCGTGGCCGCGTAGATCAGGCCCTTCTGTTTGAGTTTCTCGCCGGGCGCGATCACGCCCGAGATCGGCGAGCTGCCGCTCTTGACGATCGAGCCCATGGCCTTCTCGACGATGTTCGAGAGCCCGCCCTTCTTGTTGCCCGGCGTGGTGTTGGCGCTGCGGTCGACGCGGCCCTTGTCCAGGTAAGCGTCGTACCAGGCCATCTCCCGAATCATGGCTTCGGCCACTTCCGGTGTGCTGGCGCGCGAGGTGAGTTGGTCGATGCCGTCTCGCACTTCAGTCACTTCCGAGAACATCACGGTCGCGCCCGCGCGCACCAGCAAGTCGGTGCAGTAGCCGACCGCCGGATTGGCGGTGACGCCGCTGAACGCGTCGCTGCCACCGCACTGCACGCCGACCACGAGTTCGCTCGCCGGGACGGTCTCGCGGCGGCGGGCGTTGAGGCGCTCCAGGTGCTCTTCGGCCTGCCGCATGATCGATTCGACCATCGACATGAAACCGACGTGCGCATCGTCCTGCAGGCACACGACGTCGAGCCGGGTCTCTTCGCTCGCACCGACGTCCGCGACGTTGCGTTCATCGATCAAGGGAATGGTGCCGGGCGGCATCAGGCGCTCGGGCTGCAGCTTTTCGCAGCCGAGGCTGACGAGCATCACCTCACCACCGAAGTTCGGGTTCAGACTGATGTTGCGCAGCGTGCGGATCGGGATGATCGCGTCCGGCGCATCGATGGCCACACCGCAGCCATAGGTGTGTTCGAGCGCCACCACGTCATCGACGTTCGGGAACTTCGGCAGCAGTTCGGCTTTGATGCGCTGCACGGCAAAGTCGGTCACGCCGGCCACGCACTGCACGGTCTGCGTGATGGCCAGGATGTTGCGCGTGCCGACCGAGCCGTCGAGGTTGCGGTAGCCCTCGAAGGTGTAGCCCTCCAGCACCGGTTGCGGCGCGGGCTTCACGGTGGCGATCGGCAGGCCGACCAGCTCGCGTGCCGCGGGCATCTGCAGCAGGCGCTCGTGCACCCAGCTGCCCGCCGGGATCGGCTTGAGCGCATAGCCGATCACCACGTCGTAGCGGCGCACTTCGCCGCCCTCGGGGATGTCGACCAGCGCAACCTTGTGCGCCTGCGGCACCTTGTCGACCAGCGTGAGGCCGGAGGCCAGCACGGTGCCGGCGGGCAGGCCGCCGTCGTTGGCCACGATCGCAACGTTGTCACGCGCGTTCATGGCGATGGTGAGGGGTGCGCGTGGGGCGTCCATGGCTTTTCTTTTCTTACTTCGGTGCGTTGAGCAGGTCCGGCAACCACATCGAGAACATCGGCACGTAGGTCACCAGCATCAGGCAGACCAGCAGCGCACCGTAGAACGGCCATATCGAGCGCATGACCTGCCCTACGGACACACCTCCGATCGCACAACCGATGAACTGGGTGGTTCCCACCGGGGGCGTGTTCAGGCCCAGCGCGCAGTTGATCAGCATCACGATACCGAACTGCACCGGGCTCATGCCGAACTGCATGGCGATCGGCAGGAAGATCGGCGTGCAGATCAGGATCGTTGCGGCCATGTCCAGGAAGGTGCCGAGCACGAACAGCAGCACGTTGATCATCAGGAAGATCACCCAGGGGGTGGTCGTCACCGACTGCATCAGGTCGCCGGTCTTCTGCGGCACTTCGTACAGCGCCATGAAATAGCCGAAGGCCGATGAGATGCCGATCAGCAGCAGCACCACACCGGTGGTCTTGCAGGCCTTGGCGCAAGCCTTCAGGAAGTCCTTCCAGCTCAGTGAGCGGTAGACGAAGACTGTCACGGCCAGCGCCCACAGCACCGCGGTTGCGGCCGATTCGGTGGCCGTGAACACACCCGACAGGATGCCCACCAGGATGATCACCACGATCATCAGGCCCGGCAAGGACGCGATGAAGGCCGACAGCACCTCGCTCCAGCCCGGGAACTTGCCGCGGATCGGGTAGCCGCGTTTGATGGCCACGTAGTAGGCCGCGGCCAGGTTGCAGACGGTGAGCAGCAGCGCGGGAATGAGGCCCGCGAGAATCAGGCTCAGCACGCTGACCGAGGCGATGCCCGTGGTGGCCAGCGTGAAGATGATCAGGTTGTGCGAGGTCGGCATCAGCGCGCCAACCAGCGCCGCGTGGGTCGTGACGTTGACTGCGTAGTCGGCGTCATAGCCCTCCTTCTTCATCAGCGGGATCATCACCGAGCCCATGGCCGACACGTCGGCCACCGGCGAACCGGCGACGCCGCCGAAGAGCGTGCAGCCGATCACGTTGCTCATGCCCAGGCCGCCGCGCACATGGCCCACGAGGCTGTTGGCAAAGCGGACGATGCGCTGCGCGATGCCGCCGTAGAGCATCAGCTCACCGGCGAACACGAAGAACGGGATCGCCAGGAACGAGAAGATCTGCATGCCGCCGACCATCTTCTGGAACACGACCGCGATGGGCAAATCGGCCACGAACACGGTGGCGATCGAGGCCAGCCCGATCGAGAACGCCACCGGCACGCCGATGACCAGCAGCACGGTGAACGTGAGGGCGAGAACGGTCAGTTCCATGCGGGCACCACTTCCTCATCGCGCAGCAGGGCGACGATATGTTCGATTGAAAACAGCACGATCAGGAGGCCGGCGACCACGAGCGCCAGGTAGTCGAGACCGACTGGCACGCCCATCATCGGCTTGATGTCGGACCACTTGAGCTGAGTCCAGATCCAGCCGCTCCAGGCCATGATTCCGCCGAACAGGGCGACCAGCAGGTGGATCAGCACGTGCGCCTTGATGCGCAGAAATTCAGGCAGCATTTCGACCAACGTGTCGAAGCCGATGTGGCCCGCGTCGCGCACGCCGACGGCCACGCCGAGCGCCGTCACATAGAGAACGAGTTGCAGCGCCAGGCCTTCGGCCCAGGTCGGGGTGTCGTTGAAGATGTAGCGCCCGACCACCTGGTATTGCACGCACACGATGATGGTGATGAGCATCACGACGGCGAGCATCAGGCTCATCTTCGAGAGGAACGCGCACAGGCGCGTGTAGGCATTGTTCGACGGCGGCCGCGGCGCGGCGACGTGGATGTCTTCGAGCGTGATCGGCTCGCCGGGATCGGCGGAGGCGACCGGAACGGTTTCGAGGGCAGAAGTCATGGGAGTCTCCCTGGCGTGATGCGGCAGTGCCCTCCCCGTGAGCTGGGAGGGCAGGGGATCACTTGTTGTCCTGAACCGTCTTCACCAGGCGTTGCAGATCGGGCGTCGAGATGAACTTGGCGTACACCGGTGCCATCACGGCGCGGAACGAGGCCTTGTCGACATCGGCCACGATCTGCGCGCCGCCCTTGGTCACCACGTCGAGCGACTTGGCTTCCTGTTCGTCCCACTTCTTGCGCTGGAAGATCACCGATTCCTTGGCGGCCGCGCGGAACAGCGCCTGGTCGGCCGGCGTCAGCTTGTCGAACACCTTCTTCGAGATGACGAGGACTTCCGGCGCCATCGAGTGCTCGGTGCGCGAGTAGTACTTGACTGCTTCATAGTGCTTGAAGCCGTCGTACGAGGGGATGTTGTTCTCGGCAGCGTCGATCAGGCCGGTCTTGAGCGCGGTGTAGACCTCGCTGGCGGGCATCGGCGTGGCGTTGGCGCCCATGGCCGTGACGAGCGCAACCCACAGGTCGGACTGCTGCACGCGGATCTTCAGACCCTTGGTATCGGCGACGGTCTTGACCGGCTTCTTGGCGTAAATCGAGCGGGCGCCGCTGTCGTAGAAGGCCAGGCCAACCAGACCTTCGTGCTCGCAGCCCTTCAGGATTTCATCGCCCACCGGGCCGTCGAGCGACTTGCGCATGTGCGCGATCGAATCGAACAGGAAGGGCATGGTCGGCACCAGCGTCTTGGGGCAGATCGAGTTGAGCGCGCTGATGTTGACGCGGTTCATTTCCAGCGCGCCGATCTTGACCTGATCGAGCGTTTCCTTTTCGGAGCCGAGCGCACTCTTGTTGAAGACCTTGATCTTGTATTTGCCGTTGCTGCGCTGGGCGAGCAGTTCGCTCATGTGCTTGACCGCGGCGACCGTCGGGTAGTCGTCGCTGTTGTGCACGTCGGCCGAGCGGAAGTCGGCGGACTGGGCTGCCATCGCGGTGGTGAGCGCCGCGACGGCCGCAACGAGTGCGTGGATGTTGTGCTTCATTTTTCGTCTCTTTCGTTGGTGGTTTGGAATCAGGGGGTCAGGAATCTCAAGGCTCGGAAATCGATGCGCCGGAATGAGAGGTCAAAACAGGCATTCGGGCTCTGGCAGGCCCTTCACGCCCGGTTGCAGCGCGAACACTCCGCCGGCCAGCGGCTGGTCGGACAGGTCGCCGCCCGGCCGGATGGAGGTGACGTACAGCGTGTCCATTTGCGCGCCGCCGAAGGCGCACATCGCGGGCTTCTTCACCGGCACGGCGAGCGAGCGGTCCAGCTTGCCTTCGGGCGTGAAGCGGTGCACCAGGCCGGCGTCGTTGCCGCAGATCCAATAGCAGCCATCGGCATCGACCGCAGCGCCGTCGGGGCGGCCGGGCAGGGGCTTCATGTCGACGAAGACGCGGCGGTTGTGTGGCGTGCCTGTGGCGGTGTCGTAGTCGAAGGCCCAGATGGTCTGCACGTTCGGATGCGAATCCGACAGGTACATGGTCCGACCATCGGGGCTGAAGGCGATGCCGTTGGGCACGATCAGGTCGTCGAGCTGCAAGCGCAAGGCGGCCTCGGCATTCACATCGGCCTGATAGCGGTAGACGCGGCCGACCGAGCGCGCCGCGGCCATGTCCATCAGCATCGTGCCGGCCCAGAAGCGGCCCTGGCGGTCACAGCGTCCGTCGTTGAAGCGCATGCCGTGCGCAGCATGCGGCACGTGCGCGAGCAGGGTGGCGGACAGCGTGCCTTCATCCGGCGTCGCGCTTTGCGCGATGGCGAACACGCCGCTTTCCATGCCCGCGATCCATTGGCCAGGATGGCCGGCGCGCGGCGCGATGCAGGCCAGCATTTCGTCGCCGGTCCATTGCGCGTGAACGCCGGTCGAAGGACTCCAGCGGTGCAGCTGTCTGGCGGGAATGTCGACCCAGTACAGCGCCTGTTCATCTGCGCGCCACACCGGGCTTTCGCCCGTGCCGTTGCGCGCATCGCGCACGAGTTCGGCGGTCATGGCCATGTCGTCCGGCCGCCCGAAGACACCGGCGCGCGCCCTTGGGGGGCAGCGATACGCGAAGCAATGAGCGTGGGGGCCATGTCGTTTCAGTCGCCGAACGGGCCTTGCGCCGTGAAGCCGCCGCCCTGGTAGATCGCATTGGGGTCCGTCGGCGCCACGGGAGGTTGTGCCTCGACCTTGGCGCGGAACACCTCAGAGGTGTCTCGCGGCACATAGCCCAGATGCGCCGCGGCGCTGTTGTCCCACCAGACGTCCTTGTTGGCCGACATGCCGTAGACCACCGTGTGCTTCACGTCGGGCGTGAACAGCGATTTTCCGATCAATGTGGTCAGGTCGCGGTAGCTGAGCCAGGTGCTCATCATCCGGCGGTTCAGCGGCTCGGGGAAGGAGGAGCCGATACGGATGCTGACGGACTCGATGCCGTAGCGATCGAAATAGAACTGCGCCACGTCTTCACCGAAGGACTTGGACAGGCCGTAGTTGCCGTCGGGCCGGCGTTGGCAGTGCGCATCGAGGGTCTCGGTCTGTTTGTGGAAACCGATCACGTGGTTCGAGCTGGCGAAGATCACCCGCTTCACCCCGTGGCGCCGCGCGGCTTCGTACAGATGGAACACGCCCTTGATGTTGGCTTCGAGGATCTCTTCGAACGGCCGCTCGACCGAGACGCCCCCCAGGTGGACGATGGCGTCGCAGCCTTTCACGAGCGCGTCGACCGCCACCTTGTCCGACAGGTCACAGGGCACGATTTCCTCAGCGGCCGAGTCAGCCGGCGCCATGCCCGCAATGTCCGAAAGGCGCAGGACTTCGGCATAAGGCACCAGCCGCTCGCGCAAGACCTTGCCCAGACCGCCCGCGGCGCCAGTCAGGAGCAGGCGGTGAACGCGTGGGGGAGGGGGAGCATCACCCGATGCAGGAGTAACAGCAGCAGCGGAGCTCATCGTCAAAATAGTCCCTTAGTTATCAGTTGTCGTACAACGCGCTGGGCGATTATCATGACTGCATGGTTAGCCTGTCAACAGCGGTTTCCTCCCCCTCATCGTTACCCGACGAGGTTGCCTCGACCGCGGGGCGGCCGCGCTCGCGAGGGCGGGGTCTGGCCCACAGTCTGGTCGACGATTTCGGGGGTCGCATTCGCGATGGTGCGCTGCGCCCGGGCGACAAATTGCCGACCGAATCGGAGATCATGCAGGCCTTTGGCGTCAGCCGGACCGTGGTGCGCGAGGCCCTCTCGAAGTTGCAGGCCGCTGGCCTGGTCGAAACGCACCACGGCATCGGCACCTTCGTGTTGCAGCAGCGCGCGAGCGGGGTGTTCCGGCTCGATCCGGGCGATATCGCCACTTCGGTCGACGTGCTCGCGGTGCTGGAGCTGCGCATCAGCCTCGAAACCGAATCCGCCGGGTTGGCGGCCAGCCGGCGGACCGATGAGCAGTTGCTGGCCATGCGCCAGGCGCTCGACGATTTCGAGCGCAATGTGGCTGTCGCGGGCGACACCGTGGCGCCCGATTTCCGCTTTCATCTGCAGATCGCGCAATCGACGGGCAACCCCTACTTCGCGGACATCATGAGCCACCTGGGCACCACGATCATTCCGCGCACGCGCATCAATGCAATCCGGAACCTCGACCCGAACGGCCTGTACCTGAACCGCGTCAACCGGGAGCACGAGGAGATCTATGCGGCCATCGCGCGCCGCGATCCCGAGTCGGCTCGCGCGGCGATGCGCATTCATCTGACCAACAGCCGCGAACGGTTGCGCGTGGCGCAGGAAGCTTCGCGACTGGCCGAGCAGGGCGCCACCACGGGCTCAGCGCAGAACTGAGTTTTACCAATTGCCACTTGCGGCAGTTGTTCTTTTGGTTGTACGATGACTGATCACTGAGTGGCGCTGTTTCAAAGCCGCGCGGTGAGTCACTTTCAATAACGACCGGAGACCTTTCAATGACCTTCACCCGTCGCCGCCTGCTCGGCACCGCCTGTCTCGCTTCCCTGTCCGTGGCCGCCCCGCTGGCCGCAACCGCTCAGTCCGACTGGCCCACCAAGCCCATCAAGATCGTGGTGCCTTATCCGCCGGGCGGTTCGTCGGACATCATTGCGCGGGCCATTGCCGTGCCGCTGTCGCAGGCGCTCAAGCAACCAGTGCTGATCGACAACAAGCCCGGTGCCAACGGCAACCTGGGCGCGGACTTCGTCGCCAAGTCGGCACCCGATGGCTACACGCTGCTGCTGTGCGATGTGGGCGCGCTGGCGATCAGCCCGTCGGTCTACACCAAGCTGCCGTTCGACCCCTCGAAGGACTTGCGCGGCGTGGCGATGCTGGCGTACTCGCCCCATTTGCTGGTGGTGCATCCGTCGGTCAAGGCTAACAACCTCAAGGAACTGGTCGCGTTGTCGAAAACCGGCGACCTCAACTTTGCGGTGACCGCCACGGGCAGCGCGCCGCACCTGGCTGGCGTGGCGCTCGAGCGCGCCAGCGGTGCCAAGTGGACCTACGTGCCCTACAAGGGCGGCGTGCAGGCGATCCAGGACACGGTGGGCGGGCAGACCCAGGTGCTGATGAACGGCATGCTCGCCACCTTGCCGCATGTGCAGAGCGGCAAGCTCAAGCTCCTGGGCGTGTCCAAGCCCACGCGCATGCCGCTGGTCGGCGACGTGCCCACGATCGCCGAGCAGGGCGTGCCGGGTTACGAATCGGGCACCTGGCAGGGCGTGAAGGCGGCCAAGGGCACACCGGACGCGATCATCCAGCGCCTGAACCGCGAACTGATCGCGGCCATCCGTTCGACCGATGTGCGTTCGCGTCTGGCCGGCCAGGGCGCCGAGGTGGTGACGATGGCGCCCGCTGAAGAAGAAGTCTTCTTCAACAAGGAGCGCGCGCGCTGGGCCAAGGTTGTGACCGCCGCCAACATCAAGCTCGACTGATCGTCCACCCGGACCGCGGCCCGCGGTCCGGCAGCGTCGGCCCGCGCGGTGTCGCCGTCCGATCCGCCTCATCCCATCTTCTTTCCCAACCCACTTGTCATTGGTGTCTCGATGAATCCTCAAGAACTCAAATCCATCATGGGCTCCGGCCTGTTGTCCTTCCCCATCACCGACTTCGACGAACAAGGCGAATTCCGCCCGAAGACGTACATCGAGCGCCTGGAATGGCTGGCCCCTTACGGCGCGAGCGCATTGTTCGCTGCGGGCGGCACGGGCGAGTACTTCTCGCTGGCCGGCGAGGAATACAGCCGCGTCATCAAGACGGCGGTCGAAACCTGCCGCGGCAAGGTGCCGATCATTGCCGGCGCCGGTGGCCCCACGCGCACCGCGATCGCGCATGCACAGGAAGCCGAGCGCCTGGGCGCCCACGGCATCCTGCTCCTGCCGCACTACCTGACCGAAGCGGGCCAGGAAGGCTTGATCGAGCACGTGGCGCAGGTCTGCAAAAGCGTGAAGTTCGGCGTCATCGTCTACAACCGCGACCGCACCAAGCTCACGCCGAATTCGCTGGCCATCCTGGCCGAACGCTGCCCGAACCTGGTCGGCTTCAAGGACGGCGTGGGCAACATCGAAACCATGTCGTCGATCTTCATGAAGATGGGTGACCGCTTCTCGTACCTCGGCGGCCTGCCGACGGCGGAGGTTTACGCTGCCGCCTACAAGGCGCTGGGCACGCCGGTTTATTCGTCGGCCGTGTTCAACTTCATCCCGAAGACCGCGATGGACTTCTACAAGGCCGTGGCGGCCGACGACCTGCCGACCCAGCACCGCCTGCTGAAGGATTTCTTCATGCCCTACCTCGAGATCCGCAACCGCGTCGAAGGCTACGGCGTGAGCATCATCAAGGCCGGTGCGAAGATCGTGGGCCACGACGGCGGCCCGGTGCGCGCACCGTTGACCGACCTCAAGCCCAACGAAGTTGAATCTTTGAAGGCATTGATCGACAAGCTCGGCTCGCAAAGCCTTTGATGGAAGCACGCATGCAGAACCACGACAACCTGATCAACGGCGAATGGGTCGCCGGCGGCGGCTACAGCCCGAACGTCAACCCCAGCAACCTGGCCGACGTGCTGGGCCAATACACGCAGGGCGATGCCGCGCAGGTCGATGCAGCCGTGGCTGCTGCCACCGCCGCCTTCCCGGCCTGGGCCACGGGCAGCATCCAGGCGCGCAGCGACGCGCTGGACAAGATCGGCACCGAGATCCTGGCGCGCAAGGAAGAGTTGGGCACGCTGCTGGCGCGCGAGGAAGGCAAGACCAAGGCCGAAGGCATGGGCGAGGCCGCCCGTGCCGGCCAGATCTTCAAGTTCTTCGCCGGTGAATGCCTGCGCCTGTCGGGCGAGACCCTGCCCTCGGTGCGCCCCGGCATCGGGGTGGAAATCACGCGCGAGCCCGTCGGCGTGGTCGGCCTCATCACGCCCTGGAACTTCCCGATCGCCATCCCTGCCTGGAAGATCGCGCCCGCGCTGGCCTTCGGCAACTGCGTGGTCTTGAAACCCGCCGACCTGGTGCCGGGCTCTGCCTGGGCGCTGGCCGAGATCATCAGCCGCTCGGGCATCCCGGCCGGCGTGTTCAACCTGGTCATGGGCCGTGGCAGCGTGATCGGCAATGCGCTGGTCGGCCATGCCGGCATCCACGCGATCAGCTTCACGGGCTCGACCGGCGTCGGCCGCAACATCGCGCTCGAATGCGTCAAGAGTGGCAAGAAGGTGCAGCTGGAAATGGGCGGCAAGAACCCGCAGATCGTGCTGGACGACGCCGATCTGAATCAGGCCGTCGAGCTCAGCGTTCAGAGCGCGTTCTACTCGACCGGCCAACGCTGCACGGCTTCGAGCCGCCTGATCGTCACGCAAGGCATCTACCCGAAGTTCATCGAGGCGATGCAAGCCCGCATGGCCAAGATCAAGGTGGGCGACGCGCTGGCGCAGGGCACCGACATCGGCCCGGTCTCCAGCCAGAGCCAGCTCGACCAGGATCTGGAGTACATCCAGATCGGCAAGGGCGAAGGCGCCACGCTGGCGGCCGGCGGCGAACGCCTGAAGCTGGACACCGACGGCTTCTACATGTCGCCCGCGCTGTTCAGCGAAAGCGCCAAGACCATGCGGATCAACAAGGAAGAGATCTTCGGCCCGGTCGCCAGCGTGATCCGCGTGAAGGACTACGAGGAAGCCTTGGCCACGGCCAACGACACCGAGTTCGGCCTGTCCGCCGGCATCGCCACCACCAGCCTGAAGTACGCCACGCACTTCAAGCGCCACAGCCAGGCCGGCATGGTCATGGTGAACCTGCCAACGGCGGGCGTGGACTACCACGTGCCGTTCGGCGGCCGCAAGGGCAGCAGCTACGGCCCGCGCGAGCAGGGCAAGTACGCGCAGGAATTCTTCACGACGGTGAAGACGGCGTACACGCTGGCCTGAGTGCGCACGCGCGGGCCTGCACCGCCTCACCCGGATGAGG
>SEGS01000088.1 GCA_004210915.1 Variovorax sp. | reverse complement strand
TGCGGGCATGGCGCCCGCATGGTGTTCGATCAGCATGCCGATGAAGCGCTCCAGGCTTCCGACGATGGCACGGTGCAGCATCACAGGGTGGGCGCGGCCGCTCGATTCCGTCACGTACTCACCGCCCAGGCGCTCCGCCGTGTTGTAGTCGACCTGCATCGTGCCGCACTGCCAATGGCGGCCCAATGCGTCGCGCAGCGTGTACTCGATCTTCGGGCCATAGAACGCACCGTCGCCGGGCGCAATCACGAAATCGACGCCCGAGCGACGCAGCGATTCCATCACCGCGTGTTCGGCCTTGTCCCAGAACTCATCGGAGCCGACGCGGTTCTCGGGCCGCGTGGCGACCTTGTAGAGGATGTCCGTGAAGCCGAAGTCGGCATAGACCTTCTGCAACTGCGCCGTGTACGCGATGCACTCGTCGAGGATCTGGTCTTCCGTGCAGAAGATGTGACCGTCGTCCTGCGTGAAGCCGCGCACCCGCATGATCCCGTGCAGCGCGCCGCTGGGTTCGTTGCGGTGGCACTGCCCGAACTCGCCGTAGCGCAACGGCAGATCGCGGTAGCTGCGCAGATCGCTCTTGAAGATCAGCACATGGCCCGGGCAGTTCATCGGCTTGAGGGCGTACTCGCGCTTCTCGGACTCCGTGACGAACATGCCTTCGCGGTAGTTCTGCCAATGGCCCGTCTTCTCCCACAGGCTCTTGTCGAGAATCTGCGGACTCTTTACTTCCCAGTAGCCCGTGTCGCGATAGATGCCGCGCATGTACTGTTCGACCTGCTGCCACAGCGCCCAGCCCTTCGGGTGCCAGAACACCACGCCCGGCGCCACTTCATCGATGTGGAACAGGTCGAGTTCCTTGCCGAGCTTGCGGTGGTCACGCTTTTCGGCTTCCTCGATGCGCTGGATGTACTGGTCGAGCTGCTTCTTGTCGGCCCAGGCCGTGCCGTAGATGCGCTGCAGCTGTTCGTTCTTGGCGTCGCCGCGCCAGTAGGCGCCGGCCAGCTTCGTCAGCTTGAAGACTTTCAGGAAACGCGTATTGGGCACATGTGGGCCGCGGCACATGTCGACGTACTCCTGGTGGTAGTAGAGGCCCATGGCCTGCTCGTCCGGCATGTCTTCAACGAGACGCAGCTTGTAATCTTCGCCGCGCGACTTGAACACCTCGATGACTTCGGCGCGCGGCGTCACCTTCTTGATCACGTCGTAGTCCTGCGCGATCAGCGCCTTCATGCGCTCTTCGATCGCGGCCATGTCTTCGGGCGTGAAGGGTCGCTCGAACGCGATGTCGTAGTAGAAGCCCTCTTCGATCACCGGGCCGATGACCATCCTGGCCGTCGGGTAGAGCTGCTTGACCGCATGACCGACCAGATGCGCCGTCGAATGGCGAATGATCTCGAGGCCTTCGTCGTCCCTGGGCGTGATGATTTGCAGCTTCGCGTTGTGGTCGATGATGTCGCTGGCGTCGACCAGCTTGCCGTCGACCTTGCCGGCGACCGTCATCTTGGCCAGCCCGGGACCGATCGACTGGGCAACCTCGGCCACCGAGACCGGGCCGGGATACTCGCGCTGCGAGTTGTCGGGGAGCGTGATCAGAATCATGAAAAGCCTTGGGAGAAAAACAAAAAAGCGCGGTAGGTGACCGCGCTGTGCTGGGTGAACGGCTGGCAAAGACCAGCGAGCGCGAACTACCGGCGCCAACCCTGGAGGGGAGCGCTGCCGAAAGCGGTGGTCGTAGTTCGCGGTGTCATAACCAGATTGCCTTTCTCGCTCTTGTAAGGATCTTGTGAGGAAACAGGTGGCCGAGTTTATCAGCCCGCCCACAAAAAACCCGGCGCAAGGCCGGGTTGAATGCGACAGCAAAGCGGATCAGTGGAACTGCTCTTCCTCGGTCGAGCCGGTCAGCGCCTTCACGCTGGACGAGCCGCCCTGGATGACGGTGGTCACGTCGTCGAAGTAACCGGCGCCGACTTCCTGCTGGTGCGACACGAAGGTGTAACCCTTGTCGCGCGCCGCAAACTCCGGCTCCTGCACCATGTTCACGTAGTGCTTCATGCCTTCGCCGTTGGCATAGGCGTGAGCGAACTGGAAGGTGTTGAACCAGTTGATGTGGATGCCGGCCAACGTGATGAACTGGTACTTGTAGCCCAGCGCCGACAGGTCTTCCTGGAACGAGGCAATCTGGCTGTCGTTGAGGTTCTTCTTCCAGTTGAACGACGGCGAGCAGTTGTACGACAGCAGCTTGCCGGGGCACGCGGCGTGCACGGCCTGAGCGAATTCACGCGCGAAGCCGATGTCGGGCACGCCGGTTTCGCACCACACCAGGTCGGCATACGGCGCATACGCCACGCCACGGCTGATGGCTTGTTCCAGACCGTTCTTGACGCGATAAAAACCTTCTTGCGTGCGCTCGCCGGTGAGGAACGGCTTGTCGTTGGCGTCGTGGTCGGACGTGATCAGGTTGGCAGCTTCTGCGTCGGTGCGGGCCAGCACGATCGTGGACACGCCCATCACGTCAGCGGCGAAGCGCGCCGAGATCAGCTTTTCGCAGGCCTCGTGCGTCGGCACCAGCACCTTGCCGCCCATGTGCCCGCACTTCTTCACGGCCGCCAGTTGGTCTTCGAAGTGCACACCGGCAGCGCCCGCCTGGATCATGTTCTTCATCAGCTCGAAGGCGTTCAGCACACCGCCGAAGCCGGCTTCTGCATCGGCCACGATCGGCAGAAAGTAGTCGATGAACTCCTTGCTGCCTGGGTCGACACCACGGCCCCATTGGATTTCGTCAGCGCGCTTGAAGGTGTTGTTGATGCGGCGAACCATCGTCGGCACCGAGTCGTACGCGTAGAGCGACTGGTCCGGGTACATGGTTTCCGAGCTGTTGCCGTCGGCGGCGACTTGCCAGCCCGACAGGTACACGGCTTCCAGGCCGGCCTTGGCTTGCTGCATGGCCTGGCCTGCCGAGATCGCGCCGAACGAGTTGACGTAGCCCTTCTTGGAGCCGCCGTTGACCTTGTCCCAGAGCTTTTCCGCGCCGCGCTTGGCCAGCGTGTGCTCGATGGGCAACGAGCCGCGCAGGCGCACGACGTCGGCAGCGCTGTAGCCGCGCTTCACGCCCTTCCAGCGCGGGTTGGTGGCCCAGTCTTTTTCGAGGGCGGCGATCTGTTGTTCGCGGCTGAGTTGTTCGGTGATGGTTTGGGGCATGGTCACTCCGGGGTTGATTGAGGGTTCGGCGCTGCGGCCTTGGCACCAACTGTAGCGAGTTCCATCACTCTTATGTCTTATAGAAGACATATTTTTTACCCATTTAAATCAACAACTTACGGAGGCATTTCTCAATGCGACATTATTTTTCTTGTATTGAGAAATAATATTGCAGCGCACCATCGCCTATTTTCATGATGTGGAAGCCCCCTCCCCGTCATGAAAATGCCGCTGAAACCAGTCCCCGCCGACGATGACGGCGCGCCCACTGACGAGTGTCGGGTGAAGCTCGTAGACAAGGCACTCGACTGCCTGACCGCCTACCACCAGCACGCAGTTGCGCTTGATGTACTCCCCGTTGTCATCGGCGGTCACGCCTTCGAGCCGATCAAGTGCACCTTCCACCTCGGCCGCGATGCTGTACACCTCGCCCTGCAGGACACCCTCCCCTCCCAGCACCGCGCCCGGGTAGGCGCCGAGGTCGTACAGGGTTCCGGCCATCGTCGCGTCGCCGATGAGCTTGGGCTGGGGCCGGAAGCGCCGAATGTCGTTGCTGCCGCCGGCGCGCAAGGTGCCGTAGACGAACACATGGCGCGGCTGAGAAATCGACTCATCAGGGGAGTGCGGCATCATCCAATCGCTTTCTCGTTCGAACGGCCCGCAGTTTAGTGATCCCCCCTCGTACCTCCTACCAACGCTGGCTCGCCTATGGCTGCCTGGCCCTCAGCATGTCGCTCGTCGGCACCTATGTGGCCCTCTCCAAGCCTCTGGTCGCCGCGTTCCCGGTGCTGCTGCTGGCGTGGCTGCGCTTCGGCATCGCCGCGCTGGCCATGCCGCACTGGCTGCGGCGACCGCACGACGAACCGCCGATGACGTCGCGCACGCGGGGCCTCGTGTTCCTCGAGTCCTTTCTCGGCAACTTCATGTTTTCGATCTGCATGCTGTTCGGCGTGAGCATGACCAGCGCCGTCTCGGCCGGCGTGATCATGGCGTCCATCCCCGCAGTGGTGGCGCTGGCGAGCTGGTTCTTTCTGCGCGAGCGCATCACCTTGCGCATCGCCGCGGCCATCGTTTGCGCGGCGCTCGGCATCGGTCTTCTCGCGTTCGTGCCCACACATGCAGCGGGCCCGGAGCCATCACGCGCCGCCGTGCCGTGGCTCGGCAACCTGCTGGTGTTCTGCGCGGTGCTCTGCGAAGCCGCCTATGCGGTGATCGGCAAGTCCCTCACGGGCAAGCTCGGGCCCAAGCGCATCGCATCGCTCATCAACCTGTGGGGCTTTGCGTTGTCGACGCCCTTCGGCATCTGGTTCGCGCTGCAGTTTGATTTCGGCGCGGTGCGCAGCGGGATCTGGTTGCTGCTGGTGGTTTATGCGATGGCGGCGAGCATATGGACCGTGTGGCTCTGGATGACCGGCCTGCGCCATGTGCCGGCTGCGCAGGCGGGGATCTTCACTGTGCTGCTGCCCGTGAGCGCGGCCTTGATGGGCGTCTGGGTGCTCGGCGAATCTCTGTCTGCCGTGCAACTGTCCGCGTTCGGGCTCGCACTGCTCGGCGTCGTACTGGCGACATGGCCTGCGCGTCGAGCGTGAAAAGCGGCCTTCTTCCCTCTGAAAAAACAACAACGCCCAATGAAAAAGTCTCTTTTCCCCTTGGAAACGAGTTTTTTCTCAATTAGCATCCGCAATGCCAGTGGAGACGCGGTTTTTCATTGGTGAAACGTCCAACCAAAAAAGGAAATCCAACCATGGCAACTGCAAAAAAGGCTCCGGCCAAAAAGGCTCCCGCAAAGAAGGCCGCTCCGGCCAAGAAGGCGGCTGCACCGGCAAAGAAGGCTGCTCCTGCGAAGAAGGCCGCACCGGCCAAGAAGGCCGCTGCACCTGCAAAGAAGGTCGCTGCGAAGAAGGCGGCACCCGCCAAGAAGCGCACGCCCAATGCAGCCTTCATGAAGGCCCTGACGCCCAGCCCGGCACTGGCTGCTGTGGTCGGCGCGACGCCGCTGCCACGCACCGCTGTCGTCAGCAAGCTGTGGGACTACATCAAGAAGAACAAGCTGCAAGACCAGGCCAACAAGCGCAACATCAACGCAGATGCCAAGCTGAAGGAAATCTTCGGCAAGGCCCAGGTGTCGATGTTCGAACTGGCTTCGCTGATCGGCAAGCACCTCAAGTAAGACGACGGCGCCCTCGTGGCGCCTCGCATCGAAAGCCGGCCTCGTGCCGGCTTTTTTTCGTCTTCAGCTTTGCGCCAATGCGGCCTGGGTGATGCTGCTGAGCGTGCCGCGCGTGGTGATCACTTCAGGGTCGAGCGGAATCTCGATCAGGGTGCCTGTATCGGCCGCCAGCGCGCGCAGCAACGCGGCCTCGAACTGATCGGTCGCGGTCACCTGTTCGGCCGCATAGCCATAGGCCCGCGCCAGCGCGCAGAAGTCCGGATTGCGCAGCGCCGTGCCGCTCACGTTCTGCGGGTACTCGCGCTCCTGGTGCATGCGGATCGTGCCGAACATGCCGTTGTTAAGCAGCACGATGATGCTCTTGCCGCCATGCTGCGAAGCCGTCGCCAGCTCCTGCCCGTTCATCAGGAAGTCGCCATCGCCGGCGATGGTGAAGGCGATGCGCCCCGTGGTCAGGTTGCATGCGATGCCCGCGGGTACGCCGTAGCCCATCGCACCGCTGGTCGGCGCGAGCTGCGTCTTGTGACCCTTGGCGAGCCCGTGATAGCGGAAGAAGCGATGCACCCAGCTCGCGAAGTTGCCCGCGCCATTGGTGATGGCGGCATCGTCGGGCAAGTGCTTCTGAAGCAACGCGACCACCGTCGCCATGTCGACCGCGCCGCGCGGGCTCTCTGCCGGCATGCCCGTCAACGGCTGCGGCACCAGGTTGCCGAGGTAGTCTGCATTCGCCTGGGCCGTCCACTCTTCCCATGGCAGTTCCGGCGGCGCTGTGAGCACCTCGAGACTGCGCGCCGCCGCGCTCATGCCGGCGTTGATCGCCAGGTCGGCCTGGTACACGCGGTTCAACTCTTCCGCACTGGCGTGGATGTGCACCAGCGTCTGCTTCGCCTTCGGCGCTTCGAGCAGCGTGTAGCCGCCCGTCGTCATCTCGCCCAGCCGCGGCCCAATTGCGATGATCAGGTCGCTCTCCCTCACGCGATTCGCCAGCTTCGGATTGATCGCGATGCCCACGTCGCCCGCGTACTGCGGGTGGTGATTGTCAAAGGTGTCCTGGAAGCGGAAGGCATTCGCGACTGGCAACCTCCAGTTCTCGGCGAAGCGCTGAAGCGCCTGCGCTGATTGCGGCGTCCAGCCGCTACCACCCGCGATGACCAGCGGGCGCTGCGCCTTCAACAACAACTCGCGCAGCGTGCGCAACGAGCCCGGATCGCTCCACGGCTGCACCGCTTCGACGCGCGCCAAGGGCAGCGCGTTCGTGCTGGCACGCAGCATGTCTTCGGGCAGCACCAGCACGACCGGGCCGGGCCGACCGTTCATCGCGGTGGCGAACGCGCGCGCCACGTACTCGGGGATGCGGTTCACGTCGTCGATGCGTTCGACGCGCTTGGCGAAGCCCTTGGTGCTTGGTCCGAAGAAGCTGCCGTAGTCGACCTCCTGGAAAGCCTCGCGATCGCGGAAGTCGCTGCCGACGTCGCCCACGAACAGCACCATCGGCGTTGAATCCTGGAAGGCGTTGTGCACGCCGATGGAGGCGTTCGTGGCGCCCGGCCCGCGCGTCACGAAGCAAACGCCCGGGCGGCCGGTGATCTTGCCGTGGGCCTCGGCCATGAACGCCGCGCCGCCCTCTTGCCGATTGACGATGAACCGAATGCGATCGCCGGCCGCATGGAAGCCGTCGAGCACCGCGAGGAAGCTTTCGCCGGGGACGCCGAAGGCGATCTCCACGCCTTGCTCGATCAGGCATTCGACAATCAGGTGGCCGCCGCTTCGCATGGGCATGTTCATTTCGTTCCCTTTTTCGTTGGAGATGCGGTCTGATTATCCGGATACGCTCACGCCCGCCTCAACCCGATGTGACCGGCCGCTCGCCCACTCTCGGGTAACTCCTCAGGCACCTAATTCCCCAATTGGTTAAAAACAGTCATGGCCTCGACAACAACCGAACCCCGGCTGCGCGACGCCGACAAATCCCAGCAATCCATCCTGGGTGCTGCGCTTGACGAGTTCTCGCGACACGGTCTGGCAGGTGCGCGCATGGACCGCATCGCGGCGCAGGCCGACGTCAACAAGCGCCTCATCTACTACTACTTCACCAGCAAGGACGACCTGTTCCTCGCGGTGCTGGAGAACGCCTACGTCAACATCCGCGAGGCCGAAAAGCACCTTCACCTGCGCGACCTGGCGCCGCCGCTGGCCTTGCGCCGGCTGACCGAGTTCACCTGGGATTACTACATCGCGCACCCGGAGTTCATGACGCTGCTCAACAGCGAAAACCTGCACCAGGGTCGTCATCTCGCGAAGTCGCAGCGCGTGCGCGATCTGAACTCGCCGTTGATCGAAACGCTGGGCGAAATCCTCGAACGCGGACGCAAGGACGGCATCTTTCGCGGCGGCATCGACGCGGTGCAGTTGTATGTGTCGATTGCCGGCATGGCGTACTTCTACCTGTCCAACAGCTACACGCTGTCGGCCGTGTTCGGGCGCGATCTGATGACGCCCAAAGCCCATCACGAACGGCTGTCGCACATGTGCGAGGTGGTTTTAGGGTATGTACTGATGGGCTGATCGGCGCATCGGGTTGACGAGCCGTGCAGCGGCTTTCTAGAATCTCCTGATTCACCGATTGGTGAATTAACACAGCCTGGCGCGCAATTCCGCGGCGCCGACACCGGAGACACACCATGCAGATCGCCCGAATCGCCTCGCTCGCCTGCCTTGCAGCCGTCATGTCCTTCAGCGCCGCTGCGCAAGGCACCTACCCGAACAAGCCGATCCGCGTGATCGTGCCCTTCGCAGCCGGCAGCACCACCGACATCATTGCCCGCGCCATCGCTGACAAGATGGGCCAGAGCCTCGGCCAGACGCTGGTGATCGACAACCGCGGCGGCGCCAGCGGCACCATCGGCCAGCAGGCGGTCGCCACGGCTGCGCCCGACGGCTACACGATCATGATTCACTCGTCGTCGCACACGGTGAGCCCGTCGACCTTCGCCAAGCTGCCGTTCGACACGGTCAACGATTTCGTCGGCGTCACGCCGATCTCGTCCTTGCCCAATGCGCTGGTGATCTCGCCGTCCAAGAACATCAAGACGCTGAAAGAACTGGTCGATGCCGCGAAGGCCAAGCCGGGCACCATCAACTTTGCGTCGGCCGGCCAGGGCAGCGCCACCCATCTGAACGCCGAGAAGTTCAAGATGGCCGCGAAGATCGATGCGACCAACATTCCGTTCAAGGGCTCGGCCGACGCCGTGACCGAAGTGCTGTCGGGTCGCGTCGACTACTACTTCTCGCCCATCGCGCCCGTGATCGGCCAGATCAAGGAAGGCACGCTGCTGGCGCTGGCCGTCGGCTCGCCCAAGCGCGCCGCCGCGCTGCCCAATGTGCCGACCACCGCCGAAGCCGGCGTGCCGGGTTCGGAGTTCAACTTCTGGATCGGCATGATGGCGCCCGCCAAGACGCCGCGCGACATCGTCAACAAGTTGCACGACGAAGTTGAAAAGGCACTGGCGTCGCCCGAAGTCAAGGAACGCTTCCTGAAGCTCGGCGCGGACGCCTGGACGCTCAAGCCCGAAGCGTTTGACAGCTACATCAAGGATGAGATCAAGAGCAACGCCGTTCTCGTCAAGGCCGCCGGCCTGCAGCCGACCCAGTAACCCTTCACGCACAAGACACAGACATGGCTACGCAAAGACTCGGACTCATCATGCACGGCGTCACCGGACGCATGGGCATGAACCAGCACCTGATCCGCTCCATCTGCGCCATTCGCGCGCAAGGCGGCGTGACGCTCTCCAACGGCGACAAGGTCATGCCTGACCCCATCCTCGTCGGCCGCAACGCCGAGAAAATGGAAGCGCTGGCCAAGAAGCACGGCATCGCGCGCTGGGGCACCGACCTCGACAAGGCGCTCGAGAACCCCGACGACACGATCTTCTTCGACGCCGGCACCACGCAGATGCGCCCCACCCTCTTGGCCAAGGCAATCCGCGCCGGCAAGCACGTGTACTGCGAGAAGCCGATCGCGACCAACCTCAACGAAGCGGTGGAGATCGCGCGCCTGGCCGAAGGCTCGGGCCTCAAGCACGGCGCGGTGCAGGACAAGCTCTTCCTCCCCGGCCTGCGCAAGCTCGACATGCTGCGCCGCGCCGGCTTCTTCGGCCGCATGTTGAGCGTTCGTCTCGAATTCGGCTACTGGGTTTTCGAGGGCGACTTGCAACCGATCCAGCGTCCTTCGTGGAACTACCGCAAAGAAGATGGCGGCGGGATGATCCTGGACATGATGTGCCACTGGCGCTACGTGCTCGACAACCTGTTCGGCGAAGTGAAGTCGGTCAGTTGCCTCGGCGTCACGCACATCCCGACGCGCTGGGACGAAGAAGGCAAGCCCTACGAGGCTACCGCCGACGACGCCGCCTACGCGACCTGCGAACTGGTCGGCCACAACGGCGAACCGGTGGTCGCGCAGCTGAACATGAGCTGGGCCACGCGCGTGCGCCGCGATGACCTTGTGACTTTCCACGTCGATGGCACGCACGGTTCCGCCGTCGCGGGCCTGTCGAGTTGCCGCGCCCAATCGCGCGTCGCCACACCGCGCCCGGTGTGGAACCCCGACGAGAAGCAGATGATGAATTTCCTGGACCAGTGGCAGGAGATCCCGGACTCGCAGGTCTACGACAACGGCTTCAAGATCCAATGGGAACATTTCATCCGCCACGTGGTGGAAAACGAGCCCTACAAGTGGACGCTGCCGGAAGGCGCCAAGGGCGTGCAACTGGTTGAAGCCGCGCTCGAGTCGTGGCAGGACCGCCGCTGGGTCGACGTGCCGGCGCTGAAGGTCTGAGGCGCGACGCCATGGCTCTCACCCTCACCTTGCCGGGCGCGAACGGCTCGCTCGCGCCCTACACGCTGCGTGGCAGCGTGCCCGCCAAGCCGCCGGCCGGCGTCCAATTCAACCGCATCGCCTACTCGGCCGCACACGTCGTCGCCGACCCGCTGGCCGCGGTCGATCCCTGGCTGCAGGCGGCCGTGGACTGGGACACCACCATCGCCTACCGCCAGCACCTGTGGTCGCTCGGCCTCGGCGTGGCGGAAGCGATGGACACCGCGCAGCGCGGCATGGGCCTTGACTGGCCGACCTCGCTCGAGCTGATCCGCCGCTCGCTCGATGCCGCAAAGGACGTGCCGGGCGCGCTGGTCGCTTCGGGCTGCGGCACCGACCACCTCGACCTCGACGCGGTCAAGAGCGTCGATGACGTGATCCGCGGCTACGAAGAACAGATGGCTGCAATCGAGAAGCTCGGTGGCAAGCTGATCGTGATGGCCAGCCGCGCGCTGGCCCGCGTAGCGAAGAGCCCGGCCGACTACGAGCGCGTGTACGACCGCATCCTGTCGCAGGCGAAGCAGCCCGTCGTGCTGCATTGGCTGGGCGAGATGTTCGACCCGGCGCTGGCGGGCTACTGGGGCACGTCGGACGTCGACGCGGCCATGAACACGGCGGTCGGCATCATCGCGGCGCACCCGGACAAGGTCGACGGCATCAAGATCTCGCTGCTCGACAAGGACAAGGAAATCGCGATGCGGCGACGCCTGCCTTCGGGCGTGCGCATGTACACGGGCGACGACTTCAACTACGCCGAGCTGATCGCGGGCGACGGCTTCGGCACCGAAGTCATGCACGGCCAGAGCGACGCGCTGCTCGGCATCTTCGATGCGATCGCGCCGGCTGCGAGTTCGGCACTTGGCGAACTCGCGCAAGGCAACGTCGACAAGTTCCACGTCATCCTCGGCCCGACGGTGCCGCTGTCGCGCCATATCTTTGCCGCCCCCACTCGGTTCTACAAGACGGGCGTTGTGTTCATGGCTTGGCTCAACGGCCACCAGACGCATTTCACGATGGTCGGCGGTCAACAGAGCACGCGTTCGCTGCAGCACTTCGCAGAGTTGTTCCGACTTGCCGACGCGGCCAGCGTCCTCGAGAAGCCCGAGCTTGCAGTGCAGCGCATGAAGACTTTGTTGGCTATCCACGGCGTGGAATGACGATGCGCGACTTCTCGCAGAACCACGACTGGCTGTCGATCAACACGGCCACGGTGCGCAAGCAGTCGGGCGCCGAAGTGCCGCTCGACCGCATCATCGATCAGTGCGCCGAGCGCGGTATCCGCGCGATCAGCCCATGGCGCGATCAGGTTGCGGCCGGCGGGCTCGACAAGGTGGCGAAGCAACTGAAGGCGCACGGCATCGGCCTGTCGGGCTACTGCCGCGGCGGCTTCTTTCCGGCGCCCAATGCGGCGGGCCTGAAAGCCGCGCTCGACGACAACCGCCGCGCCATCGACGAAGCCAAAACGCTCGACGCTGCCTGCCTCGTGCTGGTCGTCGGCGCTCTTCCCGGCGCGCTCGAAGGCAAGGCGGCGTACACCGACATCGCGCGTGCGCGCAACGAGGTGCGCGACGGCATCGCCGCCTCGCTCGAGTACGCCCGCGAGGTCGGCATGCCGCTGGCCATCGAGCCCCTGCACCCGATGCAGGCGGCCGACCGCGCCTGCATCAACACGCTCGAACACGCGCTCGATCTCTGCGACGAACTCGACGCCGAAAAGACCGGCGCGCTCGGCGTCGCGCTGGACGTCTATCACGTATGGTGGGATCCGAAGCTCGAGCAGCAGATCGCGCGCGCAGGCAAGCACCGTTTGCTCGCGTACCACGTGTGTGACTGGCTGACGCCCACGCGCGACCTTTTGAGCGACCGCGGGATGATGGGCGACGGCGTGGTCGAACTGAAGAAGATCCGCGGTTGGATCGAGGCTGCCGGTTTCACCGGATTCAGCGAGGTCGAGATTTTTTCCAACCTCGACTGGTGGCAGCGGCCAGGAGCAGAAACGCTGGATGCCTGCATTGCCCGGCACAAGTCCGCGGTGTGAGCTTCGCCGCCCGGCCTCCTCAGGGGGAACCGGGTGTGTCCTCCTCGTCGTCGTCCGAACCCGATTCCAGGGCTGCGAGTTCGGGGCCTTCCTCCAATGCACCGTCAGGCGCAGAGGCACGCGTGGTTCCGACCTGCTCGGCACCGATGTCACTTCCCAGGCGGACGTCGTTGCCGTCGGCGGCGCCCCGCTCGCCCGTCCCGCTTGCGTCGGTGGTGCTGTCATGTGCAATCGGGAGCGCGCCTTCGGCATCTTCGTCGAGCATGGCGGAGCGACCCTTGTCGGTCTGAACGTCGCTGCCGCTGTCCGTGCTGTCGCTCGGCCCGAGTGCATCGACGCTGGTCCCGTCGGGTTGGGACGGCGGCGTGGTCCCGCCAAGAATGCTGCTGTTCGCCATACTGTTCTCCAGGCAGGGTCCGCTCAAGCGGTGGCCACCGTCATCTCTTCCATCAACTCTTCCTTGCGCATCGCCAGCTGATCGCGCATGGCAATCAGATCGAGTTTTTTCGCTGCGCGCGCCTTGGTGAAAATCTCGTTGCGCTCTTCCTTGACGTGGTGGTCGATGTATTCGCCCAGCACCGTGACCTTGGCGTCGAACTTGTCATCGATTTCGGTCGCGTCCTGGATCTGCGCGATCAGGTCCTTTGCGCTGGCATGCTCGACTTCGGCTTCGTCGAGCAGATCGGTTTCCTTGAGCGCAGCCCGCAAGGCCGGGTAGAAGATTTCTTCTTCGATCTGCGCATGCACGGTGAGCTCGAGACAGATTTCCTGGGCCAGGTCGCGCTTCTGTTGCGTCGCCGTCCTGGACCTGGACTTGGTCAGTTCTTCATAGTCCTTGAACATCTTCTTGACTTTGCGATGGTCCGATTCGAGAAGGCTGCAAGCATCAGGCTGGCTTCGAGCGGTCGTGGCTGGCATGTTGTGCTCCGGTGGTTGGATAAGGAAACGTACGATGGGTCGGCCACGACGGCGGGTGTGTAGGAGATAGCAGTGGTATGGGCTCGGAAAACATCCGGGTGCGCAGTCCTTGAGGCTCCTGCAGAATTCCCATCCATGAGTTCTCTCCACCCGCACGCCTCGCCCCCTCGCATGTCCCTTCACGAGAAGGAAGAACAGCTCCGGCTGGCGATCGACGCCGCAGAAGTGGGTTTGTGGGACGTCGACGTGGCGACCGGTGCGCTCTACTGGCCCGCGCGCGTCAAGGCGATGTTCGGGATTTCGCCGGAGGCCAATGCCACGCTCGATGATTTCGTTGCCTGCCTGCATCCCGAGGACGCGCCAGCGGTGTTGCGCGCGTTTGCGGCAGCACAGGACCCGGCGCTGCGTACGGTCTACGACGTCGAGTACCGGACCATCGGCAAGGAAGACGGCCGGGTGCGTTGGGTGGCCGCGAAAGGCCGCGGCCTGTTCGACGACGCTGGCCGATGCACCCGCGCGATCGGCACCGCGACAGACATCACCGT
>SEGS01000087.1 GCA_004210915.1 Variovorax sp. | reverse complement strand
ATTCACGGCAGCCGTACAGGTTGTCGAACTTGCTCTTGGTGACCGAGTCGTTCACGTTGATGGCGCGGAACTGCAGCGTGCCCTTGGCCGACATCTCGTTCAGGCGGTGCACGCCGGTCGTGGTCTCTTCGGTCACGCCGATGATCTCGGCCGACTTGCGGGTGTACCAGGTCGAATCCACGGCGAGCTTGGCCTTGATGGCGGCGAAGAGGATGGTTTCTTCTTCGCTGGTCGGCTTGGCCAGCACGCCCAGGTCCTTCTCGGCCTTCTGGCCGAGGTGCATCAGCATCGTGGCGTCGCCGCCGTCGTCCAGGATCATGTTCGGGCCTTCGCCCTTCGAACCCTTGGGGCCGAACTCGAAGATCGAATGGGTGTAGTCCCAGTAGTCTTTGAGCGACTCGCCCTTGATGGCGAACACCGGCGTGCCGGCGGCGGCGATGGCCGCAGCCGCGTGGTCCTGCGTCGAGAAGATGTTGCACGAGGCCCAGCGCACTTCGGCGCCGAGCGCTTGCAGCGTCTCGATCAGCACGGCCGTCTGAATGGTCATGTGCAGCGAGCCCGTGATGCGCGCGCCCTTGAGCGACTGCGCCTTGGCGAACTCGGAGCGGATGGCCATGAGGCCGGGCATTTCGGTTTCCGCGATGCGGATTTCCTTGCGGCCCCAGGCGGCAAGGGAGATGTCGGCGATCGCCTGGTCGGCGGAAGCAACGGGGGTGGGCTTGAGAACTGCGCTCATGAGGACTCCAACAAAACTGGTTGTTTGAAAGGTGCCACTGCGTTCGGGTAGGGATGAAAACTCACCGCGAGAACAGCGGATGAGCGTGGTTGCGAAGGTGTCCGAGCCTCACGCCTTGTGGCGCTGCAACGCTCCTCGGAGCCGGGGATTTTAGCGCAGGCCGAAAAATCCAAGGGAAATCCCGGGAGCCGCCTGTCGGATTGGTGACCGCGCCGGCGCCCTCGCGGCGTATCGTGGCGACGGATCCTCACGTTCCATCCGTCATTCACCCTCAAGGAGTTACAGCACCATGGCCACTGCCAAGAAAGCCGCCGCCAAGAAGACCACCGCCAGCAGCACGGGCCCCAACGCCGATGCGGTGCTCAACCCGCTCAAGGGCATGGCCGAGCGCCTGCAGAAGCTCGATTTGACGGGCAGTGCCGGCAAGGTGCTGGACAGCAGCCGCAAGGACCTGCAGGCCTTGATGCAGGTCAACGAGAAGTCCTACCAGGGCCTGCAGACCATGGTGCAGCGGCAGACCGAGATGATCAAGAGCGCCATTGGCGAATGGCAAGAAGCCGCCAAGGGCATGCCCGGTAAGGACGCCAAGGAAAACTTGGCCAAGCTCGACGAGCTGGGTCGTGCGTCGTTCCAGCGCGCGGTCGATGACATCAAGGAGCTCGCCACGCTGGCCGCCCAGTCGCAGAAGGACGCCTTCGAGGTGGTGCGCGAACGCATCCAGTCGAACGTGGATGAAGTGACGAAGCTGCTGCAGCGCAAATGAGCGGCGCTGTTCCGCAAACGCCCGAGCAGCGCGAGCACAAGGCACGGGCCAACGGCATCGATCTGGCCTGGGACAGCTTCGGCGACCCGGCCGCAATCCCGATCCTGCTGATCATGGGACTCAACTCCCAGCTGATCGCCTGGGACGAAGGCTTCTGCCGCCAGCTGGCGGCCGCTGGCGACGGCCACTACGTGATCCGTTTCGACAACCGCGACATCGGCAATTCGACGCACTTCACTGAAGCGGGCGTGCCCGATTTGCAAGCCATGATCGGCCTGGCGATGGCGGGCAAGCCGCTGACCGCGCCCTACCTGCTGAGCGACATGGCCGACGATGCGGCCGCCCTGCTCGACGCGTTGAACATCAACAAGGCCCACGTGGTGGGCGCCTCGATGGGCGGCGCGATCGGCCAGGAAATGGCGATCCGCCATCCCGAGCGCATGCTGAGCTTCACCAGCATCATGTCGACCACCGGGGAACCCGGACTGCCGCCGCCGACACCCGAAGCGATGGCGATTCTCTTCACGCCCGCCCCCGGCAACACGCTCGCCGACTACCTGCCGCACTACGCCAAGGTGTGGCGCGTGCTGCGTGGGCCGTCGAGCTTTCCGGACGACGAGGCGCGCGACGCCGAGCGCGGCACCGCCGTGTTCACGCGCGGGCTCAACCCGGCCGGCAGCGCCCGCCAACTCGCCGCCATCTTCGCGTCGGGCAGCCGCAAGAAAGCGCTGGGCAACGTGCGCGTGCCGACGCTGGTCATTCACGGGGATGCCGATCCGCTGGTACCGGTCGAATGCGGCGTCGACGTCGCAGCGTCGATCCCCGGCGCGAAGCTGCTGCGCATTCCGCGCATGGGCCATGCGCTGCCGGTGTCGATGTGGCCGGAGATCGTGGGGGCGATCGCGGCCCACGCCGCAGCGCACCCGCGGCGCTGATGAAGAGCGGTCCGGCGACGGCGCCGGACCGCCTTCTAAAATCGGGCGATTCCCTGCCTGCAGATTGCCCGCCTTGTCTTTCCTCTCCGAAACCCGCCGCCGTCGCACCTTCGCGATCATTTCCCACCCTGACGCCGGCAAGACCACGCTGACCGAGAAGCTGCTGCTGTTCTCGGGCGCAATCCAGATCGCCGGCTCGGTCAAGGCGCGCAAGGCCTCTCGCCATGCAACTTCGGACTGGATGGAAATCGAGAAGCAGCGCGGCATCTCGGTGGCCTCGTCGGTCATGCAGATGCTGTACCGCGACCATGTAATCAACCTGCTCGACACGCCTGGCCACAAGGATTTTTCGGAAGACACGTATCGCGTGCTGACCGCGGTCGACTCCGCGCTCATGGTGATCGACGCGGCCAATGGTGTCGAAGCGCAGACGCGCCGCCTGATCGAAGTCTGCCGGCAGCGCGACACACCCATCATCACCTTCGTCAACAAGATGGACCGTGAGGTGCGCGAGCCGCTCGACATCCTCGATGAAGTTGAGCGCGAGCTCGGCATGCCCTGCGTGCCGATGACCTGGCCCGTCGGCCAGGGCAAGTCGTTCCGCGGGATCATGAACCTGCGCACGCAGGCGATGACGGTGTTCGAGTCGGGCAGCGAGCGCCTGCCGCAGGACTTCGAGACCGTGCCGCTGAGCGATCGCGCGACGCTCGACAAGCGCTTCGGCGCCGACTTCGCCACCGCGATGGACAGCATGGAATTGGCCACCGGCGCCTCACCCACTTGGGACCGCGAAGCCTTCCTGGCCGGCAAGCAGACCCCCGTGTTCTTCGGCTCCGGCGTCAACAACTTCGGTGTGATGGAAGTGCTTGAGGCGCTGGTCGATCTCGCGCCCTCGCCGCAGTCGCGCACCAGCACCACGCTGGTCAACCGCCAGCCGGTGGTGAAAGAGATCCAGCCCGAAGACAAGGACTTCGCGGGCGTGGTGTTCAAGGTGCAGGCCAACATGGACGCCAACCACCGCGACCGCATCGCCTTCGTGCGCATGGCCTCGGGCAAGTACACGCCCGGCATGAAGCTCAAGGTGCAGCGCACTTCGAAAGAGCTGCGCCCGACCAGCGTCGTCACCTTCATGAGTCAGCGCCGCGAAGCGGTCGAAGAAGCGTATGCCGGCGACATCGTTGGCTTTACGACGCATGGCGGCGTGCAGCTGGGTGACACCATCACCGACGGCGCCAACCTGATGTTCACCGGCCTGCCCTTCTTCGCGCCCGAGCTCTTCATGACCGTGATCCTGAAGAACCCGCTGCGCACCAAGCAACTGCAGCAGGGTCTGGCGCAACTCGGCGAAGAAGGCGCGATCCAGGTCTTCCGCCCCGAGGTGGGTGGGCCGATGCTGCTCGGCGCGGTGGGCCAACTGCAGTTCGAAGTCGTGCAGCACCGCCTGAAGGCCGAGTACGACGCCGACGTGCGGCTCGAGGGTTGCCAGTACACCGGCGCGCGCTGGATCACGGCTGATACACCGGCCGAGTTGCGTGAGTTCGTCAATGCGTACCCGGTGCGCATGGCCAAGGACGCGGCCGACACGCTGGCCTTTCTCTGCACTTCGCCCTACGACGTTCGGCTCGCGCAGGAGCGATTTCCGAAGATCCACTTCCATCCGCTGCGCGAACATGCGGGCCTGGCCTTGCAGACGGCGGGCTGATGCAGCCGCTGGACTCCTGGCCGGCGACCGATCGCCGCGGCCTCGTCGGCGTCTTCACCGACATCGACGACACGCTGACCACCGAGGGCGCGATCACGCCGGACGCGCTGCAGGCACTCGGTGACCTGAAAGCAGCCGGCCTGCACGTCGTCGCGATCACCGGGCGCCCCGTCGGCTGGAGCGTGCCCTTCGCCAGCGCGTGGCCACTCGACGCGATCGTGGCCGAGAACGGTGCCGTGGCCCTGCTGCCGCGCGGTGACGGCACGCTCGACAAGCGCTACCAGCAAGATGCCGCCACACGCAGCGCCAACTTCGCGCGCATGCAGGCGGTGCTCGCCGACATCGAGCAGCACATCCCCGGCGCGCGGCGCGCCACCGACTCTCCGGGCCGCGAGTGCGACATCGCCATCGACCACAGCGAATTCACGCAGCTGAGCGACGCGCAGATCGACCAGGTCGTGCGGCGCATGCGCGACGGTGGCATGCATGCCACTGTGAGCAGCATCCACATCAACGGCTGGTACGGCGATCACAACAAGCTCGAAGGCGCACGCTGGATCGTGCGCGAGCTGTGGGCGCGCGACCTCGACGCCGAGAGGGGTCGCTGGGCCTATGTCGGCGACTCGACGAACGACCAGCTGATGTTCGAGGCCTTCGCGCACAGCGTCGGCGTCGCAAACATCGCGCGTTTCGTACCGCATCTGGCACACCTGCCGCGCTATGTGACCGACGGCGAACGCGGCGCGGGTTTTACGGAAGTTGCTCACGCCATCCTCGCGACGCGCTGAGGCGGAAAGCCGCGCGGCCGCAGGGCCGAAATGCGGCGTTCGCACACCGGACTTGCGGGTCGCTTAGCATTTGAGGCTCGCCCGCCAGCGTGCGCACGCTGCCTCGGCCGACGACCACCCTTCCTTCCCATCTGCTTCAAAGAGACACACATGGCCATTTCCTACCCCAACACCCAGCTGCTGATCGCCAACGAATGGGTTAATGCCGCCAGCGGCAAGACCATCGACGTGGCGAACCCCGCTACCGGCAAAGTCATCGGCACAGTCGCCCATGCGGGCATCGCCGACCTGGACCGCGCGCTGGCCGCCGCGCAAAAGGGATTTGAAACCTGGCGCGCCATGTCGGTGTACGAGCGCGTGTCCATCATGCGCCGCGCCGCCGCGTTGCTGCGCGAGCGCGCCAACGACATCGGCGAACTGCTGACGCAGGAGCAAGGCAAGCCGCTGGTCGAAGCGCGCGGCGAGGCGCTGGCCGGCGCGGACATCATCGAATGGTTCGCCGACGAAGGCCGCCGCGTCTACGGCCGCATCGTGCCGGGCCGCAACGTGGCCGCGCAGCAAATGGTGCTCAAGGAACCGGTGGGTCCCGTGGCCGCCTTCACGCCTTGGAACTTCCCGGTCAACCAGATCGTTCGAAAGATTGGCGCCGCACTGGCCACCGGCTGCTCCTTCCTGTGCAAGGCGCCTGAAGAAACGCCAGCTGCGCCCGCCGCATTGCTGCGCTGCTTCGTCGATGCCGGGGCGCCTCCCGGCGTGGTCGGCCTGGTGTTCGGCAACCCGGCCGAGATCTCGGAGTACCTGATTCCGCATCCGATCATCCGCAAGGTGACCTTCACCGGCTCGACCCCGGTTGGCAAGCAGCTCGCATCGCTGGCGGGTCTGCACATGAAGCGCGTGACCATGGAACTGGGCGGCCACGCCCCGGTGATCGTGGCCGAGGACGCCGACGTCGAACTGGCCGTGAAGGCCGCGGGTGCCGCCAAGTTCCGCAATGCGGGCCAGGTCTGCATCTCGCCCACGCGCTTCCTGGTGCACAGCAGCCTGGTGAATGAATTCAGCAAGGCCTTCACGCAGCATGCGCAGGCGCTGAAGCTCGGCGACGGCATGGCCGAGGGCACCACGCTGGGCCCGCTGGCCAATCCGCGCCGCGTGACGGCCATGGCCAAGGTGGTGGAAGACGCACGCCAACGCGGCGCCGACATCCTGACCGGCGGCGCACAGGTCGGCGAAGCTGGCAACTTCTTCGCACCGACGATCATCGGCAACATCTCGCTCGATTCGGACCTGTTCAACAACGAACCCTTCGGCCCCATCGCCGGCATCCGCGCCTTCGACCGGCTGGAAGAGGCGATCGCCGAAGCCAACCGCCTGCCCTTTGGCCTCTCGGCCTATGCATTCACGCGTTCGTTCAAGAACGTCCAGCTGCTGTCGAACAAGGTCGAAGCCGGCATGCTGTGGATCAACCAGCCCGCCACGCCATCGGCCGAGCTGCCCTTCGGCGGCATCAAGGATTCGGGCTACGGCACCGAGGGCGGCCCGGAAGCCATGGAGGCTTACCTCAACACCAAGGCGGTGTCGGTGGTCGGCATCTGAGCGGCCTTCATCGCCATTGAAAAAGCCGGCGCTCGCGCCGGCTTTTTCTGGTCGCATCAGCGCGTTCACTGCGGTTTGGTGAGCCCCAATTTTTCGATCACTGCCTTCTCGCGTGCCACCGTGTCCCTGGCGAACTGGGTGTACTGCGCGGTGCTCTTGTAATCGGGCAGCATGTCGTACTTGCCCAGCGCGGCGACATAGCTCGGCTCTTCCATGGCCTGCTTGAAGGCGTCATGCAGCTTCTTCACCACGTCGGACGGCGTGCCCTTGGGTGCGCCGATGCCGAAGGGCGAGTTCTGCACGATGTCCAGGCCCAGCTCCTTGAGCGTGGGAGCGTCGGGGAACTTGGCCAAGCGCTTTTCACCCCAGGTGTTGAGCACGCGCAGCTTGCCGGCCTCGACCTGCGGCGCGAAGCCCGTGCTGTCGGCGCCAGCCATCAGCTGGCCGCTGACCAGCGCGAGCATCAGGTCGGCGCTGCCCTTGTACGGCACGTGCGTGAGCTGGATGCCCGCCTGCTGCGAAATGATCTCGGTGGTCAGGTGTGGGCTGGTCAGCGTGCCGGTCGAGCCGTAGGTGACCTTGCCGGGGTTGGCCTTGGCGTAGGTCACCAGGTCGCCCCAGGTCTTGAATGGGCTGTCGGTCGGCACCACGATGCCGAAAGCGTAGCCCGTCACGTTGAGCACGTAGCTGATGTCCTTGATGGGGTCCCAGTTGATCTTGGTGGTGTAGCCCAGCCGGAACACGCCGAGCGGGATCTGACCGACGGTGTAGCCGTCGGGCGGTGCCGTTTGCAGCGCCTGCGCAGGCAGGGTGCCGCCGGCGCCGGGCTTGTTCTCGACGATCACCGGCTGGCCAAGTACCTTCGAGGCGTTGTCGGCCAACTGCCGCATCGTGATGTCGGTCGGGCCGCCCGCCGGGAAGGCGATGACCAGCTTGATGGGCTTGGACGGGAAGGCCTGCGCCTGCACGGCGAAAGGCGCGGCGGCGAGCGAACAGATTGCTGCGGCGCGCAGCATCAGGGAACGACGGAACATGCGGGAATCTCCTGGATGGATCGGCTGGCTGCCGAATCCGCCATTGGGCTGTCTGGCCCGGCGGGCGGCAATCCGTGAAGTCCCGGGGAGCGTCGCCCGTGCGTCAGCCCCCTCGCCGGCGTGGATCAGCCCGCTCCCTCAGCAAAGCCCTCGAGCACGTTGACCGCGTTGACGCCCACTTCGGCGACCGCGTAGCCGCCCTCGAACACGAACACCGTTGGCAGCCCGGCCCGCGCCAGGTCCTCACCGATACGCAGGTAGTCGTCGCTCTGCAGCGTGAACCCCGCGATCGGATCGCCGGCGAAGGTGTCCAGTCCGAGCGACACCACCAGCGCGTCGGGCCGGAACGCCGCGATGCCGGCCAGTGCGTCGGTCAATGCCGCGCGCCAGGCTTCGAAGCCCGTGCCGCGCGGCAGCGGCAGGTTGCGGTTGAAGCCTTTTCCCGCCCCGGCGCCCTGCTCGTCCGCGTAGCCCAGGTAGTACGGGTACTCGGTGTGCGGATCGCCATGGAGGCTGGTCACCAGCACGTCGGCACGCTCGTAGAAGATGGCCTGCGTGCCGTTGCCGTGGTGGTAGTCGATGTCGAGCACGGCCACGCGCGCGGCGCCTGCATCGCGCAGCGTTTGCGCGGCGATGGCCGCGTTGTTGAGGAAGCAGTAGCCGCCGAAAAAGTCGGCGCCGGCGTGGTGGCCGGGCGGCCGCGTCAGCGCGAAGGCCGCGCGCTCGCCGGCCAGTACGCGCTGCGCCGCGACGATCGCACAGCCCGCGCCTGCATACGCCGCCGCCCAGGTGCCCGAGGTGAGCGGACTGCCCGCGTCGTACGAGAACAGGCCCATGCGCGCCGGAAAGCTGGCCGGCAGCACATCGCTGCGAAAGGTGCGAATCGGCCAGTACGACGGGAAAGCGTCGCGCTGCGCATTCGCCGGGTCGAGCGCCACCCATTCGTCCCACGCGCCGCGCAGGAAGTCGAGGTAGCGCGGCGCATGCACCCGCGCGATCACCGCGTCGTCGAAGGCCGCGGGTGTTTCGATGGCGCCGAGGCCGCGACGCTTCAGTTCCGCGAGCACGAAGTCGGCGCGCGCCGGGATTTCGAAGCACGGCACCATCTCGCCGCGGAACATCTCGCGCTGGCCGTGGTGCAGCGCGTGGCGGTCGTTGTAGAGGGTCAGCATGGAGTGCGATTCTGCGGCAGCCTGCTATCGTCCACCTCCCATCACAACCAACAATCAGGGAGACAAGATGCGCTTCATCCGTCACACACTCGCCGCGCTCGCCTGCGCCGCATTCACCCTGCCCGCCGCCGCGCAGGGCGACCCCTCGAAGAGCACTTTCGACAAGATCAAGGCCACCGGCACCATCGTGCTCGGCGTGCGCGAAGCGTCGGCGCCGATGGCCTATGCACTGGGCGCCAACCAGAACTTCGTGGGCTACCACGTCGAGCTGTGCGAGCACGTGCTCAAGGAAATCGCGCCGGGCGCGAAGCTCACGTACACCGCGCTGACCGCGCAGAACACGATGTCGCTGGTGCAGAACGGCACGGTCGACATCGGCTGTGGGCCGACCACCAACAACCTGTTGCGCCAGCAGCAGGTGGCCTTCGCGCTGACCAGCTACGTGAGCCAGGTGCGCATGGCCGTGAAGGTGGACTCGGGCATCACCTCCATCGACCAGCTGAACGGCCGCACCGTGGCCGCGTCGACCGGCACCACGGCCGTGCAGCTGCTGCGCATCCGCGCCAAGGCCAAGGGCGTGGAGTTCAATGCCGTGCAGGGCAAGGACCACTTCGAGAGCTTCCTGATGCTGGAGTCGGGCCGCGCCGATGCCTTCGTGCTCGACGACAACCTGCTCGCCGGGCTGATCGCCAACGGCCGCAACCCGACCGGCTTTCACATCGTCGGCGAGCCGCTGGCGTCGGAGCCGATCGCGCTGCTGTTCCGCAAGGACGACCCGGCCTTCAAGAAAGCGGTCGACGATTCGCTGCGCAAGTTCATGCAGTCGGGCGGCGCCGAGAAGCTCTACAACAAGTGGTTCATGTCGCCGATTCCGCCGAAGAACGCGAACCTGAATCTGCCGATGAGCGACACGCTCAAGCAGCTGTTCCGCGAGCCGAACGACAAGCCGCTCGAGGCTTACGCCGAAGCAGCGAAGTAAGGCGCGGGACGCTGGAGGGCGCCCTTCGGCGCTCGTTTCAGCGCGCCAGCACGGGCGCCAGCGCCACGCCGGTGTGCGTGCCCAGCCGCACCACCTCTTCCGGCGGCGCCGCGGCCACGATGCGGCCCCCGGCGTTGCCGCCTTCGGGGCCGAGGTCGATGATCCAGTCGGCTTCGGCGATCACGTCGAGGTCGTGCTCGATCACCACCACGCTGTGGCCGCCGTTCACCAGCCGGTGCAGCACATGGATGAGCTTCTCGACGTCGGCCATGTGCAGGCCCACCGTGGGCTCGTCGAGCACGTAGAGCGTGTGCGGCGGCTTCTGGCCGCGGCGCGTGACGTCGTCGCGCACCTTGCTCAACTCCGTCACCAGCTTGATGCGTTGCGCCTCGCCGCCGCTGAGCGTCGGTGAGGGCTGGCCGAGCGTGAGGTAGCCGAGCCCCACGTCTTTCAGCAACTGCAGCGGATGGCTGATGTTCGGCATCGCCGCGAAGAAGTCGACCGCTTCGTCGACCTCCATCTGCAGCACCTCGCCGATGCTCTTGCCGCGCCAGCTCACGGCCAGCGTCTCGGGGTTGAAGCGCGCACCGTGGCACACCTCGCAGGGCACCTTCACGTCGGGCAGGAAGCTCATCTCGATGGTGCGCACGCCGGCGCCGTCGCAGCCGGGGCAGCGGCCTTCGCCGGTGTTGAAGCTGAAACGCGCCGGGCCGTAGCCGCGCGCCTTCGCTTCGAGCGTGTCCGCGAAGAGCTTGCGGATCGTGTCCCAGAAGCCGATGTAAGTCGCGGGGCAGCTGCGCGGCGTCTTGCCGATCGGCGTCTGATCGACTTCGAGCACGCGGTCGATGGTCTCGTAGCCCTCCACGCCGCTGCAGCCGGCCCAGGTCGCGCGCTGACCCACCGCATCCTTGTCGCGGCCCGCCTTCGTCATGCGCTGCACGACGATGGCGTAGACGTTGGCCAGCAGCACGTCGCGCGCCAGGGTCGACTTGCCCGAGCCGCTGACGCCGGTCACGACGACCAGCCGGTGCAGCGGCAGCGTGGCGGTCACGTCCTGCAGGTTGTGCAGGTCGGCGCCGCGCACGGTGAGCCAGCCGGTCGCCTCCGGGTCCGGCGGCGGCACGTCGCGACGCGGCTGCAGCGGGTGCTTGATGGCATCGCGCAGGTAGCGCCCGGTCTGCGAATCCCCGGCCGCCTCGATGTCGCTGACCGAGCCTTCCGCCACGAGGCGCCCACCGCGCTTGCCCGCGCTCGGACCGATGTCGATGATGTGGTCGGCGCGGCGGATCGTGTCCTCGTCGTGCTCCACCACCACCAGCGTGTTGCCCTTGTCGCCCAGCTTGTGCAGCGCGTCGAGCAGGATCTGGTTGTCGCGCGCGTGCAGGCCGATGGTCGGCTCGTCGAGCACGTAGCAGACACCCTGCAGGTTGCTGCCGAGCTGCGCCGCGAGGCGGATGCGTTGCGCCTCGCCGCCGGAAAGTGTCGGCGCACCGCGGTCGAGCGTGAGGTAGCCGAGGCCGACCTCTTCGAGGAACTCAAGCCGGCTCTTGATCTCGGGCACGAGGTCGCGGGCGATCTCGGCCTCGCGTCCGACAAGTTCGAGCCCCTCGAACCACTGCCGCACTTCGGTCACGCTCATGCGCGCGAGTTCGGTGATGCCGATGCCGCCCTGGCCTTCGACCACCGAGGCGCCAAAGCTGACCGCACGCGCGGTCGCATTGAGGCGCGTGCCTTCGCACGTCGGGCAGACCACGTCGCCGACGTCTTCCGCTTCGGGCTCGGCGAAGGTCTGCTCGCGGCCCTTCTGGTCGTCGCCGAGCACCGAGTCGTCGTAGACCTTGCGCTGGTCCTTGCTGAGCTTGACGCCCGTGCCCACGCAGTCGGGGCACCAGCCGTGCTTGCTGTTGTACGAGAAGAGGCGCGGGTCGAGTTCCGCATAGCTCGTGCTGCACACCGGGCAGGCGCGCAACACCGAGAACACATGCACGCGGCCGATGCCGGCGGTCGACACGCCGGCCATCATCGCGGCGCGCAGGCCAGTGAGTTCGCTCAGCACATGCACGACGCCCTTGCCGTGCTCCAGCGCCTTCGCCAGTGCCTCGCGCAGCGCGGCCTCGTTTTCGGGCAGGACGTCGAGGCTCGCGACGGGCAGCTCGATGCTGTGCTCCTTGAAGCGATCGATGCGCGGAAAGCCTGTCGTCGGCAGGAATGCGCCGTCCACGCGCAGGTGCGTGTAGCCGCGCGGCCGCGCCCAGTCGGCCAGCTCGGTGTAGACGCCCTTGCGGTTGTTCACCAACGGCGCGAGCAGGCCGATGTGCTGGCCCTTGAAGTGCTTGAGCAGTTGCGCCGCGATGCTGTCGGGCGTTTGCGGCTGCACCGCTGCGCCGTCGAAGATGCAGTGCTGGATGCCGAGCTTGACGTACAAGAGACGCAGGAAGTGCCACACCTCGGTGGTCGTGCCCACCGTGCTCTTGCGCCCGCCTCTCGACAGACGCTGCTCGATCGCCACCGTCGGCGGAATGCCGTAGACCGCGTCGACCTCGGGCCGGCCCGCCGGCTGCACGATGCTGCGCGCGTAGGCATTGAGCGATTCGAGGTAGCGGCGTTGCCCTTCGTTGAAGAGGATGTCGAACGCCAGTGTCGATTTGCCCGAGCCGCTCACGCCCGTCACCACGCTGAACTTGCCGCGCGGGATGTCGACGCTCAAATTCTTCAGGTTGTGTTCGCGTGCGTTGACGATCTGGATCGCGTGGCTGCCCGGCGCCGTTTTCGCCTGCGCGATGTAGCGGCGCGCCGCGCGCTCCGCCACCTTGTAGGCATCGGGGCCGATCGCGAGTTCGTAGTCGGCCAGCGCCGCGCCGGTGAGCGATGCGCGGTTCTCGCGGATCGATTCGGGCGTGCCTTCGGCCACCACTTGTCCACCGCCCTCGCCGCCTTCCGGGCCGAGGTCGATGAGCCAGTCGCTGGCGCGGATCACGTCGAGGTTGTGCTCGATCACCACCAGCGAATGACCCGCGTCGAGCAGCTTGCGCAGCGCGCGCATGAGCCGCGCGATGTCGTCGAAATGCAGGCCCGTGGTGGGTTCGTCGAACAGGAAGAGCGTGCCCTTGCGCGCGACAGGCTGCTTGCTGGCGGTGGCGCTTTTCGCCGCTTCGGCGAGGAAGCCGGCGAGCTTGAGGCGCTGCGCCTCGCCGCCCGACAGCGTGGGCACCGGCTGCCCCAGCTTCACGTAGTCGAGGCCCACGTCGACGATGGGTTGCAGCACGCGCAGCACGTCGCGGTCGCCGTCGAACAACATGGCCGCTTCCGCGACCGTGAGGTCGAGCACATCCGCCACGTTGAAGTGGCGCCCCTTGCGCTCGATGGTGACTTCGAGGATCTCGGGGCGATAGCGCTTGCCGTCGCAGTCAGGGCAACGCAGGTACACGTCGGAGAGGAACTGCATCTCCACATGCTCGAAGCCCGAGCCGCCGCACATCGGACAGCGCCCGTCGCCCGAGTTGAAGCTGAACTTGCTCGCCGTGTAGCCGCGCTGCTTCGAGAGCGCGGCCGTCGCGAAGATCTCGCGGATCGCATCCCACGCGCCGACGTAGCTCGCGGGGTTGGAGCGCGCCGTCTTGCCGATCGGCGACTGGTCGACGAAAACCACGTCACCCAGGTGATCGGCGCCCAGCAGTCGGTCGTGCGCACCCGGTGTTTCGGTCGCCTTGCCGAAGTGGCGCATCAGCGCCGGCGCCAGCACGTCCTGCACCAGCGTCGACTTGCCCGAACCGCTCACGCCGGTGATGCACACCAGCCGCGCCAGCGGAATCTCCACCGTGATGTTCTGCAGGTTGTGCTCGCGCGCGCCCTCGAGGATGAGCCGGTGCGTGTTCTCGCTCACGAGACGCTTGAAGCCCATGCCGATCTTCTTGCGGCCGCCGAGGTACTGGCCCGTCAGCGTGTCCGCATCGCGCAGCTGGTCGGTGGTGCCGTCGAACACGATCTGCCCGCCGCGAATGCCGGGGCCGGGACCCATGTCGATCACGCGGTCGGCCGCCAGCATCACGGCCGGATCGTGCTCGACCACGACCAGCGTGTTGCCCGCATCGCGCAGGCGCAGCATCGCTTCGGTGATGCGGTTCATGTCGCGCGGGTGCAGGCCGATGCTGGGCTCGTCGAGCACGAA
>SEGS01000126.1 GCA_004210915.1 Variovorax sp. | reverse complement strand
ATTTGGTTGCGCGAGCAAGATTTGAACTTGCGACCTTTGGGTTATGAGCCCAACGAGCTACCAGGCTGCTCCATCGCGCGGCAAGATGGAATTATAGCTTATTCGGCGGCGCTTTGCTCGGCGTCCGCTTCTTTAATTTCAGGACGATCGACCAGTTCGACGAGCGCCATCGGTGCGTTGTCGCCCACGCGGAAACCCATTTTCAGGATACGCGTGTAACCACCCGGACGTGCCGCGAAGCGCGGGCCGAGGTCGTTGAACAGCTTGACAACGCTGTCGCGGTCGCGCAGGCGGTCGAATGCGAGGCGGCGGTTGGCAACGGTCGGCTTCTTGGCGAGCGTGATCATCGGTTCGATGACGCGGCGCAGTTCCTTGGCCTTGGGGACCGTGGTCTTGATGACTTCGTGCTCGATGAGCGAGTTCATCATGTTCTGCAGCATCGCGAGGCGGTGCGAGCTGGTGCGATTGAGTTTGCGGAGGCCGTGACCGTGGCGCATGGTGAGTTCCTTTCGGGAGAGGTTTTATTGAAGGCAGCCGTGTCAGGTACTGCCTGTTTTTTAGCGTTGGGCGATCAACGCTTGTCGAGGCCGGCCGGCGGCCAGCTTTCGAGCTTCATGCCCAAGGTCAGGCCGCGAGAGGCGAGCACTTCCTTGATTTCGTTGAGTGACTTGCGACCCAGGTTCGGGGTCTTGAGCAGCTCGTTCTCGGTGCGCTGGATCAGGTCACCGATGTAGTAGATGTTCTCGGCCTTCAGGCAGTTGGCCGAACGCACCGTCAGCTCGAGTTCGTCGACCGGACGCAGCAGGATCGGATCGAACTGCTGGGCGGTACGCGGCTGCGGCGTGTCGAACACGTTCGCCAGTTCGCCGCCTTCGAGCTGCGCGAACACAGCCAGTTGTTCGACCAGGATCTTGGCCGAGGCGCGCACGGCGTCTTCAGCGGTGATCGCACCGTTGGTCTCGATTTCGACCAGCAGCTTGTCGAGGTCGGTGCGCTGTTCCACACGGGCGCTTTCGACGGTGTAGCTCACGCGCTTGACCGGCGAGAACGACGCATCCAGAACGATGCGGCCGATCGACTTGGTCGGCTCGTCCGCGTAACGGCGCATCGTGCCCGGCACGTAGCCGCGGCCCTTTTCGACCTTGATCTGCATGTCGAGCTTGCCGCCTTGCGACAGGTTCGCGATGACGTGGTCGGGGTTGATGATCTCGACGTCGTGCGGCGTCTGGATGTCCGATGCCAGCACCGGGCCTTCGCCGTCCTTGCGCAGGCTCAGCGTGACTTCATCGCGGTTGTGGAGCTTGAACACCACGCCCTTGAGATTCAGCAGGATGTTGACGACGTCTTCCTGGACGCCATCGATCGACGAGTACTCGTGCAGCACGCCGGCGATCGTGACTTCGGTGGCCGAGTAGCCGACCATCGACGACAGCAGCACGCGACGCAGCGCATTGCCGAGCGTGTGGCCGTAGCCGCGCTCGAAAGGTTCGAGCGTGACCTTGGCCTTGTTGGCGGCCAGTTGCTCGACCTGGATGGTCTTGGGTTTCAGCAGGGTGGTTTGCATGCAGACTTCCTCTCAATACCCCCGGTTCGTTACACCGGTAAGGCTGGTGAAGCGCCCGGCGCGCCGTGCAGTGCGCGCCAGGAACGGGATAACAAAAATCATCAGCCTGCGCCACGCGGCGCAGGCAGGGAATCAACGCGAATACAGTTCGACGATCAGCGATTCGTTGACGTCGGCTGCGAATTCGTCACGATCCGGCACTTTCTTGAACACGCCTTCGCCCTTGTCGGCGTTCACTTCGACCCAGGCTGGAATGCCCACTTGCGCGGCCAGTTGCAGTGCTTCGGCAATGCGGGTCTGCTTCTTCGACTTCTCGCGGACGGCGATGACGTCGCCGGTCTTCACGAGGTACGACGCGATGTTGACCGACTGGCCATTCACCGTGATCGCCTTGTGCGACACAAGTTGGCGTGCTTCGGCGCGGGTCGAGCCGAAGCCCATGCGGTAGACCACGTTGTCCAGGCGCGATTCGAGGATGAACAGCAGGTTGGCGCCCGTGTTGCCACGGCGGCGGTCGGCTTCTTCGAAATAGCGGCGGAACTGCTTTTCCAGCACGCCGTACATGCGCTTGACCTTCTGCTTTTCACGCAGTTGCAGACCGAAGTCCGACGTGCGCTGACCCGAAGTGCGGCCGTGCTGGCCTGGCTTGGAGTCGAATTTGGCCTTGTCCTGGATCGAGCGGCGGGCGCTCTTCAAGAACAGGTCTGTGCCTTCGCGGCGGGAGAGTTTGGCCTTGGGGCCGAGGTAGCGTGCCACTTGATTTCCTTTGTGTCATCTGCCGCAACGGTCGTTGCGGGAGCCAGCGGCGGCGTGCCGGTGGCGGTGGGCTTCAAAAAAGACAAATGCGCAGCCGCTCGAAAGCTGGCTGCGCCTTGCGCCTGCCGATCAGATCCGGCGACGCTTCTGCGGACGGCAGCCGTTGTGCGGCACGGGCGTCACGTCGGCAATGGAATTGATCCGGATGCCGAGCGCGGCCAATGCGCGCACCGACGACTCGCGACCCGGGCCGGGGCCCTTGATCTCGACGTCGAGGTTCTTGATGCCTTGTTCAACAGCAGCACGGCCGGCCACTTCGGAAGCGACTTGGGCCGCGAACGGCGTCGACTTGCGCGAGCCCTTGAAGCCCTGGCCACCCGACGATGCCCACGACAGGGCGTTGCCCTGGCGATCGGTGATCGTGATGATGGTGTTGTTGAACGAAGCGTGCACGTGGGCGATACCGTCCGCAACGTTCTTGCGAACCTTCTTGCGAACGCGCTGTGCGGCGTTGTTTGCAGGTGCTTTTGCCATGCTGATCTATCCTTATTTCTTCAGGGACTGCGCAGCCTTGCGCGGACCCTTCCGGGTGCGGGCGTTGGTGCGCGTGCGCTGGCCGCGCATCGGCAGGCCGCGACGGTGACGGAAGCCGCGGTAGCAGCCGATGTCCATCAAACGCTTGATGTTCATCGTCGTCTCGCGACGAAGGTCACCTTCGATGGTGAAGGCAGCGATCTGATCGCGGATCTTCTCGAGATCGGCGTCGGTCAGATCCTTGATCTTCTTCGAATATTCGATGCCGCTCGCTTCGCAGATCTGACGGGCGCGGGTGCGACCGATACCGAAAATGGCGGTCAG
>SEGS01000013.1 GCA_004210915.1 Variovorax sp. | reverse complement strand
CCGACCGGCGTCGGCAAGACCGAAGCGGCCAAGCAGCTCGCCTACATCATGGGCATCGAGCTGATCCGCTTCGACATGTCGGAGTACATGGAGCGCCATGCGGTGAGCCGCCTGATCGGTGCGCCTCCCGGCTACGTTGGTTTCGACCAGGGTGGGCTGTTGACTGAGGCTGTCACGAAGAAGCCGCACGCGGTGCTTCTGCTCGACGAAATCGAGAAGGCGCACCCGGACATCTTCAACGTGCTGCTGCAGGTCATGGACCACGGTACCTTGACGGACAATAACGGGCGCAAGGCCGACTTCCGCAACGTCATCCTGATCATGACGACGAACGCGGGCGCCGAGACCATGAACAAGGCGACCATCGGCTTCACCAACCCGCGTCAGGCGGGCGACGAGGCGGCCGATATCAAGCGCCTGTTCACGCCGGAGTTCCGCAACCGCCTGGACGCGACGGTCGGGTTCAAGGCCCTCGACGAAGTGGTCATCCTGCGCGTTGTCGACAAGTTCCTGTTGCAGCTCGAACAGCAACTGACCGAGAAGAAGGTGGACGTCACTTTCAGCGACGACCTGCGCAAGCACCTGGCCAAGACGGGCTTTGACCCGCTGATGGGTGCGCGGCCGATGCAGCGCCTGATCCAGGACACGATCCGTCGTGCCTTGGCCGACGAGCTGCTCTTCGGGCGTTTGCTCGACGGCGGCCGGCTGTCGGTGGACGTCGACGACAAGGGCGAAGTCCTGCTCGACATCCAACCTTTGCCGAAGAAGGAAGGCAAGGCCAAGCCTGAGGCGGAAGAAGCTGCTGCAGGTTGAGGTTGAAACGGTTCTCGTTTGTTGAAGGCCGGTGGCTGACGCTGCCGGCCTTTTTGTTTGCTGGCGGCGCAGTGGGGGCTTGTTGACCTCGCTACTGATCTTTGTGGCGGTGTTGGGCGGGATGTTCTCGATGGCCGCTCTTCTCGGACATTCCCGATCTACCGTGTTGGCTGGCTCCTTCGTCTTCGGCGCGGGTGTCTGGATGCTTCACGGCGCCGTGCCGTCGGAACATCGGAGCATGGTGCTGCCGGGTTTGATGTTGTGGCCATTCTTGACGCCTGTGTGTGCTGCTCTGCTGTGGTGGCGCAGGGCTGTGCCTCGCCCGCCGCGACCCGTTGGCGTCGTTTTCGCGATCTTCGCCATTGCGCTTGCGTTCGCGGGCGCACTGCTGGCGCATTGGCTGGACGCGTAGCATTGGCGTCGCGACTAATTTTTCGAACGCTTCCTTGACCCTCCCAGAACTCAGCAACGAATGGAAAACCGGCCTTTCGCTGGCGTGGAGTGCCTACATGGCCGTGCTGTCGGTCTGGATCGTGATGCAGAAGCGCGCGCCGGTGTCGACGATGAGCTGGATTCTCTCGCTCGCGCTGCTGCCGTTCGCGGGCTTCGTCATCTACTATTTTCTCGGGCCGCAACGGCTCGGCAAGCAACGCATCAGGCGGCTGCGCAGCCGCGCCGCGGCGCATACGCAGGCCGATGTCGCCCTGCTGCGCCAGGCGGCGGAAGAGGCGCCGCCGGCGCTTCGTCATCTTGCGACTTTGGGCACTGCGGCCTGTGGCTTGCCGGTGTCGAGCGCCACCCGCACCGAACTGCTGTCGGGCGGCGCGCGCACCTTCGACGCGATCTTCGATGCCATCCGCGCTGCCGAGGACCATGTCCATCTCGAGTACTACATCTTCGAGCCTGACCGCATCGGCACGGCCCTGCGCGACCTGCTGATCGCCAAGGCGGAAGAGGGCGTGGTCGTTCGCCTGCTGCTCGATGCACTGGGCTCCAAGCGCATCGGCCGCAAGTTCATGGCGCCGCTGCATGCGGCCGGCGTGCACGTGGCGCTGTTCCACGACACCCGCATCGGACGCCGCCTGCGGCCCGTGACCAACTACCGTACTCACCGCAAGATCGTCGTGTGCGACGGCCGCGTCGGCTTCACCGGCGGCGTCAACATCACCGACGAGGAAGACAAGCGCACCCACCCCGACGCCTACCACGACGTGCATCTGCGCATCGAGGGGAGCGCGGTGCGCTGGCTGCAAACCACCTTCCTCGAAGACTGGACCTACGCCACCGGCGAGAGCCCGCGCGGCATGAACGACGAGTCCATGCGCACGATGATGCCGCGCGTCGCGCCGGGCGAGATTCCGGTGCAGATCGTGACCAGCGGGCCCGACACGCCCCTGGAAGCGATCCACCGCATGCATGTCGAGGCGATCCACTCGGCCACCGACCGTGCCTGGCTCACGACCCCGTATTTCGTGCCGGGCGAACCGGCGCTGATGGCGCTGACGAGCGCGGCCCTGCGGGGCGTGGACGTGCGGCTGCTGGTGCCGCGCCGAAGCGACTCGTTGATCGTCAGCGCCGCCGCGCGTTCGTACTACGACGAACTGATGGCCGCGGGCGTCAAGGTCTGGGAGTACAAGGCCCGCATGCTGCATTCGAAGACGCTGGTGGTCGACGATCACTGCGCCATGATCGGGACCGCCAATTTCGACAACCGCAGCTTTCGCCTCAACTTCGAGGTGATGGCGGTGGTCTACGGGCCGGCGCTGGCCAAGCCGCTGGCGGCCCAGTTCGAGACCGATCTCCACAGTTCCGCCGCAGTGCGTGCCAATCGCGAAAAACGTTTCTGGCCGCGCCTGGGCGAGGCCGTTGCACGACTTTTTTCCCCTTTGCTTTGACCATGTCCCACACCTTCCTCTGGCACGACTACGAAACCTTCGGTGCGGTACCCCGACGTGATCGTCCGTCGCAATTCGCCGCGATCCGCACCGATGCGGAACTGAACGAAGTTGGCGAGCCGCTCATGCTCTATTGCAAGCCGGCGCCCGACTACCTGCCCAGCCCCGAGGCGTGCCTGATTACCGGCATCACCCCGCAGCTGTGCCTTGAAAAGGGCGTGCCCGAACATGCGTTTGCGGCGGAGATCGAGCGCGCGTTCGCGCAGCCCGGCACCATCGGTGTTGGGTACAACACGATCCGCTTCGACGACGAGGTCACGCGCTTCCTGTTCTGGCGCAATCTCATCGACCCATATGCGCGCGAGTGGCAGAACGACTGCGGCCGTTGGGACCTGCTCGACGTCGTGCGCCTGACCTACGCGTTGCGCCCCGAAGGCATCGAATGGCCGAAAAAGGAAGACGGCAAGCCCAGCTTCAAGCTCGAGGACCTGGCGCGCGCCAACGGCTTGCTGCACGAATCCGCACACGATGCGCTGTCGGACGTGCGCGCCACCATCGCGCTGGCGCGCCTGATCCGCGACAAGCAGCCCAAACTGTTTGAGTTCGCCCTCGGCCTGCACAGGAAGGACCGCGTTGCGCGCGAGCTCGGATTGCCGTCGTCCCGCGAAACGGCCAAGCCCTTCCTGCACGTCTCGGGCATGTTCCCGGCGGAGCGCGGCTGCCTCGGCGTGATGTGGCCGCTGGCCAGCCATCCGACCAACAAGAACGAACTGATCGCCTGGGACCTGGCACACGACCCGAGCGAACTGCGCGACCTCGATGTCGAGACCTTGCGCCTGCGGCTGTTCACGCGCACCGCCGACTTGCCGGAAGGTGTGACGCGCCTGCCGGTGAAGGGCATTCACCTCAACAAGTCACCGATGGTGGTCGGCAACCTGCGCACGCTCAGCGATGCGATGGCCACGCGCTGGAATGTGGACCTCGATGCCGCCATGCGCCATGCCGCGATCGCGCGCGACCTGCCCGACATGAGCGCGATCTGGCCGCAGGTGTATGCGCGGCCGAAGGAGGAGACGCCCGATGTCGACGAGGACCTCTACGGTGGCTTCGTGGGCAATGCAGACCGGCGGCGCCTCAATCAGTTGCGCGGCCTGTCGGCCGACGAGCTGGCACGCGACCGCACGGGTTTCGACGATGCACGCCTGGCGGAAATCCTGTTCCGCTACCGAGCCCGCAACTGGCCCGACTCGCTCAATGCGGAAGAAGCCGAGCGGTGGGAAGCGCACCGCAGCGCGCGGCTACTCGAAGGAGAGGGCGGCGCGCGCAATGTCGACCTGCTGTTCAGCGAGATCGATGTGCTCGCAGAGCAGGCCGACGAACGCGCCGAAGAGATCCTCGGCGCGCTGTACGAGTACGCCGAGGCGATCACGCCCGAAGGCTGAGCCGCTGCATGACAGTCTCCGACGACGCGCTCGCCGACTTCGCCACGCAGCACCGCAAGCTGTTCGTGCTGACCGGCGCGGGGTGCAGCACCGATTCGGGCATCCCCGACTATCGCGATGCCAACGGCGACTGGAAGCGGCCGTCGCCGGTCACCTTCCAGGCATTCACCGGCGATGACGCCACGCGCCGCCGTTACTGGGCGCGCAGCCTGATCGGTTGGCCGACGATGGCCAACGCCCGGCCCGGCGCCGCGCACCGCGCGCTCGCGCAGCTGGAGGCCGTGGGCCGGGTCGGCCTGCTGCTCACGCAGAACGTCGACGGGCTGCACGATGCAGCGGGCAGCCGCGCAACGCTCGACCTGCATGGCCGCATCGACACCGTGTGCTGTCTGAGCTGCGCGACACGCACGTCGCGGGCGGATTTGCAGGTGATGTTGCGCGCGCGCAATCCGCAGTGGGGCACGCTGGAAGCGCGTGCCGCACCGGATGGCGACGCCGACCTCGACGGGCTCGACTTCTCCGCTTTCGATGTGCCCGATTGCCCCCGCTGCGGCGGCATGCTCAAGCCCGACGTGGTGTTCTTCGGTGAAAGCGTGCCGCGCGATCGGGTCGTCGCGGCCTTTGCGGCGCTCGAAGCGGCCGACGCCGTGCTGGTGGCCGGCTCGTCGTTGATGGTCTATTCGGGGTACCGCTTCGTGCAGGCTGCGGCGGCGGCGGGCAAGCCCATCGCGGCCGTCAATCTGGGGCGCACGCGCGCCGACGACTTGCTGACCCTGAAGGTCGAGCAGCCCGTCGGCGACACCTTGACGCGGCTGGCCGCCCGGTGGGAACGGTCAGTGCCCGGCTAAGCGGCCCGGCGGTGGGCGTCACACCCCGCGCCGGCCCAACCTGTCAGATGCTCAAGCCGCGAGCGTTGCGAGCGCCGCGTTGAAGGTGGCGCTCGGCCGCATGACCGCTTCGGTCTTGGACATGTCGGGCTTGTAGTAACCGCCGATGTCGGCCGGCTTGCCTTGCACCGCAGCCAGCTCGGCGACGATCTTCTGCTCATTGGCCGCGAGCGACTTCGCCAGCGGCGCGAAGTGCGCCTGCAATTCGGCATCTTCGGTCTGTGCCGCCAATTCCTGCGCCCAGTACAGCGCGAGGTAGAAGTGGCTGCCGCGGTTGTCGAGCTGGCCGGTCTTGGCCGACGGCCCCTTGTTGTTGTCGAGCAGCTTGCCGGTGGCCGCGTCCAGCGTTTTGGACAAGAGCTTGGCCTTGGGATTGTTGTTCTTGAGGCCCAGGTCTTCCAGGCTCACGGCGAGCGCAAGGAATTCCCCCAGCGAATCCCAGCGCAGGTGGTTTTCTTCCACCAGCTGCTGCACGTGCTTGGGCGCGGAGCCGCCGGCACCCGTTTCGTACATGCCGCCGCCGGCCATCAGCGGCACGATCGACAGCATCTTGGCCGAGGTCCCCAGTTCCATGATGGGGAACAGGTCGGTCAGGTAGTCGCGCAGGATGTTGCCGGTGGCGCTGATGGTGTCCAGCCCGCGCACCACGCGCTCGAGCGTGTAGCGCATCGCACGCACCTGGCTCATGATCTGGATGTCCAGGCCCGAGGTGTTGTGCTCGTGCAGGTACATGCGGACCTTGGTGATCATCTGCGCCTCGTGCGGGCGGTACTGGTCGAGCCAGAACACCACCGGCATGCCCGAGTTGCGCGCGCGCGTGACGGCGAGCTTGACCCAGTCGCGGATCGCAGCGTCCTTGACCTGGCACATGCGCCAGATGTCGCCGGCTTCCACTTCCTGGCTCAGCAGCACTTCGCCCGTGTTCAGGTCGGTGATGTTGGCCACGCCGGCTTCGGCGATCTCGAAGGTCTTGTCGTGCGAGCCGTATTCCTCGGCCTGCTGGGCCATCAGGCCGACGTTGGGCACCGTGCCCATGGTCTTCGGATCGAACGCGCCGTGCCACTTGCAGAAGTTGATGATCTCCTGGTAGATGCGGGCGAAGGTCGATTCGGGCATCACGGCCTTCACGTCCTTCAGGCGGCCATCGGCGCCCCACATCTTGCCGCCGTTGCGGATCATGGCGGGCATCGACGCGTCCACGATGATGTCGTTGGGCGAATGGAAGTTGGTGATGCCCTTGGCCGAGTCCACCATGGCCAGCTCGGGCCGGCCCTCATGGCAGGCGTGCAGGTCGCGCTTGATCTCGTCCTGCTTGCTCTGCGGCAGCGTGCCGATCTTGTTGTAGAGGTCGACCATGCCGTTGTTGACGTTGACGCCCAGCTCTTCGAACAGCTTGACGTGCTTCTCGAACGCTTCCTTGTAGAAGATCTTCACGCAGTGGCCGAACACGATGGGGTGCGACACCTTCATCATCGTGGCCTTCACGTGCAGCGAGAACATCACACCGGTCTTGAACGCGTCGTCGATCTCCTTTTCGTAGAAGGACACCAACTCCTTCTTGCTCATGAACATCGAGTCGATGATCTCGCGGTCGAGCAACGCGACCTTGGGCTTGAGCACGAGGGTCTTGCCGCTCTTGGTGATGAGCTCCATCTTGACCTCGCGCGCGCGGTCCAGCGTCATGGACTTTTCGCCGTGATAGAAGTCGCCGCCGTGCATGTGCGAGACATGCGAGCGCGAAGCCTGGCTCCAGTCGGCCATGCTGTGCGGATTCTTGCGCGCGTAGTTCTTGACGGCGGCGGGTGCGCGGCGGTCGGAATTACCTTCGCGCAGCACCGGGTTCACCGCCGAGCCGATGCACTTGTTGTAGCGCGCGCGGATGTCCTTTTCTTCGTCGGTCTTCGTGCTCTCGGGGTAATCGGGGATCTTGTAGCCCTTGTCCTGCAGCTCCTTGATCGCCGCCTTGAGCTGGGCGACCGAAGCGCTGATGTTGGGCAGCTTGATGATGTTGGCTTCGGGCTTGAGCGTCAGCTTGCCCAACGCGGCCAGGTTGTCCGGCGCGCGCTGGTCTGCAGCCAGAGCTTCAGGGAACTGGCCCAGGATGCGGCCGGCCACCGAGATGTCGCTGGTCTCGACCTCGACGCCCGCAGCTTCCGCGAAAGTGCGCACGATGGGCAGGAGCGACGCCGTCGCCAGCAGGGGCGCCTCGTCGGTCAGGGTGTAGATGATCTTGGATTTCTCGGCTGCCATGGGGGACCTCTCGTGCACAAAGGAATGAGCGATGCCGCTCACGAAGCCTTGAAATTTATCATCCCCGCTGGCGCCCGGCGGGAATGCGGGTACCCCGGCGCCCGAGCCAGGGGCGCAAGGCACCAGCCGGCTCGGCCGGTGGCTTCTGGCTCAGGCCGCGCGCTGGAGTGCGTACGCTCCGGTTTCGTAATGGGTCTGACGCTCTTCGATAGCGTTCCAGCCAATCACCTCCTTGAATGCCGGCATGGTGGTCTGGCCGCTCGGAAGCCCGTCCACATCGCCGGTGCGTCGGTCAGACAGCGCCTGCAGGTTGGCCTGCAACGCATGGACGGTGCTCATCAATGCAACGACCGGGTAGGTCGCAAAAGCGGCCACTGATTCAATTTGCGCGCGGCTGAGCTTCGCCATCCAGAGTCCTTGCATCAGCTGCAAAGACAGGCGCCGCCCGCTCACCTCCTTGAGCTTCACGAGGTCATCGAAGCCCTTGAAAGTCCGCGAAATTGGCTGGATGAGGTCGGCGCCGGCTTCGGCGTACTGCGCAGCGCGGTCCATCGCTTCGTTGGGGTCCAGCGCGTCGGTGCGCGCAACGATCAGGAAGTCCGGATCGTGCCGTGCATCGACCGCCGCCTTGATCTTCGCCACCGCATCCCGTACGGGGATCACCGGCATCGTCGTGGCTGCCGCGGGGCATCGCTTCGGGCTGAGTTGGTCTTCCAGCGAGATCGCGACCACGCCGGTCTTCTCGAATTCGCGCACCGTCCGGGCCACGTTGATGACGTTGCCGTAGCCGGTGTCGGCGTCGGCAAAGATCGGCTTGCTAACGATGTTGGCGATCCGGTTCACCACGCCGACGTTTTCGGTCAGCGTGTACAGCTCGACGTCGGGCTGGCCGAGCAGCGACGCCGAGATGCCGAAGCCGGTGGTGAAGATGCCGTCGAAGCCGGACTGGTCGACCAGCAGCGCCGACAGCGCGTCCTGCGCGCCGGCCATCCAGAACGTCGGGCCGGCATCGATGCGCTCGCGCATCGTCTTGCGAATAGCAGTCATGGTGTGTCCTTGGTGATCGTTCAGCGCTTGACAGGGTCGATGTAGCCGCCGAGCGGCGCGAACTTCTGGTCCTTGAGTTCCATCAGCGCGATGCCGGTCTGGCCGCGACGCGAATATGGGCCCGCGCCGACCGGCTGGAAGGTGATCTTCGGACCGATCTTCTGGTCGAAGCCGTTGAGCCCGTCCATCGCAGCGACCAGCTTGGCGCGGTCGGGTTCGCTGCCCGCGCGCTTGAGCGCCTCGACGGTCACTGCTGCGGCCGAGTAGCCCATCAGCGCGGTGGAGGAGGGCGCCGACTTTGGATAGAGCTTGGTGTAGCGCGTGAAGAAGTCCTTGATGGCCGGGTTGTCTCCCTCGACCGCGTCGTAGTACGAAGCGACGTACAGCTTGGCAGGACTCTTGCCGAGCAACTCGACGAACTTCGGATCGTTCAGGCCGCCGGCACCGAACACTGTCGGCTTCCAGCCCAGCTTCTCGGCGCCGCGGAAGAAGAGCACGGCTTCCTGCCCGAGCGCGTAGACCACGACCACATCGGGTTCCGCTTGCTTGAGCTTGAACACCTGCGAAGTGATGTCGGTCGCGAAGCGCTCGAAGCTTTGGGCTTCGACGACCTTCAGGCCGTGCTTGTCGAGCTGCTTGACGGCGATGTCGTAGGCCGGCTTGCCCCAGCCGTCGTTCTGATAAAGCATCGCGATCTTCTTCGCCTTGAGCGTGTTGACGGCGTAGTCGATGTACGCGGCCGTCTCGGTCGACTGCGGTGAAGGCAGCACATACAGCAGATCGCGCGGCGGTGATGACGTGAGGTCCGAAATGCTCAGCGCGCCGATCGTCGGGACCTTGCGGGTCGAGCTGTACTCGTAAGCGCTCATGTTGGTGGCGTGCCCGATGTTGCCGATCATCGCCAGCACGTTGTCGCGCTCCACCAAGAGCTTGGCATTTGCCACCGACTTCGCCGGCTTCAGCTCGTCGTCATACGTGATGAACTTGATCTTGCGACCGTGAATGCCGCCTTGTTCGTTGACCATGTCGAAGTACGTGCGAATACCTTCGTCGACGGCTTTGCCCATGTAAGCCAGGGTGCCCGACATCGGCTGGGAGGATCCGAGAACGATCTCCTTGGTCAGCACGCCTTCGGCCTTGTTTTCATAGGCAAAGGCCGGGGCGCCAGCGGCGAACAGCAGGGCGGATGCAGCGGCGAGCAGGGTGCGTCGTGTCGTGGGATGTGGCATGGGAATGTCTCCTTTGTGGTTGCTTGGCGTGAGAGGAATAAGGGTCGCGGTTCCAGGATCTAGCCGCCCAGGTAGGCGCGGCGGATGTCTTCGTTGCCTGCGAGTTCGGCGGCCGGACCGTGCATGACGACGCGGCCCGTCTCGATGACGTAGCCATGGTCGGAAATGTCCAGCGCGATATCGGCGTCCTGCTCGACGATCAGGAGCGTCAGGCGCTCGCGATCTCGGATCTCGCGCAGCGTCGAGAAGATCGCGTCCTTCAGGATGGGCGCGACGCCCATCGACGGCTCGTCGAGCATGAGCAGACGCGGCTTGGCGAGCAGGCCCCGGGCAATGGCCAACATTTGCTGCTCTCCGCCCGACAGCGTGCCCGCGCGCGAGGTGATTCGTTCCTTCAGGCGAGGAAAGTAGCCGAGCACGCGGTCGATGTCGTGCCGCACATCGGCGGCCGGGCGCGTGTAGCCGCCCAGCACGAGGTTTTCCTTGACCGACAACTGCGCGAACACCATGCGCCCCTGCGGCACATGGACGACGCCGCGGCGAACCAGCGTCTCGGTCGCCACGTTGGCCACGGACTCGCCATCGAACACGGCGGTGCCGCCGGACACCGGCAGCAGGCCCGACAACGCCCGCATCAGCGTGGTCTTGCCCGCGCCATTCGCGCCCAGCACACAGACGATGCCGGCTGCCGGCACTTCGAGCGACACGCCATGCAGCGCGCGGATCTTGCCGTAGCCGGCACTCAGTTCTTCGACGCGCAGCAGCGGGACGCCGCGCGGGGATTCAACGGCGCTTGCCACTTTTGCCTCCTCCGAGATAGGCCTCGACCACGGCCGGGTTTTGTTCGATGTCGCGCGGCGTGCCCTGCGCCAGGAAGGCGCCGTTGTGCATCACCGTGATGGTGTCGGATATCGACATGACCAGCGGCATGCTGTGCTCGATGAGCAGCAGCGTCGCGCCCGTCGCCGCCTGCAGGTTGCGCAGGGTCTGGCCCAGCGCGTCGATCTCGCGGTTGTTCATGCCGGCCGCCGGCTCGTCGAGCAGCATCAGCACCGGCTCCAGCGCCATGGCCCGAGCCAGCTCCACCAGCTTCTGCGTGCCGTAGGGCAGGTCGCGAACGACGGTGTGCGCATGCGCAGAGAGCCCGAGCCCTTCGATGATGCGTTCGGTGTGCTCGCGCTGCTCGCGCTCCTCGCGCCGCTGGCGCGGCAGCCGCAGAAGGGCCTCGGCCAGCGTCGAGCGCATGGCGACCGAGCGCGCGATCAGCACGTTGTCGAACACAGTGAGCTCGGAGAAGAGTTCCAGGTTCTGGAACGTCCGCGCGATGCCCAGCCGCGAGATCTCGTGCGCCTTGCACCGCATCAGGTCGTGCGTGCCCGTCGCGGTGTTCAGACGCATCGCACCCTGCTGCGGCGTGTAGAACCGGCTGATGCAGTTGAGCATCGTGGTTTTGCCGGCACCGTTCGGGCCGATGAGTGCGTGCACGGTGCCAGGCATCACGTCGAACCCAACGTCCTGCACCGCGACGATGCCACCGAAGGCCATCCGTACTTCGGACAGCGAGAGCAGGGGCAGCGGAGTGGCACCTCTGCTCGCTGGCTGGGCGGTTGCCATGCCGTCGACCTCGGTCCTCATCGCGGCTCCTCCGTGGTCGGCGCATCGGCGCCGGGCAACTTCTTGCGCTTGAACAGGCTCGCAAGCCCGTCGGGCAGGAACATGAGCGCCAGGATCATGGCCACGCCGTAGAGCGCGCGCTGGAACTGGTCGAAGCCGATGTAAGTCAGGAACTGGGGCGCGCCAATCACGAAGACTGCGCCCAGCACCGACCCGAGGATCGAGCCAAGCCCGCCGACGATCACCATCGAGACGAAGCTGATCGACACCATGATGTTGAACAGCGACGGATCGATGAAGCGCACCACCGGCGCGTAGAGCGCGCCCGAAAGCCCTGTGTAGAACGCGCACACCCCGAACGCGATCAGCTTGAGACGGGTGGCATCCAGACCCAGCGCGCGCGAGGCGGTCTCGCTGCCCTTGAGCGCCAGGAACCCGCGGCCGAAACGGCTCTGCGAAAGATTGCGGGCCACCCACAGCGCGCCGCCAAGGATCACGGCGACGAACAGGTGGTAGGCCCGCTCGTCCAGCGTCCAGCCGAAGAGCGTGGGACCCGGTGCGCCCATGCCGTTCTCGCCGCCCGAAAGGTCGCCACCGGACTTGGCGATCTCGACCGAAATCATCACGAAGCCGAGGGTGGCGATGGCCAGGAACACTTCTTCCAGCCGCAGCACCGGCAGCGCCAGCAGCACGCCGACCACGGTGGCGATGGCCGCCGCGATGAACATCGACAGCACCAGCGGCACCCCGAAATGCGTCGTGAGGATCGCGCTGCCGTAGGCGCCGATGCCGAAGAACACGGCGCCCGCCATCGAGATGAGGTTGGTGTAGCCCGTCAGGATGTTGGTGCCGAAGGATGCCAGGGTGTAGATCAACACCAGCGTGAAGATGTACAGCACGTAGCCACCGGGAATGAGTGGCGCCAGCACGAGGGCGAGAATGAAAACCAGCGGCCCGAGCCAGGGGCGGTTGTCGAAGATGCGCGTCATGGTGTGTTGCTCCTCAGACTTTCTTGATCTGCTTCCTGGCCAGCAGGCCGTGCGGCCGCAGGATCAGGATGGCGAGCATCACGATGAAGGGGACGGCGTCTTTCCATTCGGAGGACAGATAGGCCCCTGTGAGATTCGAGGTCACGCCGATGATCACGCCGCCCAGCAGCGCGCCCGGCATGCTGCCGATGCCGCCCAGCACTGCGGCAGCGAACGCGAAGTGCAAGGCGCTCTGCATCATCGAGAAGTGGACGAAGGTCAGCGGCGCGATCAGCAGGCCCGCGACTGCGGCGATCACATGCGACAACCCCCAAGCCAGGGCGTAGATCCGCTTGATGGGAATGCCCATCAGGCGTGCCGCTGTCGGGTTCTCCATGGTGGCTTGCATCGCGATGCCCAGCCGTGTGAAGCGGAAGAAGGCGAACAGGGCGGCTGCGAGCGCAGCGCAGACGCCGACGATGCCCAGGTCGATGCCCGATACGACGACACCGCCGACATCGATCGGCGCCGCCGGAAAGATGCTGGGCAGTTCCTGCGTGTCCTTGCCCCAGAGCCAGACAGCCAGGTCACCGAAGATCAGGAACAGGCCCAGCGTGCAGATCGCAGACGACAGCAGCGCCTTGCCGATGAAACGGCGGATGATGAATCGCTCGATCAGCACGCCCAGCAAGGCCCCGAACAGCAGCGTCAGGGGTACCACGGCCCACATCGGCAAGCCGGAGCGGACCAAGGCGTAAGCCGTGAAGGCCGACAGCATGGCGGCCTCGCCGTGCGCGAAATTGAGGATGCCGGTGGCCTTGAACACCATGACGATGCCCAGGGCGAGCAGGCCGTAGATGGCGCCGAGTGCGACGCCGCTCACGATCATTTGGAGCATGGAGCCGCTCCCGTCAGGCAGTGGCCGCAGGCGCGGCGGCCTGTCGTGCCAGCCGGGCCTTGAGGTAGGGGATGAAGCCGCCAGCCTCCAGCGTGCCGCGTTCGACCGACGACAGCGGCTCGAAGGGCAGCTGTCGACCGTTGGCCAGGTTGGTCACGCGGCCGGCTTCCCAGTCCACCTGCAGTTCGTCCCAGCGGGTCGTGATCTCCCGGATGCCAGGACACGTGACCAGCGGGAAGCCCATGCTGATTTCGCCGCGGAAGAAACCAGGAGAGAAAGATTCTGCGATCACGCCGGCGACGCCAAGGTGCCGCATGGCGCGCATGGCCGGGTAGTGCGGATGCCCGTAGCCGAAATTGTGGCCGCCCACGAGCAGGTCGCCCTTGCGAACCGCCGAGGCGAACTGGTCGTCGTAGGTCGTCATGGTGACGGCCGCGAGTTCGTTGATGTCGGTGATCTTGATGTTCTTGATGCCGACGATGAGGTCGATGTCGAAGTCGTCTTCCTGGAAGATCCAGGCCGCGCGGCCCTGCAGGTTTGGCAAGCTCATGCGGCGCTCCCGGCCAAAGCGTCGGCGGCCGCCTGGGCCAGGTAGGGGCGCGGATCGGCAATGCAGCCTTCCAGTGCCGAGGCCGCGACCACGGCGGCGTTGCAGATGAAGATTTCCGAATCCGCGCTGCCCATGCGACCCGGGGTGTTCAGCGTGCCGGTGGACACCGCGCGCTGGCCATCGGTCATCGTCGCGATGCGGCCGTAGCAGTAGTCGCAGCTGGAGGAGCTGATGAAGGCGCCGGCGTCCACGAGCGTGGAGATCAGTCCCTCGCGTGCTGCCTGCGACATGATGGCCTGCGACGTGGGCACCACGTGCAGCTGGAAGCCGGGCTTGATCCGGCGACCCCGCAGAACGTCGGCTGCGATGCGAAGGTCTTCCAAGCGGCCGCTCGCGCAGGAGCCCAGGTAACCGGTGTGCACTTCCACGCCGACATAGCCGGTCAGGTCGCGCGTGTTCGCGGGGCTCGGCGGAATCACGACGATCGGCGTGAGGTCGGTCACGTCGATCGTCACCTCGCGGTCGTACACCGCGTCGGCATCCGGATACACCGGATCGAGCTGGATCTTGGCGCGGGTGCGCGCGTATTCCAGGGCTTTCGCATCGGGCGCGACGAGCATGGTGGTCGCGCCCAGGAACATCGCCTGGCCGCAGATGGTCTGGCGTCCCTCGATGCTCATGGCGTCGATGACCGGGCCGCAGAGCTCGACCACCTTGAACCGGCACGACGACGGGCCGAGCACACGGACCATGTGATGAAAGACATCGCGCGCCATCACGCCGGGCTGCAGCGAGCCGGTGATCTCGATCTTGACCGTGCCGGGCACGGTGAGCGCCATGGTCTCGCTGACGAAGGTCTCCAGCACGCTCTTGCGCGCGCCCATCGCCAGCGTGCCGAAGGCGCCGAGCTGGCTGACGTGGCCGTCGAAGTGCACTGCGAAAGCGCCGGGGGTGGCATAGCCCAGTTCCGCCGACACCTGGTGGCCGATGCCTTCGCGCTCATGCACGGGCACGCCCTGGGCCTTGCCCCAGGCGCGTGTGACCTTGTGCAGTTCCTCTTCCTTGGGGGCGGTGGCCGGCACCATGTGATCGATGAAGAGCACGAAGCGCTCCGGACTGGGCACCTTGTCGACGCCGAACTCCTCGCGTGCTTCCTTGAAGAACACGTCGGTGTAGCCGGGGAAGTCGTAAGCGATCACGAAATCGGGGCGCGCAAGGATTTCCTCGCCGGCGCGCACGCTGTCTCTCCCGGCTGTACGGGCCAGGATTTTCTCGGTCATCGTTTGGGGCATATGCATTCCTTGATATCCACAATGTGGCGGTTTCGACCGTCTCACTTGAAGAATTACAAAGCAAGGCTCTATAAGAGCAGGCAAGGTAAACCCTGATATATCCACAATGTGGATGGAATATAAAAGCTACACAGCTGTAAACAAGAGATTGAACCGCATGACCGACAAAGAAGCGCCGCATCGTGAGAGCGCCCGTACTGGCACCCAAAGCATCGAACGGGTCGTCGGCATGCTCCGCGTTGTGGCATCCCGGGGGCGCCGTGGCATGCGGATCGGCGAGGTGGTGGCCACCAGCGGGCTGCCGCAGTCGACCTGTTTTCGCATGCTGCAGCGGCTCGAAATCGAGGGATTGGTGGATCGGGATCCCCACACGCGCAAGTACTTTCTCGGTCCCTTGCTGCATGAACTGGGCCTTCTGGCCCGACCGCGTTATCGCCTGAGCGAGGTATGCGACGGGGGAATGCACCGCCTCGCCGACATCACGCAGGACACCATCTACCTGAGCGAGCGCAGCGGCATGGAGGCGGTCTGCACCAACCGGGCACTGGGCGAGTTTCCGATCAAGGCGATGCCGCTGGACATCGGGATCCGGCGCCCGCTGGGCGTCGGCGCGGGCGGCCTTGCAATGCTTTGTGCGATGCCGGACGCGGAGGCGGAGGCGATCGTGCAGGCCAACGGTCACCGCTACGAAAAGTTTGCCTCCTTTTCCGCCGACTTCCTGCGCGAGGCCGTGGCCCAGGGCCGGGCCAAGGGCTACTCGTTCCTCGACAGCGTGGTCACGCCTGGCACCGCAGCGATCGGCATGGCGTTTCCAGACACCAACCCGGTGGCGGCGATCAGCATTGCCGCCATCTCGGGACGCCTGGAGCCCGAACGCCGGGATGAGATGGCGCGCAAGCTCCGCCAAGAGATTCGCAAGATCGAACTGGCCATGAGTCAGGCGGGCGGATTGAGCGAGCCGGTCGAAGGCGATTAGCCGCCACGGCCCGGGCGACCGCTCATCCATTCGGTCTGCCCATCCCGCCCCGGCAAGTGCAGCGCTGCCCGCGCGGCAGGCGTCTCGGCCAGCAGGCGGCCGCGGCGGAACACCTTCAGGCGCGTGGCGCGCAGGCGGATCGCCTCGACCGGGTCGCGCGCCTGCAGCAGCACGAAGCTCGCGTCGCAGCCCGCCGCGAGGCCGTAGTTCGGCAGGTGCATGACCTTGGCGGCGTTCGTGGTCACGGCCTCGAAGCATTGCCGGATGCCGGCCTGGCTGGTCATCTGCGCCACGTGCAGGCCCATGTGCGCGACCTCGAGCATGTCGCCCGAGCCCATGCCGTACCACGGGTCCATCACGCAGTCGTGGCCGAAGGCGACGTTCACGCCGGCGGCCATGAGCTCGGGCACGCGCGTCATGCCGCGGCGCTTGGGATAGGTGTCGTGGCGGCCTTGCAGCGTGATGTTGATGAGGGGGTTGGCAATCACGGCAACGCCACTTTCCGCGATGAGCGGCAGCAGCTTGCTCACGTAGTAGTTGTCCATGCTGTGCATGGAAGTGCAGTGCGAGCCGGTCACGCGGCCCTGCAGGCCGAGGCGCTGCGCCTCGAAGGCCAGGGTTTCGATGTGCCGCGAGAGCGGGTCGTCGGACTCGTCGCAGTGCATGTCGACCAGCTTGCCGCGCTCGGCCGCGAGCTCCATGAGCAGCTTCACACTCGCGGCGCCGTCGGCCATCGTGCGCTCGAAATGGGGAATGCCGCCGACCACGTCGACACCCTTGTCGAGCGCCCGCGTCAGGCTGTCGATACCGCCCGCGGCGCGCAGCACGCCGTCCTGCGGGAAGGCGACCAGTTGCAGGTCGATGTACGGCGCCACCTGGCGCTTCACCTCCAGCAGCGCGTCGACGGCCAGCAGGCTGGGGTCGCTGGTGTCGACATGCGTCCGGATCGCGAGCAGGCCCTTGGCCACGGCCCAGTCGCAGTACGCCAGCGCGCGCTCGATCAGCGCCTCGGCCTTTAGCAGCGGCTTGAGTTCGCCCCACAGCGCGATGCCTTCGAGCAGCGTGCCGCTCTCGTTGACGCGCGGCAGCCCATAGCTGAGCGTCGCATCCATGTGGAAGTGCGGGTCGACGAAGTGAGGCGCCACCAGGAGACCCTGCGCGTCGAGGGTTTCGTGTGCAGGCGCCGCCAGGCCTTCGGTGACTTCGGCGATGCGGCCGTCCTGCACGGCGATCGACATGCCAATGCGGCCGTCGGGGAGGGTGGCGTTGTGAACAAGGAGGTCAAGCATCGTGGGAAGTCTCGGAAGGAACGAGTATTTTCAGCGCTCGCTCACCATCAGCGTGCCTCGGCGCGCAGGGCGTCGGGTGCGCCCCGCAGCGAAATCAAGGAGGAGCGAAGCGGGGGACATTCGCGGAGGGGCGCACCTGGCGGCCTGTGCGCCTGCCCACCGCCCCACGCCGGTCAACGCTCCCCTTTGCGATAGGGCTTCATCAGCGCCTGCGGATAGCTCGCCTTGCGCGCCACCAGCACCAGCGCGAGGATCGACAGGACGTACGGCAGCATCAGGTACAGCTGGTAGGGCAAGACGGCGTCACCGGCCTGCTGCAGCCGCAACTGCAGCGCATCGAAGAACGCGAAGAGCAGGGCGCCCAGCAGCGCCTTGCCCGGCCGCCACGAGGCGAACACGACCAGCGCGACGCAGATCCAGCCGCGCCCGTTGACCATGTTGAAGAAGAAGGCGTTGAAGGCCGACAGCGTGAGGAAGGCGCCCGCCACGCCCATCAATGCCGAACCCGCGACGATGGCGCCGGTGCGCGTGGCCGCGACGGAGATGCCCTGGCCTTCGGCCGCCTGCGGGTTCTCGCCCACCATCCGCACCGCCAGGCCCAGCGGCGTGCGATAGAGCCACCAGGCGATCAAGGGCACCAGCAGCAACGCGAACAGCGTCAGCGCCGTCTGTGCGCCCAGCACGGGGATCGGCCAGCCGAGCGGCGCGAACGGCGTCACGGTCGGCGGCGTGTTCACCTTAGGGAAGCTGACGCGGTAGCCGTAGTAGCTGAGCGCCGTCGCCAGCAGGGTGATGCCGAGCCCCGAGACATGCTGCGACAGCGCCAGCCCGACCGTCAGCCACGCATGCAGCAGCCCGAACACCGCCCCCACTCCGGCGGCAACGGCGACGCCCACCCACAGCGGCGCGCCCTGGTACACCGCGAGCCAGCCGGTGAAGGCGCCCGCGACCATGATCCCTTCGATGCCGAGGTTCAGCACGCCGGCACGCTCGCACAACAGCACCCCCAGTGTGCCGAAGATCAGCGGCGTGGCAATGCGCAGCACGGCGACCCAGAACGCCGGGTTGGCCAGGATGTCGAGCAGCTCGGTCACTTCCAGCGCATCCGGTATTGCGTCAGCAGCGTCGCGACCAGCACGGCGATCAGCGAGGCCGCGACGATCACGTCGGCGATATACGTGGGCACGCCCACGGCGCGGCTCATGGTGTCGGCGCCGACCAGCACGCCGGCCACGAACACACCCGCCGCGATCACGCCCAACGGATGCAGGCCCGCGAGCATCGCGATCACGATGCCGCTGTAGCCGTAGCCCGGCGACATGTCGAGCGTGACGTAGCTGGCGCGGCCGGCCACCTCGATCGCGCCGGCCAGTCCGGCCAGTGCGCCCGACAGCAGCGCGACCGACACCACGGTGCGCGTCACCGGGGTTCCCGCGAAGGCTGCGGCGCGCGCATTGGCGCCGACCGCGCGGATGTCGAAGCCCAGCACCGTGTACTTGAAGATCGCCCACACGATCACCGCCAGCGAGACCGCCCACAGCAAGCCGGTGTGGACGCGCGTCTGCGCAACGAGCTTGGTCAACTCCAGATCGCCCTGCAGCGACACGCTCTGCGGCCAGCCCATGGCGGACGGGTCCTTCATGGGCCCGTCGAGCATCGCGCCTACGCCCAGCAGCACGATGAAGTTGAGCAGCAGCGTGGTCACGACCTCGTCGACACCGAGCTTGTTCTTCATCAGCGCCGGACCCAGCAGCAGCACCGCGCCGGCCACCGCGGCGGCGAGCATCATCAGCGGGAACAGCAGCCACAGTGGCAGTTCGAAACCCGTGCCGCCGTGCATGCCGCCGACGGCGACAGCGGCCAGCGCGCCCGCATACAGCTGCCCTTCCGCGCCGATGTTGAACAGGCGCGCCTTGAACGCGACCGTCGCGGCCAGGCCGGTCAGGATCAGCGGAATCGCGCGCGTCAGCGTCTCGCTCCACGCGAAGACCGAGCCAAAGCCGCCCTGCAGCAGCAGCGCATAGGTGCGCCCGACCGGCGCGCCGGCCCACAGCACCAGCAAGGCGCTGATCGCCATCGTGAACAGCACCGCGCCGACTGGCGCGAGCGCCAGCGCGGTGCGCGAGCTCTCGTGGCGGCGCTCGAGCCTCATGCCGCCGACCCCGCGGCCCCGACGGCACCGGCCATCGCCAGGCCAATGGCTTCGCGCGTCCAGGCATTCGCGGGTCGCGCTTCGCTCAAGTGGCCGCCATGCATCACCGCGACGCGGTCGCCCAGCGTCAGCGCTTCGTCGAGGTCATCAGAGATCAGCAGGACCGCCGCACCCGCGTCGCGCGCGGCGATGAGTTGCTGCTGCACGTAGGCGACCGCGCCGATGTCCAAGCCCCAGGTCGGCTGGTGCGCGACGATCAGGCGCGGCACCGCGGTCTTGCCGTCCTTCTGCGCCGGCGAGAGCAGGGCGCGGCCGAGGATGAGCTTTTGCATGTTGCCGCCCGAGAGCGAACGCGCGACCGCCAAGAGGCCGGCGCCGCGCACGTCGAAAGCTTTCTCGATGCGCTCGGCATGGCTGCGCGCGGCGCGCCGCCGGATCCACGACCAGCGCGAGAACGCCGGGCTGCGCAGCCGCTCCGACACCGCGTTCTCCCACACCGGCAGGTCGCCGATCACACCCACCGCGTGCCGGTCTTCGGGAATGCGTGCGACACCGCGCTGCACCAGCCGGGCAGGCGAGGGGGGCAGCGCGCGGCCCATGAGCTCCACCGTGCCGGCGGTCGCGCGCCGTGTGCCGCAGAGCAACTCGGCCAGCGCGACCTGGCCATTGCCCGACACGCCCGCGATGGCCGTGATCTCGCCGCTGCGCAGCGTGAGCATGATGTCGTCGAGCCGGTCATGGCCACCGTCCTTGCCGGTCGCGGTACTGACGTGGTCGAGCACACACACCGCATCGCCGACCGACTTTGCGGGCCGACGCGCCGGTTGCTCGACCGCGTGCCCGACCATCCACAGCGCCAACTGCGCCTGCGTCGTGTCGGCCGCCTTCGCTTCGGCCACCAGCTTGCCGCCGCGCAGCACGGCGATGCGGTGCGACACCCGCAACACCTCGCCCAGCTTGTGGCTGATGAAGATGACCGACAGGCCTTGTCCCACCATCTGCGCCAGTGTGTGGAACAGCGCCTCGCTCTCCTGCGGCGTGAGCACAGCCGTCGGCTCGTCGAGGATCAGGATGCGCGCGCCCCGGTACAACGCCTTGAGAATTTCGACGCGCTGCCGCTCGCCGACCGAGAGGTCGCCGATGCGCGCTTCCGGCTGCACCGGCAGGCCGAAGCGCTGCGCCACCGCAAGCAGCTTCTCGCGTGCGGCCACGCGATGCGACACCGGCCGCCACAGCGACTCCGTGCCGAGCATCACGTTGTCGAGCACGCTGAGGTTGTCGGCCAGCGCGAAGTGCTGGTGCACCATGCCGATGCCAGCGGCCAGCGCCGCTTTCGGATGGCCGGGCGCGAGCGGCGCGCCGAACACTTCGATGTGGCCTTCGTCGGCGACGTAGTGGCCGAACAGGATCGACATCAGCGTCGACTTGCCGGCGCCGTTCTCGCCGAGCAGGGCCAGCACTTCGCCGGCCTGCAGGTCAAGAGAGATGTCGTCGTTGGCAGTGAGCGCGCCGAAGCGCTTGGTGATGCCCTGGAGCCGCAGGACGGCTGTCATGCGGTCGTTACTTGGCGGTGGACTTGGGTTGCGTGTCGTCGACCTTGATGGTCACCTTGCCGGCCAGGATGTCGGCCTGCTTGGCCTTGACCTTGGCGACGATGTCGGCCGGCACCTTCTTCTCGAAGGTGCCGAGCGGCGCGAGTTCAGAACCCTTGTGCTTCATCATCGAGTACGGGCCATAGTCCTCGGCCACGAACTTGCCTTCCTTGACCAGCTTGATGGCGCGGTCGGCCGAGGGCTCGAAGTTCCAGAGGGCCGAAGCCACGACGGTGTCGGGATACTGGGCCTGCGTGTCGATCACGTTGCCGATCGCGAGCTTGCCTTTTTCCTTGGCCGCATCGCTCACGCCGAAACGCTCGGCATACATCACGTCGGCGCCCTTGTCGATCATCGCGAAAGCGGCTTCCTTGGCCTTGGGCGGATCGAACCAGCTGTTGATGAAGCTCACGCTGAATTCGACCTTGGGATTGGTCTCTTTCGCGCCGGCCATGAAGGCGTTCATCAGGCGGTTCACTTCGGGGATCGGAAAGCCGCCGACCATGCCGATCTTGTTCGTTTTGGTCATCCCGCCCGCGACCATGCCACTCAGGTACGCCGGTTCCTGGATGTAGTTGTCGAACACGCTGAAGTTCGGCGCCTGCGGCTTGAGCGACGAACCCATGACGAAGGCGACCTTGGGGAAGTCCTTCGCGACCTTGCGCGCCGCGGCCTCGACGCCGAACACCTCGCCCAGGATCAACTGGTTGCCGGCCGTCGCGTATTCGCGCATCACGCGCTCGTAGTCGGCGTTGGCGACGTTCTCGGTGGCCTTGTATTCGATCTCGCCGCGCGCTTCGGCGGCCTTGAGCGCCTTGTGGATGCGGCCGACCCATTGCTGCTCGAAGGGCACGGTATAGACCGCGGCGACCTTGAGCTTGGCTTGCGCGAGCGCAAGACCCGGCGCGCCGGCAGCGAGAGCCGCTGCAACGGCGAGGGAACGGACGATCAACTGGCGGCGTGCATGCAAGGTGCTTCTCCTGAAGGGTTGTGAAAGCGAAATCGGAAAGCTGAAGCCGGATGGCGGTGGCGGTGTTACTTCGTGCCGAAAATACGGTCGCCCGCATCGCCCAGGCCGGGCAGGATGTACCCGTGGCTGTCGAGCTCGCGGTCGATCGCGGCGGTGTAGATCGGCACGTCGGGATGCGCAGCCTGCAGGGTCTTCACGCCTTCGGGACAGGCCAGCAGGCAAACGAACTTGATCGACTTCGGCGATAGCTCTTTCAGCCGCTCCACCGCGGCGGATGCCGAGTTGCCGGTGGCCAGCATCGGGTCGACCACGATGATGTCGCGATCCTGCATCTCGCCAGGCATCTTGAAGTAGTACTCGACCGCGGTCAGCGTTTTCGGGTCGCGGTACAGGCCAATATGGCCGACACGCGCGCCAGGCACCACCGTCAGCATGCCTTCGAGGATGCCGTTGCCGGCCCGCAGGATCGACACCAGCACCAGCTTCTTGCCGTCGATCACTTTCGAGGTCATGGTTTCCAGCGGCGTCTCGATTTCGATGTCCTGCATCGGCATGTCGCGCGTGACCTCGTAGGCCATCAGCATGCTGAGCTCGTTCAGCAGACGACGAAAGCTGTTGGTGGAGGCGTCCTTGCGGCGCATCAGGGTGAGCTTGTGCTGGACGAGGGGGTGGTCGATGACGTGAACGTTGCTCATAAAGGTCCGGGCCGCTGCGGCATGTTGTGGTTGTGGTCGCAAGTCTAGAAGACCGTGCCGTCGCTTTCGATGTGCAGGGGCGGTGCTCCGCCACGCAAGCGCTGTGCCAGCACACGCCCGGCCGCCCAGGTGCCGCCTTCGAGCACGCAGGCCAGCGGCATCTCGGCCTCGCTTCGATTCAATGCCTTGCGTGCGCGCGGCGCCAGCTCGTCGAGCAGCGCCACCGTCAGGGCGCGCCATTCGACGATGAACTCGTCATGCACCCGCCAGGTGCGGTCGAGCGCGGCGGGATCGCGCGGCACGATCACGCCGGTGTCGATCAGCAGCCCGCCGTTGCGGTATTCGGGCAAGGCCGTGAGCGCCTCGAGGTTGCGCACCTTGACGCCCGCCCACTCGAAGGGCTCGAGCAGCGAATAGGTCAGCCACTGCGAGAGCTTGTGAAAAGGCATCCAGCCGTTGGTCAGGCCCGGCCCGTGCACGGCGCTGTGGCGCCAGCAGTCACCGAGCGCGAAAGCCGGGTCACCGGAACCGATGCCGCCCGCGTTGTCGCTGCCATCGGCCGCAATGTTGTCGATCGCGTTGGCGGCCGGCCAGATGCGTGACAGCGATTCGAGCAACAGCAACAGGATGTCGTGCGCGCCGACCTCGGCCGTTGGAGGCGCTGCCGGGCCGAACGGTCCCACCAGCGCATCGAAGAGGCCGCCGGGGCGGCCGTCAGCGCCAAAGGTCGCCGGCTGCTCGGCCAGGGCCGCCCCGAGCCGGCGCAGCAGTGTGGCGCGCCCCGCCAGGCCGACGAGCGGGTTGACCGCGCTGACCTGGAAGGCATCACCGAGCCGGTCGGTCACCAGACCGCGAAGACCGGCCGCGTCGACGCGCAAGGGCTGGCCGGGGTCGGAAGAAAACAGGCCGCTCGTGAAGGCGTGGAAGCTCGCGACGCCCAGCCCCTCGGAGCGCGTGAAGCGCTGGCCCTCGGCCTGCCCTTCGACCGATTCGACGTAATGCCAGTCGGGCCCGGCACCGGCGTCGAGCAGGACGCTCACGAGCGCCAGGTCGATGTGGGTGCGCGCGCGCTCGCGCGGCGTGACGGCATCGCCGAGCAGGCGATCGAGTTCGGCACGCCGATCGACACCGCCCGCCTCGAAGTGGCGCCAGCGGCTGTGGTACGGGATGCGGTTCCAGGGATAGCGTTCCAGCGTGACCTCGGCAACGGCGCGCGCAGCGTCGTCCATCGCGGCGTCGTCACCGACGCGGAACCATTTCGACTCGTCGCGCCGCGCCCTGGCCAGCAGGAAGGCCGCGCGCTCCCGCACGGCGGCGGTCGTGCGCAGCAGCGCGGCCGCGCTCGCGGGACGGCTCGCGTCCAAAACGAGCTCCTGCGCGGGATCGACATGGCCATCGGTGTCCACGCTGCGCACGGCGGGATTGGCTGTGGAGCGCTCCGGATCGACGCCGTAGTTGTCGCGGCTCATTCCGACAGCCCCCTTCCCTTGGCGACCTTCAGCTCGTCGGCGTCGGGCACGTGGCCGGGCGTGAAGTAGCCGGCGGCCTTCTTCGCGTCCATCTCGACCTTGGCGTCCGCCGGGATCAACTCGTCGGGGATGTTCACGCGCTCGCCAATCTCGATGCCCGAGCCGGTGATGGCGTCGAACTTCATGTTGCTCATCGACACGAGGCGGTGGATCTTGGTGATGCCGAGCCAGTGGAAAACGTCGGGCATCAGCTCCTGGAAGCGCATGTCCTGCACGCCGGCCACGCACTCGGTGCGCGCGAAATACTGGTCGGCGGTGTCGCCGCCGACCTGCCGCTTGCGCGCGTTGTAGACCAGGAACTTGGTCACTTCGCCGAGCGCGCGGCCTTCCTTGCGCGAGTACGCGACGAGCCCGACGCCCCCGCGCTGCGCGCCCATGATGCATTCCTCGATCGCGTGCGTCAGGTAGGGCCGGCAGGTGCAGATGTCGGAGCCGAACACGTCGGAGCCATTGCACTCGTCGTGGATGCGCGCGGTGAGTTCGACCGCCGGGTTCGCGAGGTCGCGCGGGTTGCCGAAGATGTAAAGCGTTTGCCCGCCGATGGGCGGCAGGAACACTTCGAGGTCGGAGCGCGTGACCAGCTCGGGGTACATGCCGCCGGTCTCTTCGAACAGCGTGCGACGCAGGTCGGTCTCGCTGCAGCCGAAGCGTCTCGCAACCTCGGGCAGGTACCAGGCCGGCTCCACCGCCACCTTGGTCACCATCGCGGCGCCGTTGTCGGTGAGGAAGTGGCCGTCGGCCTTGAGGCGCCCGCTTTGCAGTGCCTCGATCACCTCGGGCAGGATCACGTGCGCCTTCGTCACGGCAATGGTCGGGCGAATGTCGTAGCCGGCGGCGAGCTCGGTCGCAAACACGTCGGCGATGGTCGCACCCCACGGGTCCATCGAGACGATGCGCCCTGGCTGGCTCCACTGCGGATATGGCCCGATCACGTCGGTGGGCGAAGTGTTGGTCAGGTCCGCCTTGTGCTCGCGCTTGAGGGCCCCGGCGGCCACCGCCAGCGCGCGGTACACGCTGTACGAGCCGCTGTGCGTGCCGATCACGTTGCGGTGCGCGCGCTTGGTGGTGGTGCCGACGATGGGGCCACGCTCGGTCGCGGTCGCCGCGCCCCAGTGGATCGGCAGCGCGCCGAAGCCGCCGCTGTGCGATGTGAGCCGGATGTGCCGCGGAACGGCGGCAGCACCGGCTGACACGGTGCCGTAGACCGGCGAGATCGAAACCGAATCGGGGAGGGCGGAGGAGGGTGAGGCGGGGAGCGAAGGATCGGGGGAAGTCGAAACAGCGTCAACGGACATTGCAGGCCCTCAAAAACATCAATGTAGCGAGCCATCTAGCAAGTGGCAAGCCAGCTGCAACCCTGCTTGCGGAAGCCGCGCCTCCCGCACCGCGTTCAATGCAGGTGCAGCAAGCGGTCTAGCGAGAACGCACCGCCGCCGCGGCCAACGAGATACAGCAGAAGCCCGGCCCACGAAAGGTGTGTCGGCCACGCATCGGGATACACGAAGAACTGGATGGCCAACGTCATGCCCAGCAGCGCCAGCGCGGACAGCCGTGTGAACAAGCCGAGCACCAGCAGCAGCGGGAACAGGTGCTCCGCATAAGCGGCCAGGTGCGCGGCGATCTCGGGGGGAATGAGCGGCAGCTTGTATTCGGTGCGGAACAACTCGTACGCGCCGTCGGTCAGCGTGAGAAAGCCATCGACCTTGGTGCGGCCCGAGAAAAAGAAGATGGCCGCAATGCCGATGCGGTTGACGAGCGCGAGGAGGTCGTGCGGCAGCAGCCGGGTCAGACCATCGGCGATGGCGTTCCAGCGGGTCCGCCCCTCGCTTGGCGTGTCATCCTGGGCGGTGGCGGTCGTTGTGGCGGTCATGGCGTGTTTCCTTCGCAAGAGTCAGGAGGTGAGGGCGCCGGCGAGCAGCAGCCGTGCAAGCAGCGCAGAAACGTCGGCATCCGGTTCGGCAGCAAGCGCCGATTCGGCGGCCGCGCCCAGTGGCTGCCCGGCCTTGCAGGCATCGAGGAACGCCACGTCGGCGCGGCCGATGGCGCACCAGATCACCGGATCGGCGGGTCGTGTGAGCAAGGCGCCTTCACCTTGCCAGCGCAGTTCTTCATCCGTCTCGTCGGTGCCGTGCCGGTTGCGACACCAGATGCTGAAGACCGGCATGTCGTCGAACCAGGCCCAGCGCGCGGCAGGTTGGGGCCGAAGCACCCGTTCGCCCAATTGCCCGGGCGCGATGCCTGCGAGCACGCCGGTGTCGGCGGTCGGCGCATCGGCCGCGCTGTGCGCCTCGGTCCAGAAGCGGTCCAGGCGCGCGACGCCGGGCAGGTAGGGCAGGGCTGCGATCGGCTCGAAGCCCGCCAGAAAGTCGGCAAAGCCGGCGCCGTAGTGAAGCAGGCGGCCGTCGCCGGGCGGCGATGCGTCGACGTGCAGCGCGGCCGCGGCGCGGAACCAATCACTGCCGACCAGGCGGGCCACCGCAGGGTAGTTGGCTTCGAGGGCGTCGATGCAAGCCTTGCGCACCGTGTTGCGGTAGATGGCGAAAGCGGGTTGTTCGCGCAGACACTCGATGAACGGCGGCCCAGGGGGCGTGGGGCGGTCGAGCAGCGCGTCGAGGAACGTCCGATGGAACGGGGCCAGCGTTGGCGCGGCGTTCATGCCGCCGCCCGCAGGTCTTCGGCCGCCGGCTGCAGCACCTCGGCAGCCAACGCCCGCTCGGCCCAGAGTTCGTCGAACGAGGGCACGTTGCCGTCGCGCTCGATCAAGGTCGGCCGCGGCCCGGTGCGTGCGATCACACGCCGGTACAGCGCCCACACCTCGGGCGCGACCGGCGCGTCGTGCGAGTCGATCAGCAGCGCATCGCCCAGCGTCGGATCGGGCGTGTGGCCGGCCAGATGGATCTCTGAAATGGCATCGGCCGGAAAGCGGTCGAGGTACGCCGCGGCGCAAAAGCCGAGGTTGCGCGCCGAGACATGCACGTTGTTCACGTCCAGCAGCAGGCCGCAGCCTGTGCGGCGGGCCAACTCTGCGAGAAAGTCGATCTCGTCCCAGTCGTGGCAACAGGGGTGCGCATCGAAGCGCAGGTAGTGCGCGGGGTTCTCGATCGCGATCTGGCGACCGAGCGCGTCCTGCGTCTGCGCGATGTTCGCGGCGATCCGCTGCAGCGCGGTCGTGGTGCGCGGGAAGGGCAGCAAGTCGGGCACGTGGAGGCCTTCCCCCGCTGACCAGGCCAGGTGCTCGGAAGTCAGTGCCGGTTCGATGCGCCTGACGAGCGCCGCGAAGCGCTGCAGATGCGCTGCATCGGGGGCAGCGTCCCCGGCGAGCGAGAGCGACACGCCGTGCAGGGACACGGGGTGCGCGCTGCGCACGGCATCGAGCCAGCGCAGCCGCGGGCCGCCGTCGACCATGTAGTTCTCGGCGTGCACCTCGAACCACGCGCCTGCGGTGCGGCACGCCAGCGCCGCATCGAAGTGCTGTGGCTTGAGGCCGATGCCGGCTGTGAGGGTCGACGACATGGCCGTATCGCCGGATCAGCCCTTCATCGGGCTCAAGGAACCCATGCCCTTGGGCGTCTTCATCGTGGTGCAGGTGCCAGCTGGAACGTTCTTCCAGGCGTTGGCCTGGTAGTCGACCTTGGAGGTGCCGGCGCAGGTGGTGCCGGGGCCGGCCGCGCAATCGTTCTTGCCGGCCATCGAGACGCCGTAGCACTTCTCCATCTTGGCCATCGCGTCGGCCATCGGCTTGGTGTCCTGGGCCATGGCGGCGCCGGCGGCAAGAGCGCTGAGGGTGAAGGCGGCGAGTGCGAGAGAACGTGTGGTCATGAGAAAACTCCGGTGGTTGAGGGATGGCAACCGGCCCTGCGGCGCGGTCTTTCTTAGTTCGCCATCGCTTTGGCGGCGGTTACAGCGCGCGCACAATCCCGCCCAAGATTTATTTCGAACCAGCCTGTAACCCTTCGACCCCATGCCGCGAATAACTACAGGGAGTCCGATGCGAACGAGCGATGTCGAAGCCGCCCTGCGCGGCCTGTTCATGCAAGGCCTGGAAGGCGACGGCGTGGCGTACCACGCCTTCCTCCAACAACTCAGCGCCCACCTGCGCGCCTTTCTGGGCAAGCGGCTTTTCGGTTGGCCCGATGAAGTGGAAGACCTTGTCCAGGAATGCCTGATCGCCATGCACAACCAGCGCCACACCTACCAGCCCGACCAGCCGCTCACGGCCTGGGTGCACGCGATCGCGCGCTACAAGATGATCGATCTGCTGCGCTCCAAGTCGGTCCGCGAGGCGCTGCACGATCCGCTGGACGACGACCTCGAGGTGTTCGCCGATTCGGCGACCGACGCGAGCGATGCCAGGCGAGACCTCGGCGGGCTGCTCGACACCTTGCCCGAGCGCCAGCGACTGCCCATCGTGCACGTGAAGATCGAGGGCCTCTCGGTGGCCGAAGCAGCTTCGCTCACCGGCATGTCGGAGTCGGCCGTCAAGGTCGGCATCCATCGCGGGCTCAAGGCGCTGGCGGCTCGACTGAAAGGAAGCACCGCATGAAAACCGACGATCTTGTCTCGATGCTGGCCACTGGCGTCGCGCCGGTGCCGCGGCGCGCGGCCACGCGAAGCATCGCGCTGGCGCTGGCGGTCGGCTTGCCGCTTTCCTTCGCGATCATGTTCATCGATTTCGGCGTCCGGCGCGACCTGGTGCAAGTCATGTTCTGGCCGATGTTCTGGGTGAAGCTGCTGTTTCCGGCCTGCATTGCCATCGCCGGCTATGTGATGTTGCATCGGCTGGCGCGGCCGGGCGTGCGGGTGCACAAAGCATGGCTTGGCGTGCTGCTGCCTGTGGCCATCGTCTGGGGCATGGCGGTGGTCGCGTGGTTCGGCGCGACGCCCGATGACCGCATGCCCTTGCTGATGGGCCGGACCTGGCGCACTTGCATACTGAGCATCGGGTTGATCGCCTTGCCGGTGCTCGTCGCCGCGCTGGTCGCCCTGCGCAGCCTCGCGCCCACGCGCCTCGCCTGGGCCGGCGCCGCTGCCGGCGCGCTCGCGGGCGGCGCAGGGGCCGCGGTCTATGCCCTGCATTGCCCCGAGCTCACCGCGCCGTTCCTGGCCGTCTGGTATGTCGGCGGAATCGCGCTGCCCGTGCTGGCGGGCGCGGCGCTCGGGCCGCGGGTGTTGCGCTGGTAAAAAAGACCCGGGACGAGTCAGTTTCAGTACGCACCCATGAAGTCGCGCTTGCCGATGGGCAGTCCGTTGTGGCGCAGGATGTCGTAGGCCGTGGTCACATGGAAGAAGAACTGTGGCAACCCGTAGTTCGCCAAGTAGGTCTGCCCGCTGAGCTTCTTCTCCTTGGGTGTACCGGGGCGCAAGACGATGTCAGCGCTTTCCTTGCCTTCGAACTGCGAGGCGTTCACGCTGTCGAGAAACGCCAGGGTCTGGGTCAAAAGCAAGTCCAGATCCGCAAAGCTTTTCTCCTGGCCCGCAAAGGTCGGCACTTCCACCCCCGCCAGGCGCGCCGAAACACCCCGTGAAAAATCGGCGGCGATCTGCACCTGCTTGAGCAGCGGGAACATGTCGGGCGCCAGCCGCGCTTGCAACAGGGCGTCGGGCTCGATCGACTTGCTGGTGGCGTGCTCGCTGGCCTGCGCAAGAATGGTTTTCAAAGCCGTCAGCATTTGCTTGAAGACGGGGACGGAGTGGGTGTACATGGAGGAGGTCATGGGTTCTCTGTGAGTGTGCGGAGTTGGAAAAAGAGGAAGGCCATCCGCGCGTGGAAGCCAGGGGCTTTCAGGCACGCGTGTCGCGACGTTCGAGACAGTCAAGGCGAGTGCCAGAGCCGCTCCCATGTTGCCGCCAGCTGCTGCTTCGCATTGCGCGGGCCCGAGACCATCGTGACGGGCGTTGGCCGCCAACCGGCGCCATCGCGCACGGCCACCTGGTAGCGGAACGTGTAGTCGGGCTCGGCGCCCATGCGCAGATCGGACAGCACCAGGTGGTCGCCCTCGGCCTGGGCTTTCATGAAGCCGCGGGTGAACCACAGCAGCCGGGCGACCTGCGGTTCGCTGCGCAGGGCGGCGAGCGCGGCGGTGTCGGCGCGATGCGGCACGAAGGTCATCGGACCGCTGTCAGCCACCAGCGAGCGATAGCCTTCCATGAAGCCGTCGGGCGTCAGCACCACCACGCGCCAGAGCAGCGTGTTCAGCGGCATCGGGACCGAGAAGCGCGGCGCCTCGGCGAGGCCCTGCGCGGCCAGCGCGGAGTCCGCGGCGCGGTCGACCAGCGTTTTTGCGACGAGCGACCAACCCATGTACAGGCTGCTCAGCAACAGCCCGCCCAGCATGAAGCGGCGTCCAATGTCGCGCGCGCCCACGCACAGCACCACGATGAAGGCGACGAGCAGCGGCAAGGTATAGCCGGGATCGATGATGAAGAGGCTGGACCACATGACCGGGCTCGAGGGCCAGGGCCACAGCAACTGGGTGCCGTACACGGTGAAGGCATCGAGCAGCGGGTGCGTGACCAGCGCGAGCCAGATGGCCAGCAGCCAGGCGCGCGGCGATTCGCGAACGGGTGTCCAGCGGCGCCGCAGCAACCACCACATCGCCAGCGCGAACAATGTCAGCACGAACAGCGAGTGCGACGGGCCGCGATGCCAGGTCACGCTGGTGACCGCGTCGGCGCCCATCAGTGCGAGAGGGATGCCGTCGAGGTCGGGCAGGGTGCCGAGCACGGCGCCCGCCACCAATGCCCGGCGCCGGTGCGCGGCGGGCACGACGGCCGCCGCCACGGCGCCGCCGAGGACGATCTGGGTCAGCGAATCCACGTGCGCGCGCCGGCCTCAGCGGCGCTTCTTGGCGCCGAAGATGCCACCCAGCACGCCGCGGAGAATCTCCTTGCCGACGCTGGTCCCGACGGTGCGCACGGCCGACTTGGCCATGGTCTGCACCAGCCCGTCCTTGCGGCCGCCGCGCGGGCCTGTGCTGCCGAAGATCAGGTCGTTCAAGCCGCCCATCAGCCCGCCCGACTCGGCCTCGGCCGGCGCTCCGATGCCGCCCGTCTTTCCGGTCGCAGCCGGGGGTGCGTCGGGTGCGGAGGCCGCGCGGCCCTTGAGCGTCTCGTACGCCGACTCGCGATCCACGGTCTTCTCGTAGACGCCCGCCACCAGCGAGTTCGCGATCAGCACCTGACGCTGCGCCGGCGTGATCGGGCCCAACTGGCTGGCCGGCGGCAGCACATAGACGCGCTCGGTGATGCTCGGTCGGCCCTTGGTGTCGAGGAAGCTGACCAGCGCCTCGCCCACGGCCAGTTCGGTGATGGCAGCCTCGATGTCCAGGCCCGGCTTCGGCCGCATCGTCGTGGCCGTCGCCTTGACCGCTTTCTGGTCGCGCGGCGTGAAGGCGCGCAGCGCGTGCTGTACGCGGTTGCCCAGCTGGGCCAGCACCGAGTCAGGAATGTCCAGCGGGTTCTGCGTGACGAAGAACACGCCCACGCCCTTCGATCGCACCAGCCGCACGACGAGCTCGATGCGTTCGACCAGCGCCTTGGGTGCTTCGTTGAAAAGCAGGTGCGCCTCGTCGAAGAAGAACACCAGCTTCGGCTGCTCGGGATCGCCGATTTCGGGCAACTGTTCGAAGAGCTCCGACAGCATCCACAGCAGGAAGGTCGCGTAGAGCCGCGGCGAATTCATCAGCTTGTCGGCGGTCAGGATGTTGACCACGCCCTTGCCGCCCTCGGTCTGCATGAAGTCCGCGATGTTGAGCATCGGCTCGCCGAAGAACTTGTCGCCGCCCTGGCTTTCGATCTGCAGCAGGCCGCGCTGGATCGCGCCCACGCTGGCGGCGCTGATGTTGCCGTACTCGGTGGTGAATTGCTTGGCGTTCTCGCCGACGTGCTGCAGCATCGCGCGCAGGTCTTTGAGGTCGAGCAGCAAGAGGCCGTTGTCGTCGGCGATCTTGAAGACGATGTTCAGCACCCCGGCCTGCGTGTCGTTCAGGTCCAGCATGCGGCCCAGCAGCAGCGGACCCATGTCGGAGACGGTGGCGCGCACCGGGTGGCCCTGTTCCCCGAACACATCCCAGAGCGTGACGGGGCAGGCCAGCGGGGCAGGGGGCTCGATGCCGCGCTCCTTGAGCACGGCGGCCATCTTCTCGCCGATCGCGCCTTTCTGGCTGATGCCGGTCAGGTCGCCCTTCACGTCGGCCATGAAGACGGGAACGCCGATGCCGGAAAGCTTCTCGGCCAGCGTCTGCAGCGTCACGGTCTTGCCCGTGCCGGTGGCGCCGGTGATGAGGCCATGGCGGTTGGCAAGCCCCGGCAGCAGCGCGCATTCGATGGCGTCGTGACGGGCAATCAGAAGAGGGTCGGCCATGGGCAATTTCCGGATCGTGTGGAGGCGGCCAGTCTAGCGAAGCGGCCCTCCTATAATTCGCGGCCCCTGCGCGATAGTTCCCGAATAGTTCCGGAGTTTCTCTTTGTCATCGACCGAACAGACCCCCATGACCGCCGCCCAATCCCCGCTCGAGGCCGAGCTGGCCGTTCTGCTCGTGGAGGCGCTCAACCTGGAGGTGGCGCCCGCCGAGATCGTGCCGACTGCGCCGCTGTACGGCGAAGGGCTGGGCCTCGATTCGATCGACATTCTCGAAGTCGCGCTCGAGGTCTCGCGCAAGTACGGCTTCCAGCTTCGCTCGGACGACGAGCGCAACCAGCAGATCTTCGAATCGCTGCGCACTCTTGCGGCCCACGTCGCCGAGCATCGCAGCGCTGCCTGAGTCCATGACGCGCTGGCGCCTGGCGCTCCTGCTCTTGGTGGGGGCGGCATATGCCGGTCTGTCGCACTGGATGATGCTGTTCCATCCCGCGGCACCCTGGGCCATTGTGGTGTTGCTCGGCCCGCTGTGGCTCACCGCGCTGGGGCTGGCCGCCAGCCGCTTCGGGCGGTGGGGCCTGCTGCTGGCCGCAGCGCTGGGCATCGCCGGCTTTGCGCTGGTCTTCCGTGGCGAGGCGGGCGATCCGAATCGCCTCTACGTCCTGCAACATGCGGGCATCCATGCCTTGCTGGCCGTCTGGTTCGGCAGCAGCTTGCGCGGCGAGGGCTTGTCGCTCATCGGCCAGTTCGCCGCCCGCGTGCACCACGTCACCCCGGACATGCGCGCCTACACGCGGCAGGTGACGCGGGTCTGGACCGCCTACTTCATCGCGCTGGCCGTCGCTTCTGTCGCGGTGTACCTGACGCTGCCTTTTTCGTACTGGGCGCTGCTCGCCAACGTTCTGACGCCGGTCTCGCTCGTGGCCTTGTTCGTCGGCGAGCACTGGCTGCGCTACCGCTTGCATCCCGAGTTCGAGCGGGTCCGCATGATCGATGCGGTTCGTGCCTTCCAATCCGCGCCGGCCGCGCCGCGCGCGACCCGGGACTGAAGGCAGAACGTCGATGAAGAGCGCTGCACAGCTGCTGCCGTTGCTGGCCGACCGCGACCTCGATGCGCCGCTGGCCTGGCGCGCCGGCAAGCCCGTGAGCGGGCGCGAATTCCTGGCCGACGTGGCGCAGTTCGCGCCGCAATTGCCGGCCGAAGGCCCGGCGATCAACCTGTGCGTCGACCGCTACGCCTTCGCGGTCGGCCTTGCCGCGGCGCTCTCGCGGGGCCATGCGAGCCTGTTGCCGCCCGATGCGCGGCCCGACACGCTGGCCGGTCTGCACCGATCGGGCGGCAGCGCCTATGCCCTGACCGACAACGCCGCGCTGGCCACCGCCGGCTTGCCGCGTGTGCTGATCGAAGACCGGTCCGGCGCGTTTGCCGGCGACACCTTGACCGTGCCTCGATTCGATGCGCAAAGCCACGCGGTGAGCCTGCTCACCTCAGGCTCCACCGGCGCACCGCAGCCGCATGCCAAGCGCTGGGAAACGCTGGTCGGCGACGTCGCCGCGGCGGTCGGGAGCCTAGCGCGCTGGCTCGGGCGTCCCACGCTCGCGGGCCTGAACCTGGTGGCGACCGTGCCGGTGCAGCACAGCTACGGGCTGGAGTCCTCGGCGTTGCTCGGCCTGCTTGGGGGCGCCGCGTTCGACAGCGGCCGTCCGTTCTTCCCCGCTGACGTGGCGGCCAGCCTCGCATCGGTGCCGCGACCGCGCGCGCTGGTCACCACGCCGTTCCACCTCAAGACACTGCTGCTCGCCGGCATCGAACTGCCGCCGGTGGACCTGATCCTGTCCGCCACCGCACCGCTGTCGCCGCAACTCGCCGCGCATGCCGAGCAGGCGACCGGCGGGATGCTGATCGAGATCTACGGCAGCACCGAGTCCGGCCAGATCGCGACCCGTCGCCCGACGCAGAGCGAAGTCTGGGAGACGATGGGCGACATCCGCATCGACGCCGAACGCACGGCCGCCGGCGAGGAGCGCTTCGTCGTCTCTGGCGACTTCGTGCCCGAGCCGACCCCGATGGCCGACATCCTCGAGTTGCTCGACGCGCGCCGCTTCCGGCTACTCGGCCGCGCTAACGACCTGATCCATGTGGCGGGCCGGCGCAGTTCGCTCGGCCACCTGAACTACCACCTCAACAGCATTCCCGGCGTGGAAGACGGCGCCTTCTGGCTGCCCGACGACGTGACCGATGCGGTGGTGCGCCCCGTCGCCTTCGTGGTGGCGCCGGCACTGGCTGCCGCGCAGGTCATCGCGGCGCTGCGCCAACGCCTCGAGCCGGCCTTCGTGCCCCGGCAAGTGGTGCACGTCACGGCGTTCCCGCGCGAAGGCACGGGCAAGCTCACGGCCCGCGCCTTGCGCGAGTTCGCTTTGTCCCAGCTGGCCGCCGACGACACGCCGGTGCAGCTGACGCACACCGTCGATCCCGCGCACCCGGCCTTCGCCGGCCACTTTCCCGGTCAGCCGCTGCTGCCGGGCGCCTTGCTGCTGGCGGAGGTGCTCGAAGCCGCGCGGCGCGTGCCGGCCCTGGTCGCGCGGCTCGGCGCGCATCCGACGCTGGCGGCGGCCAAGTTCCTCGCGCCGGTGCGTCCGGGCGATGTGCTGACGATCCACCTCGTGCCCGAGAGCGGCACGTCGCGCGGCGTTCGCTTCGAGGTGCTGTGCGGCGCGACCGTGGCGGCCAGCGGTCGCTGGGTGGCGGAGCAGGGCGCGACGCCGTGACCGATCGCCACGACGCTGCCCTACGTCCGGCCGATGAAGCGCCGATGTCAGCCGCAGGCTCGGGTGCCGGCGACTGGGCGCGCACGCCGGAGCGCAGCAACATGGCCGCGCTGCGCTTCATCTCGTGGCTGGCGTTGACCTGCGGTCGCCGCATGACGCGGCTCGTGCTGCATCCGATCAGCCTCTATTTCCTGTTCTTCTCGCCGACGCAGCGCCGCCACATCAAGCGCTACCTGTTCCGCGCCATCGGCCCGCGCGCCGGCTGGATCGACGGCTACCGGCTGCTGCACGCCTTCGCGTCGACCATCCTCGACCGTGTCTATTTCCTGCGCGGGCGGATGGACCTGTTCGACGTGCGGGTCGAGGGCCACACGCCGGTCGAGGCCGAGGCGAAAGCCGGGCGCGGCGCGATCCTGCTCGGCGCGCACGTCGGCAGTTTCGAGGCGATGGGTGCCTGCCGTGTCCAGAGCGCGGACAAGCAGGGCCTGCGGCTGGCGATGCTGATGTTCCCGGACAACGCGCGGCGCATCAACGAGATCCTCACCGCGCTCAGCGTGCCCGAGTTCCGGCCCCACGTGATCGCGCTGGGCCGGCCGCATTCGATGCTGGCGGTGCGCGACTGGCTCGACGGCGGCGGCCTGGCCGGCCTGCTGGCCGACCGCACGCTGCCGAGCAGCGAAGAGCAGCCCGCCCAACAGCGCGGCAACAACATCGAATTGCCGTTCCTCGGCCAGATGGCGACCTTCAACGACGGGCCATTCCGCCTGGCCGTACTGCTGCGGCGCAAGGTGTTCTTCATGGCGGGCCTCTATGCCGGCGGTGCCCGCTACGATGTCCGCTTCGAACCGCTGGACGACTTCAGCCAGCGCATCGCCGATCCGGCGGAGCGGGAACGTCGCATCCGCATTGCGGTCGAAGCCTATGTAATTCGCCTCGAGGCGCTGTGCCGCGAGTACCCCTACAACTGGTTCAATTTCCATGATTTCTGGCTTGAAGACACGGATTAGTCACCTCGCGCGCACCGGCCTGCTCGTGCTGGCCTGCTGCGCAGCCCCGGCCTGGGCCTTCGATCTGCCGGCGCTGATGGCACTGCTCGCCCAGCAAAAGAGCGGCGAGGCGCGCTTCACCGAGCAGCGTTTCGTGCGCGGCCTGGAAGGCCCGCTCGACGCCAGCGGCACGCTGAGCTTCGTCGCGCCGGACAAGCTGACGCGGCGCACCCTCACGCCGCGCGCCGAAACCATGGCGGTCGATGGCAACACGCTGACCCTGTCGCGCGGCGGCCGCACCCGCACCCTGGCGCTGGACAGCATGCCCGAGTTGCAGGGCCTGGTCGAAGCCATGCGCGGCACGCTCAGCGGTGACGGCCGCACGCTCGAGCGCTACTTCAAGAGCACCGTGACCGGCACCCGCGAGAAGTGGGTGCTCGACATGAAGCCCGTCGACGAGCGGCTGGCCGCGCAGGTGCGCGACATGCGCGTCAGCGGCAGCGCCGGCGAAGTGCTGGGCATCGAAATGGAGTTCATCGGCGGCGACCGCTCGGTGATGACGATCAGCCCCGGACGCGCGGCGCCGTGAGCCCCACGCCCGCCACGTCGCCCGCGCCGCAGGACACGCGGCCGCCGCGCCGCGCGCTGGTGCTGTTGATCTGGTTGGCGGCGCTGGTGGTCAGTGCGCTCTTCATCGCGCGCACGCCTTTCAACGCCGACATGTCGGCGTTTTTGCCCGCCAGTCCCGATGCGCGCCAGCGGGTGCTGGTCGAGCAACTGCAAAGCGGGGTGGCCTCGCGCACCCTGATGATCGGCCTCGAGGGTGGCGTCGATGCGGCGCAGCGTGCCACCGTCTCCCGTGCCGTCGGCAAGGCGATGCGCGACAGCGGCCTCTATGACCAGGTGCAGAACGGCGACACCGGCGACTGGACCGAGTCCGGCACCTGGCTGTTCGACCGGCGCTACCACCTGTCGCCTGAAGTCACGCCCGAGCGCTTCGAGACGCCGGGCCTGCGCGACGCCATCCTCGACACGCTTTCGCTGCTCGGCACACCGGCCGGCAACATGATCAAGCCGCTGCTCGACCGTGACCCGACCGGCGAGACACAGCGCATCGCCGAAGGGCTGATTCCGGCCACCGCGCCGCGCAGCGAGGAGGGCGTGTGGACCTCGCGCACCGCGCCGCGCGCGCTGATCCTCGCGAGCACGCGTGCCGCGGGCAGCGACCTCGATGCACAGGCCATCGCCATTGCGCAGGTGCAGGCCGCGTTCGATGCGGCCACGCGCGACCTGCAGGGCGCCGGTCCGAGGCTGCAGATGAGCGGGCCGCCGGTGTTTTCGGTGCAGAGCCGCGACAAGATCAAGGCCGAGGCGATTCACCTGGCGGTGGTCGGCGCCATCGTGATGGGCGGCTTGCTGTTGCTGGCCTTCGCGTCGCCGCGCGCGTTGGTGGTCGCGTTCCTGCCGGTCCTGACCGGCGTGGTCGGCGGCACGGCCGCGGTCGGCCTGGTCTTCGGCTCGGTGCACGGTCTCACCATGGGTTTCGGCAGCACGCTGATTGGCGAGACGATCGACTACGCGATCTATTACCTGATCCAGGCGCGGGGCGCCGAGCAGGCCGGCACCGGCTGGCGGCGCTGGCGCGATGCGCACTGGCCGACGGTTCGTCTCGGGCTGCTCACCTCCGTCTGCGGGTTCGCGGCGCTGGTGTTCTCGGGCTTTCCGGGGCTTGCGCAGCTGGGTGTGTTTTCGCTGGCCGGCCTGATCACCGCGGCGCTGGCTGCACGTTTTGTGCTGCCGGTCCTCGCACCCGATGGCGCCACGGGGATGGGCATGCGCGGCCAGCTGGCGCAGATCGCGGGCTTCGGCGTGCGCACGCTGCCGCGGCTGCGCTGGCCGCTTGCCGCGCTGGGCGTGGCCGCGCTCGGCATCGTGCTGTGGCAGGGCGGCGATCTGTGGCGTTCCAGCCTCTCGGCCATGAGTCCGATGCCCAAGGCCGCGCTGCAACTCGACGAGGCGCTGCGCGCCGACATCGGCGCCAGCGACGGCGGCACGCTGGTGGTGATCCACGGCGCCGATCAGCAGGCGGCGCTGCGCAATACGGAAGTGGCCACGACCCGACTCAACGCGCTGGTCGACCAGGGCACGCTCGGCGGCTTCGAGAGCGTGACGCGCCTGCTGCCCAGCGTCGCCAGCCAACAGGCGCGACTGGCCGGATTGCCAGACGCCGCGACGCTGCGCACGCGCCTGCAGGAAGCGACGGCCGGGCTGCCGCTGCCGGCCGCGCGACTCGAGCCCTTCATCGCCGATGTGGAAGCGGCGCGCGCCCGGCCGCCGATCCAGCGCGCCGATCTGGTCGAAGGCCCGCTGGCCGCGGTCGTCAACGCGCTGATGTACGAGCGCCCGGGCGGTGGCTGGTCGACGCTGATCGCGCTGCACCCCGGGGACCGCTTCGACGCCGCCGCGCTGGAGAAGGCGCTGGCCGGCGCGCCCGAGGTGCAGGTGGTCGACGTCGGCCGCGAGCTCGGCAGCCTCTACGACCGCTACATGGGCGAGGCCTCTGCGCAGGTGCTGTTCGGTGCGCTCGCCGTGGTCGTGCTGCTCGGCATCTACCTGAGGTCGGCGCGTCGGCTGATCGCCGTCTGCCTGCCGCTGGTGGTCGCGGTCATCCTCACGCTGGGCGGCATGGCGGTGCTGCAGGTGCCGTTGGGCATCCTGCATCTGGTCGGCCTGCTGCTGATCGTGGCGGTGGGTTCCAACTACGCGCTCTTCTTCGACCAGCTGCGCGAAGCCGGCCGCGCCGACGACGACATGCTGGCCTCCCTGCTGCTGGCCAACCTGACGACGGTGACCTCCTTCACGTTGATCGCGATCTCGGACATCCCGGCGCTCTCGTCCATCGGCCGCGTGGTGGCGCCTGGCGCCTTGCTCGCGCTGCTGCTCTCGGCCGCCTTCGCGCGGACCAAGAGCGTGCCCGCGCACCAGGGTTGATCGCCACGTCAAGCCGCTTCGCACCGACGCAACCGCCATGACCGAGCCCATCGCTCCCACGCCGACTTCGTGGCCCTGGCCGCCCGCTATCAAGGCCAGCGCGGGCTGGCATGTCGCAGCCATCGGCGCGGGCGTGCTGGTGCCCGGCGCGGCGCCTTGGGCTGTCGGCGCGATCGTGTTGAACCACGCGCTCATCACTGCGGCCGGCCTCACGCCGCGCAGCAATCTGCTCGGCCCCAACGTGACGCGGCTCCCCGAAGCGGCGGGCGGGCGGCGCGAAGTGGCGATCACCATCGACGACGGACCTGAGCCCGGCGTGACGCCGCAGGTGCTCGACCTGCTCGATGCGCACGGCCAGCGCGCCACCTTTTTCTGCATCGCCGAACGCGTGCAGGCGCAGCCGGCGCTGGCGCGCGAGATCGTGGCGCGCGGCCACAGCATCCAGAACCACACGGCGCGCCATCGCCACAATTTTTCCTTCCTCGGCCCGCGCGGTTTCGCCGGCGAGATCGCACGGGCGCAGGACATCCTGAGCGACGTCACCGGCCAGCGCCCGACCTGCTTTCGCGCGCCGGCGGGCCTGCGCAATCCTTTCCTCGAACCCGTGCTGCATCGCCTTGGCCTGTCGCTGGTCAGCTGGACGCGGCGCGGCTTCGACACGCGCGAAGGCAACCCCGACACGGTGCTCGCGCGCCTGACCCGCGGCCTGGCGCCGCGCGACATCCTGCTGCTGCACGATGGCAACGCGGCGCGCACGCCAGCGGGCCAGCCGGTCATCCTCGAGGTGCTGCCGCGCCTGCTGGCGCGTCTGCGAGCGGACGGCCTGCGCGCCGTCACGCTGCCCGATGGCCTGAAAAGCTGAGCACGCACGCCAGCCCGAACCCCTGCGAAACCCTGCATGAACGCAACGACGAATTCCCCCGATACCGCCTGGCGTCAGCTGCACGAAGCTGCGACCCTGCCGTACAAAAAGGCCGGCCAGTTCGCCTGGCACTTCGCGCGCGGCAAGCTCGGGCGCGACCCGGTGTTCCGCGGCCTGATCGAACGCGGGTTGATCGGCCCACGCCACCGCCGCGTGGTCGACATTGGCTGCGGCCAGGGCCTGTTCGCCAGCCTGCTGGCGTCGATGAGCGCGATGCAGCGCCAGGGCGCATGGCCGGCCGCCTGGGCCGCGACGCCCGCGGCCGCCGACTACACCGGCATCGAACTGATGCCCAGGGACGTGGCACGCGCCAAGGCCTCCATCGGCCATCTGCAGCCGGCACCGCAACTGGTCTGCGCCGACATGTGCAGCGCCACGCTGCCGCCCTGCGATCTGGTGGTCATCCTCGACGTGCTGCACTACGTGGATATCGCGGCGCAGGACGGCGTGCTGCGCCGCGTGCGCGATGCGCTGCAACCCGACGGGCGCCTCTTGCTGCGGGTGGGCGATGCGTCGAGCCGCCGCGGTTTCGCGATCAGCCAGTGGGTCGACCGCACGGTCACGCGCATGCGCGGCCACAAGGTCTCGCCGACCTGGGGCCGCCCGCTGAATGCCTGGGTCGCGACGCTCGAAAGCATGGGCTTCCGCGTGCAGAGCATCCCGATGAGCGAAGGCACGCCCTTCGCGAACGTGCTGCTGGTGGCCGACCTCGGCCCGCGCGCATGACGACCGGCACCGCGCCGACAACCGGCATGGCGCCACAGACGCTCGACCGCACCGGCATCGCCGCGCGCATCCCGCACAGCGGCACGATGTGCCTGCTCGAGCGCCTCGAACGGTGGGACGCCGGCGCGATCCACTGCAGCACCACCTCGCACACCGCGGCTGACAACCCGCTGCGCACCGCCGGTGGCTTGCTGGCGCCCAATGCCATCGAGTACGCCGCGCAGGCGATGGCGCTGCATGGCGGCCTGCTCGCCACGCCGGACGCCGAGCCCTCGGCCGGCTTCCTGGCCAGCGCGCGGAACGTACGCTTCGCGGTCGTGCGGCTGGACGACATCGCCGGCCCGCTGCAGGTGCATGCGCAGCGGCTGTCGGGCGACGCGCGCCAGATCCTCTATGCCTTTGCGGTGAAAGACGCCACCGGCCGGCCGCTCGCCGAAGGGCGCGCGGTGGTCGTCCTCAACACGCCACTGGCGGCGCCCGCGCCGACGACCCGATGACCGCGACCACGACCCACACCTCAACCCTCGACGGCAAACGCGCGCTCATCACAGGCGCCAGCGGCGCGCTGGGCAATGCCATCGCCCGGCGACTGGCCCGCGACGGCGCCACCGTGCTGCTGCACGCCAACTCGCGCCCCGAAGCGGTCGAGCAACTGGCCGACAGCATCCGGGCGGCGGGCGGCACCGCCGAATGCCTGGTGTTCGACCTGCGCAGCGACGAGGCCGCGAGCGCCGCCTGCGCGCGCCTGCTCGAAGCCGGGCCGGTGCAGATCATCGTCAACAATGCCGGCGTGCACGACGATGCGGTGCTGCCCGGCATGCGCGCCGAGCAGTGGCACAAGGTCATCGACATCTCTCTCAACGGCTTCTTCCGGGTCACGCAGCCGCTGCTGCTGCCGATGCTGCGCACGCGCTGGGGGCGCATCCTGAATATTTCGTCGGTGGCGGCGCTCACCGGTAACAAGGGGCAGGTCAACTACGCGGCGGCCAAGGGCGCGCTCAACAGCGCGACCAAGGCACTGTCGCTCGAAGTGGCGGCGCGTGGCGTGACGGTCAACGCCATCGCGCCGGGGATCATCGCCTCGCCCATGGCCGACGCGGTGTTCGACCCCGCGGTCATCAAGCAGATGGTGCCGGTGCAGCGTGCCGGCACGCCCGAGGAAGTGGCTGCGCTCGCCGGTTTCCTGGCCGGCCCGGAGGCGGCCTACATCACCGGGCAGGTGATCTCGGTCAACGGCGGAATGATCTGACGGCGGGTTGAGATCGCCGGGCCGCGGCCCTGTCGTGCCTCAGGCCTGGAACGGCGGTGCGCCGCGCAGCTTGCGCCACACTAGGCCCGGCAGGCGCAGCACGAATTCGATCATCAGGCGTGTGTGCATCCACGTCAGCAGCACGTTGTCGCGACCGTAGCGGAAGTGCGAAACACCGCCTTCCTCGGCTGTCAGGTACTTCACCGGCGCATCGATGTTGACCGGCTTCACGCCACGCCAGGCGAGGCGCACGACGGCTTCGGTGTCGAAGTCGAAGCGGCGCATCCAGGGCTGGCGCGCCATCACGGCGATCAGGTCGGGCACCGGGTACACGCGAAAGCCGTAGAGCGAATCGCCAACGCCGGCGAACAGCGTTTCGAGCTGCGTCCAGCCGTTGGACACGCGCCGCCCGCGCACGCGCAAGAGCGGCGCGCTGGCGTCGAACACCGGGCGGCCAAGCACCATGGTCTCGGGCCGTGACTGCGACGCGGCCATGAAGGTGGGGATCAGGTCGGCCGGGTGCTGGCCGTCGGAATCCATCGTCAGCGCGTGGGTGTAGCCCGCCGCCTGGGCGGCGCGCAGCCCATGCAGCACGGCGGCGCCTTTGCCTTGGTTGGCCGGCAGCAATTCCACACGCAGGCCCGGGTCATCGGCCGCCATTTGCTGCAGGCGTTCGCCGGTGCCGTCGGTGCTGCCGTCGATGACGACCCAGACGGGGCTCCACTGCGCGCGCGCGGCCTGCACGGTCGAGAACAGGCGTTCGCCCGTGTTGTAGCTGGGGATCAGGACGAGATGGGTGCGCGAGGCGTCTGGCATGCGGCGGTGGGCGCGCCAGCGGCGCGCGGTTCCATGTGGTGGCGAAAGTACTGCTCGAGTTCGGCCAGCAGCGCATTGCTGTCCTGCGCGGGCGCGAAGCGTTCCCCCAGCCGCAGGGTGAACACGATCGGCAGCGGGGGCAGCTTCCAGAGCGGCCAGCCCTTGGCGAGGTAGGGCGAATCGGTGTCGATGAAGACCGTCTGGATCGGCGCCTGCGCGAGCTTGGAGATCAGCGTCACGCCGGGCCGGAAAGGGTTCAGCGGCGACGTGACCGTGCGCGTGCCTTCAGGAAAGATCACCAGCTGGCCGCCTTGCTTCAGGTCGTCGACGGCCAGCCGCACCATGGTGCGCGCCGAGTCGTTGCGGATGTAGCGCGCCAGCCGTGCGCCGGCGCCCAGAAAGACGTTCTTCATCAGCGACGCCTTCATGATGCAGGCGCTGCGCGGCAGGTGCGCCACGAGCAGCAGGGCGTCGAGCATGCTCGGATGATTGGCCACGAAGATCAGGCCGCGCTCCTCGCGCAGCGCGTCCAGGCAGTGCGCATCGATGCGCATCATCCGGCAGGCGGACGCAAGCCACCAGAAGAGCCGGTAGCCCAGCGAAATGCCGAGCCGGCCGATGCGCAGGCCCGCCGTTGCGGGCAGAAGCGGATGCAACACCATCGCGACCACGTTCCAGCCGAGTGACATCAGCCCGAGGAACAGCAGCAGGCCATAGAGCAGCACGAGCAGCGGCGCTGCCATCAGCAGGCGGATCACGCGGCGCATGGTCGCGATACCCGGTTAAGCCTGCGCATGCGATCGCGAGTGCAGGGTGCCAGGCGCGACGGCATGGGCCTCGATCTCGACCAGCAAGTCGCTGCGACAGACGTCCGCTTCGAGATACACCGCCCGCAACGCAAAGTGCGAATGAGCGCCGACCACCGCATCGATCACCTCGCGCACCGCGGCCACGTCCGATGCATGGCGCACATAGACCACGACATCGAGCGACGACAGGTTGAATGCTGCACTGCATGCCGCGCTCGCCGCGGTCAGCACCGCCGACAGGTTGCGCAGTGTTTCGTGCGTCTGCGCCCGCACATCGCCCGCGTGCACGGTTTCGTGGCCGACGATGCTGGCCGTGCCCGAAATGAACAGCGCGACATCGCCGCCGCCGAGTTCGGCCAGCGCGGCGCGCGAGAAGGTCGGCGAGCGCGGGCCGTAGGTTTCGGGATAGCGGTAGGCCGAGACCTGGCGCGGGTTTTCGACCGGCAACGGCGCGGTCCGGCCCGCCAGGAAGCGGATGCTCAGCGCGCCCTGGCGGATGCCGAGCGCACAGGCCGCGGGCGCGCCCTCGAACGCCGCGCGTTGCGCGTCCATGAAGGCTTGCTGCCGGCCGAGGTTGAACTGGCGGTAGCGCTCCAGGCCGCCGCCGTCGGCATTGATCTGCGGCAGGTAGTTCCAGATGCGCAGCAGATGCGGCAGCGCGGCCTGGTCGAGCGTCGCAAACAGGTCGCGGTAGGCGCGCTGTGAGAGTTCGGCCAGTCCTTGTCGTTCAGCGGCTTCGTCCAGGTCGATGGCGCCGAGCAGCCAGTGCCCGTTGCTTCGCCAGCGGACGCAGCCCGTGGTGCCCGATGTGGCCGCGCCATCGGCGTGCCACACGTCGGCCATCGATCCGGCCGGCGACAGCACGCGCGCATTCACCGTCGGCATCCAAGCCAGTTGCGCCGGGGTGCCGTAACCGATGGCGCCGAAGGGCGTGTCCCCGCCGACGTGCTTCGCCATGCTCTGGTCGAGTGACAGCCGCTCGACGCGCAGGTGCGCTCCCGCGTGTGCGTCGACGATCATGCGGCCCGGGTGGCTGTGTATTCGGAAAAGATGCCCACGTCGAGATGGCGTCGAACATTCTGGAAGCCGGCCGCGCGCAGCGCCTCGAGCACCTGTTCCGGCGGGATGCAGGCCTCGATAGTGTCCCAGTAGTAGCGCCAGAGCTCCGCGGTGTCGCGGCGCCGACCGACGATGCGCGCGATCAGCGGAACCACGGCGCGCATGTAGGCCTTGAGGAGCGCGGTGCCGAGGCCGCCTTGTGGTTTGGTGATCTCGAGCACGATGACGCGGCCGCCCGGCCGCAGCACGCGGTGGAACTCGCGAAACGAGGCGGCCACGTCGTCGATGTGGCGCATCGCATAGCCCATGCTGACGAAGTCGCAACTGGCATCGGGACGGGGCAGCGCCTCGGCCACGCCTTCGAGCAGCTCGACGCCGGGCAGCCGGACCTGCTTCATCATGCCGACGCTCGGGTCGACGCCAACAAGGCTGCCTTGCGGGCCGATGATTTTCAGCGCTTCCCTGGCCACGAGGCCGGTGCCGATCCCGACATCGAGCACCTGCATGCCGGGCGCCAGACCCGCGCGCAGCAAGGCGCGTTTGCGGTACGACGGGCCGGTGCCGAAGGCCAACACGCTCTCGATGCGGTCGTAGTCGGCGGCGGTGTCGTTGAAGATGCGGCGCAGGAAGGCCCGGTGCTCGTCCTCGTTGCTGTAGTACAGCGGCAAAGGCGTGTGAGGCGGCAGGATGCTCGGGTTCCCTGGCCCGACGGAAGGTGTTGTCGTCATCGCCGGATTATCCCCAAAACGCCCCTCTGTCCGGCCGCGCCGCCGCCGGCGTTGCGCATGACGGACAGTAAACTCGGGGGCTTGCTTTGAACCCCGAAGCGAGCTTGAAAACACACGAGAGCGAGAGAGAAAGCCATGGCCGGACACAGCAAATGGGCGAATATTCAGCACCGGAAGGGCCGGCAGGACGAAAAGCGCGGCAAGGCCTGGACCCGCGTGATCCGCGAGATCATGGTCGCTGCCCGGTTGGGCGGCGGTGACCTGGCCATCAACCCGCGGCTGCGCCTGGCGGTCGAGAAGGCCAAGGCGGTCAACCTGCCGATCGACACGGTCAAGCGCAACATCGACAAGGCCACCGGCAACCTCGAAGGCGTGAACTACGAGGAAATCCGCTACGAGGGTTACGGCATCGGCGGCGCGGCGATCATCGTTGACACCATGACGGACAACCGCGTGCGCACGGTCGCCGAAGTGCGGCATGCCTTCAGCAAGTACGGCGGCAACATGGGCACCGAAGGTTCGGTGGCCTTCCAGTTCAAGCACTGCGGGCAGATTGTGTTCGCACCGGGCACCCACGAGGACAAGGTGATGGAAGTCGCGCTCGAGGCCGGTGCCGAAGACGTGGTGACCGACGACGATGGCGCCATCGAGGTGCTGACAGCGGTCGCGGATTTCGAATCGGTGAAGAACGCGCTCGAGGCGGCCGGTTTCACCGCCGACATCGCCGAAGTGACGATGCGCGCCGAGAACACCATCGACGTGACCGGCGAAGACGCCGCCAGGATGCAGAAGCTGCTCGACGTCCTGGAGGACCTGGATGACGTGCAAGAGGTCTATCACAACGCGGCGATCTCCGAATGAAAGTCCTCGTCATCGGCAGCGGCGGCCGCGAACACGCCCTGGCCTGGCGGCTCCTGCAAGGCACACGCGTCAGCAAGGTGTATGTGGCGCCGGGCAACGGCGGCACGGCGGCCGATCCGCGCTTCGTCTGCATCGACCTGAACGAACCTGTCGCGTTGCGCGAGTGGGCGCAGGCGGAGAAGATCGCGCTGACCGTCGTGGGGCCCGAGGCGCCGCTGGCGGCCGGCGTGGTCGACGAATTCCGCGCGCACAACCTGCGCATCTTCGGCCCGACGAAAGCGGCGGCCCAGCTTGAAAGCTCCAAGGCCTTTTCCAAGGCCTTCATGAAGCGCCACAAGATCCCGACGGCCGAGTACGAGGCCTTCACCGATGCAGCCGCTGCCCATGCCTACATCGACGCGAAGGGCGCGCCCATCGTCGTCAAGGCCGATGGGCTGGCCGCGGGCAAGGGCGTGGTGGTGGCCATGACCGCCGCAGAGGCGCACGAGGCGGTCGACTTCATGCTGGTCGACAACAAGTTCGGTGTGTCGCACAACGACGGCGGCGCGCGCGTGGTGATCGAGGAATTCCTGCAAGGCGAAGAAGCGAGTTTCATCGTGCTGTGCGACGGCAAGAACGTCACGGCGCTCGCCACCAGCCAGGATCACAAGCGCCTGCTCGACGGCGACGAAGGCCCGAACACCGGCGGCATGGGCGCCTATTCGCCGGCGCCCGTGGTCTCGGCCGAGGTTCACGCGCGCGCGATGCGGGAGATCATCCTGCCGACCATCCGCGGCATGGAAAAAGACGGCATCCCGTACACCGGCTTCCTGTACGCGGGGCTGATGATCGACGCCAAGGGCCAAGTCAAGACGCTCGAGTTCAACTGCCGCATGGGCGACCCCGAGACACAGCCGATCATGATGCGGCTCAAGTCGGATCTCTTCGAGTTGTTCTGGCACGCGACCGATGGCACGCTCGACCAGGTCGAACTGCAATGGGACAGGCGCATCGCGTTGGGCGTGGTGCTCGCGGCGCACGGCTATCCGCTGTCTCCGCGCAAGGGCGACCGCATCTCCGGCGTTCCGGCCGAGGCACCGGACGCGGTCGTGTTCCACGCCGGCACAACGCTCCAAGACGGCGAGTTGCAGACCAGCGGCGGCCGCGTGCTCTGCGTGACCGTGCTGGCCGACAACGTGAAGCTCGCGCAGCAGCGGGCCTACGAGGTCGCCGCCAAGGTGCATTTCGACGGCGCCCAGTACCGCCGGGACATCGGTTTCCGCGCCCTCAACGCGCGCGACCAGGGCCACTGATGGACGCACGACCGCAGGACGTTGGCGCGTACCTTCGCGGGCTGCAGCAGGACATCGTTGCGGCGATCGAGACCGCCGATGGCAGCGTCGCAGTGCGCGACGCGTGGCAGAAGGAGCCCGGTGAAGTGCTGCAAGGGCAGGGCTTGACCTGCATCTTGGAAGGCGGCGCGCTGTTCGAGCGCGCCGGTTGCGGCTTCTCGCAAGTGCGCGGCCCGAAGCTGCCGCCTTCGGCCACGCAGCACCGGCCCGAGCTTGCGGGTGCGCCTTTCGAGGCCATGGGCGTGTCGCTGGTGTTCCACCCACGCAACCCCTATGTGCCCACGGTGCACATGAACGTGCGCATGCTGGCGGCCTTGCCCGAGGGCAGGGCGCCGGTCTGTTGGTTCGGTGGCGGCATGGACCTGACGCCTTGCTACGGCTTCGAGGAGGATGCGAAGCACTTCCACACCGTCTGTCGCGACGCGCTCGCACCGTTCGGTGACGACAAGTACCCACGCTTCAAGCAGTGGTGCGACGAGTATTTCTTCCTGAAGCATCGCAACGAGCAACGCGGCATCGGCGGCATCTTCTTCGATGACTTTTCGGAGTTCGATTTCGACCAGAGCTTCGCGATGCTGCGTGCGGTTGGCAATGGTTTTCTGCCGGCGTACCTGCCGCTGGTCGCGCGCCGCCGCGACACGCCGTACGGCGAGCGCGAGCGCGAGTTCCAGCTCTACCGGCGCGGCCGCTACGTCGAATTCAACCTCGTCTGGGACCGCGGCACGCACTTCGGCCTTCAGTCGGGCGGCCGTTCGGAATCGATCCTGCTCTCGATGCCGCCGCTGGCCAGCTGGGCCTACCAACGCGTGCCGGAGGCGGGCACGCCCGAAGCCACGCTGTACAGCGATTTCATCGTGCGCCGCGAATGGCTGTGACATGCCTGTGAGCGGCGCGCCGCGGATCGGCATCTTCGGCGGCGCGTTCGACCCGCCGCACAACGCGCATGTGGCGCTGGCGCGTGCGGCGCTCGACCAGCTGAATCTGCACGAGCTGCGCATCTTCCCGACCGGCCGCGCGTGGCACAAGGCGCGCACGCTGACGAGCGGCGACGAGCGGCTGGCGATGTGCCAACTGGCTTTTGGCGACCTGCCGGGTGCGGTCGTCGATGCGCGCGAGGTGCTGCGCGATGGCCCGACGTACACCCTGGACACCTTGCGCGAGTTGCGGGCCGAACACCCCGACGCGCAGCCCGTGCTGATCATGGGAGGCGACCAGGCCCGCGCACTGCCGAGCTGGCACGGCTGGCAGGTTATACTCTCGGCCGCTATCATTTCTGTAGCGCATCGCGCAATGCCATCGGGTGCTGCCACCCGATTCGATCCAGAAAGCTTGCCCGGCCTCCCGCCGGGTGCCCGGTTCGAGACCCTCGAACTGCCGGCCATGGACACCAGCGCCACCGATATCCGCCAGCGCATCGCGCGCGGCGAGGACGTTTCTGCGCTGGTTCCGCCCGCCGTTGCGCGCTATATTGACCAACACCTTCTCTACCGTTCCGCCTGATGACCACTGAAGCCGCCGCCAAAAAAGACATCCAGAAACTCCAGCGAGCCATCATCGACGGGCTCGAAGACGTCAAGGCGCAGGACATTCAGGTCTTCGACACAGAGCATCTTTCACCGCTGTTCGAACGCGTGATCGTCGCGTCCGGCACCTCGAACCGCCAGACCAAGGCGCTGGCTTCCAGCGTGCGCGACGCGGTGCGCGAAGCCGGCTTCGGCAAGCCGCGCATCGAGGGCGAAGACAACGGCGAATGGATCATCGTGGACTGCGGCGCGGCGGTCGCGCACATCATGCAGCCAGCCATCCGTCAGTACTACCACCTCGAAGAGATCTGGGGCGACAAGCCCGTGCGCGGCAAGCTCGGTGGCGCCAAACCGGCTGCGGCGCCCAAGGCCGCCGTGGAAGACAAGAAGCCTGTGGCCGCCAAGATGCCGAGCTTGCGCCGCGCCAGCGCCGCGAAGACCGCCATCAAGGCCGCCGAGCAGGAGGCGCGCGATGCCAAGACCAAGCCCGCATCGAAGAAGGCACCCGCGAAGAAAACCGGCACTGCGCGCACGCCGGTGAAGGTGGTCGGCAAGCCGGCTGCCAAGAAGGCGCCGGCCAAAAAGGCTGCTGCCGCCAAACCCGCGGCGAAGCCTGCGGTGAAGAAGCCCGCACGCAAGGCCGCACCGAAGAAGCCATGAAGCTGCTGGTGGTCGCGGTCGGGCAACGCATGCCCGACTGGGCGCAGACCGCCTGGGACGACTACGCCAAGCGCTTCCCGCCAGAGATCAAGCTCGAACTGCGGGCCGTCAAAACCGAGCCGCGCGGATCCAAATCCCTCGAGACGCTGTATGCGGCCGAGCGCGAGCGCATTGAAGCCGCAATCGCCAAGGCGTTGCCTCGCAGCATGCGCATCGTTGCACTGGATGAGCGCGGCACGGCGCTGACCACCAAGGCGCTCGCAGCCCGGCTGCAATCCTGGCAAGGCGAGGGCGACGACGTCGCGTTGGTGATCGGCGGGCCGGACGGCCTCGATCCCGCCTTCAAGGCTGCTGCGCACGAGCGCATCCGCCTGTCCGACATGACCTTGCCACATGCGATGGCGCGCGTGCTGCTGGTCGAACAGCTCTACCGTGCCTGGTCGGTCAACGCGGGCCATCCGTACCACCGCGAATGAACGATCCCTTTATTTATCTCGCGTCGCAAAGCCCGCGTCGTGCGCAACTGCTCGGTCAACTCGGCGTGCGCCATGAATTGCTGTTGGCCGGACCGGACGAAGACGCCGAATCGCTGGAAATCGTGCTGCCCGGCGAATCGCCCACCGCCTATGTGCAGCGCGTGACCGCGCTCAAGCTGGACGCCGCCGTGGCGCGCCGCGCGCGCGCAGGCCTGCCCACTGCGCCGGTGCTTTGCGCCGACACGACGGTGGCGCTGGGCCGCACCATCTTCGGCAAGCCCGACGACACCAAGGATGCGGAGCGCATGCTGGCCTTGTTGTCCGGTACGACGCACCGCGTGCTGACCGCCGTCGCGCTGCATCATGGCCGCCAGCGCCACGCGGCGCTCAGCGTCTCGCGCGTGCGCTTCGCGCCAGTGAGTCGCGCGCAGATCGCGCGTTACGCCGCAAGCGGCGAGCCGCTCGGCAAGGCCGGCGCCTATGCGATCCAGGGCGCCGCGGCCGCGTTCGTCGAGCACCTCAGCGGGTCCTATTCGGGCATCATGGGCTTGCCGATGTTCGAGACCGCTGCGCTGCTGCGGCGGGCCGGCTTCAAGATCTGAGACCCCCATGCAAGACATATTGATCAACTGGTCACCACAGGAAACTCGGGTGGCTCTGGTTGAACATGGCGCCGTCCAGGAGTTGCACGTCGAGCGCACGCTGGAACGCGGACTCGTCGGCAACGTCTATCTCGGCAAGGTGTCGCGTGTGCTGCCGGGCATGCAGTCGGCCTTCATCGACATCGGGCTGGAACGCACGGCCTTCCTCCACGTGGCGGACATCGTGGCACCGTTCACGCCGGGCTCGCGCCCAAGCGCTGCGATGCCCGAGCGCGACCATCGCAATAACGGCGCCATTGTGCCGATCGAAAAGCAGGTTTTCGAAGGCCAGGCGCTGCTCGTGCAGGTCATCAAGGACCCGATCGGCACCAAGGGTGCGCGGCTCTCGACACAAATCAGCATCGCCGGGCGTCTGCTGGTGTTCCTGCCGCAGGACAACCACATCGGCGTATCTCAAAAAATTCCGTCCGACCAGCGCGATGCTTTGCGTGCTCGCATGCAGGTGCTCATTGACGCAGCCGCCACGGCCGACAACGGCGGCGTGCTGCCGGCGAACACGGGTGGCTTCATCCTGCGCACCAACGGTGAGGATTCGAGTGACGCCGAGCTGGCCGAAGACATCGCCTACCTGCGCAAAACCTGGTCGCGCATCCGCGATTCGTCGAGCAAGCTACCGCCGATGTCGCTGCTGCATCAGGATCTGAGCCTGCTGCAGCGCGTTTTGCGCGACATGACCGTCGAAGACACGCAAACCATCCGCATCGACTCCCGCGAACAATTCGAGGTGCTCCTGAAGTTCGGCCTCGAGTTCATGCCGCAGGCGGCGGGCAAGCTGCAGCACTACAAGGGCGAGCGACCGATCTTCGATCTCTACTCCGTGGATGAAGAAATCGCGAAAGCGCTCGGTCGCCGGGTCGACCTCAAGTCCGGCGGGTACCTCGTAGTCGACCAGACCGAGGCGCTGACCACGGTCGACGTGAACACCGGAGGCTTCGTCGGCGCGCGCAATTTCGACGACACGATCTTCAAAACGAACCTGGAGGCGGCACAGGCCATCGCGCGGCAACTGCGGCTGCGCAACCTGGGCGGCATCGTCATCGTCGACTTCATCGACATGGTCCGCGACGACCACCGCGAGCAGGTGCTCGGCGAATTTCGCAAGCAGTTGGCGCGCGACCGTGTGAAGACCACAGCAGGTGGCTTCTCGCAGTTGGGCCTGGTCGAGATGACGCGCAAACGCACGCGCGAATCGCTGGCCCACATGCTGTGCGAACCCTGCATGGCGTGCGGCGGGCAGGGCATCGTGAAGACCGCGCGCAGCGTGGCCTACGACGTGATGCGCGAGATCCTGCGGGAAGCCCGGCAGTTCACGCCGCGCGAGTTCCGCATCGTGTCGTCGCCGCAGGTGATCGAGCTGTTCCTCGACGAGGAGAGCCAGCACCTGGCGGGCCTGAGCGACTTCATCGGCAAGCCGATTTCGCTGCAGTCCGAACCTGCCATCGGGCAGGGACAGTACGACATCGTCCTGCTGTGATTCGCCGTCGAGGCTGAGACCACGCAGCCGGCAGGCGCGCGCCCCCGCCCCCGCGCCTGCTCCCGTCCCTAGAGCGTTGGAATCTGACCTTCGGGCGCCTTGCGCACGGCATTGTGCTGCAGGCGCGCATACAAGCCGTCAAGGGCCATGAGCTGCGCGTGGCTGCCTTGCTCGGCCACGCGGCCGTGTTCCATCACCACGATGCGGTCGGCGTGCTGAATGGTCGACAGCCTGTGCGCCACGATCAGCGTCGTGCGGTTCTGCATCAGGCGCTGCAAGGCTTCCTGCACCAGTCGCTCGGATTCGGTGTCGAGCGCGGACGTGGCCTCGTCGAGCAGCAGCACCGGCGCATCCTTGTAGAGCGCGCGGGCGATCGCCAGACGTTGCCGCTGCCCGCCCGACAGCTGCGTGGCGTTGTGCCCCAGGACCGTGTCGATGCCCTGTGGCAGGCCGTCGACGTGCGATTGCAGGTTGGCCGCGGCAATGCATTGGAGCACGCGTTCGCGGTCGATCCCGGCGCCCAGTGCGACGTTGGCCGCCAGCGTGTCGTTCAGCATCACGACATCCTGGCTCACCATCGCGAACTGGGCGCGCAGGCTCTGGAGCTGCCAGTCGGCCACGTCATGGCCATCGAGGAGGATCTGGCCGCTGCTCTGGAGCACGAAGCGCGGCAACAAGTTCACGAGGGTCGTCTTGCCCGAACCGGAAGGACCGACGAAAGCGACGATCTCACCGGGCGCAATGTTCAAGGTCACGCCATCGAGGGCCGGTGCTTCGTCCGCACCGCGGTAGCTGACACGAACGTTCTTCAGCTCGATGCGACCCTGTGCGCGCGGCGCAGCGTGCTGCCCTTGCGATTCGGACGCGACTTCGTCGATCAACACCAGGCCGCGCTCCAGCGCCGCCAGGCCGCGCGTGATTGGATTGGCCATGTCGGCCAGGCGCCGGATCGGTGCGATCAGCATCAGCATGGCCGTGATGTATGCGACAAAACCGCCGACCGTCAGACCCTGTTCGCCGCTCTGCCAGAGCGCGATCATCACGACCACCGAAAGCGCGACCGCCGCGAGCAACTGCGTGAGCGGTGTCATGGCCGCCGAGGCGATGGTGGATTTCACAGCCAGTCGATTCAGGCTCTGACTCAGGCGCTCGAAGCGCTCGCGCTGCGCGCGTTCGGCACCGTGCAGGCGGACCATGCGATGTGCTAGTACGTTCTCCTCGACCACGTAGGCGAGTTCATCGGTCGCTTGCTGGCCGAGCCGGGTCAGGTGGTAGAGCCGCTTGGACAGAACCTTCATGATCCATGCGACGCCGGGCACCAGCAGCCCGACGATCAGGGTGAGTTTCCAGTTCAAAAAGAGCAGGTAGCCCAGCAGCGCGACCACCGTGAAGCCATCGCGCGATACGCCGAGCAATGCCTGCACCAGCAACATCGAGCCGGTCTGCACCTCGTACACCACGGTGTTCGACAGCGCACTGGCGGACTGCCGCGAAAACAGCGCGAGCTCGGCGGCCAGCAGGCGATCGAACAGAACGCGCCGCAGTCGCTGCATGCCTTCGTTGGCGATGCGCGCCAGCGCGTACTGGGACACGAATTGGGCAAGACCGCGCACCGCGAACAGCAGGACGATGGCCGCGGGCACCATCCAGAGAGCGAGGTCGCCCTGTGTGAATCCCTGATCCAGCAGCGGCTTGAGCAAGGCGGGCATCAATGGTTCGGTCAGGGCGGCGAGCAAGGCCGTGGCCATGCCGATTGACCACCAGCGGCGCGATCCGCCGAACCAGGTCATGAGGCGCGCCAGACGACGCTTCAACGGTGCGCGCGTCTCGGCGGCGGGGGAGGGCTCCATGGCGGCGGATTCTACGAGTCCAGCCGTTGAGGGCAGTCGCGCCCGGCGCGGACACGTTTTGTGACTTTGGGTGCGGCGCGGTGTGTAACATGGGGCTCCTCTCCAGACCCGGAAACTTTGTGCCCGGAATCCTCTCCGTACTGCATGAACAAGCCGTTGCCAGCCCACATTCCCGCTCATTCCTTGCAAGCTCCTCGCCGTCGCGCCCTTGTCGCGGCCCTCGCTGCAACCCCTTTTGTTCCCGCGCTTGCCCAGTTCCGTGTGGAGGTGTCGGGCGTGGGGTTGACGCAACTGCCCATCGCGCTGGTGCCCTTCAAGGGCGAAGGGGCGTCTCCGCAGAAGATCTCCACGATCGTCCAGGCCGACCTGGAGCGCAGCGGCCAGTTTCGCGGCGTCGATGCGTCGGGCCAGGCGCTGGACGAAACGTCACGCCCCGACCTGACCTTGTGGCGCCAGCGGACGGCCGACTCCCTGGTCGTCGGCAGCGTGACCAAGCTCGGTGACGGCCGCTTCGAAGTCAAATTTCGTCTCTGGGACGTGGTGCGCGGTCAGGACCTCGGCGGCGAGAGCTACACCGTGCCGCAGGCCGACCTGCGGCTGGCATCGCATCGCATTGCCGACTACGTCTACGAAAAACTGACGGGCGAGCGAGGCATCTTTTCGACCCGCATCGCCTATGTGACGAAGGGCGGCAATCGGCACACCCTGTGGGTCGCCGACGCCGATGGGGAGAACGCCCAGGCAGCGCTTGCGAGCCCGGAGCCCATCATTTCGCCGGTGTGGTCGTCGAACGGACAGCAACTCGCGTACGTTTCGTTCGAGTCGCGCAAGCCTGTGGTTTACGTCCACAACGTGGGCAGCGGGCAGCGTCGGCTGGTCGCCAACTTCCGCGGCTCCAACAGCGCGCCGGCCTGGTCGCCAGACGGGCGCTCGCTGGCAGTGACGCTGAGTCGCGATGGCGGGTCGCAGCTCTATACGATCCCTGCAACCGGCGGCGAACCCAAGCGCCTTACGCAGAGCAGCAGCATCGATACCGAGCCGACCTATTCGGCCGACGGCTCGACGATCTACTTTGTCAGCGACCGTGGCGGCGCGCCGCAGATCTACAAAATGGGCGCTGGCGGCGGCAACCCGGCGCGGGTGACCTTCAGCGGCTCCTACAACATTTCTCCCTCCGTCAGCGGCGATGGGCGGTGGTTGGCCTACATCTCGCGGGTGGGCGGCGCCTTCAAACTCCATGTGATGGAATTGGCGACCGGCAATGTGACTGCCATCACCGATACCACCGCAGATGAGAACCCGAGTTTTGCGCCGAACAGCAAGTTGATCGTTTATGCCACGCGCCTGCAAGGGCGCGAAGCGTTGATGACTTCCACCCTCGATGGAAAGATCAAGGCTCGACTGGCGGGACAGGCAGGGGACATACGCGAACCGGACTGGGGTCCGTTCCAGAAGCAATGATTTTCTTGAGGAGTTGAAATGTTGAAACGTACGATTTATTCGCTCGCCATCGTGGCGCTGATCGCTGGCTGCTCTTCAGGCACCAAGCTGAACGACACCCCGGTCGTGGACCGCGGCGGCATGGGCCAGGGCGCTGGCGCGGGCGGCAGTGCCAGTGGCGTGGCGCCAGTCACCATCGATCCCAATGCGCAGAACGCACAAGGCCCGGTGGGCGTGGCACGGATCATTTATTTCGACTACGACAGCTACACGATCAAGCCGGAATTCCAGTCCTTGATCGATGGTCACGCGCGTTTCCTGAAGGCCAATCCGCAGCGGCGCGTGTCGATCGAGGGACACACCGATGAGCGTGGCGGTCGCGAGTACAACCTGGCATTGGGTCAAAAGCGCTCTGAAGCCGTTCGCCGGTCCTTGGGGTTGCTGGGTATTTCCGATAGCCAAGTCGAAGCTGTGAGCTTCGGCAAGGAAAAGCCCGCGCAGCAAGGCAGTGGCGAAGACGTCTGGGCGCAAAACCGTCGCGCCGAAATTTCCTACCGCTGATGGCACGCGCCTTGTTCCCCTTGGCGCTTAAGACGGTAGCCTTGACGACGGCAGCGCTTTGCTTCGCCGGCGGCGCGCAGGCAGCCCTGTTTGAGGATGACGAGGCGCGCCGCGCGATTCTGGATCTCCGGCAGCGCGTGGAAGCGATGCGGGTCCAGTCAGAGCAGCGCCAGAGCGATGAGAATGGCCAGCTCCGGCGGAGCTTGCTTGAGTTGCAGACGCAAATTGAGCAGGTTCGCGGGGAGTTGGCGCGCATGACAGGGCAGAACGAGCAGCTCACGCGGACGCTGGGCGATCTGCAGGCCCGGCAACAAGCTGTCGACGACCGCTTGAAAAAGAGCGAACCGTCGACTGTCACGGTGGACGGACGCGAGTTCAATGCGGATCCGAAGGAGAAGGCTGACTTCGATGCGGCGCTCGGCGTTTTTCGTGGGGGGCAGTTCGCGCAGGCGCAAACGGCGTTCGCCGAGTTCGTCAAGCGCTACCCGCAGAGCGGATACAACGCATCCGCGCTGTTCTGGCTCGGCAATGCGCAGTACGCGACTCGCAACTACAACGAGGCCATCGCGAACTTTCGTTCGATGTTGTCCTTGGCTCCGGACCACCCGAAGGCACCTGAAGCGGTGCTGTCGATTGCGAACTGCCAGATCGAGTTGAAGGATACGCGCGCCGCACGCCGTACGTTGGAAGATCTGGGCAAGGCCTACCCGCAATCTGAGGCGGCTCAGGCTGCCCGCGAGCGCCTTTCGCGTCTGCGCTGATATTTCGTCCGATTCAATTCTCTCCACTGAGACGCTTGTTGTGAAGGCGGGAGCGCAACAGCACGCGGCGGTCGACGCCCGTCGGCGGTTCGGTGGGCTCGAGCGGCTTTATGGGGTCGCTGGAGCCAGAAAGATTCAGCAGGCACACGTGCTTGTAGTGGGGATCGGCGGGGTGGGCTCATGGGCTGTCGAGTCTCTCGCGCGAAGCGGAGTGGGGCGCTTGACGATGATCGACATGGATCACGTGGCCGAGTCCAACATCAACCGACAGGTTCACTCACTCCAATCGACGCTTGGACAAGCGAAGGTGGAGGCGATGCGTGATCGTGTCTTGCAGATCAATCCCGACTGCGAAGTGTTGGCGATCGACGAGTTCGTCGATTCGGATAACTGGTCGGTTCTGATGGAGCGAGCAATCTCGTCCAACGGCCCGATGTCCGCCCTTATCGACGCCTGCGATCAGGGGCGGGCAAAGCTGGCTATGGCATCGTGGTCGCGCCAAGCCGCATCCGTGTTCGTCAGTTGCGGAGCAGCAGGCGGCAAGCGACATGCGCACAAAGTCGATCTTTGCGACCTGGCCGACGTCACGCACGATCCCTTGCTTGCGCGACTGCGGCAGCAACTTCGCAAAGCCAACGGCGGCAAATTGAAGCCCGGAAAGAAGACGGGCGTGACCTGCGTGTTCAGCCGCGAGAGCGTGGCGCCGCCCGATGCGTCTTGCGCATTGGAGGGCGACGGGACTCTGAACTGCCATGGATACGGCTCTGTGGTCGCTGTTACGTCGACCTTCGGGCAGTGTGCGGCTGGCTGGGTGCTCGACAAGATCGCCGGTAGAGACGGGGTATACTCGTAGGCTTTGCTGAGTCTCGGGCGTGGCCCCGCTCGGTGATGTGAGCGGGACGTTAGCTCAGTTGGTAGAGCAGCGGACTTTTAATCCGTTGGTCACTGGTTCGAATCCAGTACGTCCTACCAGCTTGCTGGGGTTCCAAAAAACTTCTTCGAAGTTTGCTGCGGATGAAAATTTCGTGTCATAATCGAGGGCTCGACTGAACGACAGTTTGTTTGGTTGCTTCGCAGGAAGCGGTTGGATGAGAAGGTTGAAGAAGTTGAAAAAAGTTTGACGATACTTAAAAAATCGTGCTA
>SEGS01000125.1 GCA_004210915.1 Variovorax sp. | reverse complement strand
GCGTTGCTTCGCTTCGCGCTCCTTGCGCTCTTCGGCTGCCTTCCGGGCGGCTTCCTGCTTCTGCTTTTCTTGCCTCGCCTCGGCCAGTTCGCGCTGGAGCGGGAAAAAGAACGCAAGGCAAAGCTGGAGCGCGAGCGCGAACTGGCCGAGGCGAGGCAAGAAAAGCAGAAGCAGGAAGCCGCCCGGAAGGCAGCCGAAGAGCGCAAGGAGCGCGAAGCGAAGCAACGCGCCGAAGACGAAGCCGAGCGCAAACAGGCCCAGCAGCAGAAGCTGGCCGAGCAGCGCAAGCAACAGGAAGCCGAGGTCAAGGCCGCGGCCGCCAAAAAGGCCGAGGTGCAGAAGGCGGAAGCTGCCAAGCAGGCAGCCGCCGCGGCCGCGGACCGCGCCGCGGTGCTCAAGCGGATGCAGGGCATGGCCGGCGCTTCCGGAGGCGACACCGCCACCGGCACGGCGCTCCGGTCGTCGGGGCCCTCAGGCAGCTACGGCGGCAAGGTCAACGCGGCCGTCCGGCCCAATGTGGTGTTCCCCGATGCGGACATGGTGAGCGGCAACCCCGGCGCCGAGTTCGACGTGCGCCTGGCCCCCGATGGCACGATCGTCGGTACGCCTGCACTGACCAAATCCAGTGGACTTCCGAGCTGGGACGAAGCAGCCCTGCGCGCGCTCCAGAAGACCGAAAAATTGCCGCGGGATGTGGACGGCACCGTGCCTTCACGGCTGATCATCACGCTGCGTCCCAAGCGCTGATGGCCGGTGAGCGCATGCGCTACCGTAAAAAATCTGCCAACCCGACGACGTTTTTCAGCAAAAAGCGTCGAAACAAGCGGAAACATAAGGTACAACCAATGTCTTAACTTTGTTTCACGGGCAACGCATGCAGTGTTTTGAGCCGACCCCGGACTTTGACCGTCTTGATCGACAGGCGTTCAAGTTCCAGCACAAACTGCTCGGCCACCCGGCACTGAGCCTTCAAAACTTGGCCGAGGTGCTTCCGGCGTTGCCTGCGAAGGATGTCTACTTCTCCAAGGAGATACTCCAAAACGGGGACGATTTCGAGAAGGAGCTTTGTGGGCATGTGCCCAACCGACGCCCCATTGAAGAGATCATCGAGAACATCCGGGTGTCCGACTCCTACGTCATGGTTGACGGGCCCGAGAAGCACCCCTCCTTCGCGCAGCTGTACAAGGAGCTGATTTCAGATGTCTCGGCCATCATGCGCAGGAGCGGTGTCGGCCAGATTGCCATCGATCCCCGTCTTTACCTGTTCATTGCCTCGCCCAATAGCGTCACCCCCTTCCACATCGATCGCTACGCGAGCTTCCTGATGCAATTTCGGGGTAGCAAAGATGTGACCGTGTTTCCGCAGTGGGACGAGCGCGTCGTGAGCCCGGAACACCGCGAAGCCTACGTCTCGCACATCAACACGAAGCTGCCCTGGAAAAAGGAGCATGAAGCCCTGGCCACCACCTTCGCGTTCAAACCGGGCGAAACGATCCATACACCGTTCACTGCCGGGCACCACGTCAAGAACGGTCCCGACGACGTTTCGATTTCCATGTCGATCTTCTTCAACACGCCGCAAAACATCGGCTGGCGTGAGGCCCTCCAGTTCAACCACCGGGCGCGACCACTGCTGCGGCGTCTTGGCATGGTTCCCGTGCCAGTAGGGCGTGCGGCCTGGCGCGACAACACCAAGGCGGGCGTGATCAAGGCCATTCGGCGAGCCAAGCAACTGGTGTCCTGACCGCTGCCCGTTGGCAGCGACACGCAACCAGCCACGCATGCGCCCAGGCGCTCAGTCGTAAACGATCGCCGCCTTGCCCGCCTCGGCCTGCGCCGTCCAGCTCGCGAGCGCCGCGTCGGTCGGAAAAAATTTCGCGCGCTCACCCAGTTGCAATTCGACCTGCGCGCCGCCCCGCGCCATGCACAGGCGCACCGGCAGTCCCTGCAGCAGCTCGCCGTGCTCGCTCGCTTCGGTGCGCGGCGGAAAATCGCGCGCAATCCGGGCGATGTCCGGCGCCTTGCCGTTCACCGCCACGCGCAGGAACTTGCCAAAACGGCAGCGCGCAGCGGCCAGATCCCACACTTGCTGCACCTGGAAGCGCGCTTCGAAGCCGCCACGGCCCGGCTGCAGTCGGCCGCTCACGATCACCAGTTCGTCTTCCTTCAGCGTGTTGCGGTTGGCGTTGATCAGTGCCTCGTCGGCGGTCGCCTCGATCGCATCGCTCTTGTCGTCGAGCTTGAAGATCGCCAGCCGGCCGCGCTGCCCGTTGATCACGCGCATGTCGCTCACGATGCCCGCGACGATCTGCGGCTCGCGGCTGTCAAGCAACTCGCCGATCTCGCGCTTGCAGAAGCGCCGCACCTCGTGCGAGACCTCGTCGAACAGGTGGCCCGACAGATAGAAGCCGACCGCGGTCTTCTCGAGCGTCAGCCGCTCCTTCACGCCCCAAGGCGTGGCGTCGATCAGATCGGGCTCAGCCGCGGCCGAGCCGTGTTCGCTGTCGCCGAAGATGTCGACCTGCGCCGCGTTGGCTTCGGTCGCGCTGGCGAAGTCGAAAGCGCGGTCGAGCGATGCGCTCAATGACGCGCGGTTCTGCTGGATGGAGTCGAAAGCGCCGGCCTTGATGAGCGCCTCGACCGTGCGCTTGTTGATGCGCTGGCGGTCCACCCGCACGCAGAAATCGAAGAGGCTCTTGAACGGGCCACCGGCCTCGCGCGCCTTGACGATCGCTTCGACCGCCAGTTGCCCCGTGCCCTTGACCGCGCCCAGGCCGTAGCGGATCGACTTGTCGGTCACCGGCTCGAACCGGTAGTTACCGCGGTTCACATCCGGCGGCTCGAAAGTGATGCCGAAGTTCTTCTGAGCGTCCTCGAACAGCACCTTGAGCTTGTCGGTGTCGTCCATTTCCACGGTCATGTTCGCGCAGAAGAACTCGGCCGTGTAGTGGACCTTGAGCCAACCCGTGTGGTACGCGAGCAGCGAGTAGGCGGCCGCGTGCGACTTGTTGAAGCCGTAGCCCGCGAATTTCTCCATCAGGTCGAAGATCTCGTCGGCCTTGTCTTGCGCTTCTTCTTGCCCATCGCGCGGCGCAGCAGGTCGGCGCCGCCGAGCGAGTAGCCGCCCAGGATCTGCGCGGTCTGCATCACCTGCTCCTGGTAGACCATGATCCCGTAGGTCTCGCTGAGCATCTCGGCCACGGCCGGGTGCGGGTACTCGACCTGCTCTCGGCCATGCTTGCGCGCAACGAAGCTCGGGATCAGGTCCATCGGGCCCGGACGGTACAGCGCGTTGAGCGCGATCAGGTCTTCCAGCCGGGTCGGGCGCGCGTCCTTCAACATGCCTTGCATGCCGCGCGATTCGAACTGGAACACCGCCTCGGTCGTGCCCGCCGAGAACAGCCGGTAGGTCGCTGCGTCGTCGAGCTTGATGTCTTCGTAGGCGAAGTTCTCCTGCCCCTTGTGGCGCGCGACGATGAAGTCCTTCGCGATCTCCAGGATCGTCAGCGTGGCGAGGCCCAAGAAGTCGAACTTCACGAGACCGACCGCTTCTACGTCGTCCTTGTCGTACTGGCTCACGGCCGAGTCGCTGCCCGGCTGCTGGTAGAGCGGGCAGAAGTCGGTGAGCTTGCCCGGCGCGATCAGCACGCCGCCCGCGTGCATGCCGATGTTGCGCGTCATGCCTTCGAGCTTCTGCGCGAGCTCGACCAG
>SEGS01000086.1 GCA_004210915.1 Variovorax sp. | reverse complement strand
TCGACCACCACCACGTCGTCGGGCGCCACCGTGTGGTGCCACACCATCTTGTTGCTGGTGCTGGTGCCGTTGGTGACGAAGAAGCAATGGTCGGCGTTGAAGATGCGCGCCGCGTTGCGCTCGCTCGCTGCGACCGGGCCGGTGTGGTCGAGCAACTGGCCCAGTTCTTCCACTGCATTGCAGACGTCGGCACGCAGCATGTTCTCGCCGAAGAACTGGTGGAACATCCGTCCCACGGGACTCTTCAGGAACGCCACGCCGCCCGAGTGACCCGGGCAGTGCCACGAGTACGAACCGTCTTCGGCGTAGTCGATCAGCGCCTTGAAAAACGGCGGCTGCACGCCTTCCAGATAGCTCTTGGCCTCGCGAATGATGTGGCGCGCCACGAACTCCGGCGTGTCCTCGAACATGTGGATGAAGCCGTGCAGCTCGCGCAGGATGTCGTTCGGGATGTGGCGCGCAGTCTTGGTCTCGCCGTAGATATAAATAGGCACGTCGGCGTTCTTGCGGCGGACCTCGCCGATGAAGCTGCGCAGGCTCAACACGGCCGGATCCAGGTCGGGCCCGACCGTGAATTCCTCGTCGTCGATCGACAGGATGAACGCACTGGCCCGGCTCTGCTGCTGCGCGAACTGGCTCAGGTCGCCATAGCTCGTGACGCCGAGCACTTCAAAGCCCTCGGCTTCGAAGGCCTGGGCCAGCGCGCGAATACCGAGACCCGAAGTGTTCTCGGAGCGGAAGTCCTCATCGATGATGACGATCGGAAAGCGGAATTTCATGGGCGATGGCCGACTGAAGGGAAAAGAGCCGCGAAGTGTAAGGAATTCAAATGTCGGCTGCCGAACCGTATGTCCGACAATGGACTTCACACCACAGAGAGGGGGCTTTTTTATGGCGAATTCCACCATTTGGTGGTTGATAGCGGGGGCGACTGTCGTGCTGGAACTGCTCAGCGGGACGGTCTACCTGCTGATGCTGGCGGCCGGCTTCGGGGCTGCAGCGCTCACGGCCCATCTGGGCGGCGGCCTTGTCGCGCAGTTGATGGCCGCGGCCATCGTCGGCGTCGGCGCGGTCGCCATCTGGTACGTCATCAAGCGCCGTCGACCCGCCAGCCCTGGCGCATCGGCCAACCGCAACATCAACCTCGACATCGGCGAGAGCGTTCACGTGGACGCGTGGAATGCAGACGGCACGGCCACAGTGCGCTACCGCGGGTCCCAATGGACCGTGGTGCCTCGAGCCGGCAGTGCGCCCTCCACCGGCGAACATCGCATCGCCGAGGTCGTCGGCAGCCGGCTGATCGTCGACAAGATCTGAAATCACTCAAGGAAACGCAACGCAATGGAATACGCAGTCCCCCTGATCATCCTGGTGATCGCCATCATCTTCATCAGCCAGTCGGTCAAGTTCGTGCCGCAGCAGAACGCGTGGGTGCGCGAGCGCCTGGGCAAGTACCACGGCACCATGACGCCGGGTGCGAACTTCATGATCCCCTTCATCGACAAGGTGGCCTACAAACACAGCCTGAAAGAAATCCCGCTCGATGTGCCCAGCCAGATCTGCATCACGCGCGACAACACGCAGTTGCAGGTGGACGGCATCCTGTACTTCCAGGTGACCGACCCGATGCGTGCGAGCTACGGTTCTTCGAACTACATCGTCGCTGTGTCCCAGTTGGCGCAGACCTCGCTGCGCAGCGTGATCGGCAAACTTGAACTCGACAAGACCTTCGAAGAGCGCGACATCATCAATGCACAGGTGGTCGCAGCGATCGACGAAGCGGCGTTGAACTGGGGCGTGAAGGTGTTGCGCTACGAGATCAAGGACTTGACCCCACCGAAGGAAATTTTGCTGGCCATGCAGGCGCAGATCACGGCGGAGCGTGGCAAGCGTGCGTTGATTGCAGCCTCCGAAGGCCGTCGCCAGGAGCAGATCAACATCGCCACCGGCGAGCGCGAGGCGTTCATCGCTCGCTCGGAGGGCGAGAAGCAAGCCCAGATCAACAACGCCCAGGGCGAGGCCGCGGCCATCACCGCGGTGGCCGAAGCCACGGCCGGCGCGATCGAGCGCGTGGCCATGGCCATCCGACAGCCAGGCGGGGAACAGGCCGTGCAGTTGAAGGTTGCCGAGCGCGCGGTCGATGCTTATGGCAAGGTCGCCGCCGATGCGACGACCACCCTGATCGTCCCGAGCAACATGACGGAAACCGCTGCGCTCATCGCCTCGGCGATGCGCATGGTGCAAGCCGGCAAGCCCCCGGTGACGCCCTGATCGACTGCTATACTCGCGGGCTTCGGAGCGGTGGATGAGCGGTTTAAGTCGCACGCCTGGAAAGCGTGTGAGGGTTAATAGCCCTCCGCGGGTTCGAATCCCGCCTGCTCCGCCAGAACGCGAGAACAACGGGCCATGAGGCCCGTTTTCTTTGGGCAACCCGGCAACATCATTCGGGCGGCCGGCACAGTACGATCCACGCTGCAGGCATCATTCTCAAGCCTGTTTCAGGAGGCCTTGACATGGCAGCACAGCACTCTCATTCCGCGCCGGAAACCGCGCCGCTGGTTCAGACTTTGCAAAAGACCAAGGCCGTCGCCGACGAGGTGCAACGCGCGGCCGACAACCTGTCGGTGGTCAGCACGGTGCTGGAGCAAGAACTGCCCAACGAAGTCCAGGCCGGCGATGTGGCGCAGGCCGTCGCGCAGACCGGCCAGCTCGAAAAGAAGCTGGCGAAGTCCGCCGAGAAGCTGGTTCAGGCCAACGAAGCGCTCGGCAAGGAGATCGATCGACGCCTCGAACTGACATTGGAGCGCGATCAGATGCAAGCCAGAAATGAAGCGCTGGAAGCAGCGCTCCGGGAACAGCGCGCCACCGATTGAGCCGGCAATCGCGAGTTGCTGCGAGTCGTATGCTTTCTCCTACGTGGAAGGACACAGCCTGGCGCTAGGCTTGCCGTTCTCAAGTCGACCCCTTTTTCATGGCGCTCATCACATTCCTTGTCGAGGACAACCGGACGATCCGGGACAACCTCGTTCCGGCGCTCGAGGATCTGGTCAATGCACAGGTGATCGGCTATGCGGAGACCGAGGCCGAAGCTGCCGAATGGCTGGCGGCACATCCCGACAGCTGGCATCTGCTCATCGTGGATCTTTTTCTGAAGGAAGGGTCCGGCTTGGGCGTGCTCGCGAGCGCCCGGCAGCGGCATCCGACACAGCGCGTGGTGGTTCTGAGCAACTACGTGACCGCCGACATCCGCGCGCGTTGCGCGGCCTTGGGAGCCGATGCGGTCTTCGACAAGTCGCGCGAACTCGATGCATTCATCGACTACTGCAACACTGACCGACCATCGACCTTTGCATCGCTTTAGAGGGCGGCGGCCGGCAGCACGGTAGTTGCGCCCTCCATAACAAGTAAAAAGAAAGGGGCCCACTGGGCCCCTTTCTTGTGCATCAGGCCGCTAGGCCGATGTCAGCTCAGCGCACCACGGCGATCTGCTCGCGCTTGCCTGCCTTGTAGGTGTAAAGCGTCAGGGCACCGTTCTTGATGTCACCCTTTTCGTCAAACGCGATCGGACCCGTCACACCCTTGTATTGAACCTTGCCCACTTCCGGCAGGTACTTCTCGGGGTCCGACGAGCCGGCCTTGACCATGGCTTCGGCGAGCACATTCACAGCGTCGTAGACGTACGGTGCATAGATCTGCACGTCGACGCCGTTCTTCGTCTTGAACTTGGCCTTGAAGTCCTCCAGCGGCTGCTTGAAGTCGCCATCCACGCCGCCGGCTTCGGCGCAAACCACCATCTCTTCACCCACGGCATCGCCAGCCAGCTTGGCCAGTTCGCCGGTGCACAGGCCGTCGCCGCCCATGAACTTGACGGTCATGCCGAGTTGCTTGACCTGCTTGAGCATCGGGCCGCCCACAGCGTCCATGCCGCCGAAGAACAGGATGTCCGGCTTGGCGCCTTTGAGCTTGGTCAGGATGGCGTTGAAGTCGGTCGACTTGTCGGTCGTGAATTCGTGGCCGACGATGTTGCCGCCGGCGGCCTTGACAGCCTTCTCGAACTCTTCTGCCACCCCCTGGCCGTAAGCGGTACGGTCGTCGATCACGGCAATGTTCTTGCCCTTGAGCGTTTCGACAGCGTACTTGCCGAGCGTGCCGCCCAGTTGCGTGTCGTCAGCCACCACGCGGAACGTGGTCTTGAAACCTTGGCGCGTGTACTTGGGATTGGTCGCCGACGGCGAGACTTGAGGGATGCCCGCATCGCTGTACAGCTTGGAAGCGGGAATCGTCGTGCCCGAATTCAGGTGACCCACGATGCCGTTGACCTTGCTGTCGACCAGCTTCTGCGCCACAGCGGTGCCCTGCTTCGGATCGCCGGCGTCGTCTTCGGCCAGCAGTTCGAACTTGGCGACCTTGTCACCGATCTTCAGGCCCTTGGCATTCAGATCTTCGATCGCCATCTTGGCGCCGAGCTCGTTGTCCTTGCCGAGGTGGGCGATGGCGCCGCTGGTCGGGCCGACATGGCCGATCTTGACGACCAGCGTGTCGGCCGGAGGTGCCGCAGCAGGCGCTGCAGCGGTGGGCGCCGGCGTGGCAGCGGGAGCAGCAGCTTCTTCTTTCTTGCCACAAGCCACGAGTGTGAGCGCCGCCAGCGCGACCGCAGTCCATTTCAATTGCATGGGAACCTCCAGAACATTGATAAATAGGAGAAAACAAAACCGGTCTTTGATCCGGGCCCGTCCTTGGAGCAAGTTCCGCGCCGCGGACCGGCACCCTTGTGCATCTCGACCCGGCGCGCAGTTTAGCTGAACCCCCGGGGCCCGGAAGCTGGCACAGACCCTGTGCTATCCGAAAGTTCCTGCGCCAAAGATTCGATCACCAGCGTCCGCAAAACACCTTCGATTTCGGCGCGCAGTCGCGGCACCATTGCATCGAGCTGCTCCTGGACCGCGGCCGAGACGGCATCGCTCAAACGCTCCTCCAGCGACAGGTCGATGCGCTGAAGCACGCGGTGAAGCAGCTGCTCTTCCAGCCGAAACGCCGCCTCGTCCGACAACTGTTCACGCGGGTGCAAAGCCACGGCATCGGCCAGAGCCACCGGCGCAGGTGGCGTTGGTGGGAATGAGGGGACGAATGGCGCTGGGTCGCCGCTCGCAGGGGGCGCCGTCGCCGCCTCCGGCGGCATCTCGAGCACCGTGGTCAGGGTCGGCACAAAGCGCGGAGGCGTGCGTGCACCCGACATCAAGACGCGCTCCCCGCGAAGTCGTGCGGCTTGATGACGTAGCCGCGGTCGGCGTAATGGCGCCAGCGGGCGCGGCCTTGCTGGCGATCTTCCGCCTCGTCGCTGACAACATCGACCAGGCGCTCGAAACGCTCGAAACCAGCGGGTACCACGGTGCCAAGGTTCAACATCAGGTCGCGGTGCGGCAGCGCGTCCCCATAACCCGCCGCCAGGATGACCGGCGAGCGCGCGACAAGGTGTGCCTCGCCATCGCTGCGGCAGTGGGCGATGAAATCGGACGCTGACACTTGCCACAGTGCGGCATCGATGGCGTCGAGCATCGGGGCATCGGCAACGACCACCACACGCAAGCCCCGCACCTTGACTGCCTTGCGGACCAGCCGGCAGGCGTAGCCCAGCTTGTCGGGCGCGTTGTAGTGAAAACCGATCTCGGTCACGGGCTCGTGCGGACCTTGCGGGTTGCCTTGCGCGGCACGGTTGCAGGCGCGGAGGTCGCTGCGGCTGCACGCACCGTCAGATAGCGCATCAGGAGCCCGACAGGCCGGCCGGTTGAGCCCTTGGCGCCGCCACTTTTCCAGGCCGTACCCGCGATATCCAGGTGCGCCCAGGGATACTCGCCCACGAACTTCTGCAGGAATTTCGCTGCAGTAATCGCGCCGCCTGCCCGGCCTGCGATGTTGGCCATGTCCGCGAAGTTGCTCTTGAGGCCGTCGCCATACTCGTCGTCGAGCGGCATGCGCCAGCACCGGTCGTGCGAGGCTTCACCTGCCGCCTCCAGCGCCGTAGCCAACGGTTCGTCGGATGCAAACAAGCCGCTGCGCACGCCACCCAGCGCGACGACACAGGCGCCGGTCAACGTGGCGACATCGATGACTGCGGCTGGCTCGAAACGCTTGGCGTAAGTCAATGCGTCGCAGAGGATCAATCGGCCTTCCGCGTCGGTGTTCAGCACCTCGATGGTCTGACCGCTCATGCTGGTCACCACGTCGCCTGGCTTGAGTGCACGGCCGTCATTCATGTTCTCGCACGAGGGGATCAGTCCCACTACGTTGATGGCGGGCTGCAACGCGCCGAGCGCACGGAACACGCCGAGCACGCTGGCTGCGCCGCACATGTCGAACTTCATCTCGTCCATTTCGGCCGCGGGCTTCAGGGACACGCCACCGGTGTCGAAGGTGATGCCCTTGCCGACGAGCACCACGGGCGCCTGATCCTTCGCCGCGCCCTGGTAGCGCAGCACGACGAAACGCAAGGGCTCGCTGGAGCCGCGCGCCACGGCTGCAAAGGAGCCCATGCCGAGCTTGTCCACCTCTTTCGGTCCGAGCACCTCGCACTTGATGCGCGCGAAAGCGCCAAGCCCGCGGGCCGCTTCGCCCAGCATCGTCGGCGTGCAATGGTTGCCCGGCCGATTGCCCCACTCCTTGGCGAACTCGATCCCCGCCACGGTGGCGCTGGCTTCATCGAACGCCGGCCGCGCGGCTTTCGCGTCGGGCACGCCGATGACCAGTTGCCGCAGACTGCGCGGCTCCGACTTCGACTTGGTGGCGGTGTAGACGTAGCTCGCGTCGGCGGCTGCCACCATCGCGGCGTGCACCGACGCCGGGTCCGCTGAGGCGGCGAAGACGATCAGCGCCCGCTTGGGCTGGCCCGACTTCGTGGCTTGTACCGCCGCCAGGACGGCGCTGCGAACGGCCGCCGGCTTGCCGTCACCGATCGATGCGAGCACCACCCGCGGTGCCGTGACGCCGGCTGGCCGATACAGCGTGATGACCTTGCCCGCCTTGTCCGGCAGATCGCCCGCCTTGCGCGCGCTGGCAGCCAGAGCCGACAGGACGTCGCCAGCGGTGCTGCTCGCATCGACCAGAAGAATCAGGGCGTCCGCTTTTTCGGTGGCAGCCTGGGCAACGGTGAGGGTTTTGAGTTGAAAGTCCATAATCCTTTTTTATCCCTCGACGATGTTATTCCATTCCTCTCTACGCAAAGAGCTGTCGCGAAGCTTCGGCGCGACCCTGGTGGTGCTGGTCACGATCGTGATGACCATGATGCTGATCCGCACGCTGGGCCTGGCTTCTCGCGGCAGCGTCAACCCTTCGGAAGTCTTCCTTGTGATGACTTACACCGTGGTTGGCTACATGCCCACCATCCTGAGCCTGAGCCTGTTCATTTCGATTGTCGGCACGCTCTCGCGCATGTACAGCGACAGCGAAATGGTGATCTGGTTCTCCAGCGGCCGCGGCCTTGCTGATTTTCTGGCGCCGCTGTTCCGTTTCGCCTGGCCCGTGCTGTTGCTGATCGCTGCGCTGGCGCTGGTGGGGTGGCCCTGGGCCAACTCGCAAACGCAAGGCATGCGCGACCAGTACGAGCGCCGCAGCGACATCGAGCGCGTGACCCCAGGCGAGTTCCGCGAATCGGCCGGCCGTGTCCGTGTGTTCTTCATCGACAAGGACACGCCCGATGGCGCCACCGCGTCCAACGTGTTCATCTGGTCGATCGAGCGAGGCATGCAACTCACGACCTCTGCGCAAAGCGGCCGCATCGAAAGCATCGGCGATACGCGGTACCTCATGCTCAGCAATGGGCAGCGACTGGAGCGGCCCTTCGATGACAGTGGACTGAAGATCAGTGAGTTCCAGACCTACGGAACCCGCGCTGGAAGTGATCTGGCTGCCCCCATGGACGCCGCGCCAGTGCGGTCACGCACCACGATGGCGTTGCTCGCTGATGCCACGCCGCTGCACCGGGGCGAGTTGGCTTGGCGAATCGGCATGGTGCTGGCCGCGGTCAACTTCGTGCTGCTGGCACTGACCGTAGCCAGCGTGAATCCCCGCGTGGGACGGAGCGGCAACCTCCTGTTCGCACTCTTTGCCTTCGTCGTCTACTACAACCTGCTCAATCTCGGCCAAAGCTGGGTCGGGTCCGGGCGCTACGGCATGGGCGGCTTCATGCTGGCTTTGCACGGTGGCGTTCTGGTGCTCGCCGGCGCCTGGCTTGCCAAGCGTCACAACAACTGGTTGTGGCTGCGGCGGCGCCCTGGACGGACTGTCCGCGGAGGATTGCAATGAGGACGATCCGCCGACTGGTCTACGTCGAAATTCTCAAATCCGTGGCCTTCGTCACGCTCGGCTTTCTCGCGCTGTTCTTCTTCTTCGATTTCGTCGACGAGTTGCAGGCCGTAGGCAAGCTCGGCAATGTGGGCTATGGCCCCGCTCAGGCGCTGATGTATGTGAGCTTGCTGATCCCGGCACACCTCTACGAGCTGCTGCCTATCGCGGTGCTGATCGGCACCATCTTCGTGATGGCGCGCCTGGCGCAAAGCTCCGAATACACCATCTTGCGTACCAGTGGCCTGGGGCCGTGGCGTGCCTTGCGCACGCTGCTGATTCTCGGCGCAGCCTTCGTCGCGCTGACCTTTGCCATCGGCGACTATGTGGCGCCGACCTCCGACCGTTTCGCCCAGCTGCTCAAGTCACGCATCCAGGGCGCGTATTCGTTGGCGGGCAACACGGGCGCCTGGCTGAAAGAGAAGCAAGGCGACAAGTCCTATGCCGTGAACGTTCTTTCCATCGGCCCGGACGGCGTTCTGGCCAATCCGCGAATCTTCGAGTTCGATACCAATGGCTATGTTCGCTCGCAGATCTTTGCATCATCGGCGCGCATCCTCGATGACGGACATTGGTCACTTTCGACGGCAGAGCGCCAGGACTACCAGGTGCGCGGCGCCACCGACCAGGCCCGCGTCGTCACCACCCTCGTGCCGGAATTGACGTGGCCGACCTCGCTGACCATGGAAATGGTCTCCGTCGCCCTGCTGCGCCCCGATCGCATGCGCACGCTGGACCTCTTCGACTACATCCGCCATCTCGAAGCCAACGGCCAAACCGCACAGCGCTATGAGATCGAGTTCTGGCGCAAGGTGTTCTATCCGCTGTCATGCCTGGTGATGGTGGTGCTGGCCCTGCCCTTCGCCTATCTGCATTTCCGCCAGACGGGGATCGCCACTTACGTGTTCAGTGGCGTGATGATCGGCATCAGCTTCTTCCTGTTGAACAACGTCTTCGGGTACCTGGGCAACCTGAGCAACTGGTGGCCGTGGATTACCGCTGCCGCGCCCGGAATGATCTACACCGTGATGTCCCTGGCCGCTTTCAGTTGGCTGGTGCTGCGGCGATAGGGCGAGATGAATCAACTCGGCATCGTGCTGTTCGCGCACGGTTCACGCGATGCGCGCTGGCGGGAGCCAGTCGAAGCAGTGGCGCGCCAGGTCTGCGTGCTGGCGCCGACGGCCCGTGTGGTCTGCGCCTACCTGGAACTGGTCGCGCCCGATCTGCCAACGGCCGTCGCAGCGCTCGTTGCCGGCGGCGCCACCGCTGTGAAAGTGGTTCCGCTGTTCCTCGGCATGGGCAAGCATGTGCGCGAAGACTTGCCGCAGTTGATGGACACGCTTCGCGCAACCTACCCGGCGGTCAGTTTCACCTTGTCGCGCGCAGTGGGCGAAGCGCCTGAAGTCATCGATTTGCTCGCCAGGGTCGCCTTGCACAACTGAATTCGATAGATGTCGAAGGCATAATGAATTCCGCAATAAGACGGAATTTGATATGAATCTGCACCAGTTCAAGTTCGTTCAGGAGGCCGTGCGGCGCAACCTGAACCTGACCGAAGCGGCGAAAGCGCTGCACACCTCACAACCTGGCGTGTCCAAGGCCATCATCGAGCTCGAGGAAGAACTCGGCGTCGAGATCTTCGCGCGCCACGGCAAGCGCCTCAAGCGCGTGACCGAACCGGGCCAGCACGTCCTGGCGAGCATCGAACTCATCATGCGAGAGGTCGGCAACCTCCGGCGCATCGGCGAGCAGTTCAGCGCGCAGGACAGTGGCACGCTCTCCATCGCCACGACGCACACGCAGGCGCGCTACGTGCTGCCAGTGCCTGTCGCGAAACTGCGCGAGGCCTATCCCAAGGTGAATGTCAGCCTGCACCAGGGCTCGCCCGACCAGGTCGCGCGCATGGTGATCGATGAAATCGCCGAGGTCGGCATCGCCACCGAGTCGCTGGCCGACTACGCAGAGCTTGTGACGCTGCCCTGCTACGAATGGCAGCACGTGCTGGTGCTGCCGAAAGACCATCCGCTTGCCGCCAAGGACCGCGTGTCGCTCGAAGACCTTGCGACCGAGCCGATCATCACCTACCACCCTTCTTTCACGGGCCGCACGCGCATCGACCATGCCTTTGCGCAGAAGAAGCTGACGCCGCGCATCGCACTGGAAGCGATCGATTCGGACGTGATCAAGACCTACGTGCGGCTCGGTCTGGGCGTCGGCATCGTGGCCGAGATGGCGGTGCGCGACAGCACGAACGACGACTTGGTGGTCAAGCCCATGGGCCACATCTTCGGCGTCAACATCGCGCGCGTGGCCTTCAAGAAGAGCGCCTATTTGCGCAACTTCGTTTTCAAGTTTGCCGAGTTGCTGAGCGACCGGCTGGATCGCAACCTCATCGCCAAGGCCCTGAGTGGCCAACAGCAGGACTACGAACTATGAGCACTGTTCTCGCGCCGCGCACGCCCGCCATCACAACCAAGCTGCCGGCGGTCGGCACCACCATCTTCACCGTGATGTCGGCACTGGCTGCCGAGAAGGGCGCGGTCAATCTGGGCCAGGGCTTTCCCGATTTCGGCTGCGATCCGAAGCTGCTTGAAGACGTGACCGCCGCCATGGCTGCGGGCCACAACCAGTACCCGCCGATGCCCGGCATCCTGCCGCTGCGCGAGGCGATCGCCGCCAAGATCAACGCGCTCTATGGGCACAGCTACAGCGCCGCCAGTGAGATCACCGTCACCGCCGGCGCGACGCAGGCCATCATCACCGCCATCCTCGCTGTCGTGCGTCCCGGTGACGAAGTGATCGTGCTCGAGCCCTGCTACGACAGCTACGTGCCCAACATCGACCTGGCCGGCGGCACCGTGGTGCGTGTCTCGCTGACACCGGGCACTTTCCGCCCGGACTTCGACAAGATCGCAGCCGCCCTCACGCCCAAAACGCGCGCGATCATCGTCAACACGCCGCACAACCCGAGCGCCACGGTGTGGACCGAGGCCGAAATGCGGAAGCTCGAAGAACTGCTCGCGCCGACCGATGTGCTGGTCATCAGCGACGAGGTCTACGAGCACATGGTCTACGACGGCGGCCAGCACCAGAGTGCAGCGCGCTTCCCGGGCCTCGCGGCGCGCAGTTTCATCGTCAGCAGCTTCGGCAAGACCTACCACGTGACCGGCTGGAAGGTCGGCTACGTCGCCGCGCCCGAGTCGCTGATGACCGAGTTCCGCAAGGTGCACCAGTTCAACGTGTTCACCGTGAACACGCCGATGCAACACGCCCTCGCGCACTTCATGGCCAACCCGGCCCCCTACCTCGATCTGCCGGCCTTCTACCAGCGCAAGCGGGACCTGTTCGCGGCGGGCCTGGCGAAGACCCGCTTCAAACTGCTGTCGAGCGGTGGCACGTACTTCCAATGTGTCGACATCAGCGATGTCAGCGATCTGGGCGAGGCCGACTTCTGCCAGTGGCTCACGCGCGAGATCGGCGTCGCGGCGATTCCCTTGTCGGCCTTCTATGGCGACGGTTTCGACCAGCGCGTGGTCCGCTTCTGCTTCGCCAAGAAAGACGAAACGTTGATGAGCGCGCTCGACCGGCTGTCCAAACTCTGACACGCGTCGTAGGTGTCCCCTGACTCGGGAAGGGGCCGCTTTCCCTAGGCCACATCAGCCGGCGGACGGACGATGGAGTCTCTTTCAAAACACCGAGGAGCATCTCATGTCCGTCTCTCTGATCGTCCTGGTTCTGGTCATCCTGCTGCTCGTCGGCGCACTGCCGACGTGGGGCCACAGCCGCAATTGGGGTTACGGGCCGAGCGGAGGCTTGGGCCTCGTCCTCGTCGTGATCATCGTCCTGCTGCTCATGGGCCGCATATAAACGGCGCCCAGCGAATCCATCCAGCCCGTCTCGACGGGCTTTTTCACGCCCACCCGTTCCCGGGCCTGACACTCACGCGTCGAGCTGCGCCCACGCCTTGTCGAGCCGCTTGACGCTCACCGGTTGCGGCGTGCGCAACTCCTGCGCAAAAAAGCTCACGCGCAACTCTTCCAGCAGCCAGCGGAATTCGAGCATGCGCTCGTCGGTCGCACCCTTGCGCTCGGCCAGCAGACGCCAGTAGCGCTGTTCCTGCGGCCGCAGTTCGGCGAGCTTGGCCGCGTCGCGGGCGGGGTCGGCGCGCAGCTTGTCGAGGCGCGCGGTGATCGCCTTCAGGTAGCGCGCGAAGTGCTGCAGTTGCGGCCAGGGCGTGTCGATGATGAAGCGCTTGCCGACCAGCCGCTGCAACTGCTGCGCGGCATCGGCCGTGGCCTCCGGCTGGATCTTCGTGTCCTTGATCTTGCGTGCGGCCGTCGAATACTCGAGCAGGATCACGGCCGCCAGGCGCGCCACCTCGCTGGCGATCAGCGTCAGGCGCCCACGGCCCTCGTCGATGCGCTTCTTGAAGGCGAACTCGTCAGCAGGCATCGGCTCCTGCAGGAAGGCGCGGTCGATCGCCACGTCGATGATCTGCGCGCGCAGGTCTTCCGAAGTGCCGAGCGGCATGTACGCGACGGCCATCTTCTGCAGGTCGGGGATGTTCTTCTCGAGGTACTTGAGCGCGTCCTTCAGCTGCAGCGCGAACAACCTGCGCAGGCCTGCCCGGTGCTTGGCCGCGGCCACGGCGGGTTCGTCGAAGACCTCGATGGTCACGCCCTCCTGCCCGGGGCCGCTGTCGACCAGCGCCGGAAAGCCGATCAGCGACTGCGCGCCGCGCCGCACTTCCATGAGTTCCGGCAGCTCGCCGAAAGTCCACGCGGTGTAGCGCTGGCCCGCGGGCAGCGTCGGCGCAGCGGGCTCGCTTGCTATGTTTTTGATAGCTGCTTGCGCCCGTCCTTCGGGCGTTGCAGGCACTTTTTTCTCAGAACTTTTCGCCACGTTCAACCCGGCCAGCGCCTGGAACGCGCCGCGCGCCTGCGCGCCCAGCTCGCCCTTGAGCGCGCCGAGGTTGCGGCCCATGCCGAGCTGGCGGCCATGTTCGTCGACCACGCGCAGGTTCATGAACAGGTGCGGCGGCAGCATGTCGAGCTTGAAGTCGGCGCGCTTGACGTCGATGCTGGTCTCGTCGCGCACGCGCTTGAGCAGCACGTCGGTCAGCGATCCCGCCCCGAAGGCCTCGGGCGTGGCAAGGTCCGCCGCCAGCCGCGCGGCCGATTCCGGCAACGGCACGAGGCGCGAGCGCGGGCGCTGCGGCAGGCTCTTGAGCAGCGCCTGGATCTTGTCCTTGAGCATGCCGGTCACCAGCCACTCGCAGCGCTCCTCGCTCACCTGGTTCAGCACGAAGAGCGGCACGCTGACCGTGAGTCCGTCCTTCGCGTCGCCGGGCTCGTGCAGGTAGGTCGCGGCGCAATCGACGCCGCCAAGGCGCACCGTCGGCGGGAAGGCCTGCGTGGTGATGCCCGCGGCCTGGTGCCGCATCAGCTCGTCGCGGGTGAGGAAAAGCAGGCGCGGCTCGGTGCGCGACGCTTCCTTGTACCAATGCTCGAAGCTCGCGCCGCTGGCCACGTCGGCGGGCAGCTGCGCGTCGTAGAAGGCGTAGATCAGTTCGTCGTCGACCAGCACGTCCTGCCGACGCGCCTTGTGTTCCAGGCCCTCGACTTCCTTCACCAGCTTGCGGTTGGCCTGCAGAAAAGGCAGCCGCGTCTCCCATTGCCCGTCGACCAGCGCCTCGCGAATGAAGATCTCGCGCGCCGCGACCGGGTCGACCTTGGTGAAGTCGACACGGCGCCCGCTGTAGACCACCAGGCCATACAGCGTCGCGCGCTCCAGCGCCGAGACCTGTGCGCCCTTCTTTTCCCAATGCGGATCGAGCAACTGCTTCTTCAGCAGATGGCCACCGACCTCTTCCAGCCACTGCGGCTCGATGTTCGCGATGCCGCGGCCGAAGAGGCGCGTGGTCTCGACCAGCTCGG
>SEGS01000085.1 GCA_004210915.1 Variovorax sp. | reverse complement strand
AGCAGTTCACGCTCGTCAGCACGCCGATGTAGTTGCGCGTCGCCACGCGGCCATCCGCGCGCTTGATGCCCATGAAGGTCGCCTCGCGCTTCTCGGGCGCCGGCTTCACGTCGGCGCCAAAGGCGTAGTCGCGCTCGAAGTGGCCCTTGTCGGGGCCCATGTCGAGGTTCTGCGTGTGCACGTGCTCGCCGGGCGCGATCGGCCGGCTCGCGAAACCGATGATCTGGTTGTAGCGGCGCACCGGCTCACCGGCGGCGATCGCGCGCATTGCGACCTTGTGGCCCGCGGGAATGAGGCCGCGCACGGTGACGCCTTCGACGGTGGTCCCGCCGACGAGTTGTGCGCGTGCGATGACGACGTCATCGGCGGGGTGCAAGCGAATAAAGGGGGTCATCGTGGGCCTCTTGGGGCTAGAAGAACATCTTGGGCAGCCACAGCACGAGCTGCGGCACATAGGTGATCACGGCGAGGCTCAACAACAGCGGTACCAGCCAGGGCAGGATGGCCATGGTGGTCCGCTCGAAACTGAGACCCGCCACCCGCGCCAGCACGAACAGCACCAGCCCCATGGGCGGATGCAGCAGGCCGATCATCAGGTTCAGCACCATCACGAGGCCGAAATGCACCGGGTCGACGCCCAGCTGCAGCGCGATCGGCAGCAGGATCGGGACCAGGATCGTGATGGCGGCGGTGGGCTCCAGGAAGCAGCCGACAAACAACATCAGCAGGTTGGCCAGCAGCAGGAAGACCCAGGCTTCTTGCGTGAAGCCCAGCACCCAGCTGGCGATGTCGGTGGTGACGCCGGTGGCCGTCAGCATCCAGCCGAAGATCGAGGCCGCAGCGACGATGAACAGCACCGTGGACGTGGTCTCGATCGTGTCCAGACAAACCTTGACGAACATCTTCCACTTGAGCGTGCGGTACCAGGCGAAGCCCAGGATCATCGCCCACAGGCAGGCGGCAATGGCGCCTTCGGTGGGCGTGAACAGGCCCGTGCTCATGCCGCCGATCAGCAGCACCGGCGTCATGATGGGCAGCAGTGCCTCGAACTTGAAGAGCTTGTCCAGGATGAACAGCGAGGCCAGCGCCACGAACACTGCCGGCTGGGCCGGAATGTCGAATTTGGACACGACGAGCCACAGACCCAGCGGCCAGCCAATCACGACCGCCAGTTCGCCCAGCGCCTTGAAGAGGCGCCGCGCGCTGAACTTCATGTCGCGGCCCCATCCGTTCTTGTGGGCGTAGTAGGTGACCGTCAACATCATCAGCACGGTCATCATCAGCCCCGGCATCAGCCCGGCCAGAAACAGTGCTCCGATGGAAACATTGCCCATCATCCCGTAGATCACGAACGGCAGGCTGGGTGGAATGATGGGGCCCAGCGTGGCCGATGCGGCCGTCACGCCGACCGCGAACTCGGTGCTGTAGCCGTGCTCCTTCATGGCCTTGATCTCAATGGTGCCTAGGCCCGCCGCGTCGGCAATCGCCGTGCCGCTCATGCCCGCGAACACCACCGAGCCGACGATGTTCACGTGGCCCAGGCCGCCTTTCAGCCAACCGACCAGCGACAGTGCGAAGTTGTAGATGCGCGTGGTGATGCCGGCGTTGTTCATCAGGTTGCCAGCCAGGATGAAGAAGGGCACGGCCAGCAGCGGAAAGCTGTCGATGCCGCTGACCATGCGGTGCACCACCACGAAGGGCGGCAGGTTGCCTGAAATCAGGATGTAGACCAGCGAGGCACCGGCCATGGCAATGGCCACGGGGATGCCGCCGGCCATGAAGAACAGGAACAGGATCTTCAGCATGTCAGTTGTCTTGGATGGTGGATTCGGGCCGTTCGAGCACGCTGTAGCCGCGCACCCAGTGGATGCGTGCCACCTGCAGCGAGCGCCACGCCATCGCCACGAAGCCAAGGAAGCAGACGCCGTAGACGATGTTCATGGGCGCATCGATGATGGTCATGCGCGTGTTGCCGCCGATCTTCAGCATCATCTGCACCGTCATCACGGCCGCAGCAACGAAAAAGGCCGTGCGGACCACGTCGACCGCGCGCGACATCCAGCGGCCCATGGCCGCCGGCATGTGGCGGTAGAAGAAGTCGACCTGGATGTGGTTGTTCTTGTGCACGCCGATGGCCGCGCCGATGAACACCACGCCGATCAACATGTAGCGGGCCACCTCCTCGGTCCACGCGGCCGAGTCGTTCAGGACATAGCGCGTGACGAACTGGTAGAGCACGGTAGCGCCCAGCAGCCAGAACAAGGCCAGCGCCGCCCAGCCCTCGGCGATGGTGGTCGACAGGTCGATCACCTCGTCTTCCACGTGAAAGTTGCCATCGTCATCGATGATTTTTTGTTCGCTCACCACAGTCTCCGTGTCGTTGAGGCGGGGGCCGCGCGAGCCCCCGTATCGGCCCCCCTCCAAGAGGAGAGCAGCGGAAGGGTCACTTGATCGCGATGATCCGGTCGTAGTCCTGCTGGCGGTAGCCGTGATCGGTCGGCTTTGTGTTCTTGAGCACGGCCTGGCGGAACGCGGCCTTGTCGACCGTGATCACGTTGTTGCCGCGCTTCTTGAACTCTTCCACCAGCCGCGTCTCGGAAGCGATGATTTCGCGCCCCGTCTTGTCGGCCGCTTCCATCATCACGTCGCTGAAGATCTTCTTGTCCTCGGCCGAGAGCTTGTTCCACAGGTTCCCCGAAACCACGGTCAGCAGCGAGTCGATGATGTGGCCGGTCAACGAGATGTTCTTCTGCACCTCGAAGAACTTCTTGGCCTCGATGGTGGGCAACGGGTTTTCCTGTGCGTCCACGGTGTTGTTCTGCAGGGCCAGGTAGACCTCGGCGAACGCGATGGGCGTGGCGTTGGCGCCCAACGAGCGCGGGAAGGCCAGGTAGGCCGGCGCATCCGGCACGCGGATCTTCAGGCCCTTCATGTCTTCGGGCTTGCTGACCGGTTTGGCCGCGCTGCTGGTCACGTGCCGCGCGCCGTAGTAGTTCAGCGCCGTGATGTGATTGCCGGTCTTGTCGTCGTAGCCCTTGGCCAGTTCCTTGAAGACGTCGCTTTTCGCGTACGAGAGCTGATGCTCGGCGTCGCGGAAGATGAACGGGAAGTAGGTGATGGCCAGCGGCGGATAGCTGCGGCCTGCAAAGCTCGCGCCGGTCAGCACGATGTCGACGGTGCCCAGGGTCAGTCCCTGGTTGATGTCGGCTTCCTTGCCCAGTGTGGACGCCGGAAACACGGTGATGTCGTACTTGCCGTTGCTGCGCTTCTTGATCTCCTCGGCGGCCCAGACCGAGTACTTGTGGAAGGGCTCCGAGGTTTCATAGACATGCGCCCACTTCAGCTTGGTCTGCGCGTTGGCAATTCCGAAAGTGCCCATGGCGCCGGCCGCGATGGCGCAGGCTGCGATGGTCTTGATAGCAAATCGTTTGGTGAAGCTCATCGGTTTGTCTCCGTTTGGGGTGGTGTTGAAACGCTGGCGAATCAGGAAACCTTGGCGCGGCGCCAGCTCGCGCTGAATCTCTGGTGGGATCTGTCCATGTGCACGTGCATGGCCTGGCGTGCGGTGTCAGCATCGCGCGCGGCAATCGCGTCGCGGATCGCTTCGTGTTCGGCGATGGCCATGCGCCACGACTTGACGGTCTCGAAGTAGCCGCCCAGCCGCGTGAAGATCGGGCCGTTGCGCGAATCCCAGAAGCGCTCGACCGTCTCGGCCAGCACCGTGTTGCCAGACGCGGCAACGATGGCCAGGTGGAAGGCACGGTCGCCTTCCAGCGGCATCACGTTGCGGTCGGCGAGCTCACGCATCTGTTCGATCGCGCGACCCAGCGCGTCGACATCCCGGCGCTTGCCCAATGTGGCAGCCAAAGCGGCGGTTTCGCCTTCGATCACGCGGCGGGCGCGGATCAGCTCGAGCGGGCCCCATTCCGTGGGCTCCACCGGCGCGACGGTGCGGTTGCTGCGCGCAAGCACATACACGCCCGAGCCCGTGCGCACCTCGACCCAACCCTCGACTTCGAGGGCGATCAAGGCCTCGCGCACCGAAGGCCGGCTCACACCCAGTTGCTTGGCCAGGTCGCGCTCGGCCGGCAGGCGTGCGCCGACGGCGAACTCGCCGCCCGCGATGAGGGCGCGCAGCTGGTCGGCGATCTGTCGGTAGAGTCGCTGCGGTTCGACGGTCTGAAGGGGCACGGAGAGGCGGGTCGCGGAGTTAAGGGTTGTCCTGAATTGGACAAGTGGTCAGGCCAATTCAGAATACGATCTGCACCACGCCGCGGCCATCGGGCCAAACCCTGAAGCGGCAAAACACCAAGGAGACACCATGAGACTCAAAGGCAAGACCGTGCTCGTCACGGCGGCCGGGCAAGGCATCGGCCACGCGAGCGTGCTGGCGATGGCAGCCGAAGGCGCCGAGGTCTGGGCCACCGACGTGAACGAAGCCTTGCTTGCGCGCTACGCGGGCGTGGCCAACGTGCAGACTGCGAGGCTCGACGTGCTCGACAAGAGCGCCATCACGGCCCTGTTCGACCGCTTGCCCGCGCTCGACGTGCTCTTCAATTGCGCGGGCGTGGTGCACAACGGCACCGCGCTGGACGCCACCGATGCCGACCTCGATTTCGCCTTTCACCTCAATGTGCGTGCGCAGTTCTGGACCATCCAGGCCGCGCTGCCGAAGATGCTCGCCAACGACAGCGGGAAGGGCCGCGGCAGCATCATCAACATGGCCAGCGTGTGCTCGAGCATGAAGGGCCTGCCCAACCGCTTTGTCTACGGCACCACCAAGGCGGCTGTGCTGGGCCTGACCAAAAGCATTGCGGCCGACTATGTGGCGCAGGGCATCCGCTGCAATGCCGTGTGCCCGGGCACGGTCGACACACCCTCGCTCGGTGACCGCATCAACGCCAACGCCGATCCGGACGCCGCGCGAAAGGCTTTCATCGCCCGGCAGCCCATGGGTCGGCTGGCACAGGCCGAAGAGATCGCCCCGGTGGTCACCTTTCTGGCCAGCGACGAGTCGGTGTTCGCCACCGGCCAGTTCTTCACCGTCGATGGGGGCATCACGATATGAATCAGCTTGACTTCACTGGCCGCCACGCGGTCGTCACGGGCGGGGCGACGGGGCTCGGTTACGGCATCGCGCAGCGGCTCATCGCCTCGGGCGGCAGCGTCACGCTGTGGGACCGCAACGAAGCCGCCGCGACCGAGGCAGCGCGCGCCTTGGGCACGAAAGCCTTTGCGGTCGGCGTCGACGTGACGCAGCAGGCCTCGGTCGCGAAAGCACTCGCCACCACGCTCACGCATTCGCCAAGCGTCGATGCCCTCGTCAACAGCGCCGGCATCACCGGCCCGAACACGAAGCTCTGGGACTACCCCGTTGACGCATGGCGCGAGGTGATGGAAGTCAACATCACCGGCGTCTTCATCTGCTGCCGCGAAGTCGCCGCGCAGATGCGCCAGCAGAACTACGGCCGCATCGTCAACATCGCGTCCGTTGCGGGCAAGGATGGCAATCCGAATGCCAGCGCCTACAGCGCGAGCAAGGCAGCCGTTATCGCGCTGACCAAGTCGCTCGGCAAGGAGCTGGCCGACACCGGCGTGCGCGTGAACTGCGTCACGCCTGCGGCCGTGAAGACCGCGATCTTCGACCAGATGACATCCGAGCACATCGCGTTCATGCTGTCGAAGATTCCGATGGGCCGCTTCGGCACGGTCGAAGAAGTCGCGGCGATGGTCGGCTGGCTTTGCACCGAAGATTGTTCGTTCTCCACCGGCGCCACCTTCGACCTGTCGGGCGGCCGCTCCACTTATTGATCACCAGAGATTCAACTTGAAAGGCAAACCATGAAACTCGTGCGTTACGGCAACCCCGGCAAGGAAAAGCCCGGCCTCATCGACGCCAACGGCCAACTGCGCGACCTCAGCGCCGTGGTCAAGGACATCGGCCCCGAGCAGCTGGGCGATGCGGCACTCGCGAAGATCGCCAAGATCAAGACCGACAAGTTGCCGTTGGTCAAGGGCAAGCCGCGCTATGGCTGCCCGGTGAGCAGCACCCAGAAGTTCATCGCGATCGGCCTCAACTATGCCGACCACGCGGCCGAATCCGGCATGCCGATCCCCGCCGAACCCGTGGTGTTCACCAAGGCCGTGAGCTGCATCCAGGGCCCGAACGATCCGGTGATGCTGCCCAAGAACTCGGTCAAGGGCGACTGGGAGGTCGAACTCGGCATCGTGATCGGCACCCGGGCGCGCTGCGTCTCACAGAAAGACGCGCTGAACTACGTGGCGGGCTATGTCGTCATCAACGATGTGAGCGAGCGCGCCTGGCAGCTCGAGCACGGCCTCACCTGGGACAAGGGCAAGGGTTTCGACACCTTCGGTCCGATCGGCCCCTGGCTGGTCACGCGCGACGAAGTGCCCAACCCGCAAAAGCTCGCGATGTGGCTGGACCTGAACGGCCAGCGCGTGCAGACCGGCAACACGAAGACGATGATCTTCAACGTCGCGAAGCTCGTGAGCTACGTGAGCCAGCTCAACACGCTGGTGCCGGGCGACATCATCACCACCGGCACGCCGCCGGGCGTCGGCATGGGCATGAAGCCGCCGGTGTTCCTGAAGAAGGGCGATGTCATGACGCTGGGCATCGAAGGCCTCGGCGAACAGCGGCAGGACGTGGTGGCGTTCAAGCTCTGAACGTCGCCGGTGCTCAGGCCAGCGAGTTGTCGCCACTCATGTAGACGAACACCTCGCTGAACAACGCGCCTTCGAATCTGAAGAAGTTAGCGTTGCGTTTCGAGTGCGTGGCGCCTTCGCGTGTCACGTTCCTCACGTTGAAGCGCGTCGCAATCCGGTCGGGCGGCTGCAGGACATGGTCGAAGTCGCCATGCCAGATCTGCGCATAGCGCGCGAAAAGCCGTTCGAACATCTCCGCCAGCTCCGTGTCGCGTCCGCGATGCAGGATGTCGAACGTCGCGATTCCGAAGGTGGCGTCTGGCGTGAAGAACGACAGCGCGGCCGCGACATCCTTGCGGTCGACGGCAGCGAAGTACGCTTCGACGCGCTCGCTCAAGATCAGAGCAGACATCGCGCTACTTCTTGATCAGGAACCTGCGCACGCGCTCCCCTTCCTCGATGTCCGACGCCGCCCACGCTTTCGCATAGGCGTCGGGGCCAAGGTACAGGAGCGGGTTCTCCATCTCGTCCATCGAGGCCACGAACGCCGGGTCGTCCATCGCCTTGCGGAACCCGTCGTGCAGCGTCTTCACGATCTCCGGCGGCAGACCCTTCGGACCGGCCAGGCCGAGCGGCGTCAGGTGGACGATCTTGTAGCCGAGCTCCTTCACGGTCGGCGCGTCCGGAAACTTCTTCATGCGCTTCTCGCCGAGCGTGGCCAGCAAGCGCAATTTGCCGGCCTTGACGTTGGACTCCCAGCCGCCCGGCGTCACCGCAATGAAGTCGACCTGCTTGCCGAGCACGGCCAGGGCCGCTTGCGCGTCGCCGTTGGCCGGGATGTGGTTGAACTGGATGCCGCCGTTGGCTGCGCCGATTTCCTCCATGTAGATGTGGCCGCCAGAGCCCAGGCCGGCCGACATGTACGACACCATGCCTGGACGCCGCTGCGCGTCGTCGAGCAGATCCTTCAGGCTCTGGTAGGGCGAGTCCGGCGGCACCACGATGCCGTACTGCAGGCCTGCCACCTGGATGATCGGTGTCACATCCTTGACGGTGTCGAACGAGAACTTGTTCTGGTGCGACGCGCGCTGCAGCACCGACACGATCACTGTCACCGTGTAGCCGTCGGCCGGCTTGCCGAGCATGCTGGTGATCGCGACCGCGCCGCTTCCGCCCGCCTTGTTTTCGACCACCACGGGTTGCGGGAAGTACTTGCCGGCCGCCTGCGCCAGGCTGCGGAATGTCCGGTCGGTCGCGCCGCCCGGCGTGTAGGGGATGACCATCGTGATGGGACGCACCGGGAATTCGGCTGCCGTCGCCACAGCTGGCAGAACGGTGCTTGCGACCAGAACGCTCGCGGCCAGCAGGCCAAGGCGGCGGAACATGCGGGTGGCGCTCATGCGGCCACCGTGTCGATGAAGTTCTTGAGCATGGCGTTCCATTCCTCGGGGCGTTCCAGATGGGCGTAGTGGCCGCCCTGGGCGATGACTTCGAGCCGTGACCCCGGGACACCCTGGTGCAGGATCTCGGCCGCATCGGTCGGTGTGTTGCCGCGCGTGATGCCCTTGTCGGCGTCGCCGCAGACGACCAGCGTCGGGCATGTGATGCGCCCCAGCTGCGCGGTCCAGTGCGGCACCGTGAGCGCGCGGAACATGGCGGCATAGGACACAGGGTCGTTCTCCTGCGTGTTGAGGAAGTTCTCGCGGTAGAAGTCGATCAGCTCCGGTTGCTCGGCCATCGATTCGGGTGCGAAGGTGTTGCGGATCTGTTCTTCGGCCAAGGGCGCGGTGCCGAGCGACTCCACCTTCGCGGCGCGGTCGACAAAGCGCGTTGCACCCTCGGGTCGCAGCCCGCTTGTGGTGCATGAAAGCACCAGTGCCCTCACCATTTCGGGGTGGTCGAGCGTGAACTGCTGAGCAATCCAGCCGCCCATCGAGAAGCCGACCAAGATGACCTGCTTCAACCCCAATGTCTTCAACAACGCGTGCAGGTCGTATGCATGCTGTTGCACCGAGAACTTGCCGGCGGGGTTGTCGGTCTGGCCGAAGCCGCGCACATCGTAGGTGTGCACCCGAAAGTGCTTGGCCAGTGTGGGCACCTGATGGGTCCACGTCTTCATCGAACTCAAGCCGAGGCCATGCACCAGAACGATGTCCTGGCCCTCGCCGGCAACGGCGTAGTTGATGCTGAGCGTCTCGTCGTGGCGGATCTGGATCTGCATGGCGTCCTGTTTCGGTGCTGCGGCAACCGCGCCGCAAGCCGTCGTTTATGTTCGCAGCGCCACGATGTGTCAATGGAACATTTGCGCCGTCCGGCCCGTACATCTGTTCCATTGACAGAACAATTGAACAATCAAAGAATGCCTTCGGCTGACCGCCGTTCCTGGCGGGGCGCCACACCCAAGGAGCTTTCTTGATCGAGATTCAGGGCGTGTCGAAATCGTTCTCCTTTAAGGGCAATGTCGTGCAGGCATTGACGCCGGTCGATCTGGTCGTTCCGGTTGGGTCGTTCGTCTCGTTCGTGGGCCCTTCGGGCTGCGGCAAATCGACATTGCTGAACATGATCGCGGGCATCGCCAGTCCCAGTGCGGGCGTCATCCGGCAACGGGGTCGCACGGTCGACGGCATCAACACCGGCGTTGGCTACATGACGCAGCAGGACAGTTTGCTGCCCTGGCGTACCGCCGCTCAGAACGTTGCTCTGCCGCTCGCGATTCGTGGCGAGAAGCCCGCGTTCGTCGACGCGCGTGTGGCGGACATGCTCAGGCAGGTCGGCCTGAGCGACTTCGCCGATCACTTTCCGTCGCAGCTTTCCGGCGGCATGCGCAAGCGCGCGGCGCTGGCGCAGGTGCTGTCGTACGACCCCGACACGATCCTGATGGACGAGCCGTTCGGGGCGCTCGACGCCCAGCTCAAGCTGGTGTTGCAGGCCCAGCTGCTGAAGCTCTGGGAAAGCTCCAGCAAGACCATCGTCTTCGTCACGCACGACCTGGCCGAGGCGATCCTGCTGTCGGACATCGTGGTGGTTTTCTCGGGTCGGCCCGGCCGCATCAAGGCCATCAAGACGATCGACATCCCGCGTCCGCGCGACCCGTTCCAGGGGCAGTTCACGCCCGCCTTCAAGGACATCTACATGGAGCTCTGGAACCTGCTGGCGCCAGAAATTTCCCGCACCGCGGGGCTGGAGCACTGATGTCCGTGGAGCAAGCCGACGCCCTGCCTGCAACCGCCGTCGCGGGCGCCGCGCCTGGCGACCATGGCCTGCGCTACCTGGCGGCGCAAGTCGCGTTGCTGGTGCTGTTGCTCGGCGCCTGGCAGGCCGCTTCGGGTCGCTGGATCGACCCGTTCTACATCAGCTCCCCGTCTGCGGTGGCGGCCAAGCTCTACGGCTGGGCGGTCGACGGCACGCTGTTGAACTCCTTCCTCTACACCTTCCAGGCGATGGCCGGCGGTTTCATCCTTGGCAGTTCACTGGGGTTCGTCGTCGGGTTCACGCTGGGCCGATCGCACGTGCTGGCGCGCCTGCTCGACCCGTTCATCACCGCGATCTACTGCATGCCCAAGATCGCGCTGGCCCCGCTGCTGATCATGTGGTTCGGCATCGGTCTTGCATCGAAGGTCGCGATGGCGGCGCTGATCGTGTTCTTCCTCGTGTTCCTGAACACCTTCGCCGGCGTGCGCGACGTGCAGGCAGTCCACCTGCAGTCGGTGCGCATCATGGGCGCCAGCAGCTGGCAGGAGTTGCGGCTCGTCGTCATCCCGTCGGCCGCCGCCTGGGTGCTGACCGGCCTCAAGGTCTCGGTGCCCTATGCGCTGATCGGCGCCGTGGTGGGCGAGCTGATCTCGTCGAACCGGGGCATCGGGTTCCTGATCGGCCAGGCGTCGGGCCTGTTCGACACGGCGGGCGTCTTCGCCGGCCTGACCGTGCTGGCCCTGACCGGCATCGCCCTCAATTCACTGTTGAAGCGGGTCGAGAAACGCGCCCTCCGCTGGAAGACCCCAACGCCATGACCTACGACCTCAAGATCATCAACGGCCGCATCATCGACGGCACCGGCGGGCCCTCGGTTCATGGCGCCGTGGCCATCCAGGACGGCCGCATCGTGGCGATGGGCGACGTGCCCGGCGACGCGCGGCGCGTGCTCGATGCGCAGGGTGCCGTCATCGCGCCCGGCTTCGTCGACATCCACACCCACTACGACGCGCAGCTCTTCTGGGACCCGTTCCTGACCATCTCCCCGTGGCATGGCGTGACCACCGCCGTCATCGGTTCGTGCGGCTTCGGCATCGCGCCGACACGCCCGTCCGGCCGCGACCTGATCCTGCGCACGCTCGAGCGGGTCGAGGCCATGAGCCTGGACGCGCTGAACGCGGGCCTCGGCGAGCAGTGGCCGTTCGAGACGTTCCCGGAGTACCTCGCCGCCATCGAGGCGCGCGGTGTGGCGATCAACCTCGGCGTGATGATCGGGCACACGCCGGTGCGTCTGTACGTGATGGGGGCGGAGGCGGTCGAACGCGAAGCCACCGACGACGAAGTGGCCCGGATGCGCGCCCTGGTGCTCGAGGGCATGCAGGCCGGCGCCATCGCGTTTGCCACCTCGGTGTCCAACGTACACATCGGCTTTTCGGGCAAGCCCGTGCCGAGCCGCCTGGCGTCGCGCGCCGAAATGGTCGCGCTCGCGAGCGCCGTGGGCGAAGCCGGGAGCGGCATCATCCACTACAACGTTGCGCGCGACCCGAAGTTCGACGACTACGTCGCGGTGCAGGAGGCCAGTGGCGCCACCGTCTGCTGGACGGCGGTGCTGGCCGGGCAGTTGGGCCCGTGGCGGCACCGGGAGGTGCTGGAGAAGAACCGCGAGCTGCGCCGCCAGGGCTATCCGATCTACCCGCAGGTGGCGTGCCGCCCCATCGTCAGCGAATTCGACTTCCGCTCGCCGGTCATCTTCGACACCTGGCTGCTGTTCGAGCCGGTGCGCAAGGCGACCGACGAGGCGGCCCGCCGTGCGCTCTATGCCGACCCCGGCTTCCGGCACGATTTCCGTGAAGAGCTCGCAGGGCGCGGCGGGCGCGACGCGTTCTTCTCCGGCGGCAGCGCAGAAGGCGGCATGCGGCGCGCCAGCTTCGCACTGACCGAACTGTCGTACTGGCCCGGCAAGCCCGAATGGATCGGGCGTCGGCTGGTCGACATCGGCACCGAGACCGGACGGCACCCGGTGGACGTGATGCTCGACAGCGCACTCGAATCCGACCTGCAGGCGCGCTTTCGGACGCCGCTGGTGAACTTCGAGGAAGACGAGGTGCAGGAGATCCTGCAGGACCCGGACGTGGTGCTCGGCCTGGGCGACGGCGGCGCCCATCTTTCGCAGCTGTGCGACGCCTGTTATCCCACCCATTTGCTCGGCCACTGGGTGCGCGAGCGCGGTGCGTTCTCCCTTGAGGCGGCGGTGCACATGATGACGGGCCGCACCGCCGGCATCTTCGGCCTCAGCGACCGCGGCCTGCTGGCGGTGGGCCGGCCGGCGGACGTCGTCGTCTTCGACCCGGCCACGGTGGCAGCTGGCCCGTTGCAACGGGTGCACGATCTCCCGGCCGGGGCCGACCGCCTGATCTCCTACCCGAGCGGCATCCAGCATGTGTTCGTGAACGGCGTGGAACTGCCGCAACCGGACGTCGCGCCGGCCGCAGGCTGGCAACTGCCGGGGCGCGTGCTGCGTCACGGCCACGCCTGACGCGCAGGCGATTCGGTCCACCTTTCATTCAAAGGAGCAACGATGAACTACAGCAACGAACGGCGCCTGGTGCTCAAGGGCGTGCTGAGCGTGTGGGCCACCACCGGCGGCCTGCTCGGTGCGCCGACCGCCTGGGCGCAGGACAAGGACAAGCTTTCGTCGCTGCGCTCCACGTCGCGCTCGTGGCTCTGGAGCGCCGAGGACTACGCGTTCAGCCAGAAGCTCTTCGAGAAGTCGGGCCTGGCGGTGGAGCTTGCATCGACCAATCGTGGCGTCAACCAGGACGCATTGCTGTCGGGCGCGGCCGAGGTGCTGCTCGGTTCGCCGGCCACCAACATGCGCGTCCAGCTGCTGGGCCGCCCGGTCAAGATGATTTGCGGCTGGGTCAACAAGTTCGCATCGAACGTGGTGGTCAAGAAGACCATCGCCGACAAGGCGGGCATCACTGAAGCCAGCCAGCCCGACGCCAAGGCGGCCGTGTTGCGCGGACTGCGCGTGGGCACCACGGGCCCCGGCGGCGGGCCCGACCAGCTGACCCGCTACCTGATGCAGCGCGGCAAGATCGATCCCGACCGCGACGCCCAGATCGTGCCGGTTCAGGGCGGGCCGAGCGCGATGCTGGCCGCCTTCGACAAGGGGCAGATCGATGCGTTCTGCCTGTCGTCGCCGGCCTCCGACGTGGCGATCGCGAAGTTCGGCGCGACCTACCTGTTCAACATGGTGACCAACCCGCCGCCGGAGCTGGCCGACTTCCTCTACATCGCCGCCAGCGTGACCGAGAAGACCGCCAAGGACAAGCCCAAGGAACTGGCCGCCTACTGCCGCGGGATCGCGCTGGCGTTGCGCTCGATGACGCAGGACCCGGCGGCGTTCAAGGCGTTCGCCCGCGACTACTTCAAGGACCTCGACGCCAGTCTCTTCGACACCGTGTTCGCCAACAACGTTGGCATGTACATGAAGACGCCGGTGCCCACGCAGAAGCACTTCGACGTCAACGTGGAGTTCCTCAACCTGGACAACCGGGCGCGCAAGCAGCCGGACGTGCCGGCCAGCTTCAAGTTCGCCAATGCCTTCGACCTGAGCTTTCTCGACAAGGGCATGCAAGGTCTCTAGCGCCATGTCCCTGATGCCGTTGCCCAAGTACCACCAGATCTACCTGGTGCTCAGCGAACAGCTGGCCGAAGGCCGGTTCGAGGGCGGACTGCCGGGCGAATTCGCGCTGATGGCCGAGTTCGGTGTGGCGCGCGTCACGGTACGGCGTGCGCTGGCGCGCATGGCCGACGAGGGATTGATCTCGCGCGAGCCCGGACGCGGCACGCGCCCGGTGCCCGCGCTTCCGCAGGCGCGGGCGCGCAATGGCGTCGAACCGGTCCAGCGGGCCAACCTCGTCGGCCTGCTCGAGAACCTGGTCAGCATGGGTTTGCGCACCACCGTGAAGGTGGTCAGCGTCGAGGCGGTCGCCGCGTCCGCCGCGGTGGCGACCGCGCTGCAGATGGAACCCGGCGAAGCGGTTCAGAAAGCCGTGCGGGTCCGGTCCACACGCGGCGGTCCGCTGTCGCACATCACGACCTACGTGCCGGCCGAGGTCGCGCGCAAGTTCGGCCGGCGCGAGCTGGCGAAGAAGCCGATTCTGGTGCTGCTCGAGGAGTCGGGTGTCAAGGTCGGCCTCTACGACGACGCCGAGCGCCCGGTGCAATGGCTGCACGGCTTCTACCGACCCGACCGCTACACCTACGAGATGCAGTTGTCCCGCGTGGGCGGCATCGACGCGAAGGTGTGGGTCAGCAACGATCTGTCCGCCTCGTTCAACTGAAGAAAAGCCAAAAGGAAGTCCCCATGCAAAACCGTCGCCGCTTCATGTCGAATTCCGCTGCCGTGGCGTCTGCCGTGGCATTCCCGCTGGTGGCCGGCGCGCAGCCCAAGACCGTCAAGGTCGGCGTGCTGCATCCCGTGACCGGGGCGCTGGCCTACTCGGGCCAGCAGTGCCGACTCGGGGCGCAGCTCGCCATCGAGGACATCAACAAGGCCGGCGGCATCAAGTCGCTCGGCGGTGCGCAGCTCGAGGCATTGCTCGGCGACGCGCAGTCGCAGCCGCAGGCCGGCGCGGCCGAGGTCGAGAAGATGAACGAAGCCGGCGTGTCGGCCATCGTCGGTGCCTTCGCATCGGCGATCTGCCTGGCGACGACGCAGGCCGCGGCCAAGTACAACCTGCCGCACGTGGTGGACGTCGGCGTGGCCGACCAGATCGTCGAGCGCGGGCTGAAGAACACCTTCCGCTTCGGT
>SEGS01000084.1 GCA_004210915.1 Variovorax sp. | reverse complement strand
CGTTTCGCACTCGCCGCTTAATTGCCGGTGAGCTTTGCAACAGCAGGCCGATGGGCTGGGCAAGGGGGTGACAGAGCAATCTGAAACCTCCCGGCTGCAAAGATAATTACATGGGCTGGTTTCGATCCGGGTACCTTGGGTCGAAACGAGAAAATAGGGTGCTGGCGTCCTGTTTAGCGTGTGACTGCGCGATTCAGGAAGCGAGATTCAAATCAGATCACTAAACATGTAGAACTGCGCGAAGAAGGCTTGCGGACGGGGGTTCAAATCCCCCCAGCTCCACCACACATACAGCAGGTTCCAGCAGGGACCTGAAAAGATCCGAAAGATCCGAAAGATCCGGCGCTGGACGAACGCGCTGCCTGGTTCCTCTTGAATTACCTGCCGTGCGCGATAGCGGCCCGCGTCGCCGCCAAGCCGGAGGTTCACGGCCTTCGGCTTTTTCCTGGGCAGCGTTTCTTCGAGTTCAGCGCCTTGCGCCGCTCGGTGTCCGACGATCTTCTGTCGGGACCTCGCGGCAAATGCGGACGACTATAGTCAGCGCACGTCGCACGGGCTGCGCCCCTTGCCAGACCGACTCCAAGGACGACCATGACGGATTCCCTCACTTCGACGCTCACCGACTACTACGATGCGGTGCCCTACGACTCGCACCCGTTCCCGCAGACCTCGATGGAGCACCTGGAATCGCTGGCCTTCCTGTTCGGTCTCGATGCGCCTTCGCCTGCGAACGCTCGCGTGCTCGAACTCGGTTGCGCGGCCGGAGGCAACCTGAGCCCTTTCGCGGCGCGCCATCCGGATTCGCGCTCGCTGGGGGTCGATCTGTCGTCGGTGCAGGTGGCACAAGGCCAGGTCGCGATCGGCCACACCGGGTTGTCGAACATCGAACTGCGCGCCTTCAACATCGCCGAGATCGACGCGTCCTTCGGCCAGTTCGACTACATCGTGTGCCACGGCGTCTACAGCTGGGTCCCGGGCCCGGTGCAGGACGCGATCCTGCGCGTCTGCTCGGAGAATCTCGCGCCAAACGGCGTCGCCTACATCAGCTACAACGTCTACCCGGGCTGGAAGGCGCGCGAGATCGTGCGTGACGCGATGATCCTGCGCGGCGGCCCGCGCGACACGCCGGACGAGAAGCTCTCGTACGCGCGCGGCATGCTCGAGTTCCTCGAACAATCGGCGCGGGCCGACAGCGTGCTCAAGAAAACGCTCGACGAGACCATGCCGATCGTGCGCGGCTCCAACAGCTCCTACCTGCTGCACGAGTTCCTCGAACCGTGCAACGCGCCTTGCTACTTCAAGGAGTTCGTGGCGCGCGCGTCGGCGCACGGCCTGGCCTACCTGGCCGATGCCGAGCCGTCGACCATGTTCGTGCAGAACTACGGCGAGAAGGTGCGCGAGCCGCTGTTGCGCGAGTGCGGCGGCAGCCAGGTGATGATGGAGCAGTACCTCGACTTCCTGGTCAACCGCACCTTCCGCCAGACGCTGCTGGTCAAGCAGGACCGGGCGCCCGACATCCGCTACCGGCTCGACACCGAGCGCATGCGTGCCCTGTCGTATGCCGGTGTTTTCTCGGCCGAGGACGGCGGGCCCTTCACCCTCGACAGCCAGCCGCAGCCCTGCAATGCGATGCGCAACCTGAAGGTCACGCTGCGGCTGCCGCTGCACAAGGCCACGGCCCAGGTGCTCGACGAGCGCTACCCGGCCTCGGTGCCCGTCGACGCGCTGCTGGCCGAGGTGTCGGCGCGCACGGGCGAGCCGCGCGCCGTGGTCGAGGCGCCGGTGCTGGCCATGCTGGAAGAGCTGCTGATCCTCGGCGCCGTGCGCATCCGCCGAACACCGGTGCAGGCCGCCGCAGTCATCGATGCATTGCCGCGCGCGCAGGACGCGGTGCGCAAGGCACCCGGTCTCGCGCTCGAAGCGGGCGCCACCGCCGGTACCTGCAACCTCTGGCACGAATTGGTGGCGCTGTCCCTGCTGGAGCGCTGCCTGTTGCCGCTGCTCGACGGCGCGCACACGCACGAGGCACTGGCAGAGCATCTGGCGGCCGAAGCCCGCGCCGAGCGCCTGCGCTTCATCAAGGACGAGAAGCCGCTGACCGACGAGAACGGCTTGCGCGAATTCACCCAACAGCAAGTGGCCTTGGCGTTGCGCGATCTCCGCCGCAAGGGCCTGCTTGCAGCCTGACAGATCAGTTTTTTTCAACCGCCGGGAGACAAGAAATGAGACCCATGAACTGGCCTTTCCAACTGCGACTGACGGTCGCCATGGCGACGGCGCTGGTCGCCACCGCGCCCTTGCACGCGGCCTCGGTCGCACCGGTCGCCGCGGCGAACGGCATGGTCGTGAGCGCGCAACATCTGGCGTCGAAGGTGGGCGTCGACGTGCTCAAGAAGGGCGGCAACGCCATCGACGCTGCGGTGGCCGTGGGCTATGCGCTGGCCGTGGTCTACCCGGCCGCCGGCAACCTGGGCGGTGGCGGCTTCATGACCGTGCAATTGGCCGACGGCCGCAAGACCTTCCTGGACTTCCGCGAGAAGGCGCCGCTCGCAGCCACCGCGAACATGTACCTGGACAAGGACGGCAACGTCATCAAGGGCCTGAGCACGCACGGCCATCTCGCCGTCGGTGTGCCCGGCACGGTGTCGGGCATGGAGTTCGCGCGCGAGAAGTACGGCACGATGCAACGCGCGGCGCTGATCGCACCGTCGATCGCACTGGCCGAGAAGGGCTTCGCGCTGGAGCAGGGCGACATCGACATGCTGCACACGACAACCGCGGACTTCAAGAAAGACCCGGTTTCCGGCGCCATCTTCCTGAACAAGGGCGAGCCTTTCGCCGTCGGACAGAAGCTCGTGCAGAAGGACCTGGCCAAAACACTCAAGGCCGTCAGCGCCAAGGGCACCGATGGCTTCTACAAGGGCTGGGTCGGCGCGGCGATCGTCGCGTCGAGCCAGGCGGGCAAGGGCATCATCACGCAGGCCGACCTCGACCAATACAAAACGCGCGAGCTCGCGCCCGTGGAGTGCGATTACCGCGGATACCGCGTGGTGTCGGCGCCGCCGCCGAGTTCGGGCGGCGTGGTGATTTGCGAGATGCTCAACATCCTCGAAGGCTATCCGCTCAAGGATCTGGGCTACCGTTCGGCTGAAGCCGTGCACTACCAGATCGAGGCCATGCGCCACGCCTATGTGGACCGCAACAGCTACCTGGGCGACCCGGACTTCGTGAAGAACCCGCTCGACCGACTGCTCGACAAGGGCTATGCGGCCAAGATCCGCGCCGTCATCGATCCGAAGAAGGCCGGCGTGTCAAAGGACATCAAACCGGGCGTGGCGCCGCATGAAGGCAGCAACACCACGCACTACTCGATCACCGACCAGTGGGGCAACGCGGTCTCGGTCACCTACACGCTGAACGACTGGTTCGGCGCCAAGGTCACGGCCGACAAGACCGGCGTGCTGCTGAACAACGAGATGGACGACTTCACCTCGAAGATCGGCGTGCCGAACCTGTACGGCCTGGTGCAGGGCGAAGCCAATGCCATCGCCCCCGGCAAGCGCCCGCTGAGCTCGATGAGCCCGACCATCGTCAGCAAAGACGGCAAGCCCGTCATGGTGGTCGGCACGCCCGGCGGCAGCCGCATCATCACGGCCGTGCTGCACACGATCCTGAACGTGGTCGACTACGGCATGAATGTGCAGGAAGCCGTCGACGCACCGCGCTTCCATCAGCAATGGCTGCCGGACGTGACGAACATGGAAACCTTCGCGATCAGCCCGGACACCCGCAAGATCCTGGTCGACATGGGCCACAACCTCGGCGTGCCGCAGCCGGCCAACCACCTGGCCGCCATCGTCGTGGGCGCGCCTGCGCTCGGCGGCAAGCCGGTGGGCAACAACCGCTTCTACGGCGCCAACGACCCGCGTCGCAACACCGGCCTCGCGCTGGGCTACTGACCTGTGCTGCTGCAGGACATCCTCTACAGCCAGGGTTTCGGGACCCGGCGCGTCTGCGCCGGCCTGATTCAACAAGGATTGGTGACGGTCTTGGGGGCCGTCGAGACCGACCCCTCGGCCGACATCGACGTGGAAGAGGGCACGGCCTTCGGCGTGCAGGGTACGCCGTGGGAGTACCACGCCAAGGCCTACTTGATGCTGCACAAGCCCGCGGGCACCGAATGCTCGCAGAAGCCCTCGACCTACCCGAGCATCTACACGCTGTTGCCGTCGCCGCTGCGCCTGCGACCCAACAAGGGCGCAGTACAAGGCGTGCAGGCGATCGGCCGGCTCGACCAGGACACCACGGGCCTGCTGCTGATGACCGACGATGGCCAGTTCATCCACCGGATGGGCTCCCCCAAGCACCACGTGCCCAAGGTCTACGAGGTGACGACCAAACACCCGGTGGATGCAACGCAGATCCAGAAGCTGTTGGCGGGGGTTGTGCTGGATGACGACCCGAAACCGGTGCGTGCCGCGGCCTGTGAGCAGACTGGCGAACTGGGCTTGCGGCTTACGCTGACCGAAGGCAAGTACCACCAGGTCAAGCGCATGATCGCCGCGGTGAGCAACCGTGTCGAAGGGCTGCACCGCAGCCGGATGGGCGGCCTGGTGCTGCCATCCGACCTGGCACCCGGGCAGTGGCGCTGGCTGCGTGAGGCCGATCTGCTGGCATTGCGACAGGCTGCCCCGGACATTCGGTGAATTGCGCCTGCATCATCGCGTTCGGCAGAGTGTCGACAACAAGGGTTTCGGCCGTTAACTGTCAGCGGGCCGGCAGGCTCGCTCGTTAAACTGGCCCGTCCTCTCCCGGAGCCTCCCCTTGCGCTTGTTTTCTCGCCGCCGCGGCCGTCTGGCGGCTTTTTTGTTGTGCCTTCTGACCAGCGTTGGCGCCACGGCGCAGAACGCGGCGGGGGCGGCTCCCTCGCGCACACCGGCCCCGCTCTTCGTGCTCAATTCGCTGGATGCCAGTGTGAGCGTGATCGACCCCGCCACCTGGACCGAGAAGCAGCGCATTCCGACGGGCAAGGAACCGCACCATCTCTACATGACGCCGGACGAGCGCTCGGTCATCGTGGCGAACTCGGCGGGCGATTCGCTGACCTTCCTCGAGCCGCGCACGGGGCAGGTGCAGCGGGTGCTGTATGGCGTGATCGACCCCTATCACCTGCAGTTCTCGCGCGACATGAAGTGGTTCGTGACGGCGGCCAATCGCCTCAACCACGTCGACATCTACCGGTGGGACGGTACCGAACCCAAGCTGGTCAAGCGCATCGCCACGGGCAAGACGCCCAGCCACATCTGGATCGACGGGACCAGCACCACCGCCTACGTCACGATGCAGGACAGTGACGAGCTGATCGCCGTCGACCTCCCGACGCAGACCATTCGCTGGCGGATTGCCACCGGTCCGATGCCGGCGGATGTCTTCGGCATCCATGGTGGCAAAACGCTGCTGGTCGGGCTGACGGGCAGCGACGGCGTGCAAGTGTTCGATGTGGCCGGCGCCCAGCCGAAGCTGGTCGGCCAGATTCCGACAGGGAAGGGCGCGCATGCGTTCCGCGCCACCGGCGACGGCAAGGGCGTGTTCGTGAGCAACCGCGTGGCCAACAGCATCAGCCGCATCGACATCGCGACCTTGAAGGTCAGCGACACCTACCCGGTACCGGGCGGACCGGATTGCATGGATGTCTCGGCCGACGGCAAGACGCTCTACGTGACCTCGCGCTGGGCGCGCAAGCTCAGCGTGCTCGATCTGACGAGCGGCAAGGTGGTGCGCCAAGTCAACGTGGGCCGTTCGCCGCACGGCGTCTGGACGCTCGATCATGCGAAGCGCTGAGCTTCGCGCCGCGATGGTCGCGCTCGCCGGTGCTTTCTCGCTGGCCGGCGCGACGGTCGCTGCCACTTGCGAGAACCCGCTGTACCTGACCTTCGACACCGGCCACATGGGCGTCGCGCCGCTGGTGGCCGACGTGCTGCGGCGGCAGCAGGTCCGGGTCACTTTCTTCGCCGCGGCTGAACGCACGCAAAGCGGCGGCGACAGCTTGGACAACCAGTGGGCGCCCTGGTGGAAGGCGCGCGCCGCGGAAGGCCACGAGTTCGCCTCGCACACCTACGACCACGCCTATTGGCGCGCCGACCTCAAGAGCATCGAGCCGCGTTTCCGGATCGCGCCGTCGGCCGGCGCTTTCGCGGGGCGGCAGTTCACCTGGGATGCCGCCCGCTACTGCGCTGAAATCGGCCGCGCAACCGATCGGCTCGCGTTCGTCACCGGCAAGAAGCCGTTGCCGCTGTTCCGCGCGCCGGGCGGCAAGACCTCGCCCAGGCTGCTGGCGGCGGCCCGGTCGTGTGGTTACGCGCACGTCGGCTGGTCGCCCGCGGGCTTCCTGGGCGACGAGTTGCCGAGCGAGAAGTTCAGCAACGAGAAGCTGCTGACGCAGGCGCTGGCCAACATCCGCACGGGCGACATCCTGCTCGCGCACCTGGGCATCTGGTCGCGCACCGACCCGTGGGCGCCCGCGAACCTCGAACCGCTGATCGTCGGATTGAAGGAAAAGGGCTTCTGCTTTCGCACCTTGCGCGAGCACCCTGACTTCCGCGCCTGGATCGCAGCGCATCCCTGAGTTGGAACCCGACCATGGATTGGCTGGCTGACGGATTCGCAACGCTGCAGCAGGCGCTGTTCGAGGCGGTCGTGCAGCCGTTGGTGTATGCGGTTGGCCTCGGCGGCCGCGTCGAAGAAGCTTTCGATGCCACGGGCTGGCTGCTCGTCGGATTGATGCAGATTGCGGTGCTGCTGCTGGTGATCGGTCCGTTGCAGCGATTGCGGCCCGCAGAGCCTGTGATCGACCGCCCGGCGATCCGCACCGACATCCTGTACACGCTGATCCACCGGCTGGGCCTGTTCCGCCTGGCGATGTTCTTCGCGCTCGATCCGCTGTTCGATGCGGCGCTAGGCGCCGTGCGCGCGGCGGGCTGGGGCAGCCTGCATCTGGATGGCCTCTGGCCCGGTGTGACCGACGTGCCTTGGGTGGCTTTCGTCATCTACCTGGTGGTGCTCGACGCGGTCGAGTACGCGATTCATCGCGGCCAGCATGGTTTCGACTGGTGGTGGCGCCTGCACGCACTGCACCATTCGCAGCGCCAAATGACCATGTGGAGCGACAACCGCAACCACCTGCTCGACGACGTGCTGCACGACATGATCATCGTGATCGTCGCCCAGCTCATCGGTGTGGCGCCCGGCCAGTTCATCGCCGTCGTGGCGCTGACGCAGCTCAGCGAAAGCCTGCAGCATGCCAACCTCCGGCTGTCTTTCGGCGTGCTGGGCGAACGGCTCTGGATCAGCCCGCGCTTCCACCGGCTGCATCACAGCATCGGTATCGGGCACGAGTCGCGCGGCGCGCGGACGCTCGGGGGCCACAACTTCGGCGTGCTGCTGCCCTGGTGGGACATGCTGTTTCGCACCGTGAACTTCGACGACCGCTACGACCCGACCGGCATCCGCGACCAGGTCGAGCCTGACGCGACCGGTCGAGTGCGCGACTACGGGCGGGGCTTCTGGCGCCAGCAATGGTTGGGGCTGCGCCGGCTGGCCGGGCGCGCCTGAATCGGCCGGCGCCGGTCGCGGGCAATCTGCGCCTCTGGCTGGGCGCCACGGCCATCCTCCCGTATCCTCGGGCCCCGATGCGCCTTCTTCTTGATTCCTTCTGGCGCGCGGTGGCGTATTGCATGCTGCCCCGCGTCATCGTGCTCTCGCTGCTGCCGCTGGCCCTGATGGCGGTGCTGGCCGCCGTCTTCGGCTATTTCTACTGGGACGCCACAGTCACGTGGACGCGCGAGGCGCTGGACGCGTGGCCCCTGCTGTCGAGCTTCTGGGGCTGGATCGGGCGCTGGTTCTCGGGCGACGTGACAGCGGCGCTGGCGCCGGTGATCGTGGTGGTCGCCGCGACGCCGCTGATCGTCGTCGTCTCCCTGCTGCTCGTGGCCGGCCTGATGGCGCCGGCGCTGACGCGGCTGGTGGGTGACCGCCGCTTCGCTTCGCTGGAGCAAAAGAAGGGCGCATCGTTCATCGGCAGCGTGGCGCGCTCCCTGGGGCTGACGCTGCTGGCGCTGGTCGCGCTGGTGGTGTCGATGCCGCTCTGGCTGATTCCGCCGCTGGTGCTGATCCTGCCGCCGCTGATCTGGGGCTGGCTGACGTACCGCGTGATGAGCTTCGATGCGCTGGCCGAACACGCCACCGCCGAAGAGCGCACCACGCTGCTGCGCATCCACCGGCTGCCCTTGCTGGGCATCGGCATCCTGTGCGGCTATCTCGGCGCTGCGCCCAGCATCGTCTGGGCCTCGGGCGTGTTGTTCGCCGCGGCCTTTTTCGTGCTCGTGCCGCTGGCCATCTGGATCTACACGCTGGTGTTCGCGTTCTCGGCGCTGTGGTTCTCGCACTATTGCCTGGATGCGCTGGCCCAGTTGCGGGCGCAACGCGCGACGTCGGTCGTGGGCCCCGCCGACAGCCCCGCGGTCATCGAGGCCGCCCCCTTGCGCATTCCGGGAGAAGCACCATGACCCGCACCTTCGGCCTCATCATCGTCGGGGACGAGATCCTCTCGGGCAAGCGCGCCGACAAGCATCTGCCCAAGGTCATCGAACTGCTGGCCGCGCGCGGCTTGTGCCTGGGCTGGGCCGAATACGTGGGCGACGAGCCCGTCCGGATCACGGCCGCGCTGACGCGCGCGTTCGCCTCGGGCGACATCGTTTTTTCAACGGGTGGCATCGGCGCGACGCCTGACGATCACACGCGCCAGTGCGCGGCCGCCGCGCTTGGCGTGCCGCTGGTCCTGCATCCGCAGGCCGAGGCCCTGATCCGGGAGCGCATGCAGGACACGGCCGCCGAGCAGGGCGTGCCCTACGAACCCGACCGCCCCGACAACGTGCATCGGCTCAACATGGGCGTGTTCCCGGAAGGCGCGGAGCTCATCCTGAATCCGTACAACAAGATTCCCGGCTTCAGTGTGCGCGACGTGCACTTTGTGCCCGGTTTTCCCGTGATGGCCTGGCCGATGATCGAGTCGGTGCTCGATGCCCGCTACCAGCCGCTGTTCTTTCAGGGGCAGGGCAGCGAAAAATCGGTGATTGTTTTCGGTGCGATGGAGGCCACGCTCACCCCGCTGATGCAGACCCTCGAGGCGACCTATGCGGGCATCAAGGTATTCAGTCTGCCCAGCGTCGACCACCCCCAGTACGGCCGCCACATCGAACTGGGCGTCAAGGGCGATCCGGCAGTCATCGACGCCGCGTACGCCGACCTGATCGAGGGCTTGCACAGTTTTGATGCGCGTCTTGGCCCTGAATTGGTGCGTTAATAGGCAGTGCACCAACACGTCGATCGATTGCCAGATTTCCGGGATTTTCGATCCTTTCCGGCGCGTCTTGATCGTGCGCCACAATGGCACAGAACCTGCATTCTCTCGCTTCGTAGTTCCAACCAACCCTTCCAACTCAGGAGAAACTGATGGCAAAGACCGTCGCCGATGTACTCAAGCTCGTCAAGGAAAACGAGGTCAAGTTCGTCGACTTCCGCTTCACCGACACCCGCGGGAAAGAGCAGCACGTCACCGTGCCGGTCTCGCATTTCGATGAAGACAAGTTCACCTCTGGCCATGCGTTCGACGGCTCGTCCATCGCCGGCTGGAAAGGCATCGAAGCGTCGGACATGCAGCTCATGCCCGACCCGAACACCGCGAACATCGATCCGTTCTTCGAAGAGACGACGCTGATCCTGACCTGCGACGTGATCGACCCCTCGGACGGCAAGGCCTATGAGCGCGATCCGCGTTCGCTGGCCAAGCGCGCCGAGGCGTACATGAAGGCTTCGGGCCTCGGCGACACCGCCTACTTCGGGCCGGAACCCGAATTCTTCGTGTTCGACAGCGTGCGCTGGAAGAACGACATGTCGGGCTGCTTCGTGAAAATCGATTCTGAAGAAGCCTCGTGGAACACCGACAAGGAATACGAACACGGCAACACGGGCCATCGCCCGGCCGTCAAGGGCGGCTACTTTCCGGTGCCCCCGGTCGACAGCTTTCAAGACATGCGTTCCGAGATGTGCCTGGTGCTCGAATCGCTGGGCATCCCGGTCGAAGTGCATCACCACGAAGTGGCCAATGCCGGCCAGATGGAACTGGGTACCCGCTTCAGCACGCTCATCCAGCGCGCCGACTGGGTCCAGTTGCAGAAGTACGTGATCCACAACGTGGCTCACGCCTACGGCAAGACTGCCACCTTCATGCCCAAGCCCATCGTCGGCGACAACGGCTCGGGCATGCACGTGCACCAGTCGGTCTGGAAGGATGGCAAGAACCTGTTCGCTGGCGACGGCTATGCCGGCCTGTCGGAATTCGCGCTGCACTACATCGGCGGCATCATCAAGCACGCCCGTGCGCTGAACGCCATCACGAACCCCGGCACCAACAGCTACAAGCGCCTGGTGCCAGGATTCGAAGCACCGGTGAAGCTGGCCTACTCGGCCAAGAACCGCTCGGCCTCGATCCGCATTCCGTTCGTGGCAAACCCCAAGGGCCGCCGCGTCGAAGCGCGCTTCCCCGATCCGCTGATGAACCCGTACCTCGGCTTCGCTGCGCTGCTGATGGCCGGCCTCGACGGCGTCGAAAACAAGATCGATCCGGGCGAAGCTGCCAGCAAGGACCTGTACCACTTGCCGCCGGAAGAAGACGCGCTGATCCCGACCGTCTGCCACAGCCTCGACCAGGCGCTGGAGAACCTGGACAAGGACCGCGCGTTCCTAACCAAGGGCGGCGTGTTCACCGATTCGTACATCGATGCCTACATCGACCTCAAGATGCAGGAAGTCACGCGCATGCGCATGGCCACGCATCCGGCCGAGTTCGACATGTACTACTCGCTGTAAGCGGATTTGCCTTCCGCGCTGCGTGCAGCAGGGGGGGCGGTTCTCGTTAAAAAAGGACGGCTTGTGCCGTCCTTTTTCATTCGGGGGGAACGTCCTGGAACCGGCGCGTATCGAATTGCACGAAAATGACCGCCTTCCCCGGACTACTCACATCACCATGAAGATCGTTTCACTGCTTTTGTCGATGGCGGCACTCGCCGGCCTCCAGGCCCACGCGCAGGAGCGCGTCTGGCGTTGCGGTAACGAATACACCAACAACGCGACCGTGGCTCAGCAGCGTGGGTGCAAGGTGATGGAGGGCGGCAACGTGACGGTCGTGCAGGGCACCCGCCCGGCGGGCAACGCGGCGCCTGCGGCCTCCGGCGGCGGCTCGTCTTCCGCTGCACGGGCGCCCGCGGGAAGCCCGCGTGTCGAAGGCGTGGACCAGCGCGCGCGCGACGGTGAGGCGCGCTCGGTGCTGGAATCCGAACTGCGCAAGGCCGAAGCCAAGCAGGCCGAACTGCTGAAGGAATACAACAACGGCGAACCCGAGAAGCAGGGCGCCGAAAGCCGCAACTACCAGAAGTACCTGGACCGTGTGGCCGAGATGAAGGCAGCCATCGCCCGCAACGAGAGCGATATCGCGGGCATCCGCCGCGAGATCGGCCGCGTGCCGGCGCCCCGCTGATCCATGGTCTTCAGAAAATCGGCGTCCGCCAGCAAGCGCTTCCAGGCCTTCGATTTTCTGGCGACGCTGATCGCCGTGGTGGATGGCGACGGGGCCGTGGTGTTCGCGAACGCGGCGCTCGAAGATGCACTGGGGACTTCGCGTCGCACCCTGGAAGGCTCGGCCTTTGGTGCCTGTTTCAACGAGCCCGCCGTATTGCGCACGGCCATCGACGGCGCACGCAGCAACGATTTCGCCACGCTACGCTACGAGGCCTTCCTGCGCCGCGCCAGCTACGAGCCCTTGCCGGTTCAAGTCACCATCGCGCAGGGGGACAAGGCGGCAGAACTCATCATCGAGATGACGCCGCTCGAGCAGCAGGTGCGCCACGACCGCGAAGAGCGTCTGATCGACCAGGCGTTGGCCAACAAGGAACTGATCCGCAACCTGGCCCACGAGATCAAGAACCCGCTGGGTGGCATCCGCGGCGCGGCGCAATTGCTGCAGATGGAGGTCGAGTCGCGCGACCTCATCGAGTACACGCAAGTGATCATCCACGAGGCCGACCGCTTGCAGACGCTGGTCGACCGCCTGCTGGCGCCGCACCGTCGGCCGCACGTGGTGGGCGATGTCAACATCCACGAAGTCTGCGAGCGTGTGCGCTCCGTGATCCTTGCCGAGTTCCCGCGCGACCTGCACATCGAGCGCGACTTCGATCCCTCGATTCCCGAGTTTCGCGGCGACCGCGAACAACTCATCCAGGCGACGCTCAACATCGCGCACAACGCGGCGCAGGCCTTGGCCGAACGGCGTGCCGCAGGCGATGCGCAGATCACGTTCAAGACGCGCGTCGCTCGGCAGGTGATCTTCAACAAGCAGTGGTATCGACTGGCACTGGAATTGCATGTCATCGACAACGGCCCGGGTGTACCGGACACGATCAAGGACCGCATCTTCTTTCCGCTCGTATCGGGCAGAGATGGCGGAACCGGGTTGGGTCTGACACTGGCGCAAACTTTCGTACAACAACACCACGGGGTGATCGAGTGCGACAGCATGCCGGGCCGAACCGATTTCAAGATACTGATACCGCTGCCCTAGCAGCCAGGCAACAAGGAGCTGCATGAAGCCGATCTGGATAGTGGATGACGACCAATCGATCCGCTTCGTGTTGGAAAAAGCGCTGCTGCGCGAAGACCTCCCCACGCGCAGTTTCACGAACGCGCGCGAAGTGCTCGCTGCATTCGATGTGGCAGACGGCGACGAGATGCAGGGACCGCAAGTCCTTGTGAGCGACATCCGCATGCCGGGCGGTTCCGGGCTCGATTTGCTCGACAAGATCAAGGCCCGCCATCCGGGGCTGCCGGTCATCATCATGACGGCCTTCTCCGACCTCGACAGCGCGGTGTCGGCCTTTCAGGGCGGTGCGTTCGAGTACTTGCCCAAGCCCTTCGACCTGCCGCGCGCGGTCGAACTGATCCGTCGCGCGGTCGACGAGAGCCAGCGCGAAGAAGTGGCCGAAGAACGCATGCAGGCTGCGCCCGAGATGCTCGGCCAGGCGCCCGCAATGCAGGACGTCTTCCGAGCCATCGGCCGCCTTTCGCAAAGCAACGTGACGGTGCTGATCACCGGCGAGTCCGGCTCCGGCAAGGAACTGGTCGCGCGTGCGCTGCACAAGCACTCGCCGCGTGCCAACGGTCCCTTCGTTGCCATCAACACCGCGGCCATCCCCAAAGACCTGCTCGAGAGTGAACTCTTCGGGCATGAACGTGGCGCTTTCACCGGCGCGCAGACCATGCGGCGTGGCCGCTTCGAGCAGGCCGAAGGCGGCACGCTGTTTCTCGACGAAATCGGCGACATGCCCTTCGATCTGCAGACGCGGTTGCTGCGCGTGCTGAGCGACGGGCACTTCTATCGCGTCGGCGGCCACAACTCGGTCAAGGCCAATGTGCGCGTGATCGCGGCAACCCACCAGGACCTGGAACAGCGCGTCAAGCTCGGCGGTTTTCGCGAAGATTTGTTCCACCGCCTCAACGTGATTCGCCTGCGGCTGCCTGCGCTGCGCGAGCGCGGCGAAGACGTGCCGGCACTCACGCGGCACTTCCTTCAACAGAGCGCCAAGCAGCTGGGCGTCGAAGCCAAGCGCATCTCGGACCCTGCGCTCAAGCAACTCGCGACCTTCGGTTTTCCGGGCAACGTCCGGCAACTCGAAAACATCTGTCACTGGCTGACCGTGATGGCGCCCGCGCAGGTCATCGAGACGAAAGACCTGCCGCCCGAAGTGATGGCCGCGCCGGCCGCTGCGCCCGAGCTGCCGGCGCCGGCACTGGCGCCCGCACCGGCCGCCTTGCTTCAAGCGCCGGTCGCGGAAGCGGGCGAGGCCTCGACCACCACCGCAACGCTGGTCCATCCTGTGGTTGCTGGCGAGGCGCCATCGACGGGCGACTGGGAGCGGGGTCTCGAAGCCGAAGCCCATGCGCTGTTGGCCACGGGCCGCACCGATGTCTGGGACGCGCTGTCGCGGCGTTTCGAATCGCGCCTGATCCTGACGGCGCTGGCCAGTACGCGCGGACGCCGCATCGAAGCCGCGCAGAAGCTGGGCATCGGCCGCAACACCATCACGCGCAAGATCCAGGAACTGGGCCTCGAATAGCGGCGCCCCGCGCAGGGCTGCACGCGATCAGGAAGCGGGTCAGCGGCTGCGCTGGCCGAGCGTGCGCGAATCGAGCTGGAAGTTGCCGCCCTTGTCCCAGAGCCAGGTGTCGACATAGGTGTGGGCGCCCAGCTTGCCGGGGCTGGGCAACGGCGAGGCTTTGCGAATCAGGTCGGCGATCAGCGGCGGCACTTCAGGGGCGTGGCTGGGCGTGCGGCTGAACTCGACGCGCAACACATTGCCCGAGGCATCGATGTCGGTCTCGACCACAACCACCGCATATACCAGCGGCGGAATCTTGCCCTT
>SEGS01000012.1 GCA_004210915.1 Variovorax sp. | reverse complement strand
GGCAATGCGCTCAAGTTCTACGCCTCGGTGCGCCTGGACATCCGCCGCATCGGCACCATCAAGAAGGGCGACGAGGCGATCGGTAACGAGACCAAGGTCAAGGTGGTGAAGAACAAGGTTTCGCCGCCCTTCAAGACGGCCGAGTTCGACATCCTGTTCGGCGAGGGCATCAGCCGCGAGGGCGAGATCATCGACATGGGCGTGACCGCCAAGATCGTCGACAAGTCGGGCGCCTGGTATGCCTACAACGGCGAGAAGATCGGCCAAGGCCGCGACAACGCACGCGAATTCCTGCGCGAGAACCCGTCGCTCTCGCGCGAGATCGAGAACAAGGTGCGCGAATCGCTGGGCATTCCGCTCCTGGCCGAGGCGGTCGACGTCACGCCCGAGAAGTAGGCCTCGATGCCATGGCCTTTGGCGCTCCATCTCTCAAGGGCCGGGCCCTGCGCCTCCTGAGCCAGCGCGAGCATTCGCGCGCGGAGCTCGAGCGCAAGCTCTCGAAGTACGAAGAAGAACCCGGCACGCTGGCCCGAGCGCTCGACGAGCTGGCCGCCAAGGACTTCATCAGCGAGGCGAGGGTGGTGCAGTCGGTGCTGCACCAGCGCGCGGCCCGGCTCGGCGCGGCGCGCGTGCGGCAGGAACTGCTGCACAAGGGCATCGCGCCCGCGGCGGTGGCCGAAGCCGTTGCGGGCCTGCGCGGCAGCGAACTCGAACGCGCACGCGAAGTCTGGTGCCGCCGCTTCGGCACGCTGCCGCAGGACGCGGCGGAACGTGCAAAACAGACGCGCTTCCTGCTGGCGCGCGGCTTCACATGCGCTGTTGTTGGGAAGGTGCTTCGACATGACCCCGATGAATGAAACGAAGTCGTCGCCGTCGCGCGTGGTCACGCGGCAGGTGGCCTGCGACTGGCGCCGCGCCTATGCCGTGGCGGCCGATCCCGTGCGCCTGCCCGAATGGGCCAGCGGTCTCGCCGACGGCGCCGTCACGCGTGACGGCGACCACTGGATCGCCCAGACGCCGGCCGGCCATGCCCGCCTGCGCTTCGCGCCGGCCAACGATCTCGGCGTGATGGACCACTGGGTGCTGCCGGAAGGCGTGCCCGAGGTCTATGTGCCGTTTCGTGTGATCGAGGTCGATGCCGGCCGCTGCGAGCTGCAGTTCACGCTGCTGCGCCAGCCGGGCATGGACGACCCGGCTTTCGAGCGCGACGCGGCCTGGATCGCGCGCGACCTGCAGGCGCTGAAGCAGCTGCTCGAGTCGGCCTGATCAGGTGCCGCGCCGGCGGCCCGCGTTCCAGAACGCGAACTCGCTCTCGTGGCACTCGATGTCGATCTCGCCCACGCGGGCCATCAACTGCTGCTGCGCGTCGGCGATCGCCTGGTTGTAGATGCTCGGCCCGACCTCTTTCAGAAAGAAGTCGAGCAGGGCGGCCGCCTGCAGGTTGCCGATGCGTTCGCCCACCTCCTCGGTGAACCAGCGTTCGATGGAGGCGACCGCGGCCGCCTGCGTTTCCTTCTTGAGTTCGATGGCCACGCCGCTCAGAGCCCCAGCATGAGCTTCAGGTTCTGCACCGCCGCGCCGCTGGCGCCCTTGCCCAGGTTGTCGAGCCGGGCGATGACGACCGCATGGCGGTGGTCTTCGTTCGGGAACACGCGGATCTCGAGCCGGTTGGTGTCGTTGAGCGCGAGCGCATCGATCTTGCCGTCCTCCGTGGGCGGCAGCACCTGCACGAACTGCTCCGGCGTGTTGCTCTTGGCATAGTGCGCCACGAGCGCTGCGTGCAGATCGCCCGCCTTGGGCCGGCCCGGCAGGTCGTCCAGGTGCAACGGCAGCTGCACCAGCATGCCCTGCTTGAAATTGCCGACCGAGGGAATGAAGACAGGCCGGCGGGTGAGGCCGGTGTACTTCATGATCTCGGGGATGTGCTTGTGCTTGAGCCCCAGCGCATACGTCTCGAACAGCGGCGCCTCGCCCTTTTCGTAGGCCTCGATCATCGTGCGGCCACCGCCCGAATAGCCGCTGACCGAGGGCAGGGCGATCGAAAAGTCGACCGGCAGCAGCCCGGCATCGACCAGCGGGCGGACGAGCGCGATCGCGCCGGTGGCATAGCAGCCCGGGTTGGCCACGCGCTCGGCCTTGGCCACCGCCTCCTTCTGGCCGGCCACCAGTTCCGGGAATCCGAACACCCAACCCGGCGCCGTGCGGTGCGCGGTCGAGGCGTCGATGATCTTGGGGCGGCGGCCCTCGAGCTGGTCGATCAGCGCCACCGATTCGCGCGCGGCGTCGTCGTGCAGGCACAGCACGACCAGGTCGACGCCCGACATCAGTTCGCGCTTGGCAGCCACGTCCTTTCGCAGCTCGGGCGCGATGCTCACGAGTTCGATCTGCGCCATCGTCTGGAGCCGTTCGCGAATCTGCAGGCCGGTGGTGCCGGCTTCGCCGTCAATGAAGACCTTGGGCATGGTGGGAGCCTCGATTGCCTCTGGAGAAAGTACGTATTGACCGCAGCGGCCCACTTCTGGCCATGCGGCGCCCCATGATACAGTCCCCGGTTGTTCGCCGCCCCCCGCCCAACAGGCGCAGAGGCCCGTGGACAACAGCCAAATCTCCCGTTCTCAAACCTCGTTCCGAGAGACACCCTCATGAAGATTCACGAGTACCAAGGCAAGGAAATTCTTGCCAAGTTCGGTGTGCCTGTGCCGCGAGGCATTCCGGCATACACGGTGCAGGAGGCGGTGGAAGCCGCCCAGAAGCTCGGCGGCCCCGTGTGGGTGGTCAAGGCCCAGATTCACGCGGGCGGCCGCGGCAAGGGCGGTGGCGTCAAGGTCGCCAAGTCGATCGAAGACGTCAAGAAGCTCGCCGGCGACATCCTCGGCATGCAGCTCAAGACGCACCAGACCGGCCCCGAAGGCCAGAAGGTCCGCCGCCTCTACATCGAAGACGGCGCCGACATCCAGAAGGAATACTACGTCTCGGCCGTGACCGACCGCGCGACCCAGAAGGTGGCCTTCATCGCTTCGAGCGAAGGCGGCATGGACATCGAGGAAGTGGCCCACTCGACGCCCGAGAAAATCGTCACCGAATTCATCGACCCGCTCACCGGCCTCGATGATGCGCAGGCCAAGAAAATCGCCGACGCGATCGGCATCCCGGCCGACTCCACTGCCCAGGCTGTGGACGTCTTCAAGAAGCTCTACGCCTGCTACATGGCGACGGATGCCTCGCTGGTCGAGATCAATCCGCTCAACCGCGACAGCAAGGGCAACATCGTCGCCCTCGACGCCAAGTTCAACTTCGACAGCAACGCGCTGTTCCGCCACCCCGAGATCGTGGCGCTGCGCGACCTCGACGAAGAAGACGCGGCCGAAGTCGAAGCCAGCAAGTTCGACCTGGCCTATATCAGCCTGGACGGCGACATCGGCTGCCTGGTGAACGGCGCCGGCCTCGCGATGGCGACCATGGACACCATCAAGCTGTTCGGCGGCGAGCCGGCCAACTTCCTCGACGTGGGCGGCGGCGCCACCCCCGAGAAGGTGACCGAAGCCTTCAAGATCATGCTGAAGAACAAGAACGTGAAGGCCATCCTGGTCAACATCTTCGGCGGCATCATGAAGTGCGACACCATCGCCACCGGCGTGATCGCGGCCTGCAAGGCGGTGAACCTGCAGGTTCCGCTGGTGGTGCGCATGAAAGGCACCAACGAAGTCGAAGGCAAGAAGCTCCTGGCCGACTCGGGCCTGCCCATCATCAGCGCCGACACCATGGCGGAAGCGGCCCAGAAGGTCGTGGCAGCCGTCAAAGCCTAAGGAACAGTCATGTCGATCTACATCAACAAAGACACCAAAGTCATCACGCAAGGCATCACCGGCAAGACCGGTCAGTTCCACACGGAAAAGTGCCAGGAATACGCGAACGGCAAGAACTGCTTCGTGGCGGGCGTGAACCCGAAGAAGGCCGGCGAGTCGATCTTCGGCATCCCGATCTTCGGTTCGGTCAAGGAAGCCGCCTCGCAAACCGGCGCCACCGTGTCGGTGATCTACGTGCCGCCGCCGGGCGCCGCGGCTGCCATCTGGGAAGCCGTCGAGGCCGACCTGGACATGGCAATCTGCATCACCGAAGGCATCCCGGTCCGGGACATGCTCGAAGTGCGCAACAAGATGAAGGCCAAGGAAGCGGCCGGCGGCAAGAAGACGCTGCTGCTGGGCCCGAACTGCCCCGGCCTGATCACGCCCGACGAAATCAAGATCGGCATCATGCCCGGCCACATCCACCGCAAGGGCCGCATCGGCGTCGTGAGCCGCTCGGGCACGCTGACGTATGAAGCGGTCGCGCAACTGACCGAAATCGGCCTCGGCCAATCGTCGGCAGTGGGCATTGGCGGCGACCCGATCAACGGTCTCAAGCACATCGACGTAATGAAGGCCTTCAACGACGATCCGGACACCGACGCCGTGATCATGATCGGCGAAATCGGCGGCCCCGACGAAGCCGACGCGGCTCGCTGGTGCAAGGAACACATGAAGAAGCCGGTCGTCGGCTTCATCGCCGGTGTCACCGCCCCTCCCGGCAAGCGCATGGGCCACGCCGGCGCGCTGATCTCGGGCGGTGCCGACACGGCCGATGCCAAGCTAGCCATCATGGAAGAGTGCGGCTTCACTGTGACGCGCAACTTCTCGGAACTGGCCAAGCTGCTGAAGGCGAAGATCTGAGGCCCTCAACGCCTGCCGGAACCTTCTACAAAGCACAAAGCGCTCGCAATCACTGATTGCGGGCGCTTTTTTGATTCATAACAGTCCCGCCATGGCCCATGCCCCGTCCTCTGCCGCTGCAGCCAGCGCCGCGCCCCTGACCTGGGCGTTCGCGGCGCTCACCGATGCAGGCCGTGTGCGCGCCAACAACGAGGACGCACTTGCCTTCGATGCGTCGCTGGGCGTGGCCATCCTGGCCGACGGAATGGGCGGCTACAACGGCGGCGAGGTCGCCAGCGGCATGGCGATCGCACTGCTGCAGGCTAGCTTTGGGCGCTGGTTGGCGCATGCGGGTCCGTCTGCACACCCGCGGGCGGTGCGGCGAGCCCTTCAAGCCGGTGTGGACGAGGCCAATGCCGCCATCCTCGACGCGGGCGCGGCCAACGTGCAACTTCAAGGAATGGGCACCACACTCGTGCTCGCGGCCTTCGGCGCGCATCGCGCGATCGTGGGGCACATCGGCGATTCACGCTGTTACCGTCTCCGCGCGGGCGAGCTCAAGCTCCTCACCCGCGATCATTCGCTGCTGCAGGAGCAACTCGACGCGGGCGCAATCACCCCCGAGCAGGCGGCTTCATCGCCACATCGCAACCTGGTGACACGGGCGGTAGGGATCGAACGGCATGTCGATCTGGAGATGCACGAACATCGTGCACAGGCCGGCGACCTGTACCTTTTGTGCTCCGACGGCCTGAGCGAGATGGTGTCAGACGCGCAGATTCTCACACTATTGTTACAAGTTAACAGTCTTTCGGAAAAAGCAACACTTTTGGTTGCAACTGCGAACGACAATGGCGGCCGGGACAACATTTCGGTTGTTCTGGCCAGCGCAGACGCACATTCGGGGCGCTAGGCAAGCGGTTTCCGGGAGAGGGTTTCTATCCGCAGGGATCGCAAGACGCATAACAACGCAGGAGTCGGCCATGCCGAAAATGATCGTTTCGATCGATGGGGTTGTCATCAAGGAAGTCACCTTGGCCAAGGACCGCACCACGCTGGGGCGGCGGCCGTACAACGACATCGTCATTGACAATCTGGCCATCAGCGGCGAGCACGCCGTGCTGCACATGATCGGCAACGACGTCTACCTTGAAGACCTCAACAGCACCAACGGCACCTACGTCAATGCGCGCGCCATCAAGAAGCAGGCGCTCGAGCACAACGACGTGGTGGAAGTCGGCAAGTACAAGCTGCGGTACCTGCTCGGTGGTGAGGCGGCCGACACTGGCGCGGTGGTGCGCAACATCGCGCCGCCGCCGTCGGGCCCGATCCCGCTGGCGTCCCTTCCCACGGAAACTGCGCCGCTCGGCGGCGAGGTCGGCCCTGCCGTCATCCGCGTCCTCTCGGGCGCCGGTGCCGGCCGCGAACTGTCGCTGCGCAAGGTGGTCACGACCATCGGCAAGCCCGGCGTGGCCGTGGCCGCTGTCACGCGCCGGATTCAGGGCTACGTGGTCTCGCCCATCGACGGCGGCACGCTGCTCAACGGCGAGCCGCTCGGCACTGAAGCCGTGGCGCTGCAGGACGGCGACCTGCTCGAACTCGGCGGCACGCGGATGCAGTTCGTCGGCCTGTAAAGCCTTGGTTCCGCCCGCGCCTGGCACCGGCAGCGGGCTCCTGATTCGATGAACGCGCTGCGCCGCCATTGGCCGCGGATCGTCATCACCTTGCTCCCGGTGTTGCTGGCACTGACCCATGCGGCCGGCTACTGGCGCCTGCCGCTGATCGAGCGGCTCGACTACTACATCTATGATGCCCGGCTGCGCGCCACCATGCCGCGCACGCTCGACCCCCGCATCGTCATCGTCGACGTCGATGACCCCAGCCTGCAGCGCTTCGGCCAGTGGCCCTGGAGCCGCGACAAGCTGGCCCGGCTGACCACCGAGTTGACCGCGCGCCAGCAAGCGGACGTGCTGGGTTTCGATGTGATGTTCGTCGAGCCCGACCACAGCTCCGGCCTCGCCCGCCTGCGCGAGATGGCGGAGGGGCCACTCCGCGATGCCAACGGCTTCACGGCGCAGGTCGAGCAGCTGGCACCAGCGCTCGACCACGATGCGGCCTTCGCGCGCGCTCTCTCGGGCCAGCGCGCCGCCCTTGGTTATTACTTCACGCAGACCGACGAACCGCGCGCCCGCGGGCAGCTGCCCGCGCCCGCCCTGCCCCTGGCCGCTTTCCCCGCGCAGCACGGCGGCGTGGCGCGCTGGAACGGCTTCGGCGCCAGCCTGCCCGCCTTCGCGCAGGCCGTGCCGCGCGCGGGCTTCACCAATTTCGTTCCCGAGGCCAGCGCCGACGGCGTGCTCCGCGCCGCGCCGCTGCTCGCACGCTACGACGGCCCCCAAGCCGCGCACGGTTACTACGAGTCACTCGGCCTGGCCGTCTATCGGATGGCGAAAGGCTCGCCCGACGTGGCGCCCGTTTTCGCGCCCGGCCCTGATCCCGCGCGTCCGCTGCTGGAATCCCTCGCGGTCAAGGGTGCGACGCCGGTGCGCATTCCGGTCGACCAGAGCGCGAGCCTCCTGGTGCCTTACCGCGGGCCCGGCGGCGCGCGCGGCGGCTCGTTCCCCTATGTGGCGGCCGCCGATGTGCTCGACGGCAAGCTGCCGGCCGGCGCGCTGGCCGGCCGCATCGTGCTGGTCGGCGCCACCGCTCCCGGCCTGCAAGACCTGCGCGCCACGCCCGCCGGCGCGACCTTTCCCGGTGTGGAAGTGCACGCCAACGTGATCTCCGGCTTGCTCGATGGCCGCCTGCCCGTCGTGCCTGACTACGCGGTCGGCTACGACATCCTGATGGTGCTTGCCGCGGGCCTGCTGCTGGCGATCGGCATGTCGCTGCTGTCGGCTTCTTCGGCCGTGCTGCTCGGCCTGGCCACCGCGACCGGGCTGGCCGCGCTCAACGCCTGGCTCTTCCTGCACCTGCAACTGGTCATGCCCCTGGCGGTGCAACTGATCATGGTGGCCCTTGCCTTCGCCGCCAACATGAGCTGGGGCTATTTCGTGGAGGCGCGCTCGCGGCGCGATCTGGCCCAGCTCTTTGGCACCTATGTGCCGCCCGAACTGGTCGACGAGATGCTCGCCAGCCCGCAGCGCTACAGCATGCGCGCCGAAAACCGGGAGCTCACCGTCATGTTCTGCGACATGCGCGGCTTCACCCGTTTGTCCGAGCAAATGGCGCCGGCCGAACTCCAGGCCTTCCTGAACGACGTGTTCAGCCGCCTCACCGCCATCATTCGCGCCCACCGCGGCACCGTCGACAAATACATGGGCGATTGCGTCATGGCCTTCTGGGGCGCGCCTGTCGCCACGCCGGACCATGCCGCACTGGCCGTGCAGGCCGCGCTCGAGATGGCCGTCGCGGTGCGCGAAGTCAACGACGCTTACCTGGCCAGCGGGCGCCCCGGCATCAGCGTGGGCATCGGCCTGAACACCGGCGTCATGAGCGTCGGCGACATGGGCTCTGCGGTGCGCCGCAGCTACACGGTGGTCGGCGACGCGGTCAACCTCGCGTCGCGCCTCGAGGGCCTGAGCGGGCAGTTCGGTGTCGAGATCCTCGCCAGCGAAACCACCCGCGCGCGCGCGCCCGATTTCCTGTGGCAGCAAATCGACCGCGTCCGTGTCAAAGGCAAGGTTCAGGCGGTCGATGTTTTCCTTCCGATAGCCCGGCTTGCCGAGGCCGATGCCGCACAGCAGGCGCAAGTCGCGCGCTGGTCCGACATGCTGGCCGCCTATGCCGCGCAAGACTGGGCGACCGGGCAAAACCTGCTGGCACCGCTCCTCGCGAAAGATGCCAAAAAAGTCCTTTACCAGCTCTATGCGCAACGTTTAGCCTCCATGGCGTTGCAGCCCAAAGACCCGAAGTGGGACGGTGCAACCCGCTTCGATACCAAGTGACAGCAAACAAAGGGTCTTTTCTCATGCAGGTGCGCGTGTTGGGCTGCTCGGGCGCCATCGCCAGGAATTGCCGCACGACCTCGTTTCTGGTCGACGACGATTTGCTCGTCGATGCCGGCACCGGCGTCGGCGACCTCACGCTCGACGAAATGGCCGCGATCGACGATGTCGTGCTGACCCATTCGCACCTCGACCACGTCGCCGCGCTGCCGCTGATGATCGACGCCATCGCCAGCCGCCGCACGCAGCCCGTGCGCGTGCACGCGCTGCGCCCCACCATCGACGCACTGCGCACCCACGTCTTCAACAACGTCATCTGGCCGGATTTCGCGAGCATTCCCAGCCGCGAATCGCCCTTCGTCAGCTTTCATGAAATTGCCATCGGCCAGCAACTGCAGCTGGGCAGCCGGCAACTCAAGCACATCGAAGTGCTGCCGGCCGTGCACACCGTGCCGACCTGCGGCTTTGCCGTGCGCTGCGTCGAGGGCACCTCGCACTGGGTCTTCAGCGGCGACACCGAGCGCAACAGCCCCTTCTGGGAGCGCGTCAACGCCATGGACGTGGGCGCGCTGGTCATCGAAACCGCGTTCAGCAACCGTGAACAGGCGCTGGCTGAACGCAGCCTGCACCTGTCGCCCGCCACGCTGGCCGACGAGCTGGCCCTCATCGGGCCCGGCCGGAACTACCCGGTCTACATCACGCACACCAAGCCGTCGGAAACCGAAGAAATCATGAGCCAGATCGCTGCCTTCGCAGACGGTCTGCGCGCGCAAGGCCTCGAACAGCGGGACATCCGCTGGCTCGAGGCCGACGGCGTGCTGCACATCTGATTACCGCGTCAGCGCCAGCCCCCCCGCCAGCCTTTCAGACACCGAGCGGCGCACCGCCTCGGGCGCCTCCTTCAGCAACGCCGGCCAGTCGGCCCGTGCCTGGCGCACCAGCTCTTTCGCCACCCGCACATGGTTGCCCACGCGCAGCAGCCGCGCCCGCTTGAGCAGCGCTTCGAGCTCGTCCCAGCCGAAGGCGCGCAGGCGCGCATCGATCGCGCGGTTGACCGCGTAGTCGCTCGGCGGCACCGCCTCGAAAAACGCGGTGATGCACACCGGGTCGTACAGCGGCGCCAGCTGGGGCGTGCGCGCGTCGGGGTACAGCAGGGCCCAGTTCTTCAGGTGCGCGTCGGTGTTGCCCATCAGCATGAAGGCCACGAAGCGCGCAATGAACTCGCGCACATCGGCCACTGGCCGGGCCGAGAGCTGGTCGAGCACGCGCAGCATCGCCGCGTAGTCGGCCACCAGGTCCTTGCCATACTTGTGCAGCGGCGCGTATTGCAGCGCCTGCGCAAATTCCTCCATGTGGATGCGCTGGCCGTCCGGCCCGCGGTCGAAGCGCGGCACCACCAGGATCTGTCCGAAGGGCACCTGCTCCGGCAAGTCGGCCTCGTCACGCGAAATGACCCGCGCGGCCGCGCAGTCGAGCTCCAATGCGCTGCACAACTGATAGCCCGTGTATTCGTTGGCTACCAGATCCGGATGGCGCGCCGACGGCAGCTTCAGGATGTAGTCGCCCGCCGCGCCATGGCGCTTGACCACATAGCGCCGCCCCTCCTGCACTGCCGAGAACTTGGTCACCACGCCCGGCAGCGATGCGGCGTCTTCCACCGGCGTTTCGACGAAACCGGGTTCCAGCACGTCCAGCCCCAGCGCTGTGTGCCAGTGCCGCACCACGTCGGGAATGCCTTCGCGCAGCGGCACAGGCTCGACTTCGAGCGCGCCCATCAGGTCGTGCCCTGCCGCGGCCAGCAGCTCGAACTCGTCGTCGGGCGTGCAGCCGCGCTCGCGCGCCAGCCGGTCGCGGTTGTGGCCCTCGGGCAGCAGGTTGGCAAAGTACGGCGGCCAGCGCCCGGTGGTGCTGACCAATCGCGCATCGCGCGCCGACGAGAGGATGGCGCGCGTCGCGTTCTCGTCGCTGCCCCGGTAGGCCAGCGACAGCGCCGGGCGGCGCGGATCGTCGATGTAATCCACATCAAAGGACACGCGCAGGATGTCGCCGTACTGCGAGAGGTAGCCGATCGGCCGCCGCGTGCGGTCGGGCAGATGCAGCGACATCCGCAGATAGCGGATGGCCGTGGTCACGGGCTGCGCCCCTGCAGCAGGTCATCGATCACCGAAGGCGGCGCGCCCGCGCCGGGTGGCTGGCCCAGCATGCGCCCGCTGGAACGCAGGAAGGCTTCAACCTCGGCGCGCAGCTCGCCTGGAACCAGCATCGGCTCCAGCGCCAGCGCGCGTGCCATTTCCAGCAGGGTCGACAAGCGCGGGTCGATGTCGCCGGCCTCGATCCGCTGGACCGTCATGCGGCTCAGGCCGCCGGCGGCGGCGAGTTCTGCTTGCGTCATGCCTGCGGATTTGCGCGCGCGAGCCAGATCGTCCAAAATGCTCATTGATCTACTCATAAAATAGTATATGAGTAGTAAGTGTGGCATATCAGCCCTATCTGATCAATTTTCGACTCGCAGCAGCTATACAGTCACGGACGACAAAATCCGGCGCCTGACAAAATTTGTCACCTCGCCGACGGCACGATCACAACGTTTGTGTCACTCGATGTAACCGATTCGTGAACAAATGCGCAGCACAACTGTCAGGGACCGTCGATTCCAGGCTGGCACGCCGTCTGCAATGAGAAAGCGCACCGGGGAGGATCTCCGGGCTTCTTAACCAACCTGGAGTCTTTCAAATGAACGCTCGTTCCATCGCACGCAATGTGCAAAAGGGTTTCACCCTTATCGAACTGATGATCGTTGTCGCGATCATCGGTATTCTGGCTGCCGTGGCTCTGCCGGCTTACCAGGACTACACCGTGCGCGCAAAGGTCACGGAAGGTCTCTCACTGGCGGGCTCCGCAAAGACCGCTGTCGCAGAGAATGCAGCGAACGGTGCTCCGTTCGCTTCCGGCTGGGTCGCACCTTCGGCGACCAAGAACGTGGCGTCTCTCGCGATTGACGCGACCACTGGCGCAATCACCATCACCTATGACGCAGCCATTGATGGCGGCAAGACGCTGATCTTGTCCCCGGTCGATGGCGCCCCCACCGGCACCGCCCTTGCTGGCACTGCTACCGCTTCGACGATCCCGACGGCGGGCTCGATCTCGTGGAACTGCAAATCTGCTTCCTCGACCTACGGCACAGGCGCCGTCGGCACGATCAACTCGAAGTACGTGCCTGCAGAATGCCGTAAGACTGCTGCTGCTACCTGATCAAGCAAGCCAATTGAAAGTACAGAGCCGCCTTCGGGCGGCTTTTTCACGTGTGCGCCCAGCCTGGGCGCACTCCCGCGGGGGGAAGAACAGTGCCAAGAGCCTGACCATCGTCTGATTCGATAAGATGGGATTTCCACGGATTCTCCTGACTCAAATTCGAACCGTCTGGTGCGAATCTCTTGCCGGGCGGTGTGGGGTGCAGCCAGGCTGGCTGCCCTCATGCCTATCTGCAAGTTCGACAGAATCAGCGGAGCTCGGGCACGTACGTCGGAACGCTGGGCAATGGCTTGCTGATCGTATCGTGGTGTGACCCGACCGATGAGCACCTCACGTCCAGTAAAGGTCGCCTTATTGGGTGGCGCTGCCCGCAGTGCCGACGGCTGGTTCAGTGACCGCGCTCACATGCTTCGCTTTCCGACGAGTTGAAACTGCGAAAGTGGAACCACTTACGCACCCATCGCGGATGAAGATTGGCATGGATGTCATCAGCAAGTGTGACCGTGTTCTGGTTCTCATACAGCGTTGCACCTCGAATAAATGAAACCTGTTGCGCTTCGTTGCGCTCGAGAAAGTCGAGCAGGGCGTAGTAGGGCATGAAGCGCTCGTTGCCCACTTGCAGAATGATCTGCTTCGTCGCGCCAACTGGTTCCACGACGTCACGCATGTATCCGAACCACTGCGGGCCCGGCCACAGAAGATGGTTGCTCCGACCCTCCTGATAAGTCAGGTTTGCAAACATGGCCATAGCTTGAGCGTTCTTTAATCCCAGGAAGGGCAAGAAACCGTTCAGCACGAAAGAAGCGCTGATTAAATTCAGCGCCATCGAGCGTGACCAGATCGCAGGACCGACCGTACTCTCTCCGCGTCTCTCTCTGCCGTGCCGCCCAACAAGGCATATCAGCCAGACCGACCATGGGAGCCAAAGCAGTGCCACTGAGGTGAATTGACCTAGGTCAGTCAGTGCGATCAAGCCCGCCGCCCATGCGGCGATGCCAATGAGCCCGCCGCGCGTGTGCAGCCTACTCTGTAAGAGGCGCCATGTTCGCGCCGTCGTGATTCGCGTGGCCGCGCCGGGCGAAAGAAACAGAAGGTGGAGCGCTATGGTCAGCGTGCTAAAGGCAAGGTAGAAGCCGTAGCCACTGAGAGCGAGCATTGAATGAAATGCGATGCCGAGCATCACGGCGACGTACCTGGTCCGGTGAAAGAGCAAGCCGACAAGCATGATTGCCTCCCCGAGCAACGTCCCATAAATCATGCTTTGGCGCCACCACAGCCCATCAAGTGACGAGAGCGGGCTTGGCATGGCTTTCCACAGGTCCACTGCGCAGCTCACATCTGGATTCAGAAAACCGGTATTGATCTTGTGGAAGACGCCGAAGAAATACATCGTCAGCAGAAGGAGGCGGCCGACTGGGGAGAAGGCCTCCATGAAGGCAAGCCATGATCGCCCGCGCAACCAAACGTAGACCCCCGCGACCGCTATTGCCAAGAGCGCAAAGGTTACCAAGAGGGCGTGATTCGACTGCACCGGCGCCTTTGCAATCTCCTGAGCCAGCATTAGTGCTGACAGCAAGCAGAAGATGCGGGGTGAGCGGGGCCGCACGAGCAGGTACAAACCGAGCGCGCCGAACGCCCAAGTCTGGGGCACCGAGTACCCGGCAAAAAATTGGTAGAGCGAGTCCGCAAAGGCGTACATGCCAAAAGCGTGGGCAAACACCGCGAATGCAGAAAGCTCCGCCGCAGGGTTCTTGCCGATCCGCTCATGTCCGAGCGCGAACAGCGTGGCCCCGCGGCCAGCGCGCAGGACTGGATATAAAGCTCTGGCTAACCACGGCTTCCCGAAGAAGCGCGCATTGATCCAATTAAACGGCCCTCTCTCATTGCTGAGCAAGGCGATGCGGTTCATTGCATCGGCACCGTGGTACCGCTTGCCGTCAGTCTCGAGGACCATTCCTTTGTCAAGATCAAAGCCAGCTCGCTGCAGGTTAAGGGCGATGTTCGGATGTCGGCGCACGTCCACCAGTTCAACTGGCCCAACGGCGTCCCGCAGACGCAAGAGAGCCGTGTACTTGTTGCAAAAGGGGCATTCGCCGTCGTAAAAAATGGTCGCGGCCATAAGCAAACGTAACTTTCAGATTACTGTGTAACGCAAATATATCCACTCGCCCGCTGGCTGCGCGACGTGGCCGCCGCGACAAAGCTCATTCAGGTGATCAAAGGCGTGTATCTGAGACCGCGTGGGGCACGCCAGCGTGGGATCGGCGGTGGCGGCACTGCACCTGCGGGTCGCGAGCGTCGTGAGTCTCGCTGGTGCTGGAGCAGGCAGGCGTCACGAAAAACATCGGCGATACAGTCACTTGCGTTATCTCGACCGACCCATCATGGACGGATCAAGAGGTCGGTAAGCGGCGGACGTAGGCGGCCAGTTTCCGCTTCTTCGCCATGCCGGCGCGAATCTGATGGACGACGCTCCCACGCCAGAAGAACCGCTTCTGGACTGGATCTACTTCGGCGCATCGATGCGAAGCCGGATGACGCGCACGCCGCTGGACATCGACCTGACCTTACTGAACAAGAGGCGCTTGCTCCGCATCGCCAGGCACCTCGTGATCGAGGCAGACCTCACGCGTTGTCGAGATGCACGCCATGTTTCTGTCAGACCCGGAGGTCCGGGCGGGCGGCGGCGTTCATCCACAAGGCCTGCTGGCGCCGCCGGCCCAATCCTCCGTCAGCACTTCCGCCAGTTCAGCAGCGGCAGACACAAGTCGCCAAACCAAGCTGTAAGCGAGGCCCCGCGACGCGCCCTAACGCCAGCAGCTTTCCACAGTTCCCGGTGTGGACGCTGCTATCCCCTTCTTGCCAGTAGCGTCCAGCGTGAAATTGCCGCACTTGCTGTCTGCTGCTTGTGCGCCAGCGCGCGTGGCGGTCAAGGTGTAGCCGCCATCGTTGGCAACCACTGCAACGCCCAACGAGTAGTGCCCGTGCTCCGACTTGTCGCCATGCGGCAGCTTCAGCTTGGCTATATCCGTCGCAGTGGTGCCCGTCATGTAGGTGCCGTTCTGCGCGCGCCATCGTTCCTGGCGTGCGGCGGCTTCGTTGAGCAGGCTCTGGGCGTCCGCGCGCCGCGCGCGCATCACGTACTCCTGGTAGGCCGGGTAGGCGATGGCCGAAAGGATCCCGATGACGGCCACGACGATCATCAGCTCGATCAGGGTGAATCCCTTTTCAGCATTGCGCACGGTTGTTCCTTCTGGCTTGCTCATTGGTCTCGGGGCTCCGGTTAATTCGGCGGCTGGCGGCGCCAGTTCTGGCGACCGAATTCCAGCCCGGAGTTGACGCGTCGTTCGGCATTCGCGTTGGGGTCGAACACGCGCCCGGCACGAATGGTTTGCTTGCCGGCACCTGTTTGCGTGCCGCTGACGGTGTTGCCGTTGATGGCATCGGTGGCATTGAAGCTGCCGTCACCGTTCATGTCGAACGGAACGTAGTCTGTCTTGCCGCCGCCGTTCGGGTCCATGGCGTAGAGCGTGCCGCTGAGGCCGGCCGCGCAAGGGTCGTCCGACGTGCGCACCGTCGACAGGAACAGCCCGCGCCCGTACAGCGTCATGTCGTAGGTCATCTTCTCGCCGTTGCGCGGGAGGTCGACGACCCAGCCCCATTTTTCGACGTCGGCGTCGCGCGTGCCCGTCGCATTGGTCTTGAACCACTGAACGACGTTGCTCGAGAGCCCGAAGTTGCCGGAATCCGTTGCCAGCTCGGTGAACGTCTGGCTTTGCAGATTGGCACGACCCTTATTGGCGGTCGGCAATGGCGCAGGCACTGTGGCTTCGTTGCTGTAGCGGTCCCAGATGCCGTAGATGGTCTGCTTCTGCGCGTTGCTCTTGTCGCTCACCGTCAGCAAGCGACCGGTGCCGAAGATGACCAGATCGCCTCGGCCCATCGGGTGCTCCACCACATAGGGCGCTGCCGTGATCGGCTGGCGCGCGTTGCTCGTGTCCCTTGCGGTATAGAGCTTCTGGGCCGTCCATGCTGCACTGTTGCCGCTGCGCAGATCGAAGCGCCACATATTGCCTGCCAGGTCGCCGGCGTAGGCCACATCGACCTTGCCATCCCTATTGCCGTCGACGCCCAGTGCGCGCGAGAGGCCGTTGCCCAGGGGCTGGGAGGCGGTGACTTCCGCAGCCGTCATGCCGCCGTCCAGGTCAAACTTTTTGAGCACGCTGCCATTGGCAATGTCGAGCACGAAGAGGTTGGCGCCGCCGGTGCTGCTGCTGCCGCCCTGGTAGCCGTTCGGCACCAGGGCCACCCACTTGCCCTTGCCTGTTGCTGGATCGTTGAGGCGGGCGATGGTGGGTTGCGCCAGCGAATTGCCCATGTCGCTGTTTTGCGCAACGCCGAACTCCCACAGCAGTTTCGGTGCGGCGGGGTCGGTGATATCCAGTGCAAAGATCTGCTTACCGCCGGCGCCCAGGCTACCGATCAGCACCTTGTGCCAGGCGCCGCCGAAGTACACGTCGGACGCGACGGGCGTGCCGTCCACGAAATAACGGTGCGGCGTGCCGTCCTTAGCGCCGTAGTCCGATGCGGTCAGAACGTTGAGACTGGTGCGCAAGGCGCTGGGGATGTAGGCAAATTCTTCCTCGCCGTTGTCCGCGCGGAAAGCGTGCAGCATTCCATCGTTGGCACCGACGTAGATCATCGCGGGCTTGCTTGCCTGGCCGGTAATAAAGGACGCGTAGTTGCTGCCGGTGCCTTCCAGCGCATCCGCAGCCGTTCCACGGTACATGGCGCCCGCCACACGCAGTGGCGATGAGTTGACGATGTCGCCCAGCACGATGGGTTGCCCGCCCGTGAGCTTCTTGCGCTTGCGCAGCGTTTCACTTTCGCCCCGAAGGAAGGCGATGCGCTGTTCGGCCTTTCCGTCAACGATGCTCGCAGAGCTGGTGTTGAGCGCGGTAAGCCAATGTGCGTCAGCGGGCTGCGCGCTGATGGCTGCGTAGGTAAAGGGGCGCAGTTGGGGTGTCGCAGTACCGGAGGCGGGGTAGAGAATTTTCCGTGGCGTCAAAGCAGTCATGCGCGCGGCCAGCTTTTCCGCTGCACTCCATTGCCTGACGTAGTTCAGTCCCGTGGTGCTCTCCGTGAGCTTCTCGCGAATGACGTCGCCCACCCAGCCTTCGGCCTCGAAGCGGGTGCGGTAGATATCGGCGCCTGCCGCGATGGTGCCTTCGGGCACGGTCACCGACACCGCAGTTACCGAATTGTTGTTCTGCAGGATGTCGTTGAAGGCCTTGGTCATCTTCTCCTTCAACGTAGTGGCGTTGGTGACCAGGAAATAGTTGTCCGGATCCCCGAGCACTGTCGCGGGGTCGCGCCCCGGCATGCCGTATTTGGCGGCGTACCACAGTGGGTCCTTCAGGAAACTGCCCGACGTGCTGGTGGTGCTGGGCGTAAAGGTCCGGCTGGCTGTCAAGGGCAGGTTCTGGCATTCCGCTTCGGTCGATCTGCCTACGCAATAGCCAGGTGCCCGGCCGGGCGGCGTATTGAGTGAATAGAACACAGAGGCCGTGTCCTTGTCGTGCACTTCAAGATACATGCCATCTTGCGAAGTGCCCGAGATCACATAGCCCATGTGCTGGCCGATGCCGCCCGCGGCGTACTCCGAAACCATGTCGATCTTGATTGTGTTGTCAGCCTGGAGCGCCACGGTGTAGCGCGAGATGGCGTCCATGTCGTGATCAGCACCTTGCTCAACGTCCTCGTAGTTGATGCGAAATTCCGCATAGGGTCGCCCAGCGTTGATCAGGAGGTTCTGGTCGGCCTTGCCAGTGTTCGCGATGCGGTCGACGTAATAGTCGACGATCTGGTTCGTCGGCGCGAATTTGGTTGCGTCGATGCTGTTGCCCGTCACCGACTTTGCAAACGGGGCAATGGTCACATAGTTGCCCGTTGTGCCAACCGGAAAGCGGATTTCGGGCAATGGCGAAGCAATCGCAACCGCATAGGTCATCAGGCGGTTCTTGCCTTTGGCGTTGCCGAAGATCGCGTTGTTTGCGGCGAAGCGCGACACCCCTGCCGAGTTGTACGTGCCTTCCTTGCTGGGCTCCTGCGGCGAAAGGCCGCGCACCCACGACAAATCATCGACACGCTTGACCGAGGGTGCCGTATCGGCATTGCCCGCGGTCGACTGGCCAATGAAGAAGTTCTTGCCGTGAATGCCTTCTGCTGTGCCGATGGCTTGCACTTCAGTCGCAACATTGAAGCCGCTGAGGGCGTCCGCCGAGGCCGCAATGCTCTGGTAGCGGCTACCGGGGAGCTTGAAATCGTAAGACGGATTGATGTCGCTGAGCACCGTCATCACAGGCCGGGCGCAGTGCTGGTAGCCGCCGCCCTTTTCGCCCGTTGTGGACTTTGGCTTGTAGGGCGCCTCCCAATCCGGGTTGGACAGCTTTAGGCCTTCGTCCTTGGATCCGTTGCCGTACTTGAAGTCGGCGTGCGCACCTGTCGCTCCGGCGAAATAGCGCATCGTTTCGAACATCATTTCGCCGATCGGGTTGCCCCACATAGCGCAGTTCGAGGGATCGGGCTTGCCGCTGATCGGTCCGTCCGTAATGTGGGGGCAGTTGGAGTACGACGACCCGTTGAAGCCAATGGCTTGCTGGCGGTCGATGTTTGCCACGACGCCATTGACGCCGGCTTTGAACTGACCGGTCTGCAGATCCACCTCGTCCGTGAACTTGCTCATGTTGCGACGGAGCGTGCCGCCGGCAATGTTCTTCTGGTACGACCCGGTGAGAAGCCCGAAGTACATCTTCTCGTTCTCGCCGAAATCGTGCAGCAGCCCTGTGGGTTTGTAGATGGTTGTGCCGCCGCTGTTGGGGTAAGGCTTGCAGGTGGCTTCGCGCAGGTCTGCGTTAGTACTGGAACAGGCTTCCACGCGGATCTTCTTGTCGACAATCGCGCTCTTGGGGTACGAGGCCTTCAGGGCCAGACCCCAGTTGTCATCGCCGGTGCCCTCGACATGGCGGAATCGCAGCGTCTTCCAACCTGCACTGTCAAAGTAGACCTGCTTTGAATAGGTCTGCAGGTTTCCCTGAGAACGATTGCTTCCGTGGCCGCCGTACCAACCCAGCGTACTGCCATTGATTTGAAGCTCCACAGCGTCGTCGCCGTCGATCGCGAAGGTGTAGTTGCCCGCTGCAGGAATGTAGACCTTGCCGTCGATCTGCGTCAGATAGTGTTCGTGCGTGCACCCGTTGATGCCGTTGTAGGGGTTGTTGTTCCCGCCCGTAATGTTGATCGCGCTGATCGTGCCGCTGCCGCAAAGATTGGCTGTGTTGGCAAATGTCGTGAAGCGCGAACTCATGTCCGCAGCGTTGCCAGGTATCGAGGTGTTGAACTTCCAGGTCGTGATGGTCAAGTCCTGGAAAGCGCTGGACGGCAGCATGCTGAACTCATCCGATGCCGCGCCCCGCTCGCAAGACGTGTTGTTGTCGATGCAATTGTTCTGCGCAACCGGCTGTTCCTTCGACACCCATTCCCAGATCTGGAATTTGGAATCGTTGAGAACACGCAAAACTGGAATGGCCCCATCGCCGCTTTGAGCCGTAGTGGTGACGGCGAACAGGTGGCGAGTGTTCGCTACTGGCTGGCCCAGCGGCGCGTACTTGGCAATGTCATAGGTCGCCAGATCCCGCGCAGGGTCGTAAGCCTTACCCCAGCTGTGCGCATCGCGGGGAATGAAGGAGGCCTGGAGCACCGTGCTGGCAGCCGTGTCGGTGACCCGCATGCCGCCGTACAGCACCCGGCGCATGGCATCCATGCGCGAGGTGGTCAGGTAGTTCAGAAAGTCGCCGCTCCAGGTCGTCCCGTCACACTGCTTCTTCTTGGTTCCTGTGGCGACGGCCGTGGGCTTGAACGTGTCTGCGCTGTGCGAATAGCAGGCGTTGTTGTTGAAGTAGCCGTAGTAGTCGATCGTGTCCGGTTTGTAGCCCACGTCAATCACGCCGTCGCCATCCAGGTCAGACGCGTCGTTGTAGGCCTCGTAATACAACTTGTGATCGCGGCCCATCACAAGCATGTTCAGCGGCGGATAGCTGTCGCTGACGAAAAGCGGTGTCTGCGCCAACGCCGTGTCGCCAGGGGTGGTCTGTGCGGTGGCCAAGTGCTGACCGAACAGCAGTGCGGCGACCGCTGCTGCAAGCCCGACGAAGTGGGTGGCGCGAAAGTGCAATCGTTTTGAAGCTGGGGAGCGAAGCATGTGAGCTCTCCTCGTTTATTTGATGAACAGGTTGATTGCAGAGCGCAGGCAAAGCGCGTCGGGGCCGCAGGCCTTGGCGCCATCGTCCGATGCCGTGGCTTGGGCGTTGAGTTCGTAGAACTCCGTACAGCCGGTGTTGGCTGTCTCCAATGCGGCAGTCGCGCTGGACCCCTTGGGGCATAGCGTGGAGATGTAGCGGGGGTACCAGTAGCCGTAGGGATTCTGGAAACCCGCCGCCTGCGCGCTGACGGTGTAGGCGCTGTTGAGGCCAATCGGATCAACCCGGGCTTCGGAAACGAAGCAGGGTTTGAGATCCGCGAAGGGACGCTCCGCGTCGGTGGCGCATTGCGCCAGGGAGATGCCGTACTTCTGGATGACGCGCTCGCCTTCGCGCAGGGTGCCGTCGGCCGTTTCCTGCAGGCGTTGACTCTCCAGCACATTGCCGGCGATGCGGGATTCGAGCGTCACCGCACGCATGCCGACCACAGCCAGCATGAGCATCAACAACAGCATGATCATCGACACAAAAAGTGCCGCCCCACCTTGGCGCGCTTTGGCGTGCGAACGGGATCGCATGAAAGATAGGGAAGCAGTCATGGCATCAGGTTTCTCAGCGTGAGGGAGCCGCTGGCAAGCTGGTAAAGCTGGCCCTTGCTGGTGTCACAGCGGGCACTCGTGCCGCCCAACTCGGCCCAACGTGTGCACACGGACGACTCCACGCCGGCCGTGAGGCCTTTGCCTGAACTGGCCAGCAGGACGGCGTAGCGCAAGGAGCGGATTGCTTCGGCTGCCGTCGGGGTGGTGGTGATGAAGCTCTCGACGCGGCGCTCGGCCAGCGAGTCGGTAATCTTGCCCACGCCAAACTCGAAAAGAATGTCTTGCACACCGTCTGCGACGGGCGTCTCTACCGCCGGGTTGCCGGCCTGGCAGACCAATGCGCCGTTCTTGAGGAAATATTTTTCCGCGAACATGCCGGCGCCGAGGGCAGGATTCGCTGGCCCCTCATAGGCCACCAGGCCGGCGATACCGGCAGCAGAGCCCGAACAATCCTTCTCATTGTTGTCGCGCGCCTGGAAACGGATGCACAGCTCGCCGGCCCCTGTCACATAGATGGCCTGACCGACGGCAAACTCGCATTTGTTTGGAAGGGCCGCGGCATCAGCTGGAAACGCCACGTCCATGGGTTGCGTCGGATCGCGCCGGTAGCCCGCTTTGGTGAACTCGCTGTCCAGCGTTCCGAGTGCATACCTGCCATTGCTCATGTTCTCGCTTTGACCCATGCGGAATCCCACGTTGGACGTGCCACTCATGTAAAGCGTGGTCGCGATGAGAACGATGAAGAGACCGATGGCCATCGCCACCATGAGTTCGACCAGCGAAATGCCGCGCTCGGCCGCGCGAGAGCGCGCGACGCGTCTGCCGGCGGTCAGGTTGCGCGCCTGCCGCATCGGATCAAAGGCGCGAGCGGAGGGTGTAGGTGCAGTAGTCATTGTCTTTTCCGTCCAGGCACTGGCCCTTTTTGACCGGCCATGTCACCGTGACCGAGATCAGCTGGCTGGTGGCATCAAGGTCGACAGCGAAGTGGCTGGTGATGAGGTCATCGGTCAATTCAGGGATGACTTGCTTCGCACGGGCACCCCAGCAGCCCAAACGCTTTTCAGGGTTCGAAGTGAGCGGTTGACAGTCGGCGTCCTCACTCCCGGGCAACGCGGTGCCAGCTTCCTTCTTGTAGCCACCCAGATCGGCCTTGGGGTCGCCGCTGGCCAGAAGGACGATCGCTGTATCGCCGCGCATCGTCTCCAGCAATTCGGAAGCGACCATGGCCGCCATCTGACGCCGCTCGGTGTCGACGGTGTATTCGATGGCGCGCAAATGCATCCCGGCTGCGCCAAGTAAGCCGATGCTTACCATCAGCGCCGCGACGAGCACTTCGATCAGACTGAAACCGTGCTGTCTAGCAGGGGACGGATGGCGGCGGACACGCATGAGATGAAACTCGGACAAGTGAGCCAAAAAGCCTCAAGGACAGGACTGCCCTGCGGCCACTCTTTGCTGGCGAACCAGCCCGGCCCCAGTCACGCTGAGGCATTGAACGCGCGACGCCTGGGTGGCAGAAAACTTCAGGGTGTAAGGCGCGCTGCCGACCGCAGGGCGCGCTGCGCCAGTCACTTCGAACACCACGCCGTTGGCAGAGCCCGCCTCGACGGTGACGGCGGCAGGCAGCACGGTTTCGCGCAATACCGCTGCGCCTACCTTGGCTTCCCACTTCTGCCCGTCTGCGGTAACGCTGCTCTGGGTGCGCTTGAATACCGCCTCGGCGCGCGCAAACTGGAGCAGGACCTGGACCTCCTGAGAGGCGGAGTTGACGCGCTGATTGGCGATGGCACCGATAAACGACGGCGCAGCCAGTGCAGCCAAAATCGCAACCAGCGCGACGACAACCATCGCCTCAAGAAGCGTGAAGCCATGGGGGCGGGAGGCAAGCGAGACTTGGCGGAAGGCAACGGACGTCAACGGAAGCACCTTTTGTATGCAGCCTGCGAAATAGATGTACGCGAGCTTTTGCAATTGTCACACCTTAGTTGCAATTGTGTTTAATTGATAAGCCGTCGGTCGTAAAAATGCAGCCGCTCGTCGGGTGCCTGTTCGCATCGCATGACCATTAGCAAGATGACCGGGACTGTTGCAGTGGAATCGTTCGCAGGGAGCTTTCGCAGTGGGCAAGCAGGCCTGATCGCACTGCCGTTTCTGTTTCCCTTGGTCGCAGGCCCGTCTGCGAACACATGGCAGTTCCTGGCAACTTGGTCATGCGCCGCTTTGCTCTGGCTTTTCACGCGGCGCGGGCTGCCGTCGCGATCTGCGTGGGCATGGCTCGCCATCTTGGGTGGTGCGATCGCGCTACATCCAAGCAAAGACACAGCGCAGTGGCTGACCGCCTGTGCTGCCCTGGCTGTTACGGCGATGGCCGCCTGTATCGGTGCTGGAACCGCCACCCGGCCGATCCGCTTGCCACATTCCGCACTGGCCTTCGGCCTGCTCGCCGCCGCCCTCGTCAGCGCCGTGCTCGGCCTGCTCCAGTACTACGGCCTGGCCGAGCCGCTGGTGCCGTGGACGACGGCGCCCGAGCGCGGGCAGGCCTACGGCAACCTGCGCCAGCGCAACCAGTTCGCAACCTTGATGAGCATGGCGCTGGTGGCGGCGCTCTGGCTGTATGGCGCGGCGGATTCGGCGCGCGCGCGCGCCGGGCTCGCGGCGGCGGCCTTGCTGCTGCTGTTGGGCGCGGCAGCGTCCACCTCGCGCACGGGCTTGCTGCAGTGGCTGTCGATCGTCGGCGTGGCCGCGTTCATGGCGCGGCGGGAGCGGCGCGGGGCGCCGGACGGGCGCCGCGTCGGTACGGCTTCCGATGATCTGCAGGCGCCGCCGCAGCGCTTTCGCCTGCCGCCGCCGCTCGCGCTGCTGGCGCTCATCCCGCTCTACTTCGCGGCGGGCTGGCTGCTGCCGCAACTGACCGGCGGCGCCGCGGTCGAGGGCATGCTGCAGCGCCTTCGCGAAGGCGCGCCGATGGGCCACAGCCGGATGATCCTGTGGCGCAACGTGCTCACACTGATCGGCGAGCGGCCGTGGACGGGCTGGGGCTGGGGCGAATTGAGCTTTGCCCACTACATCACGCTCTACCCGGGGCCGCGCTTCGTCGAAATCCTCGACAACGCGCACAACCTGCCGCTGCATCTGGCAGTGGAACTGGGCGTGCCCGCGGCCCTGCTGATCTGCGGCGGCTTCGCGGGGCTGGTGCTGGCGGCCCGGCCGTGGGCCGAGCGCGACCCGCAGCGGCTGATGGTCTGGGGCGTGCTGGGCGTGATCGTGCTGCACAGCCTGCTCGAGTACCCGCTCTGGTACGGCCCGTTCCAGCTCGTTTTCGGGCTGTGCCTCGGGGTGCTCTGGCCGGGTCGCCGGGTCAAGTCATCTGCGCCACGGGCGATGAAGGCGGTCGCATCCGCAGGGTCTGCGGTCGCTGCCGCCGCGCTGCTGGCGCTGGTGGGCTACGCCGCGTGGGACTACACCCGCGTGAGCCAGCTTTTCCTGGCGCGCCACGAGCGACTGCCCGCCTACCGCGACGACACGCTCGCACGCGTTCAGGATTCCCGGCTCTTCGCCGGCCATGTGCGCTTTGCCGAACTGATGCTGACCCCTATCACTGCCGCCAACGCGCCCCGCGTACATGCGCTGGCAGAACGCGTGCTGCATTTCTCGCCCGAGCCGCGGGTGATCGAGAAACTGATCGAGAGCGCCACCCTGCTCGGCCGCGACGACGAAGCGGCCGCCCATGCGCTTCGTTTCCGGATCGCGTTTCCGCAGGAGTACGGGCGCTGGCTGAAAGGCTCCTCGACCGACGGGTCGCGTTCTCACTGATGGAGCAGCGCGCAAGCCGTGAGCCTGCGCTCACTCCGCCACGTAACTCCCCGACTTCCCCCCGTGCTTCTCCACCACCCGCACGCCGTTGATCGTCATGCCGCGGTCGACCGCCTTGCACATGTCGTAGATGGTGAGCAGCGCGACCTGCACCGCGGTCAGCGCTTCCATCTCGACGCCGGTCGGGCCGATGGTTTCGACGGTGGCGGTGCAGGCCACCTGCGGCACGCCACCGCCGTCGGTGTTGGCCAGCACAAACGCCACGGCCACGCGGGTCAGCGCCAGCGGATGGCACAGGGGAATCAGGTCGCTGGTCTTCTTGGCTGCCTGGATGCCGGCGATGCGGGCGATGCCGAGCACGTCGCCCTTTTTGGCCGTGCCCGATTCGATCAGCGCCAGCGTCGAGGCCAGCATCTCGATGCGGCCCGTGGCCACGGCCACGCGTCGGGTCGCGGGCTTGTCGGCCACGTCGACCATGTGGGCCTGGCCCTGGGCGTCAAAGTGGGTGAGAGAGGACATGGGTGAACCTTCCGGAAGGGACGGGCATCATACGAGCCCGAAACCTTGCAAGGAGTGCCGCGTCGCATGCAGCGCCTGACTTCGATTTCCACCACCCGGAAGCCCGCCATGCCCTGGCTGCGGGCGGTGTGCACGGCCGTTCTGATTGCCACCCAGGTGCTGACCCCCGTACCCGCCGCCGCGCAGTTGCTCGGTTTGGGCGGCGACGGCGAGATGACGGCCGGCGCCGAGCGGCGGCTGGGCGACCAGATCGCCCGCGAGCTCTACCGCGAGCCCGACTACCTGCAGGACCCGGTGCTCGACGCGTACGTCGACGACATCTGGCTGCGCCTGAAGGCGGCCGCGCGGACCCGTGGCGACCTCACGCCCGAACTGGACGAGCGCTTCGCCTGGGACGTGATGCTCAGCCGCGACCGCAGCATCAACGCGTTCGCGCTGCCCGGCGGCTATCTCGGCGTGCACCTCGGCCTGATCGCGGCCGTGGGCAGTGCCGACGAGCTGGCCACCGTGCTCGGGCATGAGCTGTCGCACGTGACGCAGCGGCACATCGCCCGGATGATGGACAAGCAGAACCGTCAGATGCCGCTGATGCTCGCCGGCATGATCCTCGGCATGATCGCCGCAAGCAAGAGCAACAGTGGCGATGCCGGGCAGGCCGTGCTGATGGGCAGCCAGGCGGCGTTCATGCAGAACCAGCTGAGCTTTTCGCGCGACATGGAGCGCGAGGCCGACCGCGTCGGCTTCGGCGTGCTGACGCAAGCCGGCTTCGCGCCCGAAGGCGCTGCAGCGATGTTCGAACGGCTGCAGTACGCCTCGCGCCTCAACGACAACGGCTCGTTCCCGTACCTGCGCAGCCATCCGCTGAACAGCGAGCGGATCTCCGACATGCAGGGTCGCTTCCAGTTCGAAGGCGGACGAACGCCCGGCGGGAACGCGCTGCGCCTGACGATGACGCACGCGATGATCGCCTCGCGCGCCCGTGTGCTCTCGCGCCCGGGCGTCGATGTGTTGCGCCTCTGGGTCAATGCGGCGGGCAGTGGCGAATTCGCCGCCAGCGCGCCCGCTCAGCAGGCCGGCACGTTGTACGCCGCCGCCTTCGCGGCCAGCACCCTGCGCGACATGGCCGCGGCGCGCGCGCTGGCCGAGCGGTTGAACGCGCGCACTGCGGGTGACCCAGCGGCCGCCCGGCTGGCGCGTTTGCTGGACGCAGAGATCGCGCTGGCTGCGGGCGCGGCGCCCCGTGCCGCCGCCCTGCTGAATGCCAGTGCCAAGGATCGACCTGAAATGCTGCTGGCCGCGCAGGCCGCCATCGCGACGCGGCAGGCGGCGCCGATGATTCCGCCATTGCGCGATTGGGTCGCGCTGAACCCGCGCGATGCGCTGGTCTGGCGCACGCTGGCCAATCTGTACGGCGCGCAAGGCGACACGTTGCGAGCGGTGCGGGCCGATGCCGAAGCCAACATCGCCATCTTCGACTACCCGGCTGCGCGCGATCGCTTGCGCGCGGCACAGGAACTGGTGCGCAAGGGCGTCACCCCGGGCGGTCCGCCCATCGACCACTACGAGGCGTCGATCATCGACACCCGCGCCCGCGCGGTCGACGTGATGGTGCGAGAGCAGGCGGCCGAGCCGCCGCTGCGCTAGCCGCGCTTTGGGGCAAAGCGCAGCGCGCGTTGCGTTGCCGTCAGCGCTTGGCGAACAGGCCGCCGAGCGCGGCCTCGATCACCAGACCCAGCAGCGAGTAAATCAGCGAGCCGATCAGCGCCGCCAGGAAACCGTGGACCACGAAGCCGCCGAGCAAGCCGGAGGCGGCCCAGAACAGCAGCGCGTTGATGACGAAGAGAAAAAGCCCGAGGGTGACGATGGTCACGGGCAGTGTCAGCACAACCAGAATGGGCCGCACGAACATGTTCAGGACACCGATGACCGCGGCGGTGAGCAGCGCGTAGGGAAAGCTTCGAAGCTCCACGCCGCTGTAGAGAAAGGTCACTGCCAGCAGCGCGAGCGCGCTGAGCAGCCATTTGATGATGAGGCGCATCGGGGCAGGATACCGCAGCCCGCGGCGCGTTGCCTACTCGAAAAAGCCGTGCGCCAGCACCAGCAGCGTGCCCATCCCGAGCCCGCCGCCCAGTGTGCGCCAGCCGGCCGACCGCGGCGGCTGGAGCCCCGGGGCCACGGGCTCCAGTTCGGTACCGATGCGCGGGCGCCGTGCATCGACCACCTGTGTGGCGGCATGCTCCCGCTTCAACACGGCGGTGAGCTCGGTCAGCGGGCCGGTGGCGAGCACCGGCGTCACATGGCCACCGCCACGCCGCAGCGCGGGCAGCAGCTGCGCCTGCAGCTTGGCAAACCACTTGGCGCGCCAGTTCTCGCGTGCGCTGTGGCTCACCCACTTGCTCATGCGGCTGGCCATGCGCGGCGCGCACGCCACCACCACCCAGTGGTGCGGCGCGCCCGGGGCGGCCCCGGCGGTGATGGCCGGGATCTGCTCGCACGCATGCGCCGCGTCATCGACGTACAGAATGATCTTCGTCATGCGGCGCTCCTCGTGCAGTCGGTTCGCAGGGCTGATGTGCCTGTCAGGCGTGGGGCACTGCGGGGGTCTTGCCGCGCCGCATCACGATCACCTTGCCGATGGCCAGCACCAGCAATGCACCGGCGATGCCGGCGGCGTACTTGACTGCATCGGTCTGCGGAATCTTCGGCACCCAGGTCCAGGCGTCGACGCGGGCCACGGCGGGGTCGGAGATCAGCATCGTGCCGGCGATCCAGCCCAGCAGCATGCCGCCGGCCGTGATGATCAGCGGGAAGCGGTCCATCAGCTTCAGCACCAGCTGGCTGCCCCAGATGATGATCGGGATGCTCACGAGCAGGCCGAAGATCACCAGCAGCATGTGGTGGTCGTCGTGCGCGCCTTGCGCCGCACCGGCGATGGCGATCACGTTGTCCACGCTCATCACCAGGTCGGCCACGATCACGGTCTTGACGGCGGCCCACAGCTTGTCGCTGCCCTGGATGTTGCCGTGCGGATCTTCATCGTCGGGTGCGATCAGCTTGACGCCGATCCACACCAGCAACAACGCGCCGACGATCTTGAGGAACGGAATCGCCAGCAGCGTGAGCGCGAAGAAAATCAGGATGACGCGCAGGACGATCGCACCCGCCGTGCCCCACAAGATGCCCTTGGTGCGCTGATGCGCCGGCAGCTTGCGGCAAGCCAGCGCGATCACGACGGCATTGTCGCCCCCGAGCAGGATGTCGATCATGATGATCTGCCCCACCGCGATCCAGAATTCGGGGGTCATGAATGCTTCCATAGTGTCCTCTTTGTCTCGGCGCTGACTGTGTGCTGCGCGCCCATGCGTTTCGATTCATCCCGCACAGAGCGGTCGAAGCGTCGGAAAGAAGGACCTGGGAATTCCCGGGGAACTTGCATTCGCTTCGACCAAACCTGCACGGGTTCAAATCGAAGGTCTTGCTCGACGGCGCACGGGCGTGCGTCGTCCGACAGGCCGGAAGATGTTATGACTTCGTATTGACGACCTGGCGATACCCGCCATGGTGCATGGCGGACGGGAGCTACTCCCCTTCGTGGCGCGGATTAGAGCATCGAGGCTCTCTTGTGGCAACCCCGCGTGTGCAGCAGTTTCAAAAGAAAACAGCCCGGGCGGCGCGGCAGGTATGCGAACGATGCTACGAACTTTGTAGCAACGATGCCCTGCAAACGGTTTGGGACTTTGCGCGGACTATGATGCCCGCTCGCTGCTTTTTCCCTCTTCATGGCCGCCATTCACATCACCGACATCGAGGCCGCCATCAACTACTGGCGCGAGCAAAAGCCCTCGCCCGATGGCATCACGCTGGCACCCGAAATCCGTGCGCTGGCCGACGTGTACGCGCTCATGGTCTACCACCATGAAGACGAGGTCGACGAAGTCGGGTTCCCTGCCAAGGCATGGGCCGCCTGGCTGGCTTGGTACGAGACCACGCCCGACACCCCGTGCATCGCGATCTGTTCCACCAGCCAGGGCGACAACGAGTGCAAGGGCTGCGGCCGCAGTTTCGACGAGGTGCAGCACTGGCCCGCCATGTCGCCCACCGAGAAGCGCGCCACCTGGCGCCGCATCACGATGGAAGACACGGCCTGGCGTTTCAACAAGTACGCCGAGCGGGCGCGCGAAGCCGAAACCGTGTGGCCCGAAGATCCGGCGCCCGACGCGGCTGCGGACCCATCGACCGCGACCGACGCGCCCAGCTGACATGCGACGCCTCGCGCAAGCCCCCAACCTCGCGATCGCGACGCTTTGGGTGCACGCGCTGCGCGAGGACGGGATCGACGCCACCGTGCAGCGCGAGTTTCTTGGAGCAGTGATGGGCCACCTGCCGCCCGACCAGTGCCTGCCCGAGATCTGGATCGATGACGACGCGCAGTTCGCGCTCGCGCAGCGCCTGCTCGCGGCAGTGCAGAACCGACCGCAGCGCACTTGGCATTGCGTGTGTGGCGAAAAGATCGAGGGCGGGTTCGAGCAGTGCTGGCACTGCGGCGAGATGATGCCGCGCTGAGCGCTACTTCAGGCGCTGCAGCTCGATGTCGATGCTCTGCGCGCCGTCGCCCAGGGTCAGCGTGCTTTCCTGAACCGTTGCCTGCAACTGCATGCTGCGCTGCGCCAGCGTTGCGAGTGCCTGCGAAGTCTCGCTCGGCACGCGCCACACCTGCAGGTTCTGCGGGCGCGTCAGCTTGTTTTCCATGCCCTTCCACCAGATGCCGGCCGCGTGGCTGAAGCAATAGAGCAGCACCTCGTCGGCCTTGCCGCAGGCCTTGATCAGCGGTTTGTCCTCGGGCTGGCCGACTTCGATCCACACGCGCGTGCGGCCCGTGAAGTCGCGCAGCGACACGTCCGGATCGTCGGGGTTCGACAGCCCGGCGCCGAAGGCCAGCACGCCGTCACCTTGCACCACGTCCTGCAGCTTGTGCGCGTTGAGCGCCAGCGCGATGAGCCGGATCATCATCCGCTCGTCGTTCTCGCTCGGGTGCCGCGCCAGCGTGAGCGCGTGGTCGGCGTAGTAGCTGTGGTCGATGTCGGCGACCGCCAGGTTGGCTTTGAAGATGGTGGATTTGAGGGCCATGCGGGTCCGGCGGTGGGTTCAACGAAGCCGGTCGGCCACGGGTCGTACGGCGTACGGAGAATCGGCATCTTCGTTGATGCCGATCCAGGCATTGCCGAAGCTGACCGCGTAGGCCACCTGGTGCTGCTCGCTGCCGGAGCGCGACCAGAACTTCACGGGCGGCGTGTCGGGAAAGCGCTCGGCGTCGATCGTGGGCACGGTGGTTTCTTCGGCGCACCAGCGGCGAACGACCACGGGCTCCTGTTCGGCCATCAGGGTCAGCGTGAACGTGTCTTCAACCAGGCCGTGGTCGCACTTGCGCAGGGCCGCCAGTTCGACGATGTCGGGCAAACGCCACTGGTCGATGCCCTGGTGCTTTTCGGCATTGAGCTGTTGCACCCGGTCGTGGGCATCGCTGCGGCTCAGCATCAATGCTTCCCCGGCACAGCCCCCGTCCTGCCAGTTTTGCCCGATCGCGCAGCGCAGCCAGACAAGTTTGTTTTCGGCGTCGAGCACCACAGCGCTCGACGTCTTGGAGGCGACTTGGGCGGATGCGCCCGGCCGATCGCCGCAGCCGGCCAGCAGCACGGTGACAGCGAGCGCGGCGACCGCGCCCTTACGCACGTCGCGCCAGCTCGGCCGCCTTGCCGATGTAGCTGGCGGGCGTCATCGCCAGGAGGCGTTCCTTCTCGGCCTCGGGAATCTCGAGTGAACGGATCAGCCCGTGCAGCGCCTCGGCCGTCACGGTCTTGCCGCGCGTCACGTCCTTGAGCTGCTCGTAGGCGCCCTGCACGCCGAAGCGGCGCATCACGGTCTGGATCGGTTCGGCCAGCACTTCCCACGATGCGTTGAGGTCGTCGGCGATGGCTTCTTCGTTGATCTCCAGCTTGCCCAGGCCCGTCATCAGGCTGGCATAGGCCAGCGTGGCGTAGCCGAGCGCGACGCCAATGTTGCGCAACACGGTGCTGTCGGTCAGATCGCGTTGCCAGCGGCTGATAGGAAGCTTCTCGCTCAGATGCCTCAGGAGCGCATTCGCCAAGCCCAGGTTGCCTTCGGCGTTTTCGAAGTCGATCGGGTTGACCTTGTGCGGCATCGTGCTCGAGCCGATCTCGCCCTTCTTCAGGCGCTGCTTGAAGTAGCCGAGGCTTACGTAGCCCCAGATGTCGCGCGCGAAGTCGATAAGGATGGTGTCGGCGCGTGCCACCGCGTCGAACAGCTCGGCCATGTAGTCGTGCGGCTCGATCTGGATGCTGTAGGGCTGGAAGACGAGGCCCAGGCCCAGCGGCGCCGGCGTTTCGATGACCTTGCGGCTGAAGCTTTCCCAGTCGAATTCCGGCCAGGCAGCCAGGTGCGCGTTGTAGTTGCCCACGGCGCCGTTCATCTTGCCCAGCAGCTTGACGCCGGCGATCTGCTCGCGCGCCTTGGCCAGGCGCACCGCCACGTTGGCGATTTCCTTGCCGACGGTGGTGGGGCTTGCGGTCTGGCCGTGCGTGCGCGAGAGCATCGACACGTCGGCGAACTGCATCGCCATCTCGCGCAGCTTGGCGATCAGGCCGTCGAGCGCGGGCAGCACGACCTGGTCGCGCGCCGCCTGGATCTGCAGCGCGTGGCTGGTGTTGTTGATGTCTTCGCTGGTGCAGGCGAAGTGCACGAACTCGGCGGCGCCGAGCAATTCGGGCCGGGCTTCGAATTTCGACTTGATCCAGTACTCGACCGCTTTCACGTCGTGGTTGGTGGTCTTCTCGATCTCCTTGATGGCCAGCGCGTCGGCCTCGGAGAAGTGCGACACCAGGCCCATCAGGTACTTGCGTGCGCCGCCGGTCAGCGGCTTGAATTCGGCAAAGCCGCAGTCCGACAGCGCGATGAACCAGGCCACCTCGACCTGCACGCGCCGATGCATGTAGCCCTGCTCGCTCATCAGTGGCCGAAGGGCCGACAGCTTGGCCGCGTAGCGGCCGTCAAGAGGGGAAAGTGCGGAGACGGTGGAGAAGCTCATGCCCTAATTTTAGGTGGCGCTCCCGGCGCAACCGGCGCAGCATGGTTCCCCTAGAATCAAAGCGCTACAACGACGATGAAAACGAGGGAAGAGCCCGCATGAAACTGATCGGATCCGCCGCCAGCCCGTACGTGCGCAAAGTGCGCGTGGTGCTGGCCGAGAAGCGTCTCGATTACCAGTTCGTGGTCGAGGATGTCTGGGCTTCCGACACCACCATCGCTGCCTCCAATCCGCTGGGCAAGGTGCCCTGCCTGATCATGGACGGCAGCGAGGCCATGTTCGATTCGCGCGTGATCGTCGAGTACCTCGACACGCTCTCGCCGGTCGGCAAACTCATTCCGCAGCAAAGCCGCGAGCGCGCCGAAGTCAAGACCTGGGAGGCGCTGGCCGATGGCGTGATGGACGCCGGCATCCTGTTCCGCCTCGAAGCCACCTGGCCCGGTCGCGCCGATGGCGAGCGCAGCCAGGCCTGGATGGACCGGCAGCGCGCCAAGGTCACCGCCGGCCTCGCCGCCATGGCCAAGGGTCTGGGCGACAAGCCGTTCTGCAGCGGCATTCACCTGAGCCTCTCGGACATCGCGGTCGGCTGCGCGCTGGGATGGATCGGCTTCCGCTTTCCCGACATCGACTGGCGCGGCGACCACCCCAACCTGGGCAAGCTCTACGACAAGCTGATGACGCGACCGAGCTTCGCCGACACGAAGCCCTGATCCCGCAAGCACCGCCCGGTGCTTTTTTTACGCGTGTGGGCCGTGAGTGCCGCCGCGTCAAAGCCCCGTGAAGCGCTTGACCAGCGGAAAGTACAGCCGATACGGCAGCACGCGCAGCAGCTTCATCCAGGCCGTGAAGCGGCGCGGAAAGTGAATCTCGAATGCGCCGCGCTGCCAGCCTTCGAGCATCGCCCCGGCTGCCTGATCGGGGGTGATGAGCGCGGGCATCTTGAAGGTGTTCTGTGCCGTCAGCGGCGTGTCCACGAAGCCCGGCTGAACCACGCTCACGCCGATGCCCCGGGTGTGCAGGTCCGCGTACAGCACCTCGGCCAGGTTCGTCAGCGCTGCCTTGGTGGGGCCGTACGCCAGACTCTGCGGCAGCCCGCGAAAGCCGGCCACGCTGGCCGTCAATGCCACGTGGCCGGCACCGCGCGCCACGAAATCGGGCAGCACCACGGCCAGCACGTTCAGCGCGCCCACGTAGTTGATCTGCTGATGCGCCACCATCACGTCGAGCGAAAAATCCTCCGCGCGCAGAGCCTCATAAGTGCCCGCGGCATAGAGCACGAAGTCGATCGGCCCGCTCGCGCGCAACGCCGCATGCGCGGCCGCCACGGCAGCGGCATCGCTCGCGTCGAAGGCAAGCACCACCACCGGCGCCGGCGCACCGTCCGCGCCGCGGTGCTGCGCCGCGAGGCGCTCCAGCGCTTCGCGATTGCGCGCCGACACGGCGACCCGTGCGCCGCGCGCCAGCAGCGCCGAGGCCGTGGCCAGGCCGATGCCTGACGAGGCGCCCACGATCCAGGCGGTCTTGCCGCGCCAGTCCTGGAGCGGCGGGTTCATCGGCCCGAAGAAACCGCTGCGCGCACGCGGCGGTGCGGCGATCGCGTGCGTATCGCTCGTGGCGGCGCGGGCTTGTGGCGTGCTCATGGCTTTTTCGCGAAGGACAACGTCACCGCGCCGAGCGTGAGGCCGAACTTGCGCATCTCCGCGCGGTTGAGCATGACGCGGTCGTCGACCAGAAACATCCAGTCGTCCATCTGCACGTCGTAGACGGAGTCACCGATCGGCTGCTGCAGCGTGTAGGTCCAGTGGAAGGCGTTGCCGCGCTGTTCGCCGAACGCCGTGCCCACCACGTCGTCGGCGGTGCCGCTGAAGCGCCCATCTGGCAGCGCCTTGAGTCGCCAGACGCGGCGCTGCGTCGTGCCATCGCTGAACGTGAAGCGCTCGTCGAGCACGCCGTCCTCGCGGTTCGGGCCGGTCCACGTGCCCTCCATCGCGACGGTGAATCGCTTGACGACCTTGCCGAAACGGTCCTGGAACATGCCGTGCGCTTCGAGACGGCCATTGAAATAGTCCTGCAGCGACAGCACAGGTCGCTCGGACGCGTAGTCGGCGGGCCGCAGGCTGGCGCATCCGGCGATGGCCAGCGCGGTGGCGGCGAGGAAGAGCGCGGCAAGTCGGCGGCGAGGATTCATGGGAGGACTTTCGAGAAGGAAGACGGGGTGTCGGACCGGATCACCAGCGCCCAGAGCGCGCCGCTGGCCGCCAGCTTGAGTACGCAGGGCAGCACGCAGTACGCGATGGTCAGCGCCTGCAACGCGCCGGCATCGCGCACGCCGGGGCTGTAGCCGGCCAGGCCGAGCAACGGGAGCGCGAGCCCCGCAGCGAGCGCCAGGTTCAGTTTGGTCGCGAAGTTCCACCAGCCGAAGTACGCACCGGCATTCGGCGCGTCGCGTGCTTCGGAAATCACGCCGGCGAGCAGCGCGGCGGGCAATACCAGGTCGGCGCCGAGCGCGATGCCCGACAGCACGCAGACCGCGAGAAAGGGCACTGCATCGCCCGTGCCCATTGCGCCGGCCCATGCGAACACGGCGATCGACAGCAGCATGCCGGCGAGCCAGCAGGGCGCGAGGCCGAAGCGCGGCACGGCGCGCAGCCACAGCGGGATCGACGCGGCCGCGCACACGAAATAGCTGCCGAGAAAGGCGGGCTCGAGCGCGGCCGGCGCCTGCAAGCGGTCCTGCACGAAGAACAGGACCAGCGTCGCGGGAATGGCACTGGCGATGCCGTTCAACATGAAGACGAGCAGCAGCCGCCGGAAAGGCGCGCGGCGCAGCGGCAGCCGCAACTCGAACGTCGTCGGCACCGCACCGGCCACGTGCTGCGTGTTCGACGTATTCTGCACTGGTCGCGGCGCTTGGCACCACAGCCACCAACCGGCCGCGAGCAGCACCGCGAACAACCCGACCATGACGGGCAATCCGGCGAGCGTCGGCACCACGGACGCGAGGACCACGCCCACCAGTCCCAGCCCTTCCCGCCACCCCACGATCCGGCTGCGCTGCGACGCGTCGCCGCCCAAAAGCGCGCCCCATGATTGGTGCGCGATGCTCAGTGCGCTGTAGCCCGCATAGGTCAAGCCCAGCAGCGCGGCCGCAACGGCCAGCAGCGGCGCGTGCTGCGCCGGGTCGACCAGCGCCTGCGGGAAAAACAGAAGACCGAAGCCGAGCATCAGCACCAGCGCCGCCGCGCCACCGAAAGCCAGCACGGCGCGCGACGAGCGCGCGTGCAGGCGGTCGGCCCAGCGCCCGAGCAGCGGATCGATCAGCGCATCGAGCAGGCGCGCGCCGAGCAGCACGGCCCCTAGCGCCGCCAGCGACACGCCGTAGGCGCGGGCGTAATGATTCGGCAGCAGCACGTATAGCGGCAGCGCGACGAAGGCCAGCGGCAGGCCAAGCAGCCCGTAGCGCAAGCCGTCCAGCCGGCCGAAGGGGACCGCCGCCGGCGCGGTCATGGCGTGCTGGGTCCGAGCAGTGCGTCACGCATGGCTGGCTCCGAGGTTCGGGGGCCGAGCCAGATCGCAAAGAAGCGCTGTGCGAACTGCGCGTCGCTCACCGTGCCGCTCGCGGTGCCGTTGTGGAAGAAGCGCGCGCCCACCCCGGGCGCGTAGACGCCGGTCAGGCGGTCGCCCTTCTTCACGTTGGGAAAAACCGCCTTCATCGCTGCGAGCCACTGGCTACGCTGGTCGTCTGTCATCGGCGCGGCGCGGCGCATTTCCTCGAGCGAGCGCTCGGCGATGGCGTCACCATCGAAGTTGCGCAGGTAGCGCAGTTCCAGCGCGAACGGGCGATCGGCCCATTGCGCCGGGCGAAACCCGGGCGCAGTCCAGAGGACCGCGTCGTAGACGTCGAAGCCCCAGACCGTGAAGCGCGTGGCGCCGCCCAGCCGTGCCTCAGGCAACGCGGTTCGCACCTCGCTCGCGGGGTCAGGACGGCCCAGCGGCGCACTTGCACCCGCGCCGGCAATCAGTCCGAGGGTGAGTCCCGCGGCGGCGAGCCACCGCAGGGCGGGTGTCAGCGCTTTTGCAGCGTGTACTGCACCACGTCGATGTTCGCGCTCGCGAACGCCGCTTCGCAGTAGGCGAGATAGAACTCCCATATGCGCATGAACCTTTCGTCGAAGCCGAGTTGCAGGATGTGGCTGCGCTGCGCCAGGAAACTCTCGCGCCAGCGCCTGAGCGTCTCTGCGTAGTCGGCGCCGAAGGCCAGTTCTTCGACCACCGTAAGGCCGGCCGCTTCGGCTTCGCGCCGGAACTCGCGCGGGCAGGGCAGGCAGCCGCCGGGGAAGATGTACTGCTGGATGAAATCGGTGGAGTCGATGTAGCGGTCGAACAGCTCGTCGTCGATCACGATGCTCTGCACGCAGGCGCGACCGCCGGGCTTGAGCAGCCGGCTCACGCTCTGGAAGTAGGTCGGCCAATAGGCACGGCCCACGGCCTCGACCATCTCGATCGAGCAGATGGCGTCGAACGGCGCATCGGGAATGTCGCGGTAGTCCTGCAGGCGCAGGTCGCAGTCGAGCCCGGCCGTGCGCTCGCGCGCGAAAGACAGCTGCTCGGTCGAGAGCGTCACGCCGGTGACCGAGGCGCCGAAGCTGCTCGCCGCCATCTCGGCCAGCGCGCCCCAGCCGCAGCCGATCTCGAGCACGCGGTCGCCCGTCTTCACGCCAGCCGATTCGAGCGCGCGCCGTACCTTCGCATGCTGCGCCTCGCGCATCGGGCGGCTGAGATCGCCTTCGAACCATGCCGATGAATAGTTCATCGTGTCGTCGAGCCAGAGGCGATAGAACGCGTTGCCCAGGTCGTAGTGCGCATGGATGTTGCGCGAACTGCCGGCCTTGCTGTTGCGGTGCATCAGGTGGCGCACGCGGTAGAGGAGGCGGCCGAACCAGCGACCGTAGATGACGTTCTCGATGGCGCGCCGGTTCGAGATGAACACCTTGAGGAGCTCGGTTAGGTTCGAAGTGCTCCAGTCGCCCGCGATGTAGCTCTCGGCAAAGCCGATGTCGCCCGACCGCAGTGCGGCGCGGCAAGGCTCCCAGTTGCGCAGGGCCAGTGTGGCGGTCGGGCCGGTGCCGGGTGCGGCGCCGAAGTGCTGCACCGATCCGTCGGGCAGGCGCAACGTGAGCGAGCCGTGCGCCAGCCGTTGCAGGAGGCGCAGCACGGTGCGCCCCGCGGCGGGCGCGTCCTGCGGCATGGAGAAGCGGGAGGCGGTCGTGGTGGTCGGCATCATGGATTCGGCGGGTTGGGGCGCGAGACGAACTGCGCGGGCGCGATGGGTTTGCGGACGAACGGCACGCGCTTGAGCCAGAGCCGGGCGGCCTGCCAGTGAATGCGCGCGATCAGGCCGAAGGTCATGGCGGGGTAGCGCCACAAGGCGCGCCGTGCCGCGGCCCGGCCGAAGGGCTCGAGCATGCCGCTGACGCTGGTCTCGAGCAGCGGGCCGTCGGCATCGTCATGGTCGATGCGCACCAGCGTGCGACCACGGTGCTCGTCGACGAAGAAGCGGAAGCGGTATTCGCCCTCGATCCGGCAAAAAGGCGACACGTGGAAGGCTTTGGTCGCCTTCAGTTCCATGCCGTACACCGGCCGGTCCAGCAGGTAGCAGTGGCGTTCGCCGAAGGTGTTGTTGACCTCGACGACGATGGCGCGAAGCGCACCCGCGGGCGTATGGCAGTACCAGAAGCTCACCGGCTTGAAGGTGTAGCCGAACACGCGCGGGTAGCAATGCAGCCAGGTTTCGCCGGTGGCATCGTGGATGCCATGCGCCAGGAGCAGTTCGTCGATCCAGGCCAGCGCCCCGCCCTGCTCGGGCCCGCGGCCGTCGCCGTGATCGGCATCGTGAAAGGAAATCAGGCCGCGCCGGTTGATGGCCAGCGCGCCGCCGCCGCCGTTGCGCACGGCGGACATCGGCAGCATCAGGAAATAGGTCGGGTACGCGAAGGCATGTGCGGCTGGGCGCAGGCGCGTGTGGCGCACCTCGCCGAAGCCCATGAGCGGCTGCACGGGCGTTGGCCGCGTGGATGGGGCATCGCGCAGCCCGATGCGCGATGGCTTGGCGAACTGGACGGACGGCGCCGTCATGCGACGCGCCGGTCGCCAGGCGCCGGTGTTCGGTCGAGAAGCGAAAGGAGCCCTTGCGCTGCGGCGAGACCGGCCTTGAGGCCGTCCTCATGAAAGCCGTAGCCCATCCACGCGCCGGCGAACCAGGTGTTGCGCCGGCCCTGCAGCGCAGGAACATCGGCCTGTGCGCGTATCGCGGCCAGGTCGAAAACCGGGTGGGCGTAGTCGTACTCGGCCATCACCTGACTACGCTGGATCTCGCGCGCCGGATTCAGCGACACGATCACGGGCTGCTGCCAGGGCAGGGGCTGCAGCCTGTTCAGGAGGTAATGCAGGCAAACGCTCGCGGCTTCGCGCTCGGTCCCTGCCGCCCGTTCGTAGTTCCAGGCTGCCCAGGCCGCGCGGCGCTGCGGCAGCACGGAAGCATCGGTGTGCAGCACCGCGTGGTTCGGCTGGTAACGGATCGCGCCGAGCACCTGCTGCTCGGCCTCGCTGGCGTCGCCGAGCATGGCCAGCGATTGATCGGAATGGGTGGCCAGCACCACGTGATCGAAGCGCTCGGTGCCCGCGTCGGTCGCGACCAGCACGCCGTGCGCGGTCCGGGTCACGCGCCGCACCGGCGTGGACAGGCGCTTGTCGGCCAGGCTCGCGACGATCTTCTCGACGTAGTGGCGCGAGCCCCCCGCAACCGTCCGCCACTGCGGCCTGTTGGCGATCCGGATCAGCCCGTGGTTGTGACAGAAGCGGATCATGGTCGCGACCGGGAACGCCAGCATCTGTGCGGTCGGGCAGCTCCAGATGCAACCCATCATGGGGAGGAAGTACCAGTCGCGAAAGGCATCGCCAAAGCGGTGCGTCTCGAGGAAGTCGCCCAGCGGCTGGGCCAACTCATCCTCGCTGCCGGCTTCAGCGATGCGCGTGGTGATGCGGTTGAAGCGCAGCAGGTCGCGCAGCATGCCCAGAAAGCGGCCATCGACCAGGTTGCGGCGCTGGGCGAACACTGTGTTGAGGTTGTTGCCGCTCCATTCGAGCGCGCCACCATCGGGCCGGCTTGCCTGGACCGAGAACGACATTTCGGACAGTGCGGTCTCAACGCCCAATTCGGCGAACAGCTGGATCAGTTGGGGGTAAGTGCGGTCGTTGTAGACCAGGAAGCCGGTGTCGACGCCGTGGCTGACGGGCGTCGGGTCGGCCGCCGAGCGCGGCAGCGAGATCTCGACCGTGTGCGCATGGCCGCCGAAGTAGTCGCTGGCCTCGAAAAGGGTGACTGCGGCGGCGTCGCGCAGCGCACGCGCCGCGGACAGCCCGGAAATGCCGGCGCCGATAACGGCGACGGAGGGAAGCGCCGCGCTCATCCGGCGCTCCCTTGGGAAGACAAAAATGCTGCGAGGCGCCCCGACGCGAAGGAGGGAGGGAGGGAGGAGGAGGAGAGTCGCCCCGGGATTTCAACCGGACGACAGGCATCCGGAAGACCTCGCAACATGAAAACCGCCGGGTGTCTGCCACCCGAGCTCGTTATGAGCGCAGGCGCTCCAACGCGGTTCCCGCCTCGAAGGTAAGGATTTGTGAACTGCAGGCGGAAGCAAGGGGTGCGTGGACGCATCGGTAGATAGTAATACCGAATCGTCGTTTCGTGAACTGAACGGTATTATTTTTCAAGCTGCTTCTCGATCGCCTGGACGAACGCGCGGTCGTCGGGGGCCGTCATGCTCGAATAAGAAGCCACCACCTGACCGTCGCGTCCGACCAGATACTTGTAGAAATTCCATTTGGGTGTCGTGCCTGAACGCTCGGCGAGCTGCTTGAACAGCGGGTTGGCGGCTTCGCCGCGCACAGACGACTTGGCGAACATGGGGAACTTGACGCCGAAGGTGCTCTCGCAGAAGTCAGCGATCTCCTTGTTGGAGCCCGACTCCTGAGAGAAGTCGTTCGACGGAAAACCCAGAATCACCAGGCCGCGCGCCCGGAAGCGGGCGTCCAATTCTTCGAGACCTTTGTACTGCTTGGTAAAGCCACAAAAACTGGCGGTGTTCACAACCAGCACGACCTTGCCCGCATACTGGCAGAGGGCTTGGGGCTTTTCGTCCTGGAGCCGCAGGAAGCTGTGTTGCAGGATGGCGGGGCAGGCCGCCGCGCTTGGCTCGCTTTTGGCAGCACGGGCTGCGCTGGCCGGCGCCGCTCCCAAGCACAAGGCCAACGCGAGCGAAGTGGTGGCTGCGCAGGAGCGCAGGATCGCGGGGATTTGCATGGCGAGTTCCTCTCTTTGAAAAAGGGCGCGCCGTTGTGGCGCGCATCCCCATCATCGCGCGCCTGTCACGGGCGCGCACAACGCGTTGACTAAAATCGTTGCACTCAGAAAGACCGCAATGCTCTATCCAGAACTCTTCAGACAACTCGAATCTGTCCGCTGGGACATGGACAAGGACATTCCCTGGCAGTCGTTCGAGCCCGCAAAGCTCAGCGAAGAGCAGGCTCAGACCATCAAGATGAATGCGATCACCGAGTGGGCGGCCCTGCCGGCCACCGAGATGTTCCTGCGCGACAACCGGCACGACAGCGATTTCTCGGCCTTCATGTCGATCTGGTTCTTCGAGGAACAAAAGCACTCGCTGGTGCTGATGGAATACCTCAAGCGCTTCAGCCCGCAGCACGCGCCGACCGAGCAGGAACTGCACGACATCCGCTTCGACTTCGACCCCGCGCCGCCGCTCGAGACGCTGATGCTGCACTTCTGCGGCGAGATCCGCCTCAATCACTGGTACCGCCGCGCGGCCGAATGGCACACCGAGCCGGTCATCAAGCACATCTACACCACGCTGAGCCAGGACGAAGCCCGTCACGGCGGCGCTTACCTGCGCTACATGAAGCGGGCGCTCGAAAAATTCGGCGACGAAGCGCGCGCCGCCTTCACCAAGGTCGGTGTGTTGATGGCGAGCGCGCGCCGTACCGCGCAGGCGCTCCATCCGACCAACCTGCACGTGAACGCCTCGCTGTTCCCGAAGGACACGATCCAGAGCCGGCTGCCCGAACCCGACTGGCTCGAGCACTGGCTCGACAACCAGATCAAGTTCGACGCGGCCTGGGAGACCAAGGTCGGCGAGCGCATCCTGCACAACCTGAGCCTGTTGATGAACCGCAGCTTCAAGACCGTGCAGGAGCTCAACCGCTACCGCAAGGAAGTGTCGGCATCGGTCACGCCCAAGACGGTCTACCAAGGCGCCTGATCGGCTGCGGCCCGGCGTTCGAGCGGCGCCAGGCCTCACCTGCCCCGCTCGCTCAGCGCCGTTCGACGACCAGCGGCGCGATCCGCAACCCGTCGCGAACTTGCGCCACTGCCACGCCGGCCGCCTCGCGCGACGGGTAAGGCCCCGCCTGCAGCCGATGGGTGCCCGCTTCGGTGAACACCGTCAGGCGCGCTGCCAGCGCAGGCACGCTGCGCGACGCCTGCGCGAGCAATTGATCGGCACCCGCGCGTTCGCGGAACGCGCCCAGCTGCACCCAGAAGCCCGCAATACCTTCGGCGTCCGCCGCGGGCGCGGGCGTTGCCAATGGCGCGGTTGACGCCGGCGACGGCGGTGGCGCCGCCTCGACCGCGGGCGCCATTGGCGGCAACGGCGTCACCACCAGTCCGCGCGACGTGGTCTCGTTGGTGCCCACGGCAGGGGGCGACGCGGACGCCGGTGCGGTTGGCGCCAGGCTCGCCGGCGGCGCGACCGGCATCGTCCCGGCGCCAACGCTGGCAACCGGCATTGCCCAGGCGCTGGGCACGACGACCGAACCGTCCGCGCTGCCCGTGCGGCTCACTCCGCCAGCGAAGGGCGCCGGCTGCGTCTGCGCCACGGCAGTTCCGGCCTCGCGCCGCCAGGCGCCCGTGCGGATGTCTTCGTTGGTGATGCGCTCGATCTCGACCGGCGCGACGCCACGCAGCAGATCGAGTTGCAAGGCCGCGGTGTAGCTCAGGTCGATGACGCGGTCCGCGTGGAACGGGCCGCGGTCGTTGACCCGCACGATCGCCTCGCGGCCGTTCGCGGGGTTGCGCACCCGCACGTAGCTGGGCAGCGGAAGGGTCTTCGGGGCCGCTCGCGCAGCCGGCAATCAACACGGCGATCGCCAGGGCGACGCCGGCGCCCGCGATGCGCCGCTCAACCAAACACGGCACTCCAGAGCGCCAGCATGGCATCGCGCTCCTTTTGCAGCGCGGGCGGCTCGACCTGCGTCGGTTCTTCGTTCAAGCGGGCGCGGTGCTGCACGCGGCGCAGTTCGCGGTACGCCGCGGCGGCGTTGCGGCCCACGCCCTCGGGCAGCAAGCCCGCAGCTTCGGCGCGCAGCAGCAGGGCGATGTTGCCCACGTTCGGAATGAGTTCCGGATGCGCGGCCGACGCCGACAGCACCAAAAACTGCACGGCGAACTCGGCATCGACCATGCCGCCGTGGCTGTGCTTGACATCGAAGCGCCCCGACTTGATCGGGTGGGCCGCGCGAACCTTCTCGCGCATGGCCATGATCTCGGTGCGCAGCGCAGCGCGGTCGCGCGGCGCGACGATCACCGCCTCGCGCACGCCGTCGAACCGTGCCCCCAGTGCGGCGTCGCCGAGCACGGAGCGCGCGCGGGTCATCGCCTGGTGCTCCCACGTCCAGGCGGTGTTGCCGCCGCGGCCCAGCTGGTACTTCTCGTAGGCGGCGAAGCTGGTGGTGAGCAGGCCCGAGTTGCCGTTGGGACGCAGCGCGGTGTCGATCTCGAACAGGTCGCCTTCGCGCGTTTTCACAGTCAGCCAGTTGATCAGCTTGCGCACGTAGGCCGCGTAGACCTCGCCGGCGCGCTCGTCGTCATCGTCATAGAGGAACACGATGTCCAGATCGCTGCCGTAGCCCAACTCCTTGCCGCCCAGCTTGCCGTAACCAATGATCGCGAACTGCGGCGACTCGCGGTGCGGGTTGCGCACATGGCGCCAGCACCAGCGCGCGGTCACGCGCAGCGCGGCATCGGCCAGTGCGCTGAGGTCGTCGGCGACCTGCTCGACGGTGATGCGCCGCTCGACATCGCGCGCCAGCGTCCGGAACACCTCGGCATGGTGCGCATGGCGCAGCAGGTTGAGCAATCGCTCCTCGTCGTCCTCGCCGGTGCGGCGCAGCGATTCGAGGCGCGATTCGAGTTCGGCCTCGAATTCTTCGGCGACGAAGCGCCCCGCGAGCATCTCGTCGCTGGCCAGCTCGTCGATCACGCCCGGGTGCTGCAACAGGTAGCGTGCCGGCCAGCGCGCCGCGCCCATCAAACGCAGCAGGCGCTCCTGCACGGCCGGCCGCTCGACCAGCAGCGCCAGATAGATCTCGCGTCGCATCAGCGGTTCGATCCAGTCGGCCCAGCGCAGCGCGGCTTCGATCGGGCGCCCGTTGAAGCCCGGCGCCTCGTCGTCCGTTTCGGTGAGCCACTGGCCAGTGCGCTGCACCAGCGTGTACAGGCGCGCGCGCACTTCATCGCGCAGGGCCAGCACGCGCGGGTGGTCGCACCATGCCTGGACGCGTTTGCCGAAGGCCGGCGGCAGCGTGTCGACGAGGTCGGCAAGTTCGCCCCGCGTCGCCGCGCCGCCCTTGTTGCACTGGCCGCTGCACTTGGTTTCGCCGCCGAGCAGCTTGTCGAATTCCTGTGCGACGAACTCACGGTGCGCGTCGAGCTCGGCCAGGAAGGGGCACGAGCCCGCGTAGCCCATCGTCTGCGCGATCCACGCCAGGTCGTCGTCGCCGACCGGCAGCGCATGGGTCTGCTGGTCGTCCAGGTACTGGATGCGGTGCTCGACGCGGCGCAGGAACGTGTAGGCCGCAGCCAGCGCATCGGCCGTTTCCTGCGGCATGAGGTTGGCGCGCGCCAGGCGCTGCAACGCATCGAGCGTGGGCCGCGTGCGCAGCTCCGGAAACTGGCCGCCGCGCACCACCTGCAGCAGCTGCACGGTGAACTCGATTTCGCGGATGCCGCCGCGCGAGAGCTTCACGTCGTTCGCGCGCTCGGGCCGGCCGGCGCTGCGGCGCGCCGACTGTTCGCGGATCTGGCGATGCAGGATGCGCAGCGCATCGAACACGCTGTAGTCGAGGTAGCGCCGGAACACGAAGGGCAGCACCACCGTCCGCAGGCCTTGCGCCAGGCCCTCGGCCACCAGGGCGCGCGGTGCGACCACGCGGCTCTTCATCCAGGCAAAGCGCTCCCACTCGCGGCCCTGCACCTGCAGGTATTCCTCGAGCGCATCGAGCGACACGGCACTCGGGCCCGAGTTGCCGTTGGGCCGCAGCGCCAGGTCGACGCGGAAGACGAAGCCGTGCTCCGTGATGTCGCCGACCAGCGCATAGATGCGCTTGACGACGCGCGCGAAGTATTCCTGGTTCGACAGGCGTGCGCGACCTTCGGCGTTGCCGGCCGTCTCGCCATCGTGGTCGTACAGGTAGATCAGGTCGATGTCGCTCGACACATTGAGTTCGCGCGCCCCGAGCTTGCCCATGCCCACGATCCACAGCTGCGCGCGCGCACCGTCGGGCGTGCGGGGCTCGCCGTGCGCGGCGTCGAGTTCGGCAGAGGCCTCGGCGCACGCGACGTCGAGCGCGAATTCGGCCAGTTGCGTGACGGCCGTCGTGACGACCGCCAAAGGCGCGTGTTGCTCGCAGTCGAGCACCGCGAGCCGCTCCATCACCAGTTGCCGGGTCGTGGCGGTCATAATTCCTGACACAGCGCGATCCTCAATGAACGACACGGCGTCTTCCCCTTCACGTCTGCTCAAGATCACCGCTGCAACGGCGCGTTGGCTGCTGGGTTTGCTGATCGCTGCATGGCTTCTGCTGGCGCTGTCAGTGGTTGTCCTACACGCGTGGATTGTGCCGCGAATCGGCGATTACCGTGGAGCGCTCGAAACGCAGGCCAGCAAGGCCATCGGCGTCCCCGTGCGCATCGGCTCGATCAGTGCCCGCTCCGAGGGCTTGTTCCCCGCATTCGAAGCGCGCGATGTGGTGCTGCTCGATCCCCAACAACGCGAGGCGCTGCGCCTGCAGCGGGTGGTCGCCAGCGTGTCGCCGCGCTCCATCTTTCGCCTGAGTTTCGAGCAGCTCTACATCGAGAGTCCGCAAGTCGAGGTTCGGCGCGATGCGCTCGGCAAGCTCCACGTCGCCGGCATGGACATGTCGGGCGAAACCACCGGAGAGACCCGCGCGGCCGACTGGTTTTTCGCGCAACGCGAGTTCGTGGTCGAAGGCGGCACCGTGCGCTGGACCGACGAGCGCCGACGGGTCCAGCCGCTGCTGCTCACCGACGTGCGCTTCGTGGCGCGCAATGGCGGTCGGCGCCATGCGATGCGGCTGGACGCCACGCCGCCCGAAGGCTGGGGCGAGCGCTTCACGGCGCAAGGCGAATTCCGCCAGCCGCTGCTCTCGGTTCGCACCGGCCACTGGCAGACCTGGCGCGGCCAGCTCTTCGCCGAGCTGCCGCGCATCGACGTCACGCGGCTCGGCCAGTACGTCACGCTCGATGCGCGCATCCGTGAAGGCAGCGGCGCGCTGCGCGCCTGGGTCGACGTGGCCGACGGCAAGCCGGTCGGCGGCGCGCTCGATCTCGGCCTGGCGCGGGTCGACACCGCGCTGGGCCGCGGCCTGCAGCCGCTGATGCTGGCCAACGTGACCGGTCGGCTGGCCGGTCGCGTCAACGAGGGCACCTACGAGTTCTCGACCACCCAGTTGCAGTTCGACACGCTCGACGGCATGCGCTGGCCGGGCGGCAATTTCTGGCTGCAGCACACCCGTGCGCAAGACAGCGTCCCCGAGCGCGGCGCCTTGCGGGCCGACCGGCTCGACCTGGCCGCGCTCGCACTGATTGCCGATCGCTTGCCGTTGGGCGCGGCGACGCACCAGGTGCTCGATGCCTACGCGCCACGCGGGTTGGTCGAGCAGATCGACGCGCAATGGCAAGGAGCGCCCAGCGCGCCCGACAGCTACCGCGCGAAGGGGCGCGTCAGCGGCCTGCGCATCGCAGCGCAGCCGGCGGTCGTGGTGGCGGCAGCGCCGGGCACGCCACCGGCCAGCGCCGCCGGTGGCGGTGCCGTCTACCGCCGCCCGCCCATCGGCACGCCCGGGCTCAGTGGCGCGACCATCGATTTCGACGCCAGCCACACCGGCGGCACGGCCACGCTGGCCATCACGCAAGGGCTGCTGATGTTCCCTGGCGTGTTCGAGGAACCCGACATTCCCATCGAGCGGCTCGCGACGCAGTTGCGATGGACGCTCGACCGCGGTGCGGCGCAGCTGCAGGTTGCCGACCTGCGCTTCGCCAATGCCGATGCCGAAGGCCAGGCGGAAGCAAGCTGGCGCACCAGCGACCCGGCCAGCTCGGCGGGTGGCGCGCGTTTCCCGGGCGTGCTCGATCTCAAGGGGCAGTTGACGCGCGCCGACGGCACGCGCGTGTTTCGCTACCTGCCGCTCGACATTCCCAAAGGCACGCGCGACTACGTGCGCGATGCCGTGACCAGGGGCGGCGCCAGCAGTGTCGATTTCCGCGTGCGCGGCGACCTGCACGACATGCCCTTCACAGACCCGGCAAAGGGCGACTTCCGCATCGCGGCCAAAGTCTCGGGTGTGAGCTATGCGTACGTGCCGCCAATGACCGCGCGCTCAGCCGCCGGCGGTGCCTCGGCGGTGGCAGCCCCGGTCTGGCCGGCGCTGGAGGGCGTGTCCGGCGAGCTGATTTTCGAACGCGCGGGCATGCAGGTGCGCCAGGCGCGCGGCCGCATCGCGGGCGCGGCCGGTATCGAGATCGGCAAGGGCGAAGCGTCGATCGCCGACATGGCGCACCACGCGCCGGTGCTCAAGGTCGACGCCGAGGCGAAGGGGCCGTTGGCGGAGTTGCTGCGCGTCGGTGCGCCGCTGGTCGGCGAGGCGGCGGCGCCGGTGCTGGGGCGCGTGCGCGCCGCCGGGGCAGCCGACTACCGGCTGCGGCTCGACCTGCCGCTCGAGGCCATGGACAAGGTGAAGCTGCAGGCGCGCATCGGCCTTGCCGACAACGAATTGCAGCTGGCGCCGGAAGCGCCCGCCTTCACCCATGCGCGCGGCGCGCTCGACTTCACCGAGACGGGCTTCTCGCTCGCCGGCGTGCAGGCGCGGCTGGTGGGCGGCGAGGTGCGCGTCGAAGGCAGCGGCCGCTATGCGGGCACCGGTTCGGAGTTGAACTTCCGCGCGCAGGGCACGGCCACGGCCGAAGGCCTGCAGGCGGCGCGCGAGGTCGACTGGCTGGCCAAGCTGGCGGCGCGCGCCTCCGGCAGCACGCCGTACGCGGCCACGGTGTCGGTGCGCGATGGCACGCCGGAGTTCTCGGTCACCAGCAGCCTGCAGGGCCTGGGACTGCAACTGCCCGAGCCGCTCACGAAGTCGGCCGAGACGCCGATGCCGCTGCACATCGAGAAGAAGGTGACCTCGCGCGAGGCCGGCGCACGCGCGCCGGCCCTGCAAGACACGCTGTCGATGTCGCTCGGCGACATCGGATCGGCGCACTATGTGCGCGACATTTCCGCTGCGGACGCGCGCGTGCTGCAGGGCGGCATTTCGGTCGGCACCAGATCGGCGCAGGACGACAGCGTCCGCCATGGCGAACCCGGCGTGCACGCCCACGTGCGGCTGCAGCGGCTCGACCTGCCGGCCTGGCAATCGCTCTTCACCGAAGCCACCGGTCATGCGCCGGTGGCCCGCGCCGACACGCCGACCACCGACGACGCACTGTCGTACCTGCCCAGCCGCATCGCGGTACAGGCCGGCCAGCTGGCCATCGGCGGTCGCACGCTGCACGACGTGGTGCTGGGCGGCACGCGCGAGGGCACGCTCTGGCGCGGCAACATCGACGCGCGCGAACTCAGTGGCTATGCCGAGTACCGGCACACGCAGGCCGGCCGGCTCTATGCACGACTGGCGCGCCTGCGCATCGCGCCGGCCGAGGCGACGCAGGTCGAGGCGCTGCTGGACGAGCAACCCGACACCCTGCCCGCGCTCGACATCGTGGTCGACGACTTCGAACTGCTCGGCAAGAAGCTCGGGCGCGCCGAGATCGATGCGGTCAACCTCGGCGGTGCGGGGCGCGTGTGGGAACTCAAGAAACTGGCCTTCACCACGCCCGAAGCCCGTTTCAGCGCCTCCGGCAGCTGGGCGGCCGTGGCCGGCGCCGAGCGGCAGAGTCGCATCGAACAGCGGCGCACGGCGATGCACTTCGATCTCGACATGAGCGATGCCGGCGCGCTGCTCACCCGCTTCGGCATGCCCGGCGTGGTGCGCGATGGCCGCGGCCGGCTCGAAGGCAAGGTCGAATGGCGGGGCTCGCCGCTGTCGCTCGACTATCCGAGCCTGGGCGGCCAGCTGGCCATCGATGTCGCCAAGGGCCAGTTCCTGCAGGCCGATCCGGGCCTGGCCAAGCTGCTGGGCGTGCTCAGCCTGCAGGCCTTGCCGCGGCGCCTGACGCTCGACTTCCGGGATGTGTTCAGCCAGGGCTTCGCCTTCGATTTCATCCGCGGCAATGCCACGCTGCGCGAAGGCATCGCCAGCACCAACAACCTGCAGATGAAGGGCGTGAACGCCGCAGCGTTGATGGATGGCTCGGCCGACATCGCGCGCGAAACGCAGGACTTGCGCGTGGTCGTCGTGCCCGAGATCAATGCCGGCACCGCGGCACTGGTGGCGACCGCGATCAACCCGGCCATCGGCCTGGGCGCCTTCCTCGCGCAGATGGTGTTGAGCAAGCCGCTGGCCACGGCCGCGACCCAGGAGTTCCAGATCGAAGGCACATGGACCGACCCCAAGATCACCAAGGTGCCACGGCGTTTCCTGCGAGGCGCGCCGACCGCGCGCGATGCGCAACCGACGGAGAAGATTCCATGAAAGTCGCAGCGATCCAGATGGTCTCGGCCGTGGCGCGTGAAGCCAACCTCGCAAGCGCGCACGCGCTGCTGGCGCAGGCCGCCGCAGCCGGCGCCGAGCTCGCGGTGTTGCCCGAGTACTTCTGCATGATGGGCGCGCGCGACACCGACAAGCTGGCGCTGCGCGAGACCGCGGGCGCCGGCGTGGTGCAGGATTTTCTGGCTGACGCGGCGCGCGAGTTCGACCTCTGGATCGTCGGCGGCACGCTGCCGGTTGAAACCGACGATACAGACCACGTCTTCAACAGCTCGATCGCCTGGGCGCCCGACGGCAGCCGTGTCGCGCGCTACGACAAGATCCACCTTTTCTTCTTCGACAACGGCCGCGAGCAGTTCGACGAACGCCGCGTGATCGCGCCGGGCCACGAGCCCGTGACCTTCGATCTGCCGTCGCGCGACGGCCATCGCTGGCGCATCGGCATGAGCGTCTGCTACGACCTGCGCTTTCCGGCGCTGTACCGCGGCCTGGCGCGGCAGGGCGCCGAGCTGCTTCTGGTCCCGAGCGCTTTCACGCACACCACCGGCAGCGCCCATTGGGAGGTGCTGCTGCGCGCCCGCGCCATCGAGAACCTGGCGTGGGTCGTCGCGCCCGCGCAGGGCGGCACGCACGAGAACGGGCGCCGCACCTGGGGCCAGACCGCCGTCGTCGACCCGTGGGGCACGGTGGTGGCACAGCAAGCCAGCGGCGAGGGCGTGGTGCTGCACGACCTGGACGCGGCCGCGGTCGCGCAGGCCCGCACGCGGCTGCCAGTGTTGTCGCACGACGTGCTCTAGATGGCGGCGGAGTCAGCCCGTCCGATGCGCGAGGCGCACGCGACCGCCAATGCGGCGCAGCCACGGTCCCCACGACTGCCGCGCGGCATCGCATTGGCCTGGGGACGCTTGCGCTCGCTGTGGCAGCGCTGGTTCCTGTGGCTGCTGCTCGCCGTGCTGGTGCTGGTGCTGTTGTCCACGGTGGTGTGGCTCGCGGGCCGACACGAGGTCGAGCAGGTGCAGGCCGCGCTCGACCGCGACACGGCCGACGCCGTGGTCGACCTGCGCGCCAGCCTGCAGCGCAACGTGCAGAGCCTGCGCGCGACGCAGCCCGGCACCGTCGACTCACCGCAATGGATCTCCGCGGCCGATGCCCTGCTGCGCGAACACCGCGAGTGGTTGCGCATCGAATGGCGCGATGAAGCGCTGCGCCCGATCGCCGCCGTCGACACGCCCTATCGCCCGCGCCTGCTCCCCGAACAGAGCCGCGGCGCCGGGCAGTCCGATGTGGCCACGGCCTGCGCGGCGGCGCGGGAGCTTGGCGGGCCCGCCTATTCATCGAGCCACTATCTGCCGGCGGTCGAAGCGGGCGGGATGGAGGTGATGGAGCTGTGCGTGCCCGTCGAGGGCGGTTACCTCGTGGCCAGCCATTCGCTGCGCGACGTGCTGCTCGAACTGGTTGGTCCGACCCTCAAGCGCCGGCAGGAAGTCGCCTTCACCGAGATCGATGGCACGCGGCTGGTGGCCGTCGGCACGTCGCGCCGCACGGGCACCCGCATCTTCACCTCGCAGCAGCAGGTCGACCTGCCTGGCAACCCGCTGATGCTGCGCGTCGACGGCTGGCGCGCCGCGCCCGACCTCTTTCCGAACGTGCTGACGGCGCTGGTCACCGCGGTGTCGATCGCGCTGATCTCGGTGCTGGTGCTGCTGGCCCTCGACACGCGGCGTCGTCTGCGCGTGGAGCGCGATCTGGCCGACTCGCTGGCCTTTCGCAAGGCAATGGAAGACTCGGTCGTGACGGGGCTGCGCGCACGCGATCTGCAGGGCCGCCTGACCTATGTGAACCCGGCCTTCTGCGACATGGTCGGCTTCACGGCCGACGAACTGATGGCCGTGGGCGATTCGCGGGGGAGCGATGCACGCGGTGATGCCTCGGGCGAGAGCGGTGCGCCCTACTGGCCGACCGAGCTGGCGCACGAGTACCAGCGCCGCCAGACGCTGCGCCTGGCCGGTGGCGTGCCGCCGCGCGAGGGCTTCGAATCGGTCTTCATGCGCAAGGACGGCACGCGTTTTCCGGTGCTGATCTTCGAGGCGCCGCTGATCAATGCGCAACGCGTGCAGACCGGCTGGATGAGCGCCTTCATCGACATCAGCGAGCAGCGCCGCATCGAGGAACTCTCGCGCGCGACGCAGGAGCGCCTGCAGGCCAGCGCGCGGCTGGCCACGGTCGGCGAAATGGCCTCACACCTGAGCCACGAACTCACCCAGCCGCTGGCGGCGATCGCCAGCTACGCGAGCGGTTCGCTCAACCTGCTCGAGCAGGCCGGTGGTGCGGGCGCGGACCGCGACGTGGCCATGGCTGTGCGGCGCATCGCGGAGCAGGCCGAGCGTGCCGGTCACGTGATCCGCAGCGTGCACGACTTCGTGCGGCGACGCGATCGCACGCGCGAGCCGGTCGCGCCCCAGGCGCTGATCGATGCGGTGCTGCCGCTGGTGCAACTGCAGGCGCGCAAGCTGGGCGTCCGCATCGAACTGGCGCTCGAGGAACAGCTGCCCGCCGTGATGTGCGACCGAACATTGGTCGAGCAGGTGTTGCTCAACCTCGCGCGCAACGCCATGCAGGCGATGGACGCGCCCGGCACCCGCGAGCGCGTGTTGCGCCTGCGCGTGGCGCGGGTCGTGCGTGTCGGCGGCGCCGAGTCGGCGACGATCGACGAGGCGGGCGACGTGCGGCGCTGGCTCGAATTCGCGGTGGCCGATATCGGCATCGGCGTCAGCGACGACGTGGCATCGCAGCTGTTCACGCCTTTCTTCACCACGCGCGCCGATGGCATGGGACTCGGCCTGAGCCTGTGCCGCACCGTGGTCGAGCAACATGGCGGCGCGCTGGTGTTCGAAGCCAACCGGCCGCGCGGCACCGTGTTCCGGTTCACACTGCCGGTGGCATGACACCTTCTTCGCGAGCTTCCCGATGCAACCGCTGATCGATGGCCTGATCTTCATCGTCGACGACGATGCCAGCGTGCGCGAGGCGCTGGCCTGGCTGCTGCGCTCGCGCCGTCTGGCCAGCGAGCATTTCCCCAGTGCCGAGGCCTTCGAGGCGCGACTGGCCGAAGTGCTGCCCGTCGACCAGCCACACTGCCTGCTGCTGGACGTGCGCATGCCGGGCACCAGCGGGCTGGTGCTGTTCGACCGGCTGGCCGAGCATGGCCTGCTCGAGGCGATGCCGGTGATCTTCCTCACGGGCCATGCCGACGTGCCGACCGCGGTCGACGCGGTCAAGCGCGGTGCCTTCGATTTCTGCGAGAAGCCGTCGTCGGACAACGCGCTGGTCGACCGCATCGAGCATGCGCTCGCGGCCTCGCTCTTGGCGCTGGAGGCGCGGCGGGGGCGTCAGCTTCTTGTCACGCGCGTCGCCGAACTCACCGAGCGCGAACGCGAGGTGATGCAACGGGTGATCGAGGGACTGCCGAACAAGCTGATCGCCGAGCAGTTGGCCATCAGCGTGCGCACGGTGGAGGTCCACCGTGCGCGCGTGTTCGAGAAGATGGAAGTCAAGTCGGCGGTGGAACTGGCCAACCGCCTGCGGGAGCTCAGCCCTTCTCGCTGACGAAGATCTCTACGCGGCGGTTCTGCGCGCGGCCGGCGGCCGTGTTGTTGTCTGCCAGCGGTTCGCGGGCGGCACGGCCTTCGGTCTGGACGATGGACGAAAGCACGCCGCGGGTCACCAGATGATCGCGGGCGCCGTCGGCGCGGGCCACCGACAGGCGCTCGTTCTGGCTGTCGCCGCCCGTGCTGTCGGTGTGGCCGACGATCAGGATGTTGGCACGCGTCGCGCTGCGCAGACCTTCGGCGATCTTGTCCAGCACTTGGGCCAGGTCGCGCTTGACGTTGGCACGGCCGACATCGAACGAACGCTCGTTAGGCATCACCACGCGCAGCCGGTTGTCCGCGGTCTGCTCGATCACCACGCCCGTGCCGGCAGTCGACGCTTCGAGCGCGGCCTTCAGCGTGGCGAGCCGGGCCGTCCACGTGTTGGCTTCGGCGACTGGCTGGGCCGGCGCGGGCGGCGGGGGCGCGTCGGTGGCGCAGCCGGCGAGCAACCAGGTGGCTGCAGCGACGGCGGTGATGACGAAATGCTTCATTGTTTTCTTTCCCTTGAACGGATGGAGTGACACGGGGGCGGCGCCCCCGCGGACTCATCAGCCCTGCGGACGCTCACCCACGTAGATTTCGACGCGGCGGTTCTGGGCCCGGCCCGCGTCGCTGCCATTGTCGGCGACGGGCTCGCGCGAACCGCGGCCTTCGATCTTGAAGGCGGCCGGCGACACGCCGCGGGCGATCAGGTAGTCACGCGTGCTGGAGGCGCGCTCGATCGACAGCGGGTTGTTGATGGCGTCCGAGCCGGTGCTGTCGGTGTGGCCAATGATGCGCACTTCGGCGTTCGGGTTGCCGCGCAGACCGTTGGCGAACTGGTCGAGCACCGGTGCCAGCGCGGGCCGGATGGCGGCGCGACCGGTGTCGAAGCCGGCATCGCTCGGGATCGCCAGCTTCAATTCGTTGTTGGCGGTCTGCGACACGGCGATGCCGGTGCCTTGCGTGGCCTGTTCCATCTGGCGCTTCTGCGCTTCCATGCGTTGCGACCACAGGTAGCCGCCCAGCGCGCCCACGCCCGCACCGATGGCCGCGCCCGCTGCGGCGGTGCGGCTGTTGCCTGTGGCTGCGCCGATGGCTGCACCGCCCAGTGCGCCGGCGCCTGCGCCGATGCCCGTGTTGCGCTGCGTGTCACTCATGCCGGCGCAGCCCGTCAGGAAGAAGGCAACGGCGCAGGTGGAGAGAACGATTTTTTTCATGGCAGAACCCTTTCAAGGTAAACAGGTGAGCCGCGATTATCCCGAGCGAGCGGTGCGGAAGGGCGTATCTCGATGTAAGAGCGTCGAGTGTCCATGCGCCGCCAAGGCATGCACAGCCTCAATTCGACGCTATGAAAAATATAGCTAGCAGGGCCTTCTCCGACAAAAGTGCCCGCCGGAGGTTTACGTCAGTAATTCACGCTTTGGGCGGCGGATCCGATGGGGGTGTCTGGGGCAGCTTGGCAGAAGGGCCGGCCTTGTCTTCGTGGGTGTCTTCGTCCTCGTGCAGTTCGCCGCCCTTGCGCCCCGAGAACATCGTCCACCAGACGATGAGGATGAGCACGATTCCCGCACCCAGCGCTTCAAGCAAAATCAAACCCATGAGAAAAGGACTCCAGTGGCTGTTCGGGCTCGCGATCGTAGCAACGGTGGCGGGGTGCTCGTTCGGGCCCACGCGGCCCGATGCGCCCATCACGGCCCCGGTGTCTCCGCCGCCGCGCGACCTGGGCCCGCTGACCGGTTCCATGACGCATCCCAAGAGCCGCTGGGTGCCGGTCGGATGGTCCGAGCTTCCAGGCTTTGACACCGACCCGTTGCATGAAGGTTGGTCGGCGCTGATTGCCAACTGCGCGCGGCCGAACGCGGCCTTTGCGCCTTTGTGCCGCGATGTGCGTCGCCTTGCGATTGCCACACCCGAGGAGCAGCGCCAGTGGATCACCGAGCGCCTGCAGCCCTATCGGGTGGAAGCAGTCGGTGGCCAGAGCGAGGGCAAGCTCACCAGCTACTACGAACCGGTGTATGACGCGGCGCGCCGGCCGGGCGGCATCTACACGGTGCCGCTGTACGGCGTGCCCGCAGGCATGGTGCCGCGCCGCCCCTGGTTCACGCGGGAAGAGATCGAAACCCAACCCGCTGCCCAGGCCGCGCTGCGCGGTCGCGAGATCGCCTGGATGGCCGACCCGATCGATGCGCTCATGCTGCACATCCAGGGCTCGGGCCGCTTGCGCATCGTCGAGGCCGACGGCGTGCAGCGCACCGTGCGCGTGGCCTTCGCGGCCACCAACGAGCAGCCCTACCGCAGCGTGCAGCAGTGGCTGCGCAACCAGGGCGTGACCAAGACCGCGCGCTGGCCCGAGGACACCAAGGAGTGGGCGGCGCAGAACCCGCAGCGCGTGGCGCAGATGCTCTGGAGCAACCCGCGCTATGTCTTCTTCCGCGAAGAAGCCTTGAGCGACGTCGATGCCGCCTCGGGCCCGCGCGGTGCGCAAGGTGTGCCGTTGACCGCCGGCCGCTCGATCGCGGTCGACCGCGAAAGCATTCCCTACGGCACGCCCGTCTGGCTCGCCTCGAGCGGGCCGACCGCGCAGCTGCAAAAGCTCGTGGTCGCGCAGGACACCGGCAGCGCCATCGTCGGCGCGGTGCGGGCCGACTACTTCGCCGGCACCGGCGACGAGGCCGGCCGCTTTGCCGCGAGCGTCAACCAGCCGTTGCGGCTGTGGGCGCTGTGGCCGCGGCAGGCGGCGCTGCCCTGAGGGCGCACGGCGGACCTTGCGGCCCCCGGGCCCGCCGCGCCCTCCGCAGCTCCGGGGCGTTTCACTGAACTGACACATCGCCTTCGCAGCGGTGTCATGCGCGTTGCCTACCTTCGCGGGCTGACTTCCTGTTCAACCCACGAAAGAAATTGCGCATGAACGCGACAACACGCCACGACGCACCCGCGATCGATCCCGACGATTTCGGCTACAACGACAGCCCGAACCCTTCCTTCACCGCCATGGTGGAAGCCCGCCTGAGCCGGCGCAAGCTGTTCGGGCTGGGTGTCGGTACTGCCGGCGCAGCGCTCCTCACCGCGTGTGGCGGTGGCGGCAGTGGCGGCGGTGCCGGTTTCCCGATCGTGCCGCCGCCGGCCCCCGCGCCAGCGCCCGCACCGGCACCCGCGCCCGGCGTCGACCCTGCACCTGCGCCCGCGGCACCCAAGCTCGGCTTCGACGCCGTGGCCAAGAGCCTCGCCGACAGCGTGATCGTGCCGGCCGGCTACACCGCCACCGTGCTCTACCGCCTGGGCGACCCCATCAGCAACGACGTGCCCGCGTACAAAAACGACGGCAGCGATGCGCCCGACACCTACGACCGACGCGCTGGCGACCACCACGACGGCATGACCTTCTTCGGCGCCAACGCCTCCGGTGCTTGGAATGCCAAGGCGGCCGATCGCGGCCTGCTGGTGATGAACCACGAAGCCATCACGCCGCTGTTCCTGCATCCCACCGGGCAGACCACCACGGGCACCGGCGTGTCGCAGGTGCGCACCAGCGCGGACGAAGTGCTGCGCGAGTTCTACCTGCACGGCGTCAGCGTGATCGAGGTAAACAAGAGCGGCAACAGCTGGAGCTACAAGCAGGCATCGGGCTTCAACCGCCGCGTGCACACGCTCACCGAGGCAAGCTTCTCCGGCCCGGTCGCCAAGACCGACTACGTCAAGACCAAAGACAACGGCAAGCGCACGGGCAAGGAGCTGACTTCGTTCGCACGCTACGGCGTCGCGGGCAACGGCCGCGAGCTGTGGGCCACCACGGTGGCCGGCACGCCCGCTGACCAGGACTTGTACGACCGCTGGAACACCGAAGTGCGCGGCGCCAGCGCCACCGACGACTACCGCAACGGCGCCAACACCTATGGCTGGGTGGTCGAGATCGACCCCTTCACGCCCGACAGCAAGCCAAAGAAGCGCACCGCACTCGGCCGCATGGGCCACGAAGGCGCGTGCCTGGGCCCGGTTGCCGTTGGCAAGCCGCTGGTCTGGTACATGGGCGACGACGCGCGCGGCGAGTACCTCTACAAGTTCGTCTCGACCGCACTGTGGGATGCTGCAGACGCCACCCGCGGCCTGGCCGCCGGCGACAAGTACATGGACGAAGGCCACCTCTACGTGGCGAAGTTCAGCGACGACGGCAAAGGCACCTGGATTGAACTGGCCTTCGGCAAGAACGGCATCACCGCCGACAACGCGCGTTATCCCTTCGCCGATGCGGCCGACGTCGCCATCAACGCGCGGCTCGCCGCCGACGTGGTGGGTGCCACCAAGATGGACCGCCCCGAGTGGACGACCGTCAACCCGGTCACCGGCGAGATGTACCTGACGCTGACCAACACCAACGCATCGAGCCGTCCACTGGACAAGACCGACGGCCCCAACCCGCGCTTCTACAAGGATGCGGGCGGCGGCACCGGCAACCCCAATGGCCACATCGTGCGGCTGGCCGAGGCTGACAAGAACCCGGCCGGTACCGCCTTCGTGTGGGACTGCTACCTGTTCGGCGCGCGGGCCTCGGCGGCGGCCGACGTCAACCTCTCGGAACTGACCGACAACAACGATTTCTCCAGCCCTGATGGCCTGTGGTTCAGCGAAGCCAGCCCCGGCCTGCTGTGGTTGCAGACCGATGACGGCGCCTACACCGATGTCACCAACTGCATGCTGCTGGCCGCCGTGCCCGGCACCGTAGGCGATGGCGGCGCCAGGACCATCACCAACACCAGTGCCGACGGCACCACCACGCGCCAGCAGGCCACCTTCATCGGCAAGGCGCCGGGCAACGACGCGCTGCGCCGTTTCCTGGTCGGCCCGGTGGGTTGCGAGCTGACGGGCATTGCCGAATCGGGCGATGGTCGTGCGCTGTTCGTCAACATCCAGCACCCCGGCGAAGACACCGCGGCAGCCGTCATCGGCGACCCGTCGCAGTTCGACAGCCACTGGCCCGACGGCGGCACAGCGCGCCCGCGCTCGGCCACGCTGGTGATCACGAAGGACGACGGCGGCCTGATCGGCCTTTGATCAGCCGCTGACCGGCTGCTTCCGCCGGCCCCTGGTCGGGCCAACCCCGCGCTGCCGCTGCCTCACCCCCGGGGCAGCGGCAGCGCCGTCTTGTAGCGCACCTGCTTGAGCGCGAAGCTCGAGCGGATTTTCTCGATGCCTGCGATCGGCGTGAGCTGCTCGAGGATGAATTTCTCGAGCGCGCCGATGTCCGCCACGGCGACGCGGATCAGGTAGTCGCTGTCGCCGGTCATCAGGTAGCACTCCATCACCTCGTCGTGCTCGGCGATGCGGCGCTCGAAGTCGGCGAGCGAGGCCTTGCTCTGCGTGGTCAGGCTGATGGAGATGAAGACGTTCAGCCCCAAACCCAGCGCCTGCGCGTTGGCGATGGCGACGTAGCGGTCGATCACACCTGCGGCTTCGAGCGCCTTCACGCGCGCGAGGCAAGGCGAGGGCGACAGGTGCACGCGGCGCGCCAGTTCGACATTCGACAGCGCGCCGTCGCGCTGCAGCTCGTCGAGGATGCGGAGATCGAGGGCGTCCAGCTTCATGTCGTGCTTCAAATCAGACGATGGTCGGCAGTTTATGCCGTATCACCGGTGATCACGCGCGCCAGTCGGCAACACCTTCGGCGCCGGCCGGCCTACAGTGACGCGCATGAACGCCATCTCCGATGCCCAGCTGCGCGCGCTGAACGACACGCCCGCCGACGCCGACCCGGCCGAAACCGCCGAGTGGCGCGACGCCTTTATTTCCCTGGTCCAGACCCAGGGCGCTGCGCGCGCCCGCGAGATCCTCGACGGGCTCGCCACGCTGGCGCGCCAGCAACGCATCGGCTGGCAGCCCGAGCTGTGCACGCCCTACGTCAACACCATCCCGGTCGATGCGCAGGCGCCCTTTCCCGGCGACCTGGCGATGGAAGAGCGCCTCGCTTCACTGATGCGCTGGAACGCGCTCGCGATGGTGGTGCGCGCCAACCACTCGTACGGCGAACTGGGCGGCCACATCGCAAGCTATGCGAGCGCTGCTGATCTGTTCGAGACCGGCTTCAACCACTTCTTCCATGCGCGTGACGAGGCACACCGCGGCGACCTCGTGTTCTTCCAGCCGCACAGCGCGCCGGGCGTTTACGCACGCGCGTTCCTCGAAGGGCGTTTGAGCGAGGACGATCTCGCGCACTACCGGCAAGAGCTGACCGCGCCGGCCGGCGCACGCGGCCTCAGCAGCTACCCGCACCCCTACCTGATGCCGGATTTCTGGCAGTTCCCCACGGGTTCGATGGGCCTGGGGCCGATCAGCTCGATCTACCACGCGCGTTTCATGCGCTACCTCACGCACCGCCAGCTGCTCGATTGCAACGCGCGCAAGGTGTGGGGCGTGTTCGGCGACGGCGAGATGGACGAGCCCGAGTCGATGAGCGCATTGACGCTGGCCGCGCGCGAGAAGCTCGACAACCTGGTCTGGGTCGTCAACTGCAACCTGCAGCGCCTCGATGGACCGGTGCGTGGCAACGGGCGGATCATCGACGAGCTTGAGAAGCTCTTCGCCGGCGCGGGCTGGAACGTCGTCAAGCTGGTGTGGGGCAGCGACTGGGACGGCCTCTTCGCGCGCGACACGACGGGTGCGCTGGCGCGCGCCTTCGCCAACACCGTCGATGGCCAAATGCAGACCTTCGCCGCGAAGGACGGCCGCTTCAATCGCGATTCCTTCTTCGGCCAGAACGAGGAACTCCAAAAGCTCGCCCAGGGCATGACCGACGAGCAGATCGATCGGCTGAAGCGTGGCGGCCACGACCTCGTGAAGATCCACGCCGCCTACGCCGCGGCTGCCGCGCACGTCGGCCAGCCGACCGTGATCCTGGCCCACACCAAGAAGGGCTACGGCATGGGCGCGGGCCAGGGAAAGATGACGACGCACTCGCACAAGAAGTTCGAGAGCGCGGACCTCATCGGTTTCCGCAACCGCTTCAACCTGCCGCTGACCGACGAACAGGCGACCTCGCTCGCGTTCTACAAACCGGCGGACGACGGCGCCGAGATGCAGTACCTGAAGGCGCATCGCGACGCGCTCGGCGGCGCGATGCCGCGGCGCGAGACCGCGTGCGACGGGGTGCCGGTGCCGGCCATCGAGGCCTACGCCCAGTTCGCGCTGGCGGCTGAAGGCAAGGACATGAGCACGACGATGGCCTTCGTGCGCCTGCTCGGCAATCTGCTCAAAGACAAGGCGCTCGGCCCGCGCGTGGTGCCTATCGTCGCCGACGAGGCGCGCACCTTCGGCATGGCCAACCTCTTCAAGCAGGTCGGCATCTATTCGAGCGTGGGCCAGCGCTACGCGCCGGAAGACATCGACACGATCCTCTCGTATCGCGAAGCGACCGACGGGCAGATCCTCGAAGAAGGCATCAGCGAAGCGGGCGCCATCGCCAGCTGGACCGCGGCTGCGACCAGCTACAGCGTGCACGGCCTCGCGATGCTGCCGTTCTACATCTACTACTCGATGTTCGGCTTCCAGCGCGTGGGCGATGCGATCTGGGCTGCGGCCGACCAGCGCGCGCGCGGCTTCCTGCTGGGCGCGACCTCGGGCCGCACCACGCTCGGCGGCGAAGGCCTGCAGCACCAGGATGGCAGCAGTCACCTCGTGGCCGCGACCATCCCGAACTGCAAGGCCTGGGACCCGGCTTTTGCGGGCGAGATGGCCGTGATCGTCGACGCCGGCATGCGCGAGATGCTGGTCGAGCAGAAAGACGTTTTCTATTACGTCACTCTCATGAACGAGAACTACGCGCAGCCCAGCCTGCCCGCTGGCGTCGAGGCCGATGTGCTGCGCGGCTGCTACCGCTTCGGCGCGTATGGCGATGCCGGCGCGACGCAGCAGATCACGCTGATCGGCTCGGGCGCGATCCTCACCGAGGTGATCAAGGCCGCGCAGCAACTGGCCGACGATGGCGTCGCGGTCACCGTGCTCAGTGTCACAAGCTGGAGCGAGCTCGCGCGCGACGGCGCCGTGCGCGAGGAGGCGGCACTGCGCGGCGACGCGGCAACCGCGCCCTTTATCGCGCAGCAACTGTCCGTCACCACCGGCCCCATCGTCGCCGCCACCGACTACGTGCGTGCCGTGCCCGAGAGCATCCGCGCGTACCTGCCCGACGGCCGCCGCTACCTCACGCTCGGCACCGACGGCTTCGGGCGCAGCGACACGCGCGCCGCGCTGCGCGATTTCTTCGGCGTCGATGCAGCGGCCATCGTGCGTGCCGCGCGCCATGCGATGCGCTGAACATGCGCCGCGCTGAAACCCGGGCAGACTGGCGCCCATGAACCTGCACGAAAAAATCAACTACGTCGAGTTCGGCTCGCCCGACCTCGCCGCCACCCGCGCCTTCTTCGAAGCCGCTTTCGGATGGACCTTTGCCGACTACGGCCCGGACTACATCGCGTTCTCGAACGAGGGGCTCGACGGCGGCTTTTTCCGCTCGCCGCTGGTGTCGAGCAGCGACCGCGGCGGCGCGCTGGTGGTCTTCTACAGCGCGGCGCTCGACGACACCCTGGCCAAGGTCAGCGCCGCAGGCGGCCGCATCGTGAAACCCGTCTTCCCTTTCCCCGGCGGGCGGCGCTTCCACTTCACCGAGCCCGGCGGCAACGAGTTCGCCGTGTGGAGCGACCCGGCCTGAGGGCGGCGGCTTTGCGTCATCATTCGGGCTCCGTGACGGAGACAACAACATGTCGTTGACAGTGGGATTGATCGGCCTGGGCGCCATGGGCAGCGGCATGGCGGCATCGCTGCGGCGCGCCGCGCTCGGTGCGTTGCATGTGTTCGATGTGCGCGCCGACGTGGCGGCCGCGTTCGCGCGCGAGGGGGGCCACGCTGCGGCCACGCTGGCCGAACTCGGCGCGGCCTGCGACGTCGTGGTGTCCGTGGTGGTCAACGCCGCGCAGACGCAGGCCGTGCTCGACGAGGTGGCGCCGGCGATGCGGCCCGGCAGTGTGTTCGTGATGTGCTCGACGGTCGACCCGAACGTCTCCATCGGCTTCGAGGCGCGGCTCGCCGAGCGCGACCTGCTCTACGTCGACGCGCCCATCTCCGGCGGCGCCGCCAAGGCCGCGAGCGGCGAGATGACGATGATGACGGCGGCCACGCCGGCCGCCTACGCGAAAGCCGATCCCGTGCTCGACGCCATGGCCGCCAAGGTCTACCGCCTGGGAGACAAAGCGGGCGCGGGCAGCAAGGTGAAAGTCATCAACCAGTTGCTGGCCGGCGTGCACATCGCAGCGGCCGCGGAAGCGATGGCGCTGGGCCTGCGCGAAGGGGTTGACCCGGCGGCGCTCTACGACGTCATCACGCACAGTGCAGGCAACAGCTGGATGTTCGAGAACCGCATGGCGCATGTGCTGGCCGCCGACTACACGCCGCTGTCGGCGGTTGACATCTTCGTGAAGGACCTGGGCCTCGTGCTCGACATGGCGCGCGCGAGCAAGTTTCCGCTGCCGCTGTCGTCCACCGCGCACCAGATGTTCATGCAGGCCTCGACCGCCGGCTTCGCGAAGGAAGACGACAGCGCCGTGATCAAGATCTTTCCGGGCATCGAGTTGCCGACACCGAAAGACGCCGCATGAGCCGCATCGTGCTCGGCTGCATCGCCGACGACTTCACCGGCGCCACCGACCTGGCCAACAACCTGGTGCGCGCCGGCATGCGCGTGGTGCAGACCATCGGCGTGCCTAGCGGGCCGCTGGCGGCCGATGTCGATGCCGTGGTGGTGGCGCTCAAGTCGCGCACCATCGCGCCGCCGGAGGCCATCGCGCAGTCGCTCGCGGCGCTGCGCTGGTTGCAGGCGCAGGGCGCACAGCAGATCTACTTCAAGTACTGCTCCACCTTCGACAGCACGCCGCGCGGCAACATCGGCCCGGTGACCGAAGCGCTGATGGACGCGATGGCTTGCGACTTCACCATCGCCACGCCGGCCTTCCCCGACAACGGCCGCACCGTGTTCAAGGGCTACCTGTTCGTCGGCGATGTGCTGCTCAGCGAGAGCGGCATGAAGGATCACCCGCTCACGCCCATGACCGATGCCAACCTGGTGCGTGTGCTGCAGGCGCAGTGCCAGCGCAAGGTGGGGCTGATCAATCACCGCGCCGTGGCTTCGGGTGCCGATGCGGTGCGCGCCCGCATCGCGCAGCTGAAAGCAGAGGGCATCGGCGTCGCGATCGTCGACGCGGTTAGCAACGACGATCTGCTGCGGCTCGGCCCGGCGCTCGCGGACATGGCGCTGGTCACGGCCGGCTCTGGCGTCGCGATCGGGCTGCCCGCGAACTTCGGGCTCGCGCCCTCGCCGCAGGCCAGCGCGCTGCCGCCCGCCACCGGCCTGCAGGCGGTGGTGTCGGGCAGCTGCTCGGTGGCCACCAACCAGCAGGTCGCGCACTTCATCGCTTCGGGCCGCCCGGCCTTCGCGGTCGATCCGTTGCGGCTGGCCGCGGGCGACGATGTGGCGGCCGCTGCGCTGGCGTGGGCCGGGCCCCTGCTCGCCGACGGTCCGGTGCTGGTCTATTCGACGGCGGAACCCGGCGCAGTGAAAGCGGTGCATGGCGAACTGGGCGTCGACGCCGCAGGCGCGATGGTCGAGCGCTGCATCGCCGAGATCGCGCGCGGGCTGGTCGCGCGCGGCGTGCGGCAGTTGGTCATCGCCGGGGGCGAGACCTCGGGCGCCTGCGTGCAGGCGCTCGGCATCGCGCAGTTGCAGATCGGCCCGCAGATCGACCCGGGCGTGCCTTGGTGCCATGCGAAGGCCGAAGCGTCTGGCGGCGGGGGCGTGCACGTCACACTGAAGTCGGGCAACTTCGGCACCGACGACTTCTTCACCAAAGCCTTCAGGGTCATTGCATGACGGAGAGCGAAGCCCGCGAAGAAATCTGCCGGGTCGGCGCGAGCCTGTTCGCGCGCGGTTATGCGCATGCGACGGCCGGCAACATCAGCGTGCGGCTTGAGGATTCCGAAGGTGGCGGCTTTCTCATCACGCCGACCGACGCATGCCTCGGCTTCCTCGATCCCGCGAAGCTTGCGCGCCTCGATGCCAAGCTGCAGCAGACCGGCGGCGATCGCGCCAGCAAGACGATCGCGCTGCATGCGCGCATCTACGCCGCCGCGACGCGCTTCGATGCCGGGACACGTTGTGTGATCCACACGCATGCCACGCACTGCGTCGCGCTCACGCTGGCCGCGACGCAGCCGGCCGAGCTGCTGCCTGCGCTCACGCCGTACTTCGTGATGAAGGTCGGCCACGTGCCGGTGATCGACTACCACCGGCCGGGCGCCCCTGCCGCGGCCGAGGCGGTGGCGCAGGCCATCGAACGCTATGGTGCGCAAGGCACGCCGATCCGCGCCGCGATGCTGGCGCGCCTCGGCCCCAACGTCTGGCACGACACGCCGGCCGTGGCCATGGCGACGCTCGAAGAGCTGGAAGAGACCGCGAAGCTTTGGTCGCTGACGCGTGGCGCACCCGCGCCCCTCGGCGCCGCCGAAATCGAAGAACTGCGCCGCACCTTCGGCGCGCGCTGGTAGGAGTTGTCGAGATGCCCCGTTTTGCCGCCAACCTGTCGATGCTCTACCCCGAGCTCGATTTCCTCGACCGCTTTGAAGCCGCCGCGAAGGACGGCTTTCGTGCGGTCGAGTTCCTGTTCCCGTACGCGTACGCGCCTGCCGAGCTGCTCGCGCGCCTGCAGGGCAACGGCCTGCAGCAGGTGCTGTTCAATGCGCCGCCCGGTGATTGGGACGGCGGCGAGCGCGGGCTGGCCAGCCTGCCGGGCCGCGAGGCCGAGTTCCGCGAAGGCATCCTGCGCGCGCTCGATGTCGCGGTGGCGCTCGACTGCCCGCGCGTGCACGTCATGGCGGGCCTGCTGGCCGACGCGACGCGGCGCGAAGAAGCGGAGCCGGTCTACATCGACAACCTGCGCTGGGCCGCCGAGCAGGCCGCGCAGGTCGGGCGCGACTTGCTGATCGAGCCGATCAACACGCGCGATATCCCGCGCTTCTTCCTGAACCGGCAGGACGAGGCGCACCGCATGGTCGAGGCCGTCGGCGCCCTCAACCTCAAGGTGCAGATGGACCTGTACCACTGCCAGATCGTCGAGGGCGACGTGGCGATGAAGCTGCGCCAGTACCTGCCCACCGGCCGCGTCGGCCACCTGCAGATCGCCGGCGTGCCCGCGCGGCATGAGCCCGATGTGGGCGAGATGAACTACCCGTACCTGTTCGGCGTGATCGACGAACTCATGGCCGCGGGCCAGTGGGACGGCTGGATCGGCTGCGAGTACCGGCCCGCGCGTGGCGCTGTGGCGGGCGGCACGTCGGACGGGTTGGGGTGGCTGCGCAGTCTGCCAAATGGCGATCGGACGACGTGACAGCCGTGCGACTGGAGGCCGTCCGTATCCCGCCGCGACTGTGCGGTTTCGATCCCGGTGAAGCCCGCGTCTTCGACGTCGTGCTCGACGGCGCCCGCGTGGCCTCGGTCACGCCCACGCCTGGCCAACCACCTGCGCGCGGCACGCTCATCAGCGCGCCGGTCGACGCGCACGTGCACCTGGACAAGAACTACACAGTGCAGGAGGTCGGCGCCGCGCAGGGCGACCTGTTCACCGCCATCCGCCGCATGGACGCGCACCGCGCCAGCTGGACCGCCGAAAGCCTGCGCGCGCGCATGGAACGTGCGCTGCACGAAGCCTGGCACAGCGGCACACGCGCGCTGCGCACGCACCTTGACTGGGTCACGCCGGAGGCTCCCGTCGCGCTGGGCGTCTTCGAGGCCTTGCGCGCGGAATGGCAGGACCGCATCGCGCTGCAGTTCGTCTCGCTGACGCCACTCGACGTGTTGGCCGACCCGGCGGCAGGCGAACGGATCGCGCAAGACGTGAAACGTGCCGGCGGCGTGCTCGGTGCCTTTGTCTACCGCAACGCCGAGCTCGCCGCGAAGCTGGGCCGCGTGTTCGAACTCGCGGCACGGCATGGCCTGGCGCTCGACTTCCATGTTGACGAGGGGCTCGACGTGGAGGCCACGGGACTGCGCAGCATCGCTGCGCTGGCGATCCGGCACGGGCCCGGCCTGCCCGTGGTGTGCGGCCATGCTTGCTCGCTCGCGATGCAAGCCGACGCCGCCGCCGCCCACACGCTCGCGCTGTGTGCGGGGGCCGGCCTGCACTTGATCGCATTGCCCACCACCAACCTGTATCTGCAGGGCGCCTGGGACCGCACGCCGGTGGCGCGTGGCATCACACGCATCCGGGAGGCAGCGGCCCACGGCGTGCGCGCGAGCCTCGCGACCGACAACGTGCAGGACGCCTTCTATCCCTACGGCGGCTACGATCTGATCGAGACCTTCGGGCTGGGCGTGCAGGTCGCACACCTGGCGCCCGCGTTCGACTGGCTCGACACCGTCACCCTCAACCCGGCGCGCGCGCTTGGCCTGGCATGGGACGGCCGCATTGCGGCAGGCTGCCCGGCCGACCTGCTGCTGCTCGCCGCCACCGACGAATACGAACTGCTGGACCCACGCGGGCGACGCCGGACCGTCATCCGTGCGGGCCGCATTCTGGAGAGCACAAGATGAGCATGGGCAAGCCGATGGCCAACTACGCGGCGGCGAAACGTGTCGGAGATTTCGTCTTCATGAGCGGCGTGGTCGCAGTCGACCCGTCGATCCGGCGCGCGGTCGCGGGCTACGACGACATTCCGGCCGAGGCGCGCGAGGCGCTGCGCACGCTGGGCTATGCCACGGGCCAGATGTCGGTCGATGTGTTCGAGGCTGCGATCGTCGCGCAAAGCTGGTTCGTGCTGGAGCGCATCCGCCAGCTCGCGGTCGAGCACGGCGGCACGATGGACGACGTGGTGAAGCTGGTTCAGTACTTCCGCCAGCTGCCGCACTACGCCTTCTACAACCGCGTGCGCGGCCTGTTCTATCCGGGCGAGCCGCCGGTGAGCACGGTGGTCGAGGTGTCGCGCTTCCTGCCGGGGGATGAGGTGCTGGTGGAGGTCGAGGCCACCATGTATTTGCCCGTACGCACTACCTGACGCCTGCGCCCTTCAGCAGAAAGGCGGTGACCTGCGCACTCAGGTAGCGCTGGTCTTTCTCGTCGTCCTGCGCGGCGACGCCGCGGAAGTACGCGGCCTGTGTGGCGTGGTCGGCGTAGAACTGCGTCACGGCCCAGATGTGGAACAGCACCAGCAGCGGATCGCCCTTGTCCATGAGGCCCTGGTTCATCCAGTTCTGGATCACGGCGGCTGCCTGTTCGGTGCGCTGGCGGCTGGTGTCCATCATCGCGTTGAGCACCGGTGCACCGCGCATCATTTCGGCCGTGAAGATGCGCGAGCGCAACGGATGCTGGAACGAAAAGGCCATCTTGCGCTGGATCAGGTCACCCAGCACCTTGCGGGGACCGAAGGCCTCGTCGGCGAAGCCGAAGACGCCGATCCAGTCGGTCAGGATGTCCTGCAACACCTGTCGATAGAGCGCTTCCTTGCTGTCGATGTAGTAATGCAACTGCGCCTTCGACAGCCCCGCCTTGTCGGCGATGGCCTGGGTCGAGCCGCCGGTCAAGCCCTCACTCGCGAAGACCTCGATCGCCGCCTGGTAGATGGTGCCGAGCACCTGCGTGTACTTGCGCGAACGCCCGCGCGTGGCGGGCGCCTCGGGCGGAGCCGGCTCGTCGGTGTTTTCTGCGTCAGAAGCGGTAGCGGGCGGCGAGGTCATGGGGAGCCGATGGTGCCAGAGGCGGGTACGACCGTCTGGGTGCTCAAAGGTCGAGCACCAGTTCGTCGCCCAGCGCGCGCGCGCAGCACAGCGCCACCTTGTGGCTGCGTTCGCTGCGCGTGAGGCAGAAGTCGCGGTGCTCGGCGCTGCTGCCTTCGCCCGGTACCACGCAGGTCCCGCACAGGCCCTGCTGGCACGACACCGGAATGTCGATGCCCACCACATGCAGTGCATCGACTGCGCTCTGGTCCGCCGCGACCGGCACCGTGATGCCGCGCCGCGCGAGCTTGAGCATGAAGGGCTTGCCCGTGGCGCCTGCGGCATCGCTGGGCGCCGCGAAGTATTCCGCGTGCAGCGACTCCTCGGGCCAGTGCGCCGCCGCCTGACGCACCGCGTCCATGAAGCCGCCGGGGCCGCAGACGTAGAGGTGGGTGCCGGGCGCGGCCTCGGCCAGCAGCGCGCGCAGGTCGATCTTGTCGTGCGCGCCGTCGCGATCGAGATGCAGCCGCACATGCGGCGCCAGCGCGGGGTCGCGCAGCGCGTCGGCGAAGGCCAGATGCTCTTCGCTGCGCGCGAACAGGCACAGTGTGAAGTCGGCGCCGCTGCGCGCCAGCGCCTGGGCCATGGCCAGCAGCGGTGTCATGCCGATGCCGCCGGCCAGCAGCAGGTGGCGCCGCGCGGCGGCCTGCACCGGGAAGGTGTTGCGCGGTGTGCTGATGGGCAGCAGGTCGCCCTCGCGCACGCGCTCGTGCATCGCGGCCGAGCCACCGCGGCTCGCGCCTTCACGCTTGACGCCGATGACATACGACGCCGGCGCATCGGTGCCGCAGTCCTGTGCGAGCGAGTACTGGCGCATGAAGCCACCGGGCGTGTGCACGTCGATGTGGGCGCCGGCCTGGTAGGCCGGCAGCGCACGGCCCCGCGGATGCGTCAACTCGAAAGACAGGATCTCCGGGGTCTGGCGCGCAATGCGCGCGACCCGCACCGTCAGGATGCGTTCGAGCATGGCTACTTGGCCAGCGCCTTGCGGATGTCCAGCCCGGTCCCCTTGTTGACGAACTGGGTGGTGTAGGCGTCCTTGTAGTTGAAGTCCGTCGACTTGTAGAGGCCGGCCTCGACGGTCTTGTCGTAGAAGTCCTTCATGCGCGCATCGCTGATGGCGCCGATGCCCTTTGTCGGCGCATCGCCCACGTCCATGTGCGCGCGCAGCACCGGGATCGACTTCTCGATGTAGTCGTCGCCGATGTCCGGGTTGATCTTCTGGATCATCGCGTCGGCCGCCTTGCGGTCGCCGTAGAGGTAGTTGTAGTGGCCGATGTTGGTGGCTTCCACGAAGCGGCGCACCACATCGGGCTTGCTCTTGACAAGGTCCTGCCTCGTCTCGATCACCATGCCGTAGGTCGACCAGCCGGCGTCGGCCAGCGACAGCACCACAGGCTTGAAGCCGGCCTGTTTCTCGACCGCGAAGGGCTCCGAGGTGGCATAGGCCTGCTGCACCGATTGCTTGTCGGCGAGGAACTGCGACAGGCTGTAGTTGTACGGGCGCACCTGTTCGTCGCGCACGCCGTAGGCCTTCTTCATCCACTGCCAGTAGCTGATCTGGCCGTCCTTGGCGAGCAGCACGGTCTTGGCTTTTGCGAGGTCGGCGAACTTCTCGAAGCCCTGGCCCGGGTGCGCGATGATGGCTTGCGGATCTTTTTGGAAATACGCCGCCACCACCACGGTCGGCACTTTCTGCTTGGCGTTGTCGAAGGCCATGAGCATGTTGCCGGTCATGAGGAAATCGATCTTGCCGGCCGGCAGCATCGGGCGGTTGTTGACCTGTGGACCGCCCTGCTGGATCTCAACGTCGAGGCCGAACTTCTTGTAGGTGCCGTCGGCCAGCGCCTGGTAGAAGCCGCCGTGGCCGGGCTGCGCACGCCAGTTGGTGGCGAGCACCACCTTGTCCTGCGCGAGCGCAGCGAAGGCGGTGCCGGCGAGAAGCGTCGTCAGCAGGGCGCGGGCGATGAAGGGAGCCTGGTGTCGCATGGAAGTGCCTTTCTTGGGTTTGTCGGGGAGCTGAGAAAACTTCAGGCGTCGCGCGCCATGTCCGGGGTCCAGCCGCGGGTCTTGCCGGGGTTCATGAGGCCCATCGGGTCGCTGCGCTTCTTGAAGGCGATCTGCTGGTCGTCGATGGCCTTCATGCCGCCATCCTCGATGGTGTAGACGTGCGGATTGAAGATCTGGCAGCCGCCCTGGGACTCAATCTCGCGCATCACCTCGTACTGGTGTGCCTCGTCCTTCCAGCGAACCAGGAGGATGCCGAAAGTGCCGTAGGCGCCGCCGGCGCGCGCGAAATCGTGGTGCTGCAGCACCTCGTCGCCGAACAGCGCGAGGTGTCGGTCGACCACGGCCGGGTCGAAGGGCTGCGCATACGCGACCTGCAGGTAGGTCCAGCTGCGGTCGACCTTGAGCGCCTGCAGCGTCGTGTGGTTGAACGCGCACTCGTAGGCCGGCGGCAGGCCTTGCGCCACCAGCTCGGCCTCGGTGCCGGCCAGCGAGACAGTGCCGCCGTGCGCCTCGACCAAGGCACGGAAGCGTGTCATCGACTCCGGCGCCACCATGGTGAAGGCCGCATGCCGATCAGGAGGGAAGTGCGCGCCCATCTGCACGTAGTAAGGCGAGAAGCGCGCCTCGACAGTCGACAGCAGGAACAGATCGATCTCCGGCGTGCTTGCGGCCACGCTGAAGTCGAGCGCACCGCGGTAGCTGTCGAATAGCGCAGTGCAGTGCACCCATTCAACAGCCGGGCTCAGTGCGACCTCGACGTCGAGGATCACGCCGTTGGTCCCGAAGGCGTGCTGCACCTGCTGGATCTCCTCGCCCTCCAGCTCGATGACGCGCGGCGCACGCTCGACAGTCATCACACGCGCGCGCAGCATGTTGCCGGGGTCGCGCAGGATGCCGTGGCGCACCGAGCCGATGCCGCCGAAACCGCCCGAGATGAAGCCGCCAATCGACGCCACGTGCCAGGTCGATGGCCACATGCGCAGCGCTTGGCCGGTTTCGGCCACGGCTTGCTCGATGTCATGCATGCGCGCACCGGCCTGCACGCGCACGCGGCCTTCGTCGACCGCGAGCACGCGGCACATCTGTGTGACGTCGAGCACCAACCCGTTGTGCAGCGGCACGCACTGCCCGTAGTTGCCGGTGCCGCCGCCACGCACGGTCAGTGGCAACTTCCATTTGGCGGCCACCGCGCAGACCTGGCGCACGTCGTCCTCGGTGCTGACCTTGACCACCAGGTCCGCCAGACAGTTGGAAAGCTGCGCCGTGAGGATCGGGCTGTACCAGTAGAAGTCGCGCGACAGCTGCTTGCGCTGTCCCGGTGCGTCGATGAGGTTCAGGCCATGCAGATCCGCGCGCACGGCACCCCAATCGATGGCTGCCGTCGTGCTCATCGCTCTCTCCGCATTTCGCTCTCGTGCCAGTGGCCGAGCACCAGGCGCGACAGCGCCGCGAACACCAGAAAGATCGCGATGCCGAGCAGCGACACCAGCAGCAGCGCGGCGAACATCATCGGAATCTCGGTGCGAAAGCTCGACTCGAGGATGCGCGAGGCCAACCCGGTTTCGCGGCCCGCGGTACCGGCGGTGAACTCCGCCACCACCGCGCCGATCAGGCTCAGGCCACCCGCGATCTTCAGGCCCGCCATGAAGTAGGGCAGCGCGCTCGGCGCGAGCAAGTAGCGAAAGGTCTGCCAGGGCGAGGCCTTGTAGAGCTGGAACAGGTCGCGCAGGTTGCTGTCGGCGCTCTTGAGGCCGATGACGGTGTTCGACAGGATCGGGAAGAAGGCCACGATCCAGGCGCACAGCAGCAGCGCGGCCGTGGTGCTCGACACGTAGATCAGGATCAGCGGCGCGATCGCGATGATCGGCGTGACCTGCAGGATCACCGCGATCGGGAACAGGCCGATCTCGACCCACTTGAACAGCGCGAACGCGATCGCCAGCAGCACACCACCGACGATGGCCGCCAGCAGCGCCAGCAAGGTGAGCTTGACGGTGAACCACAGCGCGCCCGACAGCGTGCCCCAGTTGTCGACCAGCGTCGTGAAGATCAGCGAGGGCGCGGGGATGATGTAGTGCGGCACGTTGTTGATGCGCACCAGCGCCTCCCACACGATGAGCAGCACTGCGACGACGGCGATCGGCACCGCCACGCGCAGGCTGCGTTCGCGTCGGCGCAGGCGTTCGTCGCGTGCGCGCAGAGCCTCGGCGGAGTTCGCGTCGCTTTCCTCGATAGCCACGGTGGGCTCAATGATCGATGTCGATGCCATGGAGCGCTCCGTGCAAGGACTGGGACACCGCGCTGCAGTGCGCGTTGTAACGGCTCGAGGTCCGGAAGGCTTCGCCCCGGGGATACGGCTCGTCGATGCGGATCTCGTCGATCACGCGACCTGGACGCGCCGCCATCACGATGATGCGATTCGACAGGTAGACCGACTCATAGACGCTGTGCGTGACGAAGATCACCGAGAAGCGGTGCTCGCGCCAGATTGCGAGGAGGTCGTTGTTGAGCTTGATGCGCGTCATCTCATCGAGTGCGGCAAAGGGCTCGTCCATCAGCAGCAGGCGCGGGCGCGTGACCAGCGCGCGCGCGATCGACACGCGCATCTTCATGCCGCCAGAGAGTTCGCGCGGGTAGACGTCGGCGAAGCGCGACAGGCCCACCATCTCGAGCGCCTGCTCGACCACCGGCGCAGCCGCGTCACGGCTCGTGCCCGCCAGCTTGAGCGGCAGCCAGACGTTGTCGAACACCTTGGCCCACGGCATGAGCGTGGGCTCCTGGAACACGAAGCCCAACTCGCGGTCGCTCTTGCTGCCGCCGCTCCCGGCACCTGTGTTCTGGCGCGACCAGATGAGCTCGCCCGAACTCGCGCGCGTGAGGCCGGCGATCAGGCGCAGTGCGGTGCTCTTCCCGCAGCCCGAGGGGCCGAGGAAGCTGATGAAGTCGTGCTCGCCGCAGTCGAGGGTCATGCCCTGCAGCGCGAGCGTGCCGTTCGCGAAGCGTTTCCCGACGCTGCGCAGGCTGACCAGCGGCGCGGGGGCAGAAGCTGTGGCCGTGGTGTTCATGCTCAGCGCCACGCCGGTACGTTGTCCAAGCGCGAAAGCGGGAAGCGGTCGACTTCGTGCAGCAGCTCGACGAAGCGCCGACCCACGTGGTCGAGCACGGCCGCGCCCTTCTCGGCGGTGGCGCGGGTGGCATCACCGGCGGCGCCTGCGGGGTTGATGTCGTGCATCTGCCAGCCAAGCTTGCCGGTGGGCGTGATCGACAGGAATTTGTTCTCGCGGGCCAGGTCTTCCGTCATCGAATGGAAGTTCTGGAACTTGTCGGCCTGCACGTCGTCGGGCGTGAGGTGCAGCATCACCGAGCTCTCGAGGTCGCCCGCATGCACGCCGTGCTTGCCTTCATGCGCGGTGAACAGGCCTTCGGGCAGGCCCAGCGTGTACCAGTTGGCCGACACGACCATCATGTCGTGTTCCTCGCGCAGGTCGCGCCCCACGATGTCCATCACGCCCATCTGGCCGCCATGGCTGTTGTAGAGCACCAGCTTGCGCACGCCGGCCTTGGCCACGCAGGCGCCGATGTCCTTCCATAGCGCGATCAGCGTGGCGGCCGACACGGTCAGCGTGCCGGGGTAGCGCGAATGCTCGTTGCTCTTGCCGTAGGCCACGGTCGGCAGGAACAGCACCGGCAGGTCGTCGGGCAGGTGGGGGATCGTTGCCTCCACCATGCCGTCGATGGTCGCGGTGTCGGTTGACATCGGCAGGTGCGGCCCATGCTGCTCCGTCGCGCCCACTGGCAGCACGGCGATCAGCCGTTCGCGGTCGAGGCGGGAAAACTCTTCGCTGGTCAGATCGGACCAGTAGCGCGTGCGCAGGCGTGTCGTCATCACAGGTCTTCCGCTTTTGATGGGGAATCAAAATTATCCGACTGGTCAATATTAATTGACTAATGACTAACCCTGAGCAAAGGCTACGCCTGCACCAATTGCCCATCCTCAAGCGAATTTGCAGCATGCTCACGCCCCGAAGCAGCGCAACGTCGAGCTAAATACTTGTACGACTGGTCAATATTTTTGCTGCGAGCGCAGCCGGCCCGGCATCAGCGCTGCACCACGTAGCGCGTGACCACCGGCGCTTCCTGGCCCACATGAAAGGCCAGCCGTCGCTCGCGCAGCGCCAGGTCGGCGGCCGTCGCGCGGTGGAAGCGCCGCAGGTGATCGGTCCATGAGGGATCGACGATCTGCTCGACGTAGCGCGCAGGTTCGGCCAGGTCATGCAACAACTCCCAGCCGATCGCGCCTTCAGAGAGGCGAGTGCGCCGGGTCTGCTGCATCACCAGATGGAAAGCGGCGGCGCGTGCGGGATCGATCAGGTACTCGACCGTGATCACGACGCGGCCTTCGCCCGGTTCCTGGTGCATCGGCGTCTCGGCCCAGCCGGCGCGTGCGGGGCTCAGGTCGTCGTCGGCCGTGCCGTCGAGCACGTAGCGCAGCGCCACGGCCATGGCGAGCGAGCCGCTGACCGCCGCCACAAGCAGGCTGGTCTGCAGCGAGCTCACCGTCGCGATGTGGCCCCACAGCGCCGCGCCGAAGGCGCTCGCGCCCATGATCGCCATCTGGAACATCGACATCCCGCGCGCGCGCACCCAGTCGGGCAGCGCGAGCTGAGCAGACACCGAGAGCGAGTTCGCCACGGTGATCCACGCCATGCCGCCGAAGAACATCGCAGGCACGGCCACCCAGGCGTTCGGCGCGATCGCCATCACCGCGGTCGCGGCCGATTGCAGCAGCGCGCCGCGGATCACCAGCTGGTCGCGCCCGAAGGCCTGCCGCAGCCGCGGCATGAACAGCACAGCGACGATGGCGCCACTGCCCATCGCCGCCAGCAACAGCGTGAAGGTGCCGGCATCGCCGCCCTGCAACTGCCGCGCAAGCAGCGGCAGCAAGGCCAGCAAGGCGGTGCTGTGCAGGAAGAAGATCGAGATGCGCACCATCACCGCGCGCATGCGTGCCGACTGGCGCACGAACTGGACGCCCACGCGCATCGCGCCGACCAGCTTCTCGCGGCCCAGTGGATTGGGCTTGGTCTCGCGCCGCCAGCGCAGGATGACGAAGCCCGACGCCACCGACAGCACGGCGTTCAGGCCGAACACCCACACGCTGCCCGCACTCGCAATCAGCGCGCCTGCGAGCAGCGGGCCGATGATGCGCGAGGCGTTCATCGCGATGCCGTTCAAACCCAGCGCCGCGGGCAACTGCGGCCGCGGCACCAGCTCCGGCACGATGGCGGCGAACACCGGCCAGCGCAGAGCCAGGCCGATGCCGTTGGCGAAGGTCAGCGCGAGCAGCAGCGGCGCCGTCATCACTTCCATCACGATCGCGGCACACAGCACGATGGCCGTGCCCGCGAGCCAGAACTGCGTGGCGACCAGCCAGCGCCGCCGGTCCAGGATGTCGGCCAGCGCGCCGCTCGGCAGCCCGAGCAGGAACACCGGCAGCGTCGACGCCGACTGCACCAGCGCGACCCAGATCGGCGTGGTCGTCAGCGTGGTCATCAGCCACGCCGAGGCCACGTCGCTCATCCACATGCAGATGTTCGCCGCCAGCCAGGTGCTCCACAGCATGCGGAACACCGGCAGCTTGAGCGGCGTCAGCGCGCCGATGCGCGGCGGCTTGGCGGCTGGGGGCGGGGTCTCCTCGGGGGCGATCGGTGGCATGGCCTTCGATTGTTACCGCTTCGCCGCGAGATGCCCGAGCGGCAGCGCGCTGTTGGCCTTGACCTCGCCCAGCGAAAAGCTCGTGTGCAGGTCTTTCACGTTGGGCAGGTTCATCAGGTGCTGCCGCGCGAAGCTGGAGAAGCTGTCCAAGTCCTGCGCCACCACCTGCAACTCGAAGGTGCCGGTGCCGCTGATGTAGTGGCAGGCGACCACCTCGGGCAGCTTGCGGATCGCGTCTTCGAGCTGGCGGGTGGCGTTGCCCTGCACGCGCTCGGTGTCAACGCGCACGAACGCGAGCACGCCCAGGCCGATCTTGTGGCGGTCGATGTCGGCGCGGTAGCCCTTGATGAAGCCCGCATCTTCGAGCGCGCGCACGCGGCGCCAGCACGGCGCTGCCGACAGGCCCACGCGCTGCGCCAGCTCGGCGTTCGTGAGCCTGCCATTGGTCTGCAGTTCTTGCAGGATCGCGAGGTCAAACTGGTCGATGCTTTCCATGAGATCGTATTTTAGGAAAGGATCTTTCAGATCGCCCGGTTTTCGAGGCAAAGAACGCAAACACCTGTCGGGAGTGCAGGCATACACTTTGCGTGCAACATGAGGGCAAAACGCCCTACCGGGCAAAGACCCATCCAGCCACGCCCACAAGGCGACGCCACTTTGGAGACAGACAAGATGAATGCACCCCTGCCTGAGCACATCCGCAAGGCCCTCGAAACCGTCACGCTCGACGACAAGTACTCGCTCGACTACGGCCGCGCCTTCATGAGCGGCGTGCAAGCCCTCGTGAAGCTGCCCATGTTGCAGCGCCTGCGCGACGCGCAGAACGGCAAGAACACGGCGGGCTTCATCAGCGGCTACCGCGGCTCCCCGCTCGGCGGCTACGACCAGGCGCTGTGGAAGGCGAGCAAGTACCTCAAGGCGCAGAACATCGTGTTCCAGCCGGGCGTGAACGAAGAGCTGGCGGCCACCGCGCTGTGGGGCACGCAGCAACTGGGCTTCTCGCCGAAGGGCACCAACAAGTTCGATGGCGTCTTCGGCATCTGGTACGGCAAGGGCCCGGGCGTGGACCGCTGCTCCGACGTGTTCAAGCACGCCAACATGGCGGGCACGACCGAGTTCGGTGGCGTGATCGCCGTGGCGGGCGACGACCACATCAGCAAGAGCAGCACCGCCGCGCACCAGAGCGACCACATCTTCAAGGCCTGCGGCACGCCGGTGTTCTTCCCGACCAACGTGCAGGAGATCCTTGACCTGGGCATCCACGCCTTCGCGATGAGCCGTTTCTCGGGCGTGTGGTCGGGCATGAAGACGATCCAGGAGATCGTCGAATCCAGCGCCACCGCGATGATCGACCCCGAGCGCGTCGACATCGTCATCCCCACCGATTTCGAGATGCCGCCCGGTGGCCTGCACATCCGCTGGCCCGACCATGCGCTGGAGCAAGAAGCGCGGCTCATGCACTACAAGTGGTATGCCGCGCTGGCCTACATCCGCGCCAACAAGCTCAACCACAACACCATCGAAGGCCCGAACGACCGCTTCGGCATCATGGCCAGCGGCAAGGCCTACAACGACACGCGCCAAGCACTCATCGACCTCGGCCTGGACGACGCGACCTGCCGCCAGCTCGGCATCCGGCTGCACAAGGTCGGCGTGGTGTGGCCGCTCGAAGCGCAGCTCACACGCGACTTCGCCACCGGTCTGCAAGAGATCCTGGTGGTGGAAGAGAAGCGCCAGGTCATCGAGTACCAGCTGAAGGAAGAGCTCTACAACTGGCGCGCCGACGTGCGCCCCAACGTGCTCGGCAAGTTCGCCGAACTCGACGACGGGGACTTCTCCGGCGGCGAATGGTCGATGCCGAACCCGACCGCCAACACGCTGCTGCGCGCCAACGCCGACCTGAACCCGGCGCTGATCGCCAAGGCGATCGCGCAGCGCTTGCAAAAGCTGGGCATCCTGGACGCGGCCGGCAGCGACATGCGCGCGCGCGTCGAAACGCAGATGGCCATCCTCGACGCGAAAGAGCGCTCGATGCAGATCGTGCAGGCCGGCGGCGTGACCGAAGGCCGCCAGCCCTGGTTCTGCTCGGGCTGCCCGCACAACACCAGCACCGTGGTGCCGGAAGGCTCGCGCGCGATGGGCGGCATCGGCTGTCACTTCATGGCGACCTGGATGGACCGCAGCACCATCGGCTTCACGCAGATGGGCGGCGAGGGCGTGCCGTGGGTCGGCCAGCAACCGTTCACCACCGACCAGCACATCTTCGCGAACCTCGGCGACGGCACCTACTTCCACAGCGGCCTGCTGGCGATTCGCCAGAGCATCGCGGCGGGCGTGAACATCACCTACAAGATCCTCTACAACGACGCGGTCGCGATGACCGGCGGTCAGCAGGTCGGCGAGCGACCTGAAGGACACTCGGTGCTGCAGATCGCCGAGAGCCTGCACGCCGAGGGCGCGAAGAAAGTCATCGTCGTCACCGACGAGCCCGAGAAGTACGACGGCGTGAAGGTGCCGGGTGACAACGTCGCCATCCGGCACCGCGACGACCTCGACGAGATCCAGCGCGAGTTCCGCGAAATGCAGGGCACCACCGCCATCATTTACGACCAGACCTGCGCAACCGAAAAACGCCGTCGCCGCAAGCGGGGCACGGCCGTCGACCCTGCCGTGCGTGTCGTCATCAACGAGCTCGTGTGCGAAGGCTGCGGCGATTGCAGCGTGCAGAGCAACTGCCTGTCGGTCGAGCCGCTCGAAACCGAATTCGGCCGCAAGCGCACCATCAACCAGAGCACCTGCAACAAGGACACGAGTTGCCTCAAGGGCTTCTGCCCGAGCTTCGTCACCGTCGAAGGTGGCGCGCTCAAGAAAAAGTCGAAGAACAAGGCCAACTCACCCTTCGAGATGGGCGTGATGCCGGAGCCGGCCGTGCCGCAACTCGCGCGCGACCAGGTCTGGGGCATCGTGGTGGCCGGGGTCGGCGGCACGGGCGTCATCACCATCGGCCAGCTGCTGGGCATGGCCGCGCACATCGAGGGCAAGGGCATCGTCACGCAGGACGCGGCCGGCCTCGCGCAAAAGGGTGGCGCCACCTGGAGCCACGCGCTGATCGGCGAGTCGCAGGACGCGATCCGCACCACGCGCGTGGGCACGGCGGCGGCCGACCTGATCCTGGCGGCCGACCCGCTCGTGGCCGTCAACGCCGAAACGCTGGCGCGCATGCGCGAAGGGCGCACGCACGTTGCGCTCAACACGCACAGCACGCCGACGGCGGCCTTCGTGCGCAATGCCAACTGGCAAAACCCGCAGGACGACTGCGCCAACGAAGTGGCGCGCGTGGTCGGCGCCGAAGGTGTCGGCAGCTTCGATGCCGACGCGGCCGCGAACGCGCTGATGGGCGACACGCTCTATGCCAACCCGATGCTGCTGGGCTTCGCTTGGCAAAGGGGCTGGGTGCCGCTCGAATACGCGTCGCTGATGCGCGCGATCGAGCTCAACAACGTCGCCATCGATAACAACAAGACGGCTTTCGAATGGGGCCGCCGCGCCGCGCACGACCTGGCTTCGGTGCAAAAGCTGGTGTCGCCGGGACAGGTGATCGAATTCAAGAAGCGCGAGACGGTCGGCAACTTGGTCCAGCGCCGTGTCGAATTCCTCACGGGCTACCAGAACGCGGCCTACGCCGAACAGTACCGCGCCTTCGTCGAGAAGGTGCAGAAGGCCGAGAGCGCAGCCACGGGCAAGGCCAGCCTGACCGAAGCCGTCGCACGCTACCTCTTCAAGCTCATGGCCTACAAGGACGAGTACGAGGTGGCCCGGCTGCACACCGACACGACCTTCCTCGACCGCGTGAACGGCATGTTCGAAGGCGACTTCAAGCTCAACTACCACCTGGCGCCGCCGATCATCGCGAAGAAGAATGCCAAGGGCGAGTTGCAGAAGCAGAAGTTCGGGCCGGGCATGCTCACGGGCTTCCGCCTGCTCGCGAAGCTCAAGGGTCTGCGCGGCACGGCGCTCGACGTCTTCGGCCGCACCGAAGAACGCAAGATGGAACGCGCGCTGATCGGCGAATACCGTGCGAGCATCGATGAGGTGCTGCAGGGCCTGAACGCCGAACGCCATGCGCTGGCGCTGGAGATCGCGACGCTGCCCGAGCAGATCCGCGGCTACGGCCACGTGAAGGAGCGCAACGTGGCGGCTGCGCGGACCCGCTGGGCCGCGTTGACCGCGCAATGGCGCGACCCGCGGGCGGTGCGCGAAGCAGCCTGATGGACGCGGCCGGTCCAGAGTCCGGCCGCCGTCGCAGCGCTCGTGGTGCGCCATGCCGGCGCTATCGAATCCATAGCGCTCGGCAGGAAGTCACGCTCACCCCGAATGCCCTGCCGCCCGCGCCGGGATAGCGCCGCTTCGATCATCCCCGCCGAATACAATGCCGGGTGCTATGCGCGGCCAGGCCCTCGCGCGCCTCGCGGCGGCTGATTGCCGCTGCAGCCAACGCGGAATCCACACCGGCGGCCGTGCTCTTGTTCCCTTCCTTGCTGGAGACTCTCTTGTTTATTTCCTCTGCTTTCGCCCAAGCCGCACCTGCTGCCGGGGGCGGCGACATGTTGTCCTCGCTGGGCAGCATGCTGCCGCTGGTGTTGATGTTCGTGGTGCTTTACTTCGTGATGATTCGTCCCCAGATGAAGCGCCAGAAGGAAGCCCGCGCCATGATCGACGCGCTGGCCAAGGGCGACGAAGTCGCGACCGCCGGTGGCCTGCTCGGCAAGATCGCCGTGCTGGGCGAGCAATACCTGACGCTCGAAATCTCCGAGGGTGTCGAGGTCAAGGTGCAGCGCAGCGCCGTGGTCCAGGTCTTGCCGAAGGGCGCGATCAAGTAATGCGCCCAGGTTGTGCGGCACGCTGTGCCGCCCGGCCAACCCCCTGTCGGGGGTCGCACCGCGGTCGACGAGGTCGTCTCCGCGGTGTTTCACGAATTAGGTGAATGAATGAACCGTTACCCGGTCTGGAAATACGCGACGATCGTGATCGTGGTGCTGGTGGGGCTGATCTACGCCCTGCCCAACTTCTTTGGCGAGGCGCCTGCGGTGCAGGTCTCGGCCGGGAAGTCGACCGTCAAGGTCGATGCCACCACGCAGAGCCGGGTCGAGCAGGCGCTCAAGGACGCGAACCTCGCGCCTGACCTGCTCACGCTCGATGCCAACTCGGTCCGGGCGCGCTTCGCGACGCCGGACGAGCAGCTCAATGCGCGCGACGTGTTGCAGCGCGCGCTTGTCCCCGATCCGTCCGACCCCTCCTATGTGGTCGCGCTCAACCTGGTGTCGCGCTCGCCGGTCTGGCTGACCAAGCTCAACGCCTTCCCGATGTACCTCGGCCTCGACTTGCGCGGCGGGGTTGACTTCCTGCTGCAGGTCGACATGAAGGGCGCGATCGACAAGAAGGCTGAGTCCTTCGCCGGCGACCTGCGCACCACCTTCCGCGAAAAGGGCGTGCGCGGCACCTCGGTGACGCGCAATGGCCAGACCATCGATGTCAGCTTCCGCGATGCCGCGGCGCTGGAGGCGGCCAAGCGCCTGATCCAGGACCAGTTTCCGGATCTCGCGACCGTCGATTCGCAGGACGGCAACAACTGGAAGCTGACTGCCACCATCAAGCCCGAGGCCGCGCGCCGGATGCAGGATGCCGCGCTCAAGCAGAACATCACCACGCTGCACAACCGGATCAACGAACTCGGCGTGGCCGAACCGGTGATCCAGCAGCAGGGCATCGACCGCATCGTGGTCCAGCTGCCCGGCGTGCAGGACACCGCCAAGGCCAAGGACATCCTGGGCCGCACCGCGACGCTCGAGATGCGCCTGGTGGACGAATCCGCCGAAGGCCGCGCGGCCGAGAACGGCGGGCCGGTGCCCTTCGGCTCCGAGAAATTCCTGGACCGCGAAGGCCGCACCGTCATTGTGAAGAAGCAGGTGCTCGTGACCGGCGAAAGCCTGACCGACGCGCAGCCGGGCTTCGACTCGCAGACCCAGCAACCCAAGGTCGACCTGACGATGGACGCCAAGGGCGGCCGGATCATGCGCGACGTGAGCCGCGAGAACTTCCGAAAGCGCATGGCGATGTTGATTTTCGAGAAGGGCAAGGGCGAAGTGCTGACCGCGCCGTCGATCAACGGCGAACTGGGCACCCGCTTCCAGATCTCCGGCTCGATGAACGCGGTGGAAGCGAACGACCTGGCACTGCTGCTGCGCGCAGGTTCGCTTGCGGCGCCGATGGAAATCATCCAGGAGCGGACCATCGGCCCCACGCTGGGTGCCGACAACATCGAGAAGGGCTACAAGAGCGTGCTCTACGGCTTCCTCGCGATCATGGTGTTCATGTGCGCCTACTACGCGCTGTTCGGCGTGTTCTCGTCGATCGCGCTGTCGGTCAACCTGCTGCTGCTGGTGGCGATCTTGTCGATGCTGCAGGCCACGCTCACGTTGCCGGGCATCGCGGCCATGGCGCTTGCGATTGGCGTGGCGATCGACTCCAACGTGCTGATCAACGAGCGCGTGCGCGAGGAATTGCGCAACGGCGCTTCGCCGCAGGCGGCGATTCACGCCGGCTATGAACGCGCGTGGGGCACCATCCTCGACTCCAACGTCACCACGCTGATCGCGGGCATTGCTCTGCTGGCTTTCGGCTCAGGTCCGGTGCGCGGCTTCGCCGTGGTGCACTGCATCGGCATCGTGACCTCGATGTTCTCCGCCGTGTTCGTTTCGCGCGGCCTGGTGAACTTCTGGTACGGACGCAAGAAGAAGCTCAAGAGTTTGTCGATCGGCACGATCTGGCGCCCGACGCCGGATGCAACCACGGCCGTGGCCGAAGCAAAGTAGGGGCACGCCATGGAATTTTTCCGCATCCACAAAACCATCCCGTTCATGCGCCATGCGGTGCTGTTGAACATCATTTCCTTCGTCACTTTTGCGCTGGCGGTGTTCTTCCTGTTCCAGCGCGGGCTGCACCTGTCGGTCGAGTTCACGGGCGGCACGGTGATGGAGGTCGCCTTCCAGCAGGCGGCCGACGTCGGCAAGGTGCGCGAGACCATCACCGGTCTGGGTTACCAGGAAGTGCTCGTGCAAGCCTACGGCTCGGCGCGCGACATCCAGGTTCGCCTGCCCGCGCAGCAGGGCATGAATGCCACGCAGCAGAGCGCACAGGTGATCGAGGCCCTCAAGGCGCTCGACCCTGCGGTGGTGCTGCGGGGGACCGAGTTCGTCGGCCCGCAGGTGGGCGAGGAACTCACGACCAACGGCCTGAAGGCGCTGGCCATGGTGGTGGTCGGCATCACGATTTACCTGGCCTTCCGCTTCGAGTGGAAATTCGCGTTGGCCACCGTGATCGCCAATCTGCACGACGTGGTGATCATCCTGGGCTTCTTCGCCTTCTTCCAGTGGGAGTTTTCGCTCGCGGTGCTGGCGGCGGTGCTGGCCGTGCTGGGGTACTCGGTCAATGAATCGGTGGTGATCTTCGACCGGGTGCGCGAAAACTTCCGGCGCTACCGCAAGCTGTCCACCTCCGAGGTGATCGACAGCGCCATCACCTCGACCATCAGCCGAACCATCATCACGCACGGCTCCACGCAACTGGTGGTGCTGTCGATGTTCTTCTTCGGCGGCCCGACGCTGCATTACTTTGCGCTGGCGCTCACGATCGGCATTTGTTTCGGCATCTACTCATCGTGTTTCGTCGCTGCGGCCGTTGCCATGTGGCTGGGCGTCAAGCGCGAAGACCTGATCAAGGCGCCGCCACGGCGCGAAGGTGATCCGGAGGATCCGAACGATCCGAACGCCGGCGCGGTGGTCTGAAGATCATCAAAATGCATCGCCTGCCCGCTCGTTGCCGCGCCTTCTCCGGGTTGCCGAGCATGCAGCGCTCTTGTGCGCGCGGGCTGAGCGAGGCAAGCTCGCACCTGTCGATCGTTTTCAAAGTCGCTGCCGCCTGACATGAGCACCCAACGCTCCCACGCCACCTCCCTGCAAATTGCGCGGGACACGCGCGAGCGCTTCGTGGTGGCGACGGCCAACGTGTTTCCTGCGGTCGCCCAGGCAGTGCGCGAGCGGCTGGCGGCCGTGGCGGGGCAGATCGACACCGCGCGCGCGATGCAGGAGCACCGCGACGATTTCCTGGCGTTCCAGTCCCATGGTCCCCAGTGGGTGACCTTGTCGCAGACGCACTGGCGCAAGGCGGCCATCGGCGCGACCTCGAGCGCGGCCACTGCCAATCCGCTGGCGCGGCTGGAACTGATCAATGACGACGTGGTCGAGGCCGGCATCCTGTTCTCCCGTCTGGCGCAGGTGCTGCAGGACAAGGCGAGCTTCGAGCTCAACGACCTGCGCCTGCGCATCCAGCACCTCGAAGGCACGACGGAACTGGACAGCAAGGATGTCCTCAAGCCCGAGAGCCTGGCGAAGCTGCTGGTCGAACAGTGGCTGGCGGCCGGGCTGGACCGCGCCTTGTGGACGCGCGTGCAGGACACGGTGCAGGCGAATCTGGTCGATGTGGTGGTGGCTGCCTACAAGGATGCGAACACGTACCTCATCGACAAGGACGTGATGCCCCAGATCGACCTGAAGAGCTTCGTCCGGCGCACCGGGGGCGGCCCGTCGTCGACGTCGGCTGCGCTGGGCGGCAGCATGACCGGGGCCGGGCGCGCCAGCCAGACGGGCGCGGCGGCCTTCGGCCACGCGCCGGCTGGCGGTGGGCACTTCGGAGGGCCATCGGCCGGCGGCCACGGTGGCTTCCATGCGCCGCCGGGCAGCTTCGCGCCGGCAGCGATCGGTGTCGGCGCCGTGAGCCCCGGTGGCAGCGGCAGTGGCGGTCACTTGACCTCCATGCAGACCAACGGCTCGCCATTGATGATGGCGCGCCAGCGGGCGCAAGGCGTGTTGCTGAACCTCAAGCGCTTCGTGACGGCCCGCATCGGCGGCGAGCCCGGGGCGCCGATGGCGGGCATGGCGGCCGGCGGCGGATCGGGGCAGGGATTCGGCATGGGCGGAGTCGCGGGTGGTGGTGTTGGCGGCGGTGCCGCCATGTCGCCCGCCTTTGCCGCAGCGATTGCCGAAGCCGAAGTGGCCTACCAAATGGCTGCCTCGCAGTATGTGGTCGGCGAAGAGGCGACGGCGATGCAGCAGACGGCAGCCGATCTGCGCCGCCGCACCAGCGAGATCAAGAGGAAGGCCCCCACCACCGCCGACAAGGCGACGGTCGAGATCGTGGCGCTGATGTTCCAGGCCATCCTGGCAGAAGAGCGCATCCCGTTCTCGGCGCGCGTCTGGTTCGCGCGGCTGCAGATGCCGGTGTTGCGCGTGGCCATCGCCGAGCCTGAATTCTTCGGCACGCTCCAGCATCCGGCGCGCATGCTGATCGACCGCATGGGTTCCTGCGTGATGGGCTTCGACGCGGCCGCCATCTCGGGCAGCGCGCTCGAGGGCGAAATCCGCCGCGTGGTGCAGGTCATCGAACAGTATCCCGAGACCGGCCAGCGCGTGTTCAAGCTCGTGTTCGACGAGTTCGTCGCCTTCCTGAACAAGTACCTGACCCAGAGCGATGCCACCCAGCGCGTGATGACCATCGCGCAGCAGGTCGAGCAGAAGGAAACGATGGCGATCCAGTACACCATCGAGTTGCGCAAGATGCTCAACGACATGCCGGTGCGCGAGGAGATCCGCGAGTTCCTGTTCAAGGTCTGGGCCGAGGTGCTGGCCATCGCCGCGCTGCGTTACGGCGTGCAAGATCAGCAAACCGTCACGCTGAAGCGCGCCGCGTCCGAACTGGTCTGGGCCGCGAGCGCCAAGCCCAATCGCAATGACCGCGCGCGCGTGATCCAGGATCTGCCGCAGCTCTTGCAGAAGCTGCGCGCCGGCATGACCCTGCTGGGCGTCACCGGCGATCCGCAGGAAGCGCAGATCAAGGTGCTCGGCGCCACGCTGTCCGACGCCTTCCTGTCCAAGACCGAAGCGATCCCGCAGGCCAAGATCGAGGCGATGGCGCAGCGGCTGACCAATCTCGAGGATTTCGTCAGCGACGAAGGCACGGCCGATCTGCCGCTCGACGCGGCAAGCATCGAGTTGCTCCTCGGCGTCGATGCCGCCTCGATCGAGGTCGTGCCCGACACCGGCGCCAAGGTGGCCGAGGACATGCTCGCCTGGGCGCACGAACTGCAGGTGGGCACCTGGTTCATGCTGGACCACAACAGCCGCATGGCACAGGTTCAATTCGTGTGGCGCAGCGATCGCAAGCAGTTGCACCTGTTCGCGTCGAGCGATGGCCGCAGTTTCCTGATCCAGGCGGGCCGCTTGGCGTCCTATCTTCAGGCGGGCCTTCTGGTGCCTGCAGAAGAAGAAACCCTCACGGTGCGCGCCACGCGCGAAGCGCTCGCCAAGCTGGACGCCAATCCGGAGCGTCTGCTCAACTGACGCGCGCAAGGGGCGGGGCGCGCGTCGCCGAACCCTGCCGACTCAGTGCGCGATGCGGCCCTCGCGGTCGCCGCACAGTTCATCCAGCACCAGCGCATCGGGTTCCGTGCCCGTGCTCCAGTGCACCATCAGGATGATGATCTTCAGCTCTTCGAGCGTGACCGGGTCGCTGGCCGACGCCATGGCGCGGTCCAGCACGATCTCGCGCATGTCGGGCGACAGCTGGGCAGCGTCTTCCAGAAACCGGAGGAATCCCAGGCACTCCGCGCCCAGGTGCGCCTGTTCGGCCTGCGAGTAGATGCGCATGGCATCGGCCGATGCCGCCAGCACGTCATCGGCGCTGGTCCGCAGGTGGACCGTGGCGCTGACGCCGTCCGCATGCGGTGTGAGCTGAACGCCCCGGGTGGCCAGGCTCAGGCCATCGAGCCAGTGCAGCGCTTCGCGAATTTCGTCGGCCTCGAAGCCCTGCGCGCTGAGCTTGCGGCTCAAAGGTCCGGGCTCGGGGCAGGCGTCGGCTCGCCAGTAGTTTTGGTAGACGAAGACGAGCACTTCAAACATGGGCCCAATATAGCCCAGCGGGGGCGTGACGGGCGGCGCGCGCGCCGTGCGCCCGGTCAGGCGCGCGCTGTGCGCTGGAACAGGCCACCCGGCAGCCGGGCGACGCGGCCGTCGAGCTCCAGCCCAAGCAGTTGCGCCTGCAGCGCCGCGGCGTCGTAGCCCGTGCGTGCGCTGAGCGCGTCGATGCTCACGGGATCGAAGCCGAGCGCGGCCGTCAACGCGTCTTCCGGATCGGGTGCGCCGCCTTCGGTGGCGTCGTCGATCGGTTGCGCAGTGCCGGAGGGCGTCAGTTCTTCCAGGATGTCGTTGACGGATTCAACCAGCTTGGCGCCCTGCCGAATCAGCGCGTGGCAACCGCGCGACTGAGGCGAATGGATCGAGCCGGGGATCGCGAAAACATCCTTGCCCTGCTCCGAGGCGAGCCGGGCCGTGATCAGCGAGCCCGACTTCAGCGCTGCTTCCACCACCAGCGTGCCGCGCGTGAGGCCCGCAATGATGCGGTTGCGTTTCGGAAAGTTGGGGTGCAGCGGCGGCGTGCCGAGCGGGAACTCGCTCACGATCAGTCCCTGCTGCGCGATGCGATGCGCCAACGCGCGGTGGCGCGCGGGGTACACGCGGTCCAGGCCCGTGCCCACGACCGCCACCGTGGCCAGACGCGGCGCGTCGCCGGCCGCGTCGAGCGCGCCCTGGTGCGCGGCGCCGTCAACGCCGAGCGCCAGGCCCGACACGACGGGCAGGCCGGCCTCACCGAGCGCGCGGGCGAAGGCGCGGGCATTCGACTCACCTTGCGGCGTCGGGTTGCGGCTGCCGACCACGCCGATGCCATGCCCGGTCTGCGTGAGCTCGAAGGCCGGCGCGCCGACCACGTAGAGCATCAGCGGCGGGTCGACCATCTCAAGCAGCGCGGCGGGATAGCGGGCATCGCCCAGCGTCACGAGGCGGTGGGTCGCCGCGTCCGGTCCAGTGGCCTGCAGCCAGGCCTCGGTCTGGTCGAGCGCGGCCGCCAGCTCGGAAGGCGGGTTGCACAGCGCGTCGGCTTGCGCGGTCGATACGACCTGCTGCAGCGCGTCGTGCGTTTGCGAGAAGACAGCCTCGGGCAGCCCGAACGCGGTCAGCAGCTTGCGGGCCGCGACATCGCCGATGCCCGGAGTCAGCGAGAGCCGCAGCCAGGCTGCGAATTCGTCGCGATGCACGCTGGCAGAGCGTCAGGGGTTGATCAGGAAATCGCCGGTGCGCGGTGCGTCGTTGATTTCGAGCACCAGGGCGTAGGAGACCTTTTCGAACGGACGGAACACCATCAGAAGGCCGATGCGTTCGTTCGGCAGCTTGAGGGTTTCCTTGCGCGTGCCGGTCTTGTCGACGATGGTTTCGCCGTTCTTCAGAATCGCCAGCACGTGGCCGCTTTCGATGCCGTCGCGCGTGCCCTTGTTGATGGTGACGACCTGGTTCTGGGCCGCGAACTGCACGGCGTTGCCGTAGACCGACACGATGCGGCCCTCGACCACCTTGTCCGGCGCGCGCGGCGCGTAGCTGAGCAGCTCGCGGGCCGGCTCAGGAAGAAGGCGGTCGCCGGCGCGCATTTCTTCGCGCGTCGCCACGATGTCGATGGTGGCGGGCACAACCGTGATCAGCTCCTTGCCGTCGACCTTTTCGGTGGTGGTCGACTCGCCGCGCTGCAACTGGGCCTTGCCCAGGTATTGCGCTTCGTAGCCCAGGATCTCGCCGGTGCCCGGGTCCTTCAGCGGCGTCGCATTGCGGAAGACGCGGAAGGTCTTGACCGGGCCGGCCGTCTCGATCAACGGGGAATTGATTTCGCCGCGTGCGTAGGCGCGGTCGCCACGGGCGAGCAGCACGCGGCTGTCGTTGCCCGCCACGATGCGCGGCGCGGTCAGGAGGGTGGCTTCGTCGACCACGATCGGCTCGGCCAGGAAGGGTTCGATCAGGCTCGGATTGAGCGTCGGCAGCGCCAGGCCTGCGAGCGAATCGAAGCGGGTGCGCGGGGAGAGCTTGATCGTGCCGGACCCACCCGCACCCCCGCGGGTGGTGGTGAGGCGGGCGCGGCCGCCGGTCTTGTCGAGGTAAAGCACCTGGCCCGGGTAAATGCGGTGCGGGTTGGCGATCTCGTTGAGGTTCATGCCCCACAGCTCCGGCCAGCGCCATGGGCTGCGCAGGTACAGGCGGGAAATGGCCCACAGCGTGTCGCCGGGCTTGACGGTGTATTCGTCAGGTGCGGTCGGGGACAGTTCGCTCAACGGGATGCCGGTCTGTGCCGTTTGCTGCGCGGTGCTGCGCTGCTCTGCCGTGACCGGGAAATTCTGCGCGAAAGCTGCTGTTGCGGTGCCCAGGGCTGTCAAGGTCGCCAAAAGGGCGACAAAGGATGGACGCTGGCAGGCTTTGATGCGGAGTTTTTTCATGGTTCTATGGTGTGCACGACAGGCTTTCACCCGGACGTACGAATCCTCACAATTTGCAACGAATTTTGCGCTGAAGCCCTTGATAGGGCAACGTTTATCAAGGCGGCGGGTGCCGCGGAAGCCCGGAAATGGCGAAAATAGCCACAACTTTTCCTCGATTTCATGGCCAAAAGAACCATCCTGAGTTTTCCCGACAAGCGTCTGCACACGGTCGCCAGGCCGGTGCAGGGGGTCGATGCGCGCATCAAGACGCTGATCGCCGACATGCTCGAAACCATGTACGACGCCAGTGGCATTGGCCTGGCGGCCACGCAGATCGACGTGCACGAACGACTGGTCGTGCTCGATGTTTCGGAAGAGCGGGACCAGCCGCTGGTGCTGATCAATCCCGAGATCGTCTGGGCCAGCGACGAGAAAGTGCTCAACGAGGAGGGCTGCCTGTCGGTGCCCGGCATCTACGACGGCGTGATGCGTTCGACCGCGGTCCGCGTCACTGCGCTCGACGGCGATGGCAACCCGCAAACCATCGAAGCCGAGGGGCTGCTGGCGGTTTGCATCCAGCACGAACTCGATCATCTTCTCGGTAAGGTCTTCGTCGAGTACCTCTCGCCTCTCAAGCGCAACCGCATCAAGAGCAAGCTTCTGAAGCAACAGCGCGAAGAACTGCGGGACGGCGGACCGTGATGCTGCGCACTGCGCTCATGCCGTTGCTGGCGGCAGTGGTGCTCGGCCTCGCCGGCTGCGCGAGCGAGCCCACGCGGATCGCGCCTGGCACGCCTGCTGCCGAAACCTTGCAGCGCCTGGGGCCGCCGACGGGGCGCTACGCGTTGCCGGGCGGCGGCGAGCGCTTGCAGTACTCGCGTGCGCCGGCGGGCTCCGAAGTCACCAACATCGATGTCGATGCCACCGGGCGGGTGGTCTCGGTGGTGCAGGTGCTGCAGGAAATCCGCTTCCATCAGGATATCCAGGTGGGCAACTGGCGCCAGGCCGACGTGTTGCGCACCTATGGGCGCCCGTTCGAGATTACGCGCGTGAGTTCCTTCAACGGCCTGATCTGGACCTGGCGCTACAAGAGCATCAATGCGCCGCGTCTTCTGCACATCTACATCGATCCGGCCGGGGTGGTGCAGCGCTACCACGTGGCCGATGACCTGACCTTCGAGCGGCTGCGCTGGTGAGCCGCGTCGTCTTCGCGGGCACGCCCGACTTCGCGCGTGTCGCGCTGGAGGCCGTCGCCGCCGCGGGCCACGATATCGCCCTGGTGCTCACACAGCCGGACCGTCCGGCCGGGCGCGGCATGAAGCTGCAGACCTCCGCAGTCAAGCAATGCGCCATTGAGCGGGGCTGGCCCGTGGCACAGCCCCGCAGCTTGCGGCTGGACGGCAAGTATCCCGAGGACGCCGCTGCCGCGCGCGAGGCCCTGGTTGCAGCAAACCCCGACGTGATGGTCGTTGCGGCCTATGGGCTCATCCTGCCCCAGTGGGTGCTCGATTCGCCGCGTCGTGGGTGCCTGAACATCCACGCCAGCCTGCTGCCCCGTTGGCGCGGCGCGGCGCCGATCCACCGCGCCATCGAAGCCGGCGACGTCGAAACCGGCGTGACGATCATGCAGATGGATGCCGGGCTGGACACGGGCGACATGCTGCTTCGCGCGGCCCTTCCCGTCGGCGACGACAGCACGGCCCGCCTGCACGATCGGCTGGCTGCGCTCGGCGGCCGTTTGATCGTCGAAGCGCTCGCGCTGGCCGAAGCCGGAGCGCTCGAACCCGCGGCGCAACCCGCCGAAGGCGTGACCTACGCCCACAAGGTCGAGAAGCACGAAGCCGCGGTCGACTGGTCGCAGGACGCGGCCTTCATCGTGCGCCGCATCCGCGCCTTCGACCCGTTCCCCGGCGTATCGACCGTGCTCGACGGGGAAACGCTCAAGCTCTGGGCGGCCACGGTGGTTGAAGGCGAGCCGGGTGTGGCGCCCGGGACCGTTCTCGCGGTCACGCCCGGCGCGATCGAGGTCGCGACCGCAGGCTCGGTGGTGGCAATCACCGAACTGCAGCGCGCCGGCGGCAAGCGGCTGCCCGTGGCCGATTTCCTGCGCGGTTTCGACGTCAAGCCCGGCCAGCGTTTCGGGGCGTAGATGTTCCTCTCGCGTTCGATTCGCAGCCAGCCCGAGTTCCGCGGCGGCGCCCGCGACATGGCGCCGCTGGCATTGGGCATCGGCGCCTGGGGCCTGATGACCGGCGTCGCGATGGTGAAGTCGGGCATGAGCGTGATCGAGGCCGTCGCGATGACCTTGCTGGTTTATGCCGGCAGTTCGCAACTGGCCGCCATCCCGCTGCTGGTGGCCGGCGCGCCGGCGTGGGTGATTCTGGCCACGGGCTTTTGCGTCAACCTGCGCTTTGTCGTCTTCAGCCTGCACCTGCGACCCTATCTGATGGCGTTGCCGCGCTGGCGTCGCCTCACGCACGGCTACCTCACGGCCGACCTGAGCTACGCCATGTTCACGCGCCGCTACGCAGCCCCCGCCTCCACCGCGCAGGGCCTGCTCGGCCAGGAGGCGTACCTCACGGGCGGCTACTTCGTGACCTGGTCCGCCTGGATGGTCATGAGCCTGATCGGCGTCGGCCTGGCCAACCTGATTCCGCAATCCTGGGGCCTGGGCTTTGCCGGTGTGCTGAGCCTCGTCGGCATCCTATGCTCGATGGCGACCACGCGGCTGCGCGTGCTTTCGGCGCTGATCGCTGGCGCCACTGCCGTGGCGGCTTACGCGCTGCCGCTCAAGCTCAACATCGTGACGGGCATTGGCGTGGCGGTGCTCCTGTGCTTCTGGCTCGAACAGCAGTTCGTGCGCAGCCCGCCCGCAGCGGGCGACCCGGCCGCGCAAGGCGAAGGTCCGCAATGAGCGGCACGACCGATTGGTGGACGCTCGCCGTCATCGTCGGCCTGGCCGGCGTGTCGGTGCTCACGCGCTGTTTCTTCTTCATCCTCGACCGGCCGTGGGGCCTGCCCGACTGGGCGCACCGCGCGCTGCACTACGCACCCGTCGCCGCCCTGTCGGCGGTCGTGATTCCCGAGATCGTGATGACGCAGGGCGCGCTGGTGTCGACCTGGCAGGACGCGCGCCTTTTCGCCGCGCTGGCGGGCGCCTGCTACCACTTCTGGCGGCGCGGCGTGCTGGGCACCATGGTGGCCGGCATGGCGGTGTACCTGCCGTTGCACCTGGGGCTCGGCTGGTAGCGGTTCGCGCGGCGGTCGACTTCTAGAATCCTCGCCATGAACGTCATCCGCTTTACCGATTTGTGCGCGCAGGGCAAGGCCTCTGGCCAGCGCGTTTTCATCCGTGCCGACCTCAACGTCCCGCAGAACGATGCAGGCGAGATCACCGAGGACACGCGCATCCGCGCCTCGGTGCCGTGCATCCAGTTCGCGCTCGATGCGGGTGCGGCGGTCATGGTCACCTCGCACCTGGGCCGTCCGGTCGAGGGCGAGTTCAAGCCCGAAGATTCGCTCGCGCCGGTCGCCCGGCGCCTGGCCGAATTGCTCGGCCGCGACGTGCCGCTGGTGGCAAACTGGGTCGACGGTGTCGACGTGAAGCCCGGCCAGGTCGTGCTGCTCGAGAACTGCCGCGTCAACAAGGGCGAGAAGAAGAACGACCCCGCGCTCGCGAAGAAGATGGCCGCACTCTGCGACATCTACGTGAACGACGCCTTCGGCACCGCGCACCGCGCGGAGGGCACGACCTACGGCATCGCCGAATTCGCCAAGGTCGCTTCCGCCGGCCCGCTGCTGGCGGCCGAGATCGACGCCATCACCAAGGCGCTCGCACAACCCCAGCGCCCGCTGGTCGCGATCGTCGCGGGCTCCAAGGTCAGCACCAAGCTCACCATCCTGAAGAGCCTGTCGGCCAACGTCGACCAGCTCATCGTCGGCGGCGGCATCGCCAACACCTTCATGCTGGCGGCGGGTTTGAAGATCGGCAAGTCGCTGGCCGAGCCCGACCTGCTGGACCAGGCCAAGGCCGTGATCGCCGCCATGCGCGCGCGCGGCGCCGACGTGCCGATCCCGGTCGACGTGGTCACCGCCAAGACCTTCGCGGCCGACGCCGAGGCCACGGTCAAGGCCGCGGACGACGTGGCCGATGAAGACCTGATCCTGGACATCGGCCCGAAGACGGCGGCGATCCTGGCGGCGCAACTGCGCGAAGCGGGCACCATCGTCTGGAACGGCCCGGTCGGCGTGTTCGAGTTCGACGCGTTCGCGGGCGGCACGAAAGCCATCGCCGAGGCGGTGGCCGAAAGCAAGGCCTTCTCGATCGCCGGCGGCGGCGACACGCTCGCGGCCATCGCCAAGTACGGCATCGAGGACAAGGTCGGCTACATCTCCACCGGCGGCGGCGCGTTCCTCGAAGTGCTGGAAGGCAAGACGCTGCCCGCGTTCGAAATCCTCTCGAAGCGCGCGGCAAACTGATCACGCGGGCGCGCGCAGTGCGCTGGTCGCACGACCCAGGAGATTCAATCCAGCACCTGTGCGTGAGCTCGCAGAGCCTGCAACTGCGCGCAGTGCTCAAGTACCAGCGCTGCGAAATGCGCTGCACCTCGTGCGACCTGGCTACTTGTCGTGGCGCCGGCGCAGGCGCCGTACCGGGGTCATCGAGAGGATGTTCTGACGGTTATCCGGAAAGCGCCGGTCCGCGCCTGCCGTCTTGCCGTATGGTGCGGTGTCATTTCCGCATGTGAGAATTGATCACAGATGACGCGCCATCAGAATGAATAAACCGGAGACCGACATGGATACCACCCGCCTTCCCCGCCACGCCACCAAGATCGTCGCCACGCTGGGCCCGGCGTCCAACACGCCGGAATTGCTCGAGCAACTGATCCTTCACAAGGTCAGCGTCGTGCGCCTGAACTTCAGCCATGGCACGGCGCAGGACCACATCGCGCGCGCGGTGATGGTCCGCGAAGCGGCGCGCAAGATCGGCCGCGAGGTCGCCATCATGGCCGACCTGCAGGGCCCGAAGATCCGTGTCGGCAAGTTCGCCGAAGGCAAGGTCTTCCTGGAGCCGGGCATGAAGTTCGTGCTCGACGCCGCGCGCACCGAACCGGGCGACATCGAAGGCGTGGGCCTCGACTACAAGGACCTGCCGCGCGATGTGAAGCCCGGCGACAAGCTGCTGCTCAACGACGGGCTGATCGTGCTGACGGTCGATGCCGTCAGGGGCGACGCGGTGCTGACCACCGTCAGGCTCGGCGGTCAGCTGTCCAACAACAAGGGCATCAACAAGCAGGGCGGCGGCCTCACCGCGCCCGCGCTGACGGCCAAGGACATGGAGGACATCAAGACCGCGATGAGCTTCCAGGCGGACTACGTGGCCGTGAGCTTTCCGAAGAACGCGACCGACATGGAAATGGCGCGCCAGTTGTGCAACGTGGCCGCCGCCGAATACGGCCACAAGCCCGGGATGATCGCCAAGATCGAACGCGCCGAGGCGATCCCGAAGCTCGAAGAGATCCTGCGCGCCAGCGACGGCATCATGGTCGCGCGCGGCGACTTGGCCGTGGAAGTCGGCAACGCGGCCGTGCCGGCGCTGCAGAAAAAGATGATCCGCATGGCGCGCGAGATGGACAAGGTCGTCATCACCGCTACGCAGATGATGGAATCGATGATCACCAACCCGGTGCCCACGCGTGCCGAGGTGAGCGACGTAGCCAACGCTGTGCTCGACGGCACCGATGCCGTGATGCTCTCGGCCGAAACCGCCTCGGGCAAGTTCCCGCTCGAGACCGTGCAGGAAATGAGCCGCATCTGCGAGGCCGCCGAAGCCGCGGAAGACCCGGAACTCGACGCCGACTTCAGCGGCAAGAACTACACGCGCATCGACCAGTCGATCGCCATGGGCGCACTGTTCACGGCGCACCATCTCGGCGCCAAGGCCATCGTGGCGCTCACCGAGTCTGGCTCCACCATGCTGTGGATGAGCCGCCACCGCGCCCACATCCCGATGTACGCGCTGACCTCGCGGCTGGCGACCCAGCGCAAGATGGCGCTGTACCGCAATGTGCGCCCGCTGCTGATGGATTCGGAAACCGACCGCGACACGGCGCTGGAACGCGCCGAGGCGCACCTGAAGAAGCGCGGCATCGTGCAGAGCGGCGATGTCTATGCGATCACCTGTGGCGAGCCGATGGGCGCGCCCGGCGGTACCAACATGCTGAAGATCTGCCGGGCGACCTGAGCGCGGCGGCGGCCGCGTCCTACTGCGCGCCGCGCCGGCAGTCCGCATGCTCCGGAAACCAATCCGGTCTGCATTGCGTACTGCTTCCATGAACCTTCCCTTTTCTCTTGCGCGCACGAGTGCGTGGCTGGCGGCCGTCGCTGCGGCCGCGACCGTGCTGTCCGCCTGTTCGCCAGTCAAGGTGCTCAACCGCCTGGTGCCCAGCAGCACCTACGACTTCGAAGGTGACGTCCGCTACGGCGCAGCCGAACGGCAGCGCCTGGACATCTATCGGCCGCTGGCCGCCACGCAAACCGCTTCCGCGGCACGCCCGCTGGTCGTGTTCTTCTACGGCGGCACCTGGACCACCGGCGAGCGCGCGAGCTTCAAATTCGTGGGTGAGGCACTGGCGTCGCGCGGCGCCGTCGTGGTGATCCCCGACTACGGCCTCTCGCCGACCTTCAAGTACCCGGTCTTCGCACAAGACAGCGCGCTCGCCGTCAAATGGGCGCTCGACAACGCGGCGCGCCTCGGTGCCGACCCGAAGCAGGTTTATGTGATGGGACACAGCTCGGGCGGCTACAACGCCGCGATGGTGGCGCTCGATCCGCGATGGCTCGGTGCCGTGGGCGCCAGTCCGAAGGCGCTCGCAGGCTGGATCGGGTTGGCCGGCCCCTACGACTTCCTTCCCATTGAGAACCCCGATGCGCAGGTGGCCTTCAATTGGCCGAACACGCCGCCCGATTCGCAACCGCTGGCGCACGTCTCCGCGGCCGCGCCGCGCACGCTGCTGATGGCAGCGCGCAACGACAAGCTGGTCAACCCGGTGCGCAACACCGGACAGATGGCAGCGCGACTGCGCGCCGCCGGCGTGGAGGTGCAAACCCGCGAGTTCGATGACCTCAGCCATATCACGTTGATCGGCGCGGTGGCGAAGCCGCTGCAATGGCTGGGCGGGCCGGTGTTGCCGCCGCTGGAGGACTTCCTGGGGCTTTCGCCCCGGGCCGCGAAATAGGCGGTCGATACAATCTCGCGCATCCATTTCCCGCCGTGCCGACGGCTCAGAACGAGAGAGCAACGCAGTGAATCAGCAACAACTGGACAAGGTCACCACAGGCCAAGGTTTCATCGCCGCACTGGACCAAAGCGGCGGCAGCACCCCCAAGGCGCTCAAGCTTTATGGCGTCGAAGAGAGCGCCTACAGCGGCGAGACCGAAATGTTCGACATGGTCCATGCGATGCGCAGCCGCATCGTGGCCAGCCCCGCCTTCACTGGCAAGCGCGTGCTCGGCGCGATCCTGTTCGAAATGACGATGGACCGCCAGTTCGAAGGCCAGGACGCCGCCACCTACCTCTGGCAGACCAAGCAGGTCGTGCCATTCCTCAAGGTCGACAAGGGCCTGGCCGATGAAGCCGACGGCGTGCAGTTGATGAAGCCGATGCCGGAGCTCGACGCACTGCTCGCGCGTGCCGCTGCCAAGGGCATCTTCGGCACCAAGATGCGCTCGGTCGTCAACGCGGCGAATGCCAAGGGCATCGACGCCGTGGTTGCGCAGCAGTTCACCGTGGGCAAGCAGATCCTGGCCGCAGGCCTGATGCCCATCATCGAGCCCGAAGTCAACATCAAGGCCACCGACAAAAAGGAAGCCGAGGCGCTGCTGAAGGCCTCGCTGTTGAAGGCACTGGACGCGCTGGGCGCCGACCAGAAGGTCATGCTGAAACTCTCGATCCCGACGGTCGATGGTTTCTACACCGAGCTCGTCAAGCACCCGAAGGTGGTGCGCGTCGTCGCACTGTCCGGTGGCTACAGCCGCGACGACTCGAACGCGATGCTCGCCAAGAACCCCGGCGTGATCGCCAGCTTCAGCCGCGCGCTGACCGAAGGCCTGAGCGCACAGCAGTCCGATGCCGATTTCAATGCCGCGCTCGACAAGGCGATCGACTCGATCTACCAGGCCTCGATCACCTGAGCCTGTTGCGTCCCGCGCGCCACATCAGCCACCGCCCGCGGTGGCTTTTTTCTGCGCACAATCGGCCTCACTCCTCCTGATTTCCACACCGTTTGCCCATGACCACCGTCCACACGTCTTCCATCAAGAGCCTGCCCCTGCTTGCGCGTGGCAAGGTGCGCGACAACTATGCCGTGGGCGACGACCGCATCCTGATGGTGGCGAGCGACCGGCTCAGCGCTTTCGACGTGATCATGGGCGAGCCGATTCCCGGCAAGGGCGTCATCCTCACGCAGATGGCGCTGTGGTGGTTCGACCGGCTCGGCCACATTTGCCCCAACCACCTGACCGGCGAGTCGCCCGAGAGCGTGGTGGCCGCCGGCGAGGTGGCGCAGGTCGCCGAGCGCTCGATGCTCGTGAAGCGCCTGAAGCCGATTCCGGTAGAGGCGGTGGTCCGCGGCTATCTGGCGGGCAGCGGCTGGAAGGAGTACCAGGAAGGCGGCGCCGTCTGCGGCGTGCCCCTGCCCGAAGGCCTGACCAATGCCAGCAAGCTGCCGCGGCCGATCTTCACGCCGGCCGCCAAGGCCGCCGCGGGCGAACACGACGAGAACATCAGCTACGACCGCGTGGTCGAGATCGTCGGTCCGATCCTCGCGCAGCAGATCCGCGACATCAGCATCGCGATCTACGAAACCGCGGCCGGAATCGCGCTCGGCCGAGGGATGATCATTGCCGACACGAAGTTCGAGTTCGGCCTCGACGAAGCCGGCACGCTGGTGCTGATGGACGAAGTGCTCACACCCGACAGCTCGCGCTACTGGCCGATCGAGGGCTACGAAGCCGCGCTGGCGGCCGGCACCAATCCGCCGAGCTACGACAAGCAGTTCGTGCGCGACTGGCTCGAGGCCACGAAGATCAATGGCAAGCCCTGGGACAAGACGCCGCCCGCGCCGCGCCTGCCAGCCGAGGTAATCGAGAAGACCGCCGCCAAGTACCGCGAAGCGCTGGAGCGGCTCACGGGCTGATCCGCGCGCGTTCCGGGGTCACGCAGGCCTTCAGGGCCGCGAGCCGCGGCACACGCGTTCGATGCTCAGTGACTGGCCAGTGCCAGCAACAGCTTCATGAGGTCCGCCTGCCGATGCGTGCCCAGCTTCGCGTAGGCGGCCTTGAGCTGGCTGTTGAAGGTGTTGACGGACACGCCCAGCCGGCCGGCCATCGTCTTGGCACTGCCCCCTTGCAGCACCTGCAACGCGGCGCGCGCCTCTGCAGGCGTGGTGTCGAACAGCTCGCACAACGCCGCCGGAGCCAGCGCGCGCGCCGTGGCCAGGTCGTAGACGAAGACCACCGCGCGCGCGGCTTCGCCGAACGCGCCCACGCCGAGCGGCCCGACATGGAGCACGCACTGCGGCCGGCCCGTCTCGTCGGGCAACACGACCGGCTCGGCGAAGCGTTCCGGGCGCACCGTCGCCCATGATGCCAGCGCGCCGTCGATCGCCTGCCGAAGCGCAGGCTCGTGGGCAGCAAGGCGCGGAGACAGGCGCAGCCGGGCGTGCAACGAGGCGTCGAGCCCGCTCTGAAACTGCAGGGCACCGCCCCCTTGCAGCACACGCAGCGCCGCCGGGTTGGCGTACTGGATGCGGCGCTGGCCGTCGAGCAGCAGCACGCCGGCCGACAGCCGGTCGAGCGCAGCCCGGCTCGATGCCAACTGCAGCTGGCTGTCGCGCAGGTGGAACATCACGCCCAATGCGCGCGACAGGTGGGCGACCAGTCGGTGCACCAGTTCGACGTGCTGCCGCGCAAAGCGCGGCTGCTGCGGCCCGTGATGGATCGAGAAGGCCGTGGGCAGCTTGTGCGCATCGGTGGTGTCGAACACCACGCCGCCGCACATCCCGGCGATGTTGCTGGGCTGGAAGATGTTCCGGAAGAACGGTGTTTCGACCAGGCGATCGAACGGGACCAGGTCATCGCCCAGGATGACGTCGCCCTCGTTCATCAGATCGCGGCGCAGCGCTTCGCGCACGAACGGATCTTCATGCACCAGGCTCTTGGCATTCCATTGCGCAATGATTTCGTTGGGAAAGCCGTGCTCGAACAGGAATCCGCCTTGGGCCGGCGTATGGGCCCAGGTGAACAGCATGGCGTGAGAGGCGCCGCACAACCTGGCGATGGCGCGGGTGGCGCCGACCCAGCGGTCGGGCTGCAAGGCGGCGTCGTAGATGCTGTGAACGACCGCGTCGTAGTCGTCCAGCGCGATGTCCGGTGCAGGGGCCGGGTATGGCATCTGAATTACCCAAAGGCGCACGCGAAGAAGGCCTGCGCCGTGACTCCCTGAAGCTTTTATGGCTTCACCATTTCTGGTGATGCGCAGTCTGATTCAAAGATTAACACTTGTTTACATAGTGCTCGGCGGGAGCTTTCTATGACACGACAAGGAAACAACATGGTTCGGACGATTTCGAGAGTCAGCCTGGCATTGGCCAGTGCCGCTTTGCTTGCGCTCACTGCCTGCGGCGGCGGAGGCGGCGATGGTGGCGGTGGTGGATTTCCCTTCGGCTTCGGAGGGGGCACCGGCGGTGGCACGGGCGGAGGCGGCGGCGGGACGACCGCGCCGCCGACCGCGTCGACCAGCACGCTGAGCGGCGTGGCCGCCACGGGCGCACCATTCGCCAAGGCCGCCATCACCGTGACCGACCGCACCGGCGCTACCGTCTGCGCCACGGAAACGGACGACAAAGGCGCCTACAACTGCGTTCTGCCGGCGGGCACCCAGGCGCCGCTGGTGATCCGCGCAGCACGCGAGGAACAGGTCTTCTACAGCACCACCGCCAGCGCAGCGGACGGCACGGCCAACGTCACGCCGCTGACCACGATCATCGTCTCGAAGCTCTCGCCCAATGGCGACCCGTCGGCGCTCGCCGGCGCGATCCAGACGGCGCCCGACACCGTCACAGCCACCACGCTCGACACCCAGGTGCGCGCGCTGGTCGCGGCCTTGCAACCCCTGTTGACCGCGCTCGGTACCACGATCGATCCGATCACCGGCGTGTTCGCGGCCGACGGTACGGGGGCGGACAAGGTGCTGGACGCCATCTCCGTCAGCGTGCGGCCCGACGGCACGGCTGCCAACATCGAGATCACGGTCAAGACCCTGCCGACCGCCGCGGACAGCGAACCGCTGTCCATCGTGTTCCGCAGCGACGACGCAACGATCGAGCCCTTGCCGGCCACGCTCACGGCGCAACAACTGGCCCCCGTGCCCGCGCCCGATGTGGTGGCCGCGTTCTTCAGCCGGGTCACGGCCTGCTACGCCTTGCCGTTGTCGACGCGCGTGAATGCGCCGAACAATGATGCCCCCGTCATTGGCGGCCCTGACGACGTGATCGCGCCGGTGTGCCGCGAACTGTTCGTGGGCGACAACCCCGCCACGTTCACGAGCAACGGCAACTTCGTGGGTCGCGATGGCAACAACAACGGCGCGTTCGCCAGCCTGTTCCGGCCGGGCGCCACGGGCCTGCAGTGGGGCAACGGCAACGTCGAGTTCTTCCGGACGGATGGCGCCATGGTGGTGAGCTACCGCTGGGTCGATGCGCTGGGCAATATGGATGCCGACACCATCGCGCTGCGCGACGAGGGCGGCGTGCTCAAGCTGACAGGCAACACCAACAAGTACGTGGCCAGCGTGCGGCCGATTTCGCAGCATCGCGAACTGCTCAACACGCCGGCGTTCAGCTCCTTCGGCACGGGCTACAACATCAACATCAACAATCGCACCTCCGGTGGCAGCTCGATCTTCGCCAAGGTGGTGGTGACCACGCCGACGGGCACGCAGATCGTCTACAAGCCGCAGGCGAGCCTGTCCTACCTGGTCGTGATGCGGGCAGATGACACCCCCACGGCCGGGCCCATCTTCCGCTTGCGCGGCGAGTACGAGAACCCGGCCACTCCTGGCAATCCAAAGGACAAGGAAACTGGCACCCATTTCCTGGAAGTCCCCTACACCGAAGCGGAGATCGTTGCGCTCAAGGACCAGAGCGTGTGGACGCTGGAGTTCTTCCATGTCAACCCGAACACCCCGAACGAGGTGCAGCGCTACCGGACCCTGTCGCGGGCCCAGACGATCGGCGAAATCCGCAACGCTGCCTTCGTGCAGTTGACCCCGGCCACCCGCGCGGACCTGATCTCGGCCACCGCATCGGATCAGTTCGGCGCCTATGTCTTCGAAGCGCCCAGCGCGAACGATCCCAATGTCGTCGACTTCAGCGCGCCCGGCGGCCTCGACGCCTGGAGCGTGCCGGTGGGCGCGCTGGCCCCGACCAACCTCAACGCTTACGGTCGCGGCCCGAACAACGGTGCGCGTTTCAACGACGGTACGGGCGTGCCCAGCAAGGCGCGCAAGGCGACCGTCTATTGCTCTCCGCAGACGCAGGGCGACCTGCATTGCGACAGCAGCTTCGGCTCGCCGCAGTACGCGCTGGGCAGCTCGGTCAACAGCTTCGAACTCTGGGCGCGCAACGGGCGCCAGGTGGAGTTCAGCAAGCTGATCGGCACCTACAAGCTGAACTAGCAGCGAGCGGCCACCTGGCGTGGCCGCCTCTCACAATCGACAGCGGGGCGCCTTCAGCGCCCCGCGCCGCTTTGCAGGGTCGCCAGCGTGCGCCCGCCCGCGTCGAGCAATGCAAGCCGGCCCGGGCCTTGCAGGCGGTAGCTGGCCGTGGTTTGCAAGGCGACGAAGAACTCGCTCTCGGTCGCGCCGCGCGCCGGGTCCGCGCAGGCCATCCGGGTCGCGGCCAGCTGGCCGATGCGCAGCTCGCTGCCGCTGCGCGTGAAGCTGCCCGACACCCGATTGCAACCGCCCGACCCGCTGACGCGCCCGCTGCTGTCGAACTGCACCTGCGGGTCGCGCTGCAGGTCGCCGCCCGGCGGCAGGGGTTGGCCTGCGCCCAATTGCGTGAGGCGCCACACCGGCCCTTCGATCGGCTCGTCCAGGCTGATGCCGCTGCCGCAGGCGGTCAAGGCGGCGGTCAACAGTGCGGCCGGGACGGCGCGAGATGCGAAACGGGTGGCGAAGAGGCGCATGCGGAACTTCCTGTTTGCGGTGGACGAAGGGGATCGCGGGCCGGCAGGCGATCAGCTGAGGATCACGCTGCTCAGGCGGCGGCGGTAGGTGGCCAGGGTCGGATCGTCCGGCGGAATCTGGCCGTCCGCCACCTTGACCTTCGGCGGCTCGATCAGTTCCAGGATCGCGATGTAGGTCTTGCGCGCCAAGTCGTCGTTCCACGCCTTGTCGCGCATCAGGATCTCGAGCAGCTCGTCCATCGCGTCGGTCCATCGCTGTGCATGGACAAGCACGCGGGCCCGGTCGAAGCGCGCGTCGAAATCGCGCTTGTTGGCGGCGATCCTGGCGTCGAACCCGGCAAGCTCCGGCGCCGCGCCGGCCGGCGGCGCGGCGAAGTCGATGGCGTCCATCCAGCGCTGCAGCGCGTCGAAGCGGCGCACCAGCGTGGTCTTGCTGATCACCGGCGCGAACGCCACCTTGGCGTCGTCGATGCGGCCTAGCTGCAGCAGCAGCTTGACGTAGTCAAAGCGCGCATCGTCATTGGCAGGGTCGGTAGCGACGGCATGCTGGAGCTTTTCGAGCGCGCCTTCGGTGTCGCCCTCGGCCAGCGCATCGTGCGCCGCCTCTTCCTCGGCCGCCGCCTCCAGTTCTTCGGCCGCCGGCACGTGTTTGTCGAGGAAGGTGCGGATGTCTTCGGCCGGGATCGCGCCGACGAAGCCATCGACCGGCTGGCCGTCCTTGAACATCACGCAGAACGGGATGCTGCGCACGCCGAACATCTGGCTCAGCTGCTGCGAAATCTGCGGCACCGCGTCGGCATCGAGCTTGGCCAGCGTAAAGCGGCCGGCGTACTCGACCTCGAGTTTCTCGAGCACCGGGCCGAGCTGCTTGCAAGGGCCGCACCATTCGGCCCAGATGTCCAGCAGGACCGGCGTGGTCATGGAGCCATCGATCAGCGCGGACTGGAAATTTTCGAGAGTGATGTCGATCATCGGGAGAGAGTGGGGGTTAAACCTAAAATTGCGCCCATGAACGAAACCATTCAGGTCGGCGTGGTCATGGGCTCGAACTCCGACTGGGAAACGATGCGCCACGCGGTCGAGATTCTCACGCAATTCGGGATCCGCCACGAAGCGCGGGTGGTCTCGGCCCACCGCATGCCCGACGCGCTCTTCGCGTATGCGGAAAGCGCGGCCGGCCGCGGGCTCACGGCCATCATCGCCGGCGCTGGCGGCGCCGCCCACCTGCCCGGCATGCTGGCGAGCAAGACCACCGTGCCGGTGCTCGGCGTGCCGGTCGCCAGTCGCCATCTGCAGGGCGTCGATTCGCTCTACAGCATCGTGCAGATGCCCAAGGGCGTGCCGGTCGCCACCTTCGCCATCGGCACGGCAGGTGCGGCCAATGCAGCCTTGTTCGCCGCGGCAATGCTGGCGGTGAACGATGCGGCGCTGCGCGCCCAACTCGACGCCTTCCGTCGCCGCCAGACCGAAGCGGCCACGGCCATGACCTTGCCTCCGCCCGATGCCGCCACCGCCACCGCCACCGCCACCGCGGATGTGTCGCTGTTCTCGCCCCAAGGCGGGGGTGCGCTGTGAGCGCCGACTACCGATCGGTGCGGGACGCCTTGCCCCTCCTTCCCGGCGCGACGCTCGGCGTGCTCGGCGGCGGTCAGCTGGGCCGCATGTTCGTGCACGCCGCCCAGCGCATGGGCTACTTCACCGCGGTACTCGATCCCGATCCCGACAGCCCGGCCGGCCGCGTGAGCCATCACCACATCCACGCCGACTACACCGACATCGATGGGCTCGCGCGCCTGGCCGGTTTGGCGGATGCCATCACGACCGAGTTCGAGAACGTGCCTGCACCGTCGCTCGAGCATCTCGCGGTGGCCCGGCCGCTGGCGCCCGGCGCGCCAGCCGTGGCGATCGCGCAGGACCGGATCGCCGAGAAAGCGCATTTCGTGCGCTGCGGCGTGCCTTGTGCGCCGTACGCCGTCATCGCCTCGGCCGACCAGCTGGCAGCGGTGCCGGACGACCTGTTACCCGGCATTCTCAAGACCGCGCGGCTGGGCTACGACGGCAAGGGCCAGCAGCGCGTGCGCGATCGCGCCGAGCTGGCCGCGGCCTGGGAGGCCTCGGGCGGCGTGGCCTGCGTGCTCGAGAAGCTGTTGCCGCTCGAATTCGAAGCCTCCGTCATCGTCGCCCGCGGCCATGACGGGCAGATCGTGCACTTTCCGCCGCAGCGCAACCTGCACCGCGACGGCATCCTCGCCGTCACCGAGGTGCATGGCGACAACATGTCGGCGGCGCTGGCCGAGCGGGCGGTCGAAGCGACGAAGTCGATCGCGCAGGGCATCGACTACGTCGGCGTGCTGTGCGTCGAGTTCTTCGTGATCGCCGACAAGGACGGAGAGGGCTCGCTGGTGGTCAACGAGATGGCGCCGCGCCCGCACAACAGCGGGCACTGGAGCATGGACGCCTGCGACGTCTCGCAGTTCGAGCTGCAGGTGCGCACGATGGCCGGTTTGCCGCTGGTCGCGCCGCGCCAGCACAGCCCGGCCGTCATGCTGAACCTGCTGGGCGACCTGTGGTTCGCCGAGTCCGATGCGCTGGGCGAGTCGCCCGCGGTCGCGGCCGCGCCCCGTTGGGCCGACGTGCTCGCGCTGCCGGGCGTGCACCTGCATCTCTACGGCAAGACCGAGGCCCGACGCGGTCGCAAGATGGGCCACCTCAACATCACGGGCGCCGACATCGCCAGCGTCCGCAGCACGGCCGATTTCGCGGCCGCGATGCTCGGCCTTCCGATCCCGCTGTCGGAATGAACGCCCCATGATCCTCGACGGCCGCACGGCCGAAGCCATCGACGAAGCCGCCCGCGTGTTGCGCGCCGGCGGGCTGGTGGCGTTCCCGACTGAAACGGTCTATGGCCTCGGCGCCGACGCCGGCAGCGACAGCGCGGTGGCCGGTATCTTCGCGGCCAAGGGGCGGCCGAGCGACCACCCGCTGATCGTCCACGTGGCCGCCGGTCCCAAGGGCACCGAGGCGCTGTCGCGCTTCGCCCAGCCGCTGCCGCCGTTTGCGCAAAAGCTGGTGCAGGCCTTCTGGCCGGGGCCGCTGACGCTGATCGTGACGCGCCAGCCCGGTGTGGGCACGGCGGCGGCGGGCGGGCAGGACACCATCGGTCTGCGCTGCCCCGCGCATCCGGTCGCGCAGGCGCTGCTCGCCGCATGCGCCGAGCACGGCGTACCGGGGCTGGCCGGGCCCAGCGCCAACCGTTTCGGCCGCGTCAGTCCGACCACTGCCCTGCATGTGCACGAGGAATTCGGCGATGACCTGCTGGTCCTGGACGGTGGGCCGTGCGCGGTCGGCATCGAATCGACCATCGTCGACTGCAGTCGCGGCGCGCCGGTGCTGCTGCGGCCTGGCGCCATCTCGCGCGTGCAGATCGAAGCCGCCACCGGCGAGCGCCTGCAGGACCGCGACACGCTGGCCGCGCCCGATCCGCGCGCGTCGGGCACGCTGGAGGCGCACTACGCGCCCAACGCCAAGGTGCGGCTGATGGATGCGCGCGCGATCCAGACCGGACTTGACGTGCTGGGCGCGAGCGCCGCGCACATCGCGGTCTGGGCGCGCAGCGTGCCGCGCAGCCGGTCGGCGCGCGTGATCCAGCGGCGCATGCCCGACGACGCGGCCGCCTGCGCGCAACAGCTGTTCGCCGTGCTGCGCGAATTGGACGCGCAAGGCGTCAAGCTGATCTGGGTGGAAACACCGCCCGACACGGGCGAGTGGGAAGGTGTGCGCGACCGGCTGCAGCGCGCGGCCGCTGCCTGACGCCTGACGCCTGACGCTCACGTCGAGGCCCGCCCGCGGCGCTGCGGCGTCGGACCGCAAGGTCGCGAACCCGCCACAATGTGGCCAAATAGTTGAACTTTTGTGTTCAATTTGCCAGTTCGAAGGCTTCGGACGGGTCGGCGGGGCCGATGCGCTGGCAAGATCCGGTTGGCAAATTTTCCAAACAAAAAGATCCCGGGGAGGATCGCCCATGACCCCTAAATCGCCCGAGGCGCCGCTGATCGAAGATGCGATGCTCGCCATCGAACAGGTGCTCGCACGCGTCCAGGCCGCCGCACCTGGCGTCCTTTTCTATAGTCCGACCGAACTCGCCAAGCTGCCCGTGGAGGCGCAGGCCGTGGCCCAGAGCGCCGAGGCCGAAAGCTACCGGTCGCGCCCTGAACACTCGGCCGTCCATTTCTGCCTGACTTCGGCCTGCGCCTTGCTCGACGTCAGTCAGACCCTGCTGAACAGCCCGATCGATCCGTCGCCGCACGAACGGGAGCGGCAATGGAAGCAGCTGGTGGCCCACACCAAGACAGCGGGCCGATCGGCCTACCGCGCGGCATTGATCCTGGCCGACCCGCAACCACCAGCCCGCAAGCCGTCGGGCGTTGCTGCCGACGCGCAGGTCGCCTGATCAGCCGCCAGCGGCCAACACACCCTGGAAAAAACCGCGCGCTGCCGCCAGGCAGAACGGCGGGACCAGGCTGCCGTGGTACGCGAGCGTGACGGCGCGCGCCTTGTCTTCCTCGCTGCCTTCGGTGCTGGCGGCCAGCCCGGCCTTGGCCTGCGCGAAGCCGCCTCGCGCCGACGCGTAGGCGTCATTGACCGCCGTGTCTTCCAGATCGACCACCGTCAGCGCCGCAGGCGGCATGCCGCGTGCCGCGAAATAGCCCGCCGTGGCGCGCGTGCTGATGAAGTTGACGGTCGGGTCGTTCGCCCCGCCACACATCAGCACCGGCCGCGTCGGCAGCCAGTTGCGCAGATCGTTGGCCACGGCCGCGCGCCTGAAGCCGAGTGCGGGCCGGCAGTCCAGCGGGCTGGCCGATCCCAATGACGCGGCCGTGGGCGGCAGGGCGTTGCCGGGGCAGGGGTAGGCCTGGATGTCGTTGTTGGCTTGCGTCAGATAGCTCTGGCGCACCAGGTTGCCCGGCCCGTACTGCAAGGCCAGTGCCGGGTCGATCGGCCCGGGGCTGGCGTTGGTGGGGTACAGCGCCAACTGCGGCAGCCGCCCCTCGGTGAACAGGCTCTCCGTCGGCGCCAGCGTCGGCAGCAAGGTATCGATCCCGGCGGCGTAGGGCGCTTCGTAGATGTCGCTGGTGTCTTTGTAGACGTCGCCGAACTGGCGCTGCCAGCTGGTGGACAGCATGGGCACGAACACCGTGCTGCCCAGCGCCGGCCAGCCCATGAAGTTGTAGTCGGTCAGCAGGCTGATGGCCGAGGGCGCCGACAGGGGCGCCGACGCGGTGACGGTCTGGCCGAGCGCCTGCAGCTCCCGGTGCGCGGCCATGGCCACGTACCCGCCTTGCGAATAGCCGGTGATGAACAGGGTGCCGCCGTCGGTGGCATCCATCGACTTGAAGGTGCGCCGCGCAGCGGTCAACGCATCGACCATGTCCTTGCCCTGCTGGTCGCCGTTGAGGTACGGGTGATAGGGCAGTGTCGAGGCGTCGTAGCCCGCGTAGTTCGGCGCCACGACGATGTAGCCCTGTGCGGCCAGCATCGCTGCGACCACCACGCCTTCGCCCGCGGCCGGCTGGTCGCGATCGGTCCAGCGCGCCAGGTTGTAGCTGCGGGCGGCGGTGGTGCCGTGGGCGTAAAGCACGACAGGGCGCGGTCCGTTGCAGGCTGCGTCGGTGCCCGCGGGAACCATCACAGCGGCGGTGGCATTGGTCGGCTCGCCCTGCCCGCCGACGGTGCGGTATTCGAGGTAGCGGGTCTCGATGCCGCAGCGGGGCACGCCCGCCACCTGCAGCAGCGCACGGCCCGAGGCGTCGAGTTCGAGCAGGTTCTTGAACTGGTCGACCGACAGCCGCGTGATCTGCGGCGGCGGGTTCGTCACCACCGAGCCGCGGCCCGTGTCCTCGGGCGGCGGTGGCGCCGGCGGTTGCGGCACGAAGACGTTGCCAACGCCTCCGGCGCCGCCGTCACCGCCGCCGCAAGCGGCCAGGATCGCCGCGGCGCTGGCCAGCACGACGGCGTGCAAAAGTCTTGTGTACATGCGTTGTCTCCTGCGGTCCGGTTCCTTGGCCCGAACTCGCGTCGATTCTGGGCAGGCCGCAGGTCCGTCGCAATCGGCCGGCGCCTACAGCCTGCGGCGCTGGATCAGTCTCTTGCGGCCCAGTCGACCAGCGCATCGAAGGCCGGGCGCGCGGCGCCGGCATTGGCGTGGTTGGCGATGGCCACCAGCACATAGCGTCGACCGCTCGCCCCGTGCACATAGCCGGCGATGCCGGAGGCGTCGCGCAGCGTGCCGGTTTTCAGGTGCGCCGCGCCGCCCGAGCGCAGCGCGCGGCGGCGCAAGGTGCCGTCAACGCCCAGCGACGGCAGCGACGCCATCAGTTCGGGCATCACCGGCGACTTCCAGGCGATCTGCAGCATCTTCGCCAGTGCCGCGGCGCTGATGCGCTCGTCGCGCGAGAGGCCCGCGCCGTTGTCGAACACCGGCTGGCCTTCGCCCGTGCCGATGCGCTCGTTCCACCACTGGCGCATGGCATCGCGCGCGCCATCGGGCGAGCCGCGCTTCTGCTGCTGTAGCCCGACGGTCAGGAAGACTTGCTGGGCCATCACGTTGTTGCTGTATTTGTTGATGTCGCGGATCACTTCGGACAGCGGCGGCGACTCGGCCTCGAAGACCGGCTTGAGCGCCGCGGGCACGCGCCCGTCGCGCACCTGGCCCTTGAGCTTGCTGCCCATCTCGGCCCAGAGTCCGCCGATCGCGCGGGCTGCGTAGCTGCGCGGATCGGCATAGGCCACAGCCCAGGTTTTCTCGCCGCAAGCCGCCGGATATGTGCCGGCGAAGCGGATGCGCGCCGGGTCAGCGAACTCGGGCGCCAGCGTCGCGCGGTAGTCACCGCAGTGCCCGGCCGACAGTGGCACCGTGGCCTGCGTGCCGACGCCGGCCAGGTAGGGCTCGAAGTTCACCTGCGCGGTCTGCGCGTCGCGGTCCGGCACGAAGGTCATGACCACCGACTTGAAGTTGACCAGCAAGGCATCGGGCGCCGCGTTGTAGGGGCGCAGGCCCTCGCCGTCGAACGCGTTCGGGTCGGTCGCCGGCACGTCGAAGGCGCTGCGGTCGAGCACGATGTCGCCGCCGATGGTGTGGATGCCCAGCCCCTGGACGCGCCGCAGCAGCAGCCACAGGCGCTCGAGCACCAGCTTCGGATCGCCCCGGCCCTGGATGTAGAGGTTGCCTTCGAGCACGCCGTTGCGCACCGGGCCGTCGATGTAGACCGGCGTGGCCCATGTGTAGGCCGCGCCGAGCAGGTCGAGCGCCGCATAGGTCGTGACCACCTTCATGATCGACGCCGGATTGACCGGCACCTGCGGCCGCCAGGCCAGGCGCGGCGGCCGCACGCCGTCGGCATCGGCGACCAGCAACGTGACGGCATCGCGCGGCACCTTGGCGCGCGTCAGCGCGGCATCGACTTCGGGGGGCAGCGTCTGGGCGAGGGCGCCGGTGCAAACCAGAGAGGAGAGGAGCGAAAGGGCAAGGAGGGAGACGGCACGCATCGCGGGATTATCCCGGCGCCCTCACGCGGCCCGCGCCGGCGCGCCGCGCGCGTTCGTGCCTTCGTGGGAGCCGGCCGCTCAGGGCCGGCGCCCGGACAGCGCCTGGCGCGCCCAGTAGACGCCATCGAGCCGGTCGAGCCGCACCGTGCCGCCGCTCGATGGCGCGTGCACGAAACGCCCCTCGCCCACATAGATGCCCGCGTGGCTGGGGCGGCCCGCGCCGAACAGAACGAGATCACCCGTGCGCAGATCGCGCGCCGCCACCGGCTCGCCCATGCCCGCGAGCGCGGCGACCGTGCGCGGCGGCGACAGGCCGGTGCGCGTGCGGTAGACGAAGTTGATCAGTCCGCTGCAGTCGAAGCCGCCTTCGATCGTGTTGCCGCCGTAGCGGTACGGCGTGCCGACCAGCCCGAGCGCGTGGATCGCCACGTCGCTGGCCTGCTCGACCGACAACGCCGGAAGCGTCGGCGCGCGCGAGGGCCCGGCCGACCGCGAGGATGCGGTCGGTGGGCTGCTGCAACCGGCCAGCACGCACAGCGCGGCCACCACGGCCGCCACGCACAAGCCCGATGTGGCGCGTGCCGGCCGCGTCTGCGGCGCACCTTGCCCCACTACGGGTTCGCCAGCGCGAAGCTGTCGAGCTGGTCGATGCAGATGTTCCAACCCTCGAAGAAACCCATGGCTTCGTGGCGGTCGCGCGTTGCCGCATCGGGGTGCATGACGGTCGCGGTGTAGCGCGTGCCCTCGCCTTCGTCGGCCATCGTGATGACCGCCGAGAAGGGCATCCATGGCGCGGCCGGGCGCCAGTCGGCCAGCAGCATCGACGTCACCGCGATCCGCGATTGCGGAACGACCTCGAGGAACGAGCCCGGGTTGTCGCTCTTCCCGCCGTCCGGCCCCTGCATCAGCGTATGAAAGGCGCCGCCCGGCCGCATATCGAAGGCGAGCACCTCGGTCGTCCATGGTTGCGGACACCACCAGACCCTGAGGCGGTCCGGGTCCGACCACGCATTCCACACCGCCGCACGCGGCGCGCGCAGCAGGCGGGAGATGAAGAGGTCGTGCGTCTCGGGCGGGGCGGGGCTGGCGCTGTCTTCCATGGGGTTCCTTGCGGTGGGCGTGGCGCCCGCCATTCTGGCGATGCGAAAAGCCACGTGCAAGCGCTACCATGCGGGCGGCCGCGGCACCGCCCGGTCAACCGCCCGGTCATACGGCGACCCACACCACCTGGAGTTCTTCAGTGACACGTATCTCTCACCTGGCCGCAATGGCCGGCCTCGGCGCGCTGCTCGCCGGTTGCGCCAACCAGCCCCCTTCATCCACCGCTGCCGCGCCGGCCCCTTCGCCCGCTGCGCGCTCGGCGCCGGCGGCTGCCCCGCCGCCACCGGCCGCGCGCGCCCCGCAAGGCATGACGTACGACGCGCTCAAGAACGCCTTCAACGCCGGCAACACCGCACGCGTGAAGAAGGACCTGGTCGGCCAGCTGGTCACGCTGGAGCTCGCCAAGCCAGGCGCTCGCGGCGCCCCCGCCGGGACGTACGCGATCAACGATGCCGACCGCACCTTCTTCCGCTGCCGCGCGACATCGCCAGGCTTTTCGGGCGGCACGGTGACGACCACCGTGGTGGACTACCGTTTCGTCGCCAAGGGCGGACAGCGCACGATCGACCTCGCACGCTGTGGCGAGCCGGCGGCCGAGTCGCCACGCGCCGCGGCCGCCGCTGCACCGGCACCGGCGGCTGCTGCCGCGGCTGCGCCGGAGCCCGCCACCTCGACGGCAGGCAAAGCCGGGATGGACGCGCGCGGCAACGTGGTCGATTCCTCCAAGGTCGAAGCCGGTAGCGGCCGCACCGTCAAGGGGTTGAACGATTTCGAAGGCGAGATCACCGGCCGCCCCGCTGCCAACAGCAAGTTCGCGCGTCTGCAGATCGGCATGTCGACCAAGCAGGTCACCGACCTCGCCGGCTCGCCGACCGACCAGGGCGCTTATGTCACGGGCAAGGCCTGGATCCCGTTCTACTTCGGCAGCGACCGGCACCGTTTCGAGATGACCTACAAGGGTCAGGGCCGCTTGATCTTCGCGGGCGGCGGCATGGGGGACTTCTCCAGCGGCAACCTGATCTGGATCATCCACAACCCGAACGAGCCCGGCTACCGCTGAGCGCGCAGCGCCGGCGCGGCGCTGTTCGATAATTGCCGCATGCGCCTCGCCCCCTTGTCCTTCCTCTGTACGGAACCCGCCCGGGCAGCGCGTGGCGATGTCTAGGCTGCTCGCCTTCGACACCAGCACCGAGCACCTGTCGGTGGCCGTGCAGCATGGCGATGCCGTGTTCACGCACCACGGCGCAGGCGGCGCGCAGGCCTCGGCGACGCTCATTCCCGCCGTGCGGCGGCTGCTGGCGGAAGCCGGCCTCGAACTCGCTGGGCTCGACGCCATTGCCTTCGGCCGCGGGCCCGGTTCGTTCACCGGCCTGCGTACGGCCTGTGCGGTCGCGCAGGGTCTGGCGCTCGGCGCCGGCTTGCGCCTGCTGCCGATCGACACATTGCATGCGCTGGCCGAAGAAGCGCGCTTCCGCTTCGGCGCCCAACGCGTGGTCGCCGTGCTCGATGCGCGCATGGACCAGCTCTACGCCGCGGCCTTCGATTTCGAAGCCGATCCGGTGGGCATGGCCGGCGCGCCCGAACTGCTGGCGCCCGAGGCGCTGGTCGTGCCTGCGGGCTGGGCGCTGGCCGGCAACGCCTTCGCCGCCTACGGCGATCGCCTGCCTGCCGCCGCGGCGCGTCACGAGGTGCTGCCCACGGCCGAAGCCATGCTGCGCCTGGCGCCGGGGCTGCTGGCGGCTGGGCGCAGCGTGCCCGCCGCCGAAGCCTGGCCGCTCTATGTGCGCGACAAGGTGGCGCAAACGACCGAAGAGCGCGTCGCGCTCAAGGCGGCCGCCACGGCGCAGGCGGCGGCGTCATGAGTGCGGTCCTCCAGCCGCTGGAAGCGCACCTCGAGGCGCTGACGATCGAGCGGCTCGACGCCGTCTGTGCCGTTGAGCAGCGTGCCTACAGCCATCCCTGGACGCGTGCCAATTTCATCGATTCGATGGCGGCCGGCTACCACTGTCAGCTGCTCATGGGCGGCGACACGCTGATCGGCTATTTCGTCGCCATGAAGGGCGTCGACGAGGTCCACCTGCTCAACTTCACCGTGGCGCCCGAATTCCAGCGGCAAGGTTGGGCGCCGATGCTGCTGCAGGCGCTCGGTGGCTGGTCGCGCGCGCAGGGCGCGCAGTGGCTGTGGCTGGAAGTGCGCGAGAGCAACGGGCGCGCGCAGGCGGTCTACCTGCGCCACGGCTTTCGGAGCGTCGGCCTGCGCAAGGGCTACTACCCGGCGGCCGGCAGCCAACGCGAGAATGCCGTGGTCATGAGCCTGCACCTGAACGAATCGGCCAGCGCCTGGGGGGCGTTGCAATGAGCGCGCCTCCCATGCTGCATCTCGACGCGCGCCAGCGCGCGATGCTCGACGAGATGGGCGTGAAAGTCTGGTGGCCAACGTCTTCGATGGCAGCCGCCGGCACCACCGAATCGGACGCGGCCGCGGGAACGGAACCCGCGGCGATGGTCGTCTCGCCGCAGGCCCCGGCGCAGTTGTCAACGCAGGAGCCCGCTCCGCCTCACACGCTCGCTGACGGCGTAACGGCATCGCCCGCACGTGCCAAGCCGGCCCCGCCTGCTGTGGCAGCGCCAATGCCCGCGCCCCGTCCTGCAGCCGCGGGTGGTGCTCACGGCGCCGGCGTGCTGGTCGATACGCCGCGACGCGTCTATGTCGGTGACAGTGGCGGTGACGGCGACTGCGCCCCGGTCGACGGCGGCTGGCTGGTGGTGGTCGACATGCCGCCCGAGGCCGACGGCCGCCACGGCGAGGTCTTCGCAGGCGAGGCCGGCCAGCTGCTCGATGCGATGCTGCGGGCGCTCCGCCTGCATGCGGGGAGCACACCGGTGCACCTGATGCGCACGCACCGCGGCGTGGCGTCGGGCCAGCCCGGCGGTCCCCGATCAATGCCCGACGCCTGGGTTGCCCACGCCACGGCCCTGGCGCCGCGTGTGGTGCTGGCCATGGGCCCGCTTGCCGCTCAGAGCCTGCTGGAAAGCGCCGAGCCGCTCGGTCGGCTGCGGGGCCGCGTGGCGCCGCTGCCCGCGATCGGCGGCACGCCGATGGTCGCGACCTACCACCCCGCATACCTGCTGCGCAACCCGGCCGACAAGGCGCGGGCCTGGGCCGATCTGTGCTTGGCGGCCGAGCAGATCGACCCGCTGACCCGTTGAGACGGTGACGCGTTCGGCGGCCGCCAGGAGCCCGGCGCCTAGAATCCGCCGATGACTTTCCTGGACAGGCTGCGCGCTGCCGAGCGCAACAACGACTCGCTGTTGTGCGTGGGGCTGGACCCCGAACCCGCCAAATTTCCTGGCGCGTTGCGCGCAGATGCCAGCAAGATCTACGATTTTTGTGCTCGGATTGTGGATGCGACGGCAGATCTCGTGATCGCCTTCAAGCCCCAGATCGCCTACTTCGCCGCCCATCGCGCCGAGGATCAGCTCGAGAAGCTGATGGCGCACATGCGCCGCGCGGCGCCCGATGTGCCGGTCATCCTGGACGCCAAGCGCGGCGACATCGGCTCCACCGCCGAGCAGTACGCGATCGAGGCGTTCGAGCGCTACGGGGCCGACGCCGTCACGTTGTCACCCTTCATGGGGTTTGATTCGGTCGCGCCCTACTTGAAACACGAAGGCAAGGGCGCTTTTCTGCTCTGCCGCACGAGCAATCCGGGCGGTGCCGACTTGCAAGGCCAGCGGCTGGCGGGCATCGAAGGCCAGCTTTATTTGTATGAACACGTTGCAAAGCTCGCTCAGGGGCCGTGGAACCTGAACGGCCAACTGGGCCTGGTGGTCGGCGCGACCTATCCAGCCGAAATCGAGCGGGTGCGCGCGCTCGCGCCCACCGTGCCGCTGCTCATTCCGGGGGTGGGCGCGCAGGGCGGCGATGCTGTCGCCACGGTGCGCGCCGGGTGGAGAGATGACGCCCCGATCATCGTCAATTCGTCCCGCGCGATCTGCTATGCCTCGTCCGGCGACGACTTCGCCGAAGCGGCGCGTCGCGAGGCCGGCCGCACCCGCCAAACACTCGCGGCCGCCCGCCGATAGCGACAAATTCCGGCAGAAAAAAGAGTACGTTTGGATTACATGTGACGAGAAAAGTCACTTTTCCTTACGCGCTCAGTCGCTGAGTACGCCTTTACATTCCTTTCGGGCTGTCTGCCACGCGGGCACGCCACTTGCCTAGAACAAGGGACGCCGAAGCGTCGAGGAGTGAGGAAAATCATGGGCGTAGAAACCATCATCGACCGCGATGCCGCGGTCGATTCAAGCGTGCGCGGGTCCGAAGCGCGCGTCGATACAGCCGTTGCAGAGACGAATGGCCGCCTTGCGCTGACCGCGGCGCTGGCAGCATCGACGGCGCTGGCCGCTTGCGGCGGCGGAAGCGCCGACGGGGGCGGCAACGCCTTCTTCGGCCCGGGGCTGGGCGCGGGGCCCGCCGGCGGTTCGGGCTCGGGCTCCGAGGGCGTGCAGGCCGGCTCGCTCACGCCGATTGCCACCACATCCACTGGGCAGACCTGGCTCTACACCGAAGCCAAATCCGACGACGAGGCTGCACGTTTCCTTCTCCAGGCCCAGTTTTCCGCCACCGAAGCCGAAATCGCCGCCGTGCGCGCCAAGGGCCTTCTGCCCTGGCTCGGGGAGCAAGCCGACGCACCGGCGACGCAGACCGCGTGGCAATGGCTCAACGGCAAGGCGTACAACACCGTCAATGTCGACGACATGATCTGGCGCGAGCTGATCAAGTCGAGCGACGGCTTCCGCAAGCGCATGGCGCTGGTCTTCTCGGAGATCTTCGTGGTCTCGGCCAACGAACTGGGTTCCAGCTGGCCGCACCACATGATGGCCCAGTACTGGGACATGCTGGCCGCTGGCGTCACGGGCAACTTCCGCGATTTGCTGGAAGCCGTGACCCTCAATCCCGCCATGGGCTTCTACCTGAACACCCGCGGCAACCAGAAAGAGAACAACAGCGGGCGCCAGCCCGACGAGAACTACGCGCGCGAAGTGATGCAGCTCATGACGCTGGGCCTGCACCAGCTCAACGCCGATGGCAGCGTGCGCCGGGGCGCCGAGGGCCAGCCGCTCGACAGCTACACGCAGGAAGATGTCACCAATCTGGCGCGCGTGTTCACGGGCTATGACGTGGACATCAAGGAAGCGGAGCGCAACGCCTTCACCCGGCCCGACGGCGGCCGGAGCGAGAGCAACCAGTGGACCCAGCGCCGCATGGTCGTGACACCGTCCCGCCATTCGCTGCTCGAAGCCAAGTTCCTCGGCGCGACCGTGCCCGCCCGCGCGGCCAACGCCGAAAGTGCCGCGGCGGCACTGAAAACGGCGCTCGACACCCTGTTCAACCACCCGAATGTCGGCCCCTTCATCGGCAAGCAGGTGATCCAGCGGCTGGTCACCAGCAACCCGAGTCCGGCCTATGTGGCGCGGGTGTCGAGCGTGTTCGCCGACAACGGCGCCGGCGTGCGCGGCGACATGAAGAGCGTGTTCGCCGCCGTGTTGCTGGACAACGAGGCGCGCGGCCCGGCGGGCCTGAGCGATCCGGACTTCGGCCGCCTGCGCGAGCCGATGCTGCGGCTGGTGCAGTGGGGCCGCAGCTTCGGCGTGGAGTCGGCCCTCGACACATGGAAGATAGGCAGCACCTCTGATCCGGCCGGCCGCCTCGGCCAGAGCCCGCTGCGCTCGCCGTCGGTCTTCAACTTCTTCCGACCCGGCTACGTGCCGCCTTCCACCGTGCTGGCGCGCGAAGGCAAGTCGGCGCCCGAATTCCAGCTGGTCAACGAGACCAGCGTGGGCGGCTACCTCAACTTCATGCAAGGCGTCCTGGTCAACGGGTTCGCCAGCAAGGATGTGATCGCGAGCTATGCGGTCGAGAAGTCGCTGGTGGTTGACGCGGCCGCGCTGGTGCGCCGCATCAACCTTGTGTTGTGCGCCAACCAGCTGTCGCCCGAAACGCTCGCGCTCATCACCGGCGCGCTCGCCACGCCGCCCGTCGCTTCGACCAGCGACGACACGCTCAAGATGAATCGCATCCATGCCGCGATCCTGCTGGTGATGGCATCTCCCGACTACCTGATCCAGAAATAAGGCGGCCCCATGCATCCGATCGATCTCAAGGGCCACACCCGCCGCGCTTTCCTGCAGCGCTCCAGCGCACTGGCGGTGACGGGCACCGCCATGCCGTTTGCGCTCAACCTCGCCGCGATGGGCGAGGCCGCGGCGCAGTCCGCCACCGACTACAAGGCGCTGGTCTGCGTCTTTCTCTACGGGGGCAACGACTACGCCAACAGCATCATCACGTACGACGACGCCACTTACGACAAGTACAGCCTGATCCGCGGCGGCGGCGCGGGCCGGACGGCCGGTGGCATCGCGATCGCGCAGTCGGCGCTCACGCCCACCTTGCTGCGCCCGGCCGCGGGCGCAGCGCTGCCCAACGGCCGGCAGTACGCATTGCATCCGTCCATGACCCGGCTGGCCGACCTCTTCAACAACGAGGGCAAGGTGGCGGTGCAGCTGAACGTCGGCCCGCTCCTACCCGGTGCCGCCCAACCTGTTCTCGCACAACGACCAGCAATCGACCTGGCAGGCTTCGTCGCCGGAAGGCGCGACCGTGGGTTGGGGCGGCAACATCGGCGACCTGGCGCTGAGCCGCAACACGAACTCGCTCTTCACCTGCATCTCGGTCTCGGGCAACACGGTGTTCCTGTCTGGCGATACCGCGCTCCAGTACCGTGTCTCCTCCGGCGGTGCAGTCGGCAACAACGCCGGCGGCGCAGTCCGCATCGGCAGTGTCAGCGCCGCCACTGGCGCGAACCTGTACGGGTCGTCAACAGTCAAGCAGGCCATGATCGCGCTCACGCAGCAAGCGCGCGCCCACAAGCTGGAGAACGAATACAACACCGTGACGCGCCGCGCAGTCACCGCGGAAGGCACCATCACCGCGGCCGTAGGCAGCAACAGCGCCGCCAGCCCGGCCTTCCCGCCGGGCACGTTCCCAAACACCGGTCTGGGCAACCAGCTGGCCATGGTGGCGCGCCTGATCCGCGGGCGCGACACGCTTGGCGCGAAGCGCCAGGTGTTCTTCGTGTCGATGGGCGGCTTCGACCTGCACGACAGCCTCATCAACAACCAGCCCGCGCTGATGCAGCAACTGAGCGACGCGATGGCGGCGTTCTACAAACAGACCGCCGACGACGGCCTGGCCAACAACGTCACGGCGTTCACCGCGTCCGATTTCGGCCGTACGCTGGCGTCGAATGGCGACGGCTCGGACCACGGCTGGGGCGCGCACCATCTGGTGGTCGGAGGCGCCGTCAATGGCAAGCGCTTCTCTGGCGCTGCACCGGTGATGAGCATCAACAACGACTCGAAGAAGGAAGACTGGGAAGGCCATGTCGGCCAGGGGCGGTTGATCCCGACCACCTCGGTGGACCAGTACGGCGCCACGATGGCCAAATGGTTCGGCGTACCCCCCAGCGACATGGCAGGCATCTTCCCGAACCTGGACCGCTACTTCGGCGGCGACCTGACGGTGAACGGGACGACCTACACCTACCCGAAGGACCTCGGCTTCATGATGCCGGCCTAACCGGCCGCGCGCGTCAGCAGCGGAAAGAGCTTGCCCAGTCCGTCGGCCATCACCTCGACGGCCAGCGCGGCGAGGATCAGGCCCATCAGGCGCGTCATGATGTTGATGCCCGTCTTGCCGAGCACGCGCGAGATCGGCTGGGCCAGCGAGAACGCCACAGCGGTGGCCAGCGCGACCACCACGCCGTAGCCGACCAGCACCAGCAACTCCCACAGGTGCCGGGTCTTTTCGGCATAGATCACGACCGTCGACATCGTGGCCGGTCCGGTCAGCAGCGGGATCGTCAAGGGCACGACCGCGATCGATGCGCCGAGCGAAGCCTTGACCTCGGTCGCGCGCACCTCTTCGGCGCTGGTCTTGCTCTCGGCAGGCTGCTGCGCGTTGAGCATCGAGAGCGAACTCATCAGCAGCAGCAAGCCGCCACCCACCTGGAAGCTCGCGATCGAGATGCCGAAGAAGGACAGCAGTTGCAGCCCCAGCAACGCGCTGACCGCGATCACCAGGAAGGCGCTGAGCGACGAGGTGATGACCGTGCGCCGGCGCTGGGCCTCGCTGTAGCCCTGCGTGTAGTGGATGAAGAAGGGCACGATGGCCAGCGGGTTGACGATGGCCACCAGCGTGACCAGCGGCTTGATCAGGTCCATCGAGCTGGACATCAGCGGCCGCCCGTCACGTCCAGCACCGTGCCGGTGGTGTAGCTCGATTCGGGTGAGAGCAGCCAGACGATGCCCGAGGCCACCTCCTCGGCGCTGCCGGTGCGCTGCATCGGCACCGTGTGCGCGAGCTGCTGCGCGCGGTCGGGCAGGCCGCCGGACGCGTGGATCTCGGTATCGATCAGCCCGGGGCGGACCGCGTTGACGCGGATGCCTTCGGCGGCGACTTCCTTCGCGAGCCCGATCGTCATCGAATCGATCGCGCCCTTGCTCGCCGCGTAGTCGACGTACTGGCCCGGGGAACCCAGGCGCGCTGCCGCGCTGGAGAGGTTGACGATCACGCCGCCCTGGCCTCCATGGCGCGTGCTCATGCGCCGCACAGCCTCGCGCGCGCAGACGAAGCTGCCGATCACGTTGATGCGCAGCATGCGCTCGAGCCGCGCCACGCTCATCTCGTCGACGCGGGCCTGCACATCGACCACGCCGGCGTTGTTGACCAGCGCCGTCAATCGCCCGAGCTGGGCGTCGACCTGCGCGAACATCGGCAGCACCTGCGCCTCGTCGCCCACATCGCCCTGCACTGCAATCGCCTTGCCCCCACCAGCGCGGATGGCGTGCACCACGGCTTCGGCGGCCTGCGCGTTCTGCGCATAGTTGACGGCCACGGCAAAGCCGCGCTTCGCAGCGAGCAGTGCGGTGGCGGCGCCGATGCCGCGACTGCCACCCGTGATCAAGAGCACCTGGTCCATGTCCCGCTTCCTGCACGAATGCTGTGCCTCAGTTAAAAACGTCCGGGCCCGCCGATGGCGGGCTTGTCGACATCCCGTCGATGGACGATGACCGGTCGATTACATCACTCGGCCCCTCATTCAGGACCATCGTTCCGCACACACCGAAAGGGACCGCCGTGAGCCGCACCATCGACTACTACTTCGCGCCTCAAAGCCCGTGGACCTACCTGGGCCACGCGCGCTTCGTTTCCCTCGCCGCAGCCGCCGGCGCCACGGTGCGCGTGCGGCCGGTCGACCTCGGCAGCGTGTTCCCGATCTCCGGGGGCTTGCCGCTCGGCAAGCGGGCGCCGCAGCGCCAGGCCTACCGGCTCGCCGAACTCGCGCGTTTCTCACAACATCTCGGGTTGCCGCTGCACGTCAAGCCCAAGTTCTTTCCGGTCGCCGGTGACGATGCCGCGCGACTCATCATCGCGGTCGACCAGCATGATGGTGCTGAAGCGGCACTGCGCATGTGCGCGGCGGTGTTCGCGGCGGTCTGGGTCGAGCAGCGCAACATCGGCGACCCGGCGGTGCTCGAGGCGCTGGTCGCCGAATGCGGGTTGCCCGCCAAACGCGCCGAGCAGTCGCTCAGCCAAGCCGTGCAGGAACTGTACGAGTCGTACACGCAACAGGCCATCGATGCGCAGGTGTTCGGCGCGCCGAGCTACGTGATCGACGGCGAGATATTCTGGGGGCAGGACCGGCTCGACTTTGTCGCGCGCGCCTTGCAATCTTCATCCACCACCCGCACCGCCACAGGAGCATGACCACCATGGGCCAGTTCATCGATCTCACCGCCAAAGACGGCTTCACTTTTCCCGCTTACGTCGCCGAGCCGCAGGGCACGCCGCGAGGCGCCGTCGTGGTACTGCAGGAAATCTTCGGCGTGAATTCGCACATCCGCTCGGTGGCCGACGGCTATGCAGCCGACGGTTACCTCGCCGTCGCGCCGTCCACCTTTCATCGGGTGCAGCCGAATGTCGAGCTCGGCTACAGCGACGACGACATGAAAGCCGGCTTCGGCCTCAAGACCGCGGCCGAAGCCTTGCCGGACCCGGGTGTGCTGCAGGACATCGAAGCGGCGGTGGCCTACGCGGCGAAAGCCGGCAAGGTGGGCATCGTCGGTTTTTGCTGGGGCGGCTTGCTGACGTGGCGCGCGGCCAGCGCGGTGCCGGGCCTCGCCGCGGCGGTGCCCTACTACGGCGGCGGCATGACGACGCCCGAGGAAAGCGCGCTGCAGCCGACGGTGCCCGTGCTCGCGCACTTCGGCGACAACGACCACTGGATCCCGCTCGACACCATCGAGGCCTTCCGCAAGGCGCATCCTGAAGTCGAGGTCCATGTGTACGCCTCGGGCCATGGTTTCAACTGCGAGCAGCGCGGCTCGTACAACGCCGAGGCGGCAGCGCTGGCGCGGCAGCGCACGCTGGCGTTCTTCCAGAAGCACGTCGGCTGAGCGCGGTGGCTCTTTCGTCTTCCACGCGGATCCGTGGCGCTTTGATGGCATTCGCGTTGGCCGTTGGCGGCGCTGCGCAGGCGGCCGACTACAGCGGCCCATTGTTCGATACGCACCTGCACTACAACGTGGAAGCGTGGGACGGCGACGCGGGTCCGTTTCCACCCACCGAGGCGCTGGCGCGCATGCAGCGCAACCAGGTGACCGCGATCATCGCCAACTCGCGGCCCAACACCGGGACGCGAACGCTGGCAGCTGCGCGCGAAACCCGCGCCGCCGGCGTGATGGTCGTGCCCTTCGTGCGTCTGTACCGCAACCGCGAGGACTACACGAACTGGTTTCGCGACCCGACGATCTACGACATGGTGCAGACCGAACTCGCGCGCGGCACCGCGAGCGGGCCTTACCGCGGTCTTGGCGAATTCCATCTCTATGACAGCGCGAATGCCAATGGCCCGATCGCCAGGAAGCTGGTCGCGCTGGCCGAGGAAAAGCAACTCACGGTGCTGGCGCACGTGGACGATGTCGCGGTCGACCTGTTGATGGCGAACGCGCCATCGAAGGGCCAGTCGCTGCGATTGATCTGGGCGCACACCGGCATCGGCGGCACGCCGGTGGCACGGGTCGACGCGATGCTGGCGCGCTATCCACGCCTCATGGGCGAGCTGTCTTACCGGCCGGGGCTGACCTGCGAGGGCGGGACGCTTTGCCCGGAATGGCGCGCGTTGATTCTCAAGTACCCGGACCGCTTTCTGGTCGGGTCAGACACCTGGGTCAACCAGCGCTGGAGCGCCTACGACGAGATCATGCGCAGCTACCGCGTGTGGCTCGGCGACTTGCCGCCGGCCGTGGCCGAGCGCATCGCCTTCGGCAACGCAGCGGCGCTCTTCGGAATGCGCTGAGCGCTGCCGCACTCAGGCGGCCGCGAGCTTCTTGCGCGCCCGGGCCTTGGCAGGCACGGGCGTCGTGGCAGGCGCGGGTTGGGGTGCCGGCACCCGCGCCACCAGAAAGTCCAGCAGTGCCCGCAGCGCGCCGCTGTTGTGGCGGCGTTGCAGGTAGGCGGCGTACAGCCACAGGTCGCTGGGCATGAATTCCTTGAGCACCGGCACCAGCGCGCCGCGGTCGACATGAGGCTGCACCATCATCGAAGGAACGCAGACCGCACCGAGTCCCGCCAGCGCGCCGCCGATCAGCGGCACGGCATCGTTGGCATCCATGCGGCTGTGCACGGGCACGATGTAAGGCTGGCCTTCGACCTCGAAGGGCAGCGTCGGCGTGTTGCCGGCCAGTGAATAGGTCAGCACGTCATGTCGGCGCATGTCGTCCGGCGCTTTCGGCATGCCACGGCGCGCCCAGTAGGCCGGCGCGGCGCAGAGCACGAGTTCCATCGGCCGCAGGCGTCGCACGATCAGATTTTCGTCCCGGATCCGTCCCAGGCGAAGGGCCACGTCGACGCCTTCGTCGGCCAGATCGATCACGCGGTTGGTCAGGTGCAGGCTGAGATGCACTTGCGGGTGCGCCGTCATGAACTCCCCCATCAGCGCAGGCAGATCGCTCAAGCCCAGGCCATGTGGCGCCGTGATGCGCAGGCGCCCGCGCGGTTCGCCCGCATGCTGGCGCAACTCGGTCTCGGTGAGTTCGATCATCTCCAGCAGCGGCGTGCTGCGGTCGAGCAGCAACTGACCCGCGTCGGTGATGCTGACCGATCGGGTCGAGCGATTGAGAAGCCGCACGCCGAAGCGTTCCTCCAGCAGCGCCACGTACTTGCTCACGTTGGCCTTCGACATGCCCAGCACCGTCGCTGCGCGCGAGAAGCTGCCGCGCGCTGCCACTTCGCGAAATGTTTTCAGCAGATCCAGACCATCCATATGAACTCCGATTGTTTCCGTTTCGAGAACACCGCGGTTCCTTTCGAGAGGGTTTACCCGGGTCCTTCGCATTCAAAATTCACCCACAGACCGGCACTCGCTGATCTGGGTGAACAGGGCCCCGAGCGCGGTGGCCGCCTCCTCTAAGAGACGGTGACCCACCCAAGACCGGTTCGAAATCATCCAAGTACATATCCAAGGAAAAATCGAAATGAAGACCTCGCAAATCATCGCCGCCGCTGCCCTGTCGATTCTCGCTGCCGCTGGCGCACACGCTGAAACCTACGAAGGCGTGCAAGCGCCGGTGTCGGCCCTGAGCCGCGCTGATGTCGCCGCAGAAGCCGTTCGCACTGCTTCGGCACCGAACCAGAACGTGACCCGCGGTTCGCGCGGCGCCGAAACCGTGGCCGTGTCGCAAGACCGCGCCATCGTGGTCGGTGAAGCCATCCGTGCCGCTTCGCGCCCTGACCAGAACGTGTCGTCGGGCTCGCGTGTCAACAGCCAGGTCATCTCCACCATGGCCAACCCTGCCGACGTGCGCATCCAGGCGCAACAAGGCAGCGCCGTCAAGGCCAACTGAGCTTTCGCGCTCTGACAAAACCGGATCCCGCGTGAGCGGGGTCCGGTTTTTTTCATGGGCTCAGCGCGTGCGCGCGATGTAGCGCTTGCGCCAGAACACCAGCACGAGCAACAGCGCGATGCTGGCCATCGCGCCCATGGCGATCCAGAAACCGTCGGCCTTGTGCACCAGCGGAATGAACTCGAAGTTCATGCCGAAGATGCCGGCGATCAGGTTGAGCGGCAGGAAGACGGCGGTGAGCACCGTGAGCACCCGCATGATGTCGTTCGCGCGGTGGCTCTGCACGCTGAAGTGCATCTGCACGGCGGTCTCGGCGTTCTGTTCCAGACGCCGCACGTGGTGCACCACGCGCTCGATGTGCTCGAGCACGTCGCGGCTGCGCACCATGATCAGTTCGCGCTCGCGCAGCGCGGCGGCGCCTTCGGGTGGTGGCAGGGTTTCGAGCGAGTCGATCCAGTCCTGTACCGCAGAGCGCTGGTCGTCGCAGATCTCGTCCAGATGATGCAGCGACTGCCGCGCATCCATCAACGCGCCCCAATTCGTGAAGCGACTGCGCGGATCGATCAGTGCGGCTTGCCAGTGATCGAGCTGGCGCGACATGTCGCGCCGCAGCTCAAGGTAGCCATCGACGATCTGGTTGATCACGCGCAGCATCAGGTCGGCCGGCCCGGTCGGCACGCGCGCAGAGACGGCACGCACGTCCAGCGGCGCACCGCCGTTGTCCGGGGAGGCGGCCGCGAGCAGGCGCGCGGCGAAGGCGTCGCGCACCGTGCTGTCCTCGGGATGGACGGACAGCAGCACGCGATCGAACACCGCGAAGCCGACAGGGCGCGTGTCGATGCGACGCAGCGCCGGCGGCCCGCCGGTGGCCAACGGCGGTTCCCCGGTCTTCGGGACATCGCCCACGCCGACCGCGAGCCGACGGAACACCAGCACGTCGTATTGCGAGGTGTAGTCGTAGTGCGATGGCAACTGGTCGTTGAGCAGATCGCTCACATGCAAGTCGAGCAGTGGTGTCGCGCAGAGCGACTGCAGGACGCTTTGCACTTCGGCGAGCGATGCCCGCAACTCGGCGCGGGTGAGCGACACCCAGAGATAGCCATCGGCGCATGCGCCCGGTTGCGCGAGCGGCAGCAACTCGGCGTGCTCGGTGACCTGCGCCGGGCGGATGTGAAAGATGCGCATCGGTCTGTTCCTGAAGTGACGGGGTCGAGCGCCTGCTCGCGCAGGGCTTTGGCGAGAGTTGCCTTGGCTCAGGACTTTGGCTGCATCAGGCGAGCGGCCTCCCGCGCGAAATAGGTCAGCACGCCATCGGCGCCCGCGCGCTTGAAGGCGAGCAGCGACTCGAGCATCACCGCGTCATGGTCGAGCCAACCGTTTTGCGCGGCCGCCTTGAGCATCGCGTACTCGCCGCTCACCTGGTAGGCGAAAGTCGGCACGCGGAACTGGTCCTTCACGCGGCGCACGATGTCCAGGTAGGGCATGCCGGGCTTGACCATCACCATGTCGGCGCCCTCGGCGATGTCGATGGCGACTTCGCGCAGCGCCTCGTCGCTGTTGCCCGGGTCCATCTGGTAGACCTTCTTGTTGCTCTTGCCCAGGTTGGCGGCCGAGCCGACGGCGTCGCGAAACGGGCCGTAGAAGGCGCTCGCGTACTTGGCGCTGTACGCCATGATGCGCGTGTGCACGTCGCCACGCGCTTCCAGCGCGGTGCGGATGGCGCCGATGCGACCGTCCATCATGTCGCTGGGCGCCACGATGTCCACGCCGGCCTGCGATTGCGCAAGGGCCTGCTTCACCAGCACCTCGACGGTCGGGTCGTTCAGGATGTAGCCGGTGTCGTCGAGCAGTCCGTCCTGGCCGTGGCTGGTGTAGGGGTCGAGCGCCACATCGGTCATCACGCCCAGTTCGGGGAAGCGCTTCTTCAACTCGGCGACGACGCGGGGAATCAGGCCGTCGGGGTTGAACGCCTCGTCACCGTTCGGCGTTTTCAGGCGCGCGTCGATCACCGGGAACAGCGCCATCACCGGAATGCCGAGCGTCACGCATTCCTCGGCCACCGGCAGCAACAGGTCCAGACTCAGACGCTCGACGCCAGGCATCGACGCCACGGCGTGCCGCTGGTTCGTACCCTCCTGCACGAAGACGGGGTAGATCAGGTCGTGGACGCCGAGGGCATGTTCGCGGACCAGGTCCCGCGTGAAAGCGTCGCGACGCAGGCGACGGGGTCGGCCCGCAGGGAATGAGGAAAAAGAGGGCGCAGGAAAGGTCATCCGGAAAATTGTGCCCCAAGCAAGCACTGACAGCCATTTGACAGCTGAACGGCGGTCCCCAAGCGGACGCCCGCGTGAAGTGAACTACTTTGTTTTAATTAAGCGGGCCAAATCGTCAAAAAAAAGTTACCTGAGGGTTGAAAGCCGCCCTCGTCTTTGTTAAATTCTGTCTCGGGCGGCTTGCCGCTCCCCGCTTTTCCTCCCTGAGCGGGTGCCTCGATGTGTGACAGCAAAAAGGCTTCCCAGCCCGGCGTTTTGACGCCGGGCTTTTTTTTGTCCGCAATTGGCCTGTTCACTAAACTGCCGAGATGCTCTGGGTCAAGTCACTTCATATCGTTTTCATCGCCAGCTGGTTCGCCGGCTTGTTCTACCTGCCGCGGATTTTCGTGAATCTGGCGATGGTGCCGCCGGAGTCAGTCGCCGAGCGCGCACGGCTGTTGCTCATGGCGCGCAAGCTGCTGCGTTTCACGACCCTGCTGGCGATTCCCGCGCTGGGTTTCGGGTTCTGGCTCTGGATGGTCTACGGCATCGGCCGAGGGCCGGGCAATGGCTGGATGCACGCGAAGCTGGCGCTGGTGGCGCTGGCGGTGGGCTATCACCATGGCTGTGGCGTGCTGCTGCGGCGCTTTGATCGGGGTGCCAATCGCCGAAGCCATCGCTGGTTCCGCTGGTTCAACGAGGTGCCGGTGCTGCTGCTGCTGGGCATCGTGGTGCTGGTGGTGGTCAAGCCCTTCTAGGCCGGTGAACACCCCGCACAAGTCTGTTGCGCTGCCTCTGGCGCTGACCTATGCGGCGCTGATCGTCTACGCCAGCCTCTACCCGTTCGAAGGCTGGCGCGATCAGGGCATCGTGCCCTGGTCCTTCCTCAGCGCCCCCTGGCCGCGCTACTGGACCGGCTTTGACTTCGCGGTGAATGTCGCGGGTTATGTGCCCTTCGGCTTTCTTTGCGCGCTGGCGGTGCTGCGCACAGGCACCGGCGCCGGAGCGCTGCCGGCGGTGCTGCGCGCCACATTCGCCGGCGGCGCGATCGCTTTCGCGATGGAAACGCTGCAGAGCTATTTGCCAACGCGCATCCCGTCGAACGTCGACCTGGGCCTGAATGCGGCCGGGGCGCTGGCCGGCGCAGTGGCGGCCGTTGCGCTCGAGCGGCTGGGCGTGGTCGCGCACTGGAGCCGAGCGCGCGCACAGTGGTTCGTGGACGACGCGCGCGGCGGCCTCGCGCTGCTGGCGCTGTGGCCAATGGCCTTGCTGTTCCCGGCGGCGGTCACCTTCGGTCTGGGTCAGGTGTTCGAGCGGCTCGAAACGGCCATCGCCGAATGGCTGCTCGACACGCCCTTCATCGACTGGATGCCTTTGCGGCAGTTCGAACTGCAGCCGCTGGTGCCGGGCGTCGAACTCCTGTGCGTGATGCTGGGCGCGCTCGTCCCGTGTCTTCTGGGATTTCTGGTGATGCGCTCGGTCGTACGGCGGGCGCTTCTGCTGCCTGCGGTGCTGGCGGCCGGCGTGGCCGCGTCGGCCCTGTCGGCGGCATTGAGCTACGGGCCGGAGCATGTCTGGGCGTGGCTGAGCCTGCCGGTGCAGATCGGACTCGCGGCGGCGCTGTGTGTGGGCGTGCTCTTGCTGGGTGCGCCCCGCCGCCTGTGCGCGGCGCTGCTGCTCGTCGCGCTGGTCCTGCACTTGAGCCTGCTGAACCAGGCACCGGAAAGTCCCTACTTCGCACAGACGCTGGCGACCTGGGAGCAGGGGCGGTTCATCCGCTTCCACGGCCTGGCGCAATGGCTGGGCTGGCTGTGGCCCTTCATGACCCTGGCATATGTGCTCGTGGTGCTGTCGCGCCGGTCCCGACCGGCCGAACGCAAGAGCGCTTACTAGAATGGACCGATGCCCAGCCCCACCGACATCCAGCCTTCGGGCTACTACGGCCGCCACATCTTTTTCTGTCTGAACGAACGCAAGAACGGCGAAGACGCGTGCGCCAAACACGATGCGCAAGCCGGCTTCGATCGCTGCAAGTCCAGAGTCAAGGAGGCCGGTCTGGCCGGCCCCGGGCGCGTCCGGGTGAACAAGGCCGGTTGCCTCGACCGCTGCGCCGGCGGGCCGGTGGCGGTGGTCTATCCCGAGGCGGTTTGGTACACCTTCGTCGATGCCGATGACATCGACGAGATCGTCGATTCGCATCTGGTGAAAGGCGAGGTGGTCGAGCGCCTCGTGCTGCCTGCCGACGTCGGCCGCTGAAGATGAACTCGAAGACCGAGAAGTTGCAGCTGCGCGGCGCAGCGGGCGCGATCGAAGCGCTGCGTGATCTGCCGTCGGACGCATCGCGCGGTGTGGCCGTCATCGCGCATCCCCATCCGCTGTTCGGCGGCACCATGGACAACAAGGTCGTGCAGACCCTGGCACGCGCGTTCGTCGCCAGCGGCTGGACGGCGGTGCGCTTCAACTTTCGCGGCGTCGGCGCCACCGAAGGCACGCACGATGAAGGACGCGGCGAGGCCGACGACTACCTGGCCGTCGTGACGCAGGTCGCGCCGGAAGGCGTGCTCGCGGTGGCCGGCTTTTCCTTCGGCGCCTTCGTTGCGATGCAAGCGTTGTCGGCCGTGTGGGCAGAGCGCGAGGTCAGCTCGGTCACGCTGGTCGGCCCGAGCGTCGAGCGCGTCCCGCCCGGGCCGCTGCCCGAAGCGGCCCGCGAGCGCACGCTGGTGGTTCACGGCGAAGCCGATGACACGGTCGCGCTCAGCGCCGTGATGGACTGGGCGCGGCCGCAGTCACTTCCTGTCACAGTCGTTCCCGGGGGCGGTCATTTCTTTCACGGACAATTGCCGCTGCTCAAGAATCTCGTCGCCCGCCACCTTCGCGCGGGCTAGTTTTCACGCAGCCCTCGCGGCTGGCCTTCGTTCTTTCCGATCCCATGACCCGTTTCACACACGCCCTGCACGCGCTGCTGCTGGCCGCCGCGACTTCTCTTTGCATTCCCGCCGGCGCGCAGGTGCCGACGCCGCCGGAAGTCGCTGCGCGCAGCTACCTGCTGCTCGATGTCACGGCCAACCAGCTGCTCGCGCAAAAGGACATCGACAGCCCGGTCGAGCCCGCATCGCTGACCAAATTGATGACCGCGTATGTCGTGTTCGACGCGCTCCGCACGAAGAAAATCACCTTGCAGCAGACCCTGCCGGTCAGCGAGCGCGCCTGGAAGATGCCTGGTTCCCGCATGTTCATCGACCCCAAGATGCAGGTGCCGGTCGAAGACCTGATCAAGGGCGTGATCGTGCAGTCGGGCAACGACGCCACGGTGGCGCTTGCCGAAGGCGTGGGCGGTACCGTCGAGCAGTTCGTCGAACTCATGAATGCGCAGGCGCGCGTGCTGGGCATGAAGAACACCAGCTATCGCAATCCCGAAGGCCTGACTGCCCCCGGACACACCACGACGGCACGTGACCTGAGCATTCTTGCGACGCGGCTGATTCACGACTTCCCGCAGGAAGCCAAGTACTACGCGATCCAGAAGTACCGCTACCCCGGCACGCCCTCGACCAACGACACCAACCGCAACCTGCTGCTGTTTCGCGATCCCACGGTGGACGGGCTCAAGACCGGGCATACCAACGCCGCGGGCTACTGCATGATCGCGACCGCCAAGCGCGACTTCCCGAACCTCACGGGCGGCCGCCGCCTGATCTCCATCGTGCTCGGGGCGTCGAGCGAGGCCGTGCGCGCCAATGAGTCGCAGAAGCTTTTGAACTGGGGCTACACGGCCTACGACGCGGTCCGCCTGTTTGATGCCGGCCAACCCGTGGCCACCCCGGCGGTCTGGAAAGGCAAGCAGGACACGCTGAAGTTGGGCCGACCCGAGGCCATCGTGGTTGCGGTGCCGACCGGCTCGGCCAGCAAGATCAAGACGCAGGTGGCACGCCCGGAGCCGCTGGTGGCGCCCTTTGGCAAACACCAGGCGGTCGGGACGCTCAAGATCATGCTCGGGGACCAGCCGGTGGCCGAAGTCCCGTTGGTGGCGCTCGAGCCTGTCGAGCAGGCTGGCGTGCTGGGCCGCGCCTGGGACGCGGTTCGCCTCTGGATCAAGTAAGCGGACGCGGCAGGCAAGCGGGTCTGGACAGGGCCCGACTCGCTGCTATACTCGTGGGCTTTTCGGAAAATTCCGAAGGGATTCACGTTTTCGGCCAATCTCTGGTCGTTCCCCGGTTGGGCAGGTTCACGCTTGTGCTCTGACCAGGGTGTTTTGGGACTAATTCATTCATGCCAACCATCAATCAACTGGTGCGTCAGGGTCGGACGGTCGAAAAGATCAATTCGAAAAGCCCTGCCATGCAGAACTCGCCGCAACGCCGCGGTGTCTGTACCCGCGTCTACACCACGACGCCCAAGAAGCCCAACTCGGCGCTTCGTAAAGTTGCCAAGGTCCGTCTGACCAACGGCTTCGAAGTCATCTCCTACATCGGCGGCGAAGGCCACAACCTGCAGGAACACAGCGTCGTGCTGGTTCGTGGCGGTCGTGTCAAGGACTTGCCAGGTGTGCGTTACCACATCGTGCGCGGTTCGCTCGACTTGCAAGGCGTGAAAGACCGCAAGCAGTCGCGCTCCAAGTACGGCGCGAAGCGCCCGAAGAAGGCTTAAGCCTTCTTTTTGTCGATTCAACGGTGTTCGGTTGCCTTGGCGGGCACACCGAACGAAGTGACCCACATTCGGGTCGAGTAAGTGAGAGTTCTTGTTGGCTCTCGCGGTATCGGAAACGGTGCCAACTGAAGCAAAGAGGTTAGAAAAATGCCACGTCGTCGCGAAGTCCCCAAACGTGAAATCCTGCCGGATCCGAAGTTCGGCAATGTCGAGCTGTCCAAATTCATGAACGTGATCATGGAAGGCGGCAAGAAGGCCGTGGCCGAACGCATCATTTACGGTGCGCTCGACCAGATCGAGAAGAAGAATCCGGGCAAGGACCCGGTCGAAGCCTTCACGATGGCCATCAACAATGTGAAGCCGATGGTCGAAGTGAAGTCGCGCCGCGTCGGCGGTGCGAACTATCAAGTGCCTGTCGAAGTGCGTCCCGTGCGCCGTCTGGCGCTCTCGATGCGCTGGATCAAGGAAGCCGCCCGCAAGCGCGGCGAAAAGTCGATGGCCTTGCGGTTGGCCAACGAACTCATGGAAGCCACGGAAGGTCGTGGCGGTGCCATGAAGAAGCGCGATGAAGTGCACCGCATGGCCGAAGCCAACAAGGCTTTCAGCCACTTCCGCTTCTAAGAACCCGTCCCCTCAAATCAGACAGGCTGGAAGCCCGACCCACCATGTGGTGGGCGGGCTTTCATCCGTTAATGGAGTAATTTCATGGCACGCAAGACCCCCATCGAGCGCTACCGCAATATCGGTATCTCTGCGCACATTGACGCTGGCAAAACCACGACGACCGAACGCATCCTGTTCTACACCGGTGTGAACCACAAGATCGGCGAAGTCCATGATGGCGCGGCCACCATGGACTGGATGGAGCAAGAGCAGGAGCGTGGCATCACGATCACCTCCGCGGCTACCACCTGCTTCTGGAAGGGCATGGGCGGCAACTTCGACGAGCACCGCATCAACATCATCGACACCCCGGGTCACGTGGACTTCACGATTGAAGTCGAGCGCTCGATGCGCGTGCTCGACGGCGCCGTGATGGTGTACGACGCGGTCGGCGGCGTGCAGCCCCAGTCGGAAACCGTCTGGCGCCAGGCCAACAAGTACAAGGTTCCGCGTCTTGCGTTCGTCAACAAGATGGACCGCACCGGCGCCGACTTCCTGCGCGTGCGCCAGATGATGGTGGACCGCCTGAAGGCCAACCCCGTCGTGATCCAGATCCCGATCGGTGCGGAAGACCGCTTCCAGGGCATCGTCGACCTGGTGAAGATGAAGGCCATCTACTGGGACGAAGACAAGGGTGTGACCTTCACCTACAAGGACATCCCGGCCGACCTGACCGATGTCTGCAACGAGTACCGTGAAAAGCTGGTCGAGGCCGCTGCCGAAGCGAGCGAAGACCTGATGAACAAGTACCTCGAAGGCGGCGAACTGAGCGAGGTCGAAATCAAGGCCGCGATCCGCCAACGCACCATCGCCGGTGAAATCCAGCCGATGCTGTGTGGCTCCGCGTTCAAGAACAAGGGCGTGCAGGCGATGCTCGATGCGGTCATCGAATACATGCCTGCGCCGACCGACATCCCGCCCGTCAACGGCATGGATGAAGACGAAGCGCCGGTGGTCCGCAAGGCCGACGACAGCGAAAAATTCTCTGCCCTCGCGTTCAAGCTCATGACCGACCCGTTCGTCGGCCAGCTCACGTTCGTGCGCGTTTACTCGGGCGTGCTCTCGAAGGGCGACAGCGTCTACAACCCGGTGCGCGGCAAGAAGGAGCGCATCGGCCGGATCGTGCAGATGCACGCGAACAACCGCGAAGAAGTCAGCGAAATTCGCGCTGGCGACATCGCCGCTTGCGTGGGCCTGAAGGAAGTGACCACGGGCGAAACGTTGTGCGATCCCGATGCGATCGTCACGCTGGAGCGCATGGTGTTCCCGGAATCGGTGATCTCGCAGGCTGTCGAGCCGAAGACCAAGGCCGACCAGGAAAAGATGGGCATCGCCCTGCAGCGTCTCGCGCAGGAAGATCCGTCGTTCCGCGTCAAGACCGACGAAGAATCGGGTCAGACCATCATCGCCGGGATGGGCGAACTGCACCTCGAAATCATCGTGGACCGCATGAAGCGCGAATTCGGCGTGGAAGCCAACGTGGGCAAGCCGCAAGTGGCTTACCGCGAAACGATCCGCAAGACGGTCGAAGACGCCGAAGGCAAGTTCGTTCGTCAGTCGGGCGGCAAGGGCCAGTACGGCCACGTCATCCTGAAGGTCGAGCCGCAAGAGCCGGGCAAGGGCTTCGAGTTCGTCGACGCGATCAAGGGTGGTGTGGTGCCGCGCGAATACATCCCCGCGGTTGAAAAGGGCGTGATCGAAGCGCTGGGTCAGGGCGTGCTGGCCGGCTACCCGGTCGTTGACGTCAAGGTCACGCTGCACTTCGGTTCGTACCACGACGTGGACTCGAACGAAATGGCCTTCAAGATGGCTGCCATCTTCGGTTTCAAGGAAGGCTGCCGCAAGGCCAGCCCGGTGATCCTCGAGCCCATGATGGCCGTGGAAGTGGAAACGCCTGAAGACTACGCCGGCAACGTGATGGGCGACCTGTCCTCACGCCGCGGCATGGTTCAGGGCATGGACGACATGGTCGGTGGTGGCAAGGCCATCAAGGCCGAAGTGCCGCTGTCGGAAATGTTCGGCTACTCGACCACGCTGCGCTCGATGTCGCAAGGTCGTGCCACGTACACGATGGAATTCAAGCACTACGCCGAAGCACCGCGCAACGTGGCCGAAGCGATCGTTGCGGCGCGCGCCAAGTAATTTCGGATCTGTCTGCGACTGTGTGCCTCTCGTTGCCCGTGGCGAGAGATCCAGCAACATGGTGCAGACGTTAAACCCCACACGGGCCTGCTCTTTCAAGGATTGAAAAATGGCAAAAGGAAAATTCACCCGTACCAAGCCGCACGTGAACGTGGGCACCATCGGTCACGTGGACCATGGCAAGACCACGCTGACGGCGGCCATCGCCACCGTGCTGGCGGCC